>NZ_JBYSYL010000009.1:0-321903 GCF_058783235.1 Achromobacter sp. FW305-C-28 | reverse complement strand
AGGTTCATCGGGCGTTCAGTCCGTAGCAGCGCTACGGATACCGTCCGGTAGGTGTCAACCTATGGCAGGACGGGTCATCTTCAAAATCTTCAATCGCGCTGGGGCACTTACTCCACCGTCACGCTCTTGGCCAGGTTCCGCGGCTTGTCCACATCCGTGCCCCGTGCGCAGGCCGTGTGGTACGACAGCAATTGCAGCGGCACCGTGTGCAGAATCGGCGACAGCTTGCCGTAGTGCTCGGGCATGCGGATCACGTGCATGCCTTCGCCGCTCTGGATCTTGCTGTCGGCGTCGGCAAACACATACAGCTCGCCGCCGCGCGCGCGCACTTCCTGCATGTTGGACTTCAGCTTTTCCAGCAGCTCGTCCTTGGGCGCGATGGTGACGACGGGCATGTGCTCGGTCACCAGGGCCAGGGGGCCGTGCTTGAGTTCGCCGGCCGGATAGGCCTCGGCGTGGATGTAGCTGATTTCCTTGAGCTTGAGCGCGCCTTCCAGCGCGATCGGGTAGTGCATGCCGCGGCCCAGGAACAGCGCGTTTTCCTTGGAAGCGAAGCGGTCGGCCCAGGCCATGATCTGCGGCTCAAGCGCCAGCACCGAGCCAATGGCCACGGGCAGGTGGCGCAACGCCTTCAGGTGCTCGGCTTCCTGCTCGTCGCTCAGGCGGCCGCGCACTTGCGCCAGCGCCAGGGTCAACAGGAACAGCGCGGTCAGCTGCGTGGTGAAGGCCTTGGTCGAGGCCACGCCGATTTCAACGCCGGCACGGGTGATGTACGACAGCTTGCACTCGCGCACCATGGCGCTGGTGGACACGTTGCAGATGGTCAGCGTGTTTTCCATGCCCAGCGAACGGGCGTGCTTCAGCGCGGCCAGCGTGTCGGCGGTTTCGCCCGACTGCGAGATCGTGACCACCAGCGAACGCGGGTTGGGCACGCTGTCGCGGTAGCGGTATTCGCTGGCGATTTCCACGGCCACCGGAATCTTGGCGATGGACTCGATCCAGTACTTGGCGGTCAGGCCGGCGTAGTAGCTGGTGCCGCAGGCCAGGATCAGCAGGGAATCGATGTCCTTGAAGATCTTGTAGGCGTCGTCGCCGAACAGTTCCGGCGTGATGGCTTCGATGTCCTGCAGCGTATCGCCCACGGCGCGCGGCTGCTCGAAGATTTCCTTCTGCATGTAGTGGCGGTACGGGCCCAGTTCGGCCGCACCAGTGTGCACGTGCACGGTGTGCACTTCACGGTCGACGTTCTTGCCGTTGGCGTCCACGATCCAGACGCGCGACAGCTGCAGATCGACCACGTCGCCATCTTCCAGGTAGATGATCTGGTCGGTCGTGCCGGCCAGCGCCAGCGCGTCGGACGCCAGGAAGTTCTCGTTCTGGCCCACGCCCACCACCAGCGGCGAACCTTGGCGCGCGCCGACCACGCGGTGCGGCTCGTCGCGGCAGAACACGGCGATGGCGTAGGCGCCATGCAGGCGGCGCACGGCATTCTGCACGGCCTCGAACAGGTCGCCGGTGTACAGGTGGTTGACCAGATGCGCGATCACTTCGGTATCGGTCTGGCTTTCGAAGACGTAGCCCACGGCCTGCAGCTCGGCGCGCAGTTCGTCGTGGTTTTCGATGATGCCGTTGTGCACCAGCGCGATGCGCGGTTCGTCGTTGCCCAGGCGCGAGAAGTGCGGGTGGGCGTTGTGCGTGGCCGGCACGCCGTGCGTGGCCCAACGGGTGTGGGCGATGCCCGTGAAGCCCTGGACGTGGTCCTGGGCCACCTGGTCGGCCAGTTCGGCCACGCGCTGCGTGCTGCGCGTGCGGCGCAGATGGCCGTCGGCGTACACGGCGACGCCGCAGGAGTCGTAACCCCGGTATTCCAGCCGCTTGAGGCCTTCAACGAGGATCGGGGTGATGTCGCGCTGAGCGACGGCGCCAACAATGCCACACATGGGAGAGACTCCTGAAAGTTCGAGTACGGAACGCATTGTGCGCGCACCCCAAAGAAATTTGATTTCTTTATCTGCTCATATTTGACAGTTTATTTACTTACCTATTTGTGATTAAATAATATTTCATTAATTTGTTTTCAATGAATTAATTATTCAAAACACCATGCCAACCTCGCCCAATGCCCTGCCCGAGCTGGATGATCTGGACCTGCGCATCCTGGAACAGCTGCAAGAAGACAATTCGCTGACCAACCAGGACCTGGCCTTGCGGGTGCATGCATCGCCCCCGACGTGCCTGCGGCGGGTCCGGCGACTGGTAGAAGAGGGGGTCATCGAACGCCAGGTGGCCATCCTGGCCGCCGACAAGCTGGGCAGCACGCTGACCGCCATCGTCGAGATCACGCTGGACGTGCAGGCGGCCGAAAGCCTGGACGCCTTCGAGCAGACCCTGCTGGCCGAACCGGCCGTGCTGCAATGCTATCGGGTGTCGCCCGGCCCGGATTTCGTGGTGATCGCCCAGGTCAAGGACATGCCCGCCTATCACGCGCTGGCGCACCGCGCCTTCACCGCGCACGCCAATGTGCGCAACGTGCGCACGTTCTTCTCGGTGCACCGGGCCAAGTTTGAAACGCGGATCGATCTGCGGGCGCGCTAGGCAGCGCGTGTTTCAGCGCGCCGCGAGCAACCGCTCGAACTGCGCCAGATACCGATTGCCCATCTTCTGCACGTCGTGCTCGTTGCGCACGTAGTCGTACGCGCGGTCGGTGATTTCCTGGCGGAAGGCCGCGTCGTCCAGGCAGCGAGCCATGCCTTGGGCCATGGCGTGAAAATCCGCCACCGCGCACAGCACGCCGCGGCCGTCGGCCAGGCTTTCCTTCAGGCCGCCGGCATCGGTGGACACCACCGGCACGCGCTGCAGGAAGGCGTCCAGCACGCTGCTGCCCAGGGCTTCTTCCTCGGAGCTCATGACGAACACGTCCAGGATGCTGTAGAAGTCCTCGACGCCCTTGCGAAAGCCCGCGAAGCGATAGACGTCTTCGATGCCCAGCAGCCGCGCTTCGTCGCGCGCCTGCTGTTCACGGTCGCCGCCCGCGCCGAAATGCAGGAAGACGAAATCGCGGCGCGTCTTGGCCAGCTCGCCCACGGCGCGCACCAGCGTCACCGGGTCCTTGTCGCGGATCAGCGCGGCCGACGTGGCCATGACCTTCTTGCCTTCCAGGTCGAATTCGCGCACCAGCGCGGCAACATTTTCCTGGTTGATCACATGCGGCTCGACCGCGCTGCGGATGATGACCGGGTCCAGCCCCAGGCGGCGCGGCTCGCTGGCGGCCATGTCGCTGATGGCCACGAACAGGTCGGTGTGGCGCCACTTGAAGCCGGTCTTCCATTCCTCGCCCGGCTTGACCACGAACGAAGTGCGGCGTGAAAACACCACCGGACGGCGGTGCAGCCACTTGGTCAGCACCGCCCAGGTGATGGTGTTGGCGGTCTGGGCGTGGATGATGTCGTAACCGTTGCCCTGCGATGCCAGAAAGCGCAGCTGGGCCGGCACGTTGCGGCAGGTATGCGCCACGAAACCTTCCTGGCGCACGCGCTCGGCCAGCGGACCGCCTTCGCGGCACAGCACTTCGACCTGGTGGCCGGCATTGCGGAACGCGCGCATGCAATACAGCGTCTGGCGTTCGCCGCCGCGCCAACCCTTCTCGAAGTTGAGCTGCAGGATCTTCATGCGCGGCCGATGCCCGAATACTCGAAGCCCAGGGCGCGCACGTCGGCCGGCGTGTAGAGGTTGCGGCCGTCCAGAATCAACGGCGTCTTGAGCAAGGCCTTGACGCGGTCGAAGTCGGGCGCGCGGAACACCTTCCATTCCGTGGCGATCAGCAGCGCGTCGGCGCCGTCCAGCGCGTCGTACATGTCGGTGGCGAAGCTCACGCCAGGCTGACCCACCAGCACGCGGGCGGCCTCGTGCATGGCCACCGGGTCATAGGCGCGCACGGTGGCGCCGCGGCGCGTCAGTTCGGCGATGACGGTCAGGCTGGGCGCTTCGCGCATGTCATCGGTATTGGGCTTGAACGACAGGCCCCACAAGGCGAACTTGCGGCCGCGCAGGTCTTCGCCGTAGTGCTGCACCAGCTTTTCCGACAAACGGAACTTCTGCGCATGGTTGGCGGCCTCGGCCGCTTCGATGACGCGCATCGGCAGGCTGTTCTCGGCGGCGGTGTTGACCAGCGCCTGCACATCCTTGGGGAAGCACGAGCCGCCGTAGCCCGCGCCGGGGTACAGGAAGTGGTAGCCGATGCGGGGGTCCGCGCCAATGCCGCGACGCACCTGTTCGATGTCGGCGCCCAGCGCCTCGGCCAGGTTGGCCATCTCGTTCATGAACGAAATCCGGGTGGCCAGCATCGCGTTGGCGGCGTACTTGGTCAGTTCGGCGGAACGCACGTCCATCACCATCAGGCGATCGTGCGTACGCTGGAACGGTTCATAGATGCGGCGCATGATGCCGACGGTGTAGTCGTCGTCGGCGCCGACAATGACCCGGTCCGGGCTCATGAAGTCGTTGATCGCCGCACCTTCCTTCAGGAATTCAGGGTTGGACGCCACGCTGAACGGCACCTGCACGCCGCGGGCGGCCAGTTCCTGCTCGATCACTGCGCGGACCTTGTCGGCGGTGCCGACCGGCACCGTGGACTTGTCCACGACCAGCTTGCGGCTGGTCATGTGGCGCGCAATATTGCGGGCGGCGGCCAGCACGTATTTCAGGTCGGCCGAGCCGTCCTCGCCCGGGGGGGTGCCCACGGCGATGAACTGCACATCGCCGAAGGCCACGCTCTGGGCCACGTCGTCGGTGAAATGCAGGCGGCCGGCCTGCACGTTGCGCCGGACCAGATCTTCCAGGCCCGGCTCATAGATGGGGATGCCGCCTTGGCGCAGCAGGGCGATCTTGGCCGCATCCACGTCCAGGCACATGACATCGTTGCCCATGTCGGCCAGGCACGCTCCCGACACCAACCCCACGTAACCGGTACCCACGACCGTGATCTTCATGCCTGAACGCCTTAAAAATAGGTAATCGTTGCGCCGAGCAGTACAGACCCGGCGCCGGCGGCCATTATAGAAGCCGCCGGGCCGCCGGGTCTTGCGCGCCCTAGATGACCCGCAGCTTGTTGAAGCGGACCGTGTTCACGACCACCGCCAGGGCGGCGCAGATCGTGCCCAGCACCAGGGCCAGCCCGGGGCCGTGCGCGGCGCTGACGCTGAAGGCGATCGCCACCAGCGCAGTGCCGAAACTCTGGCCGAACACCCGGGTGGTGGCCTGCAGGCCGCCCGCCGCGCCACTGCGCGCGCGCGGCGCCGCCGACAGCATGGCGCGGTTGTTCGGGGTCTGGAAAAAGCCGAAGCCCACGCCCGCCACGAACATGCCGGCAATGATCGGCACGTTGCCCACGGATGCCGGCAGGACCGCCAGCCACAACATGCCGATGACCATGCCGGTCGCCCCCACGCCGCTCAGCGTGGCGGCGGAATAGCGGTCGGACAGGCGTCCGGCCACCGGAGCGATCAGGGCCGTGCCCACCGGCCAGGCCCCCATCAGCAGGCCCACCTCAAGGTAAGGCCGGCCCAGCACCTGCTGGAAATAGAACGGCAACGACACGTAGGACGCCATCTGCGCGGCAAAGGTGCAGGCCGACGCCCCGACGGCGAAGGCCAATTGCCGGATTCGCAGCAGGTCCACCGGCACCAGCGGCGCGGGCTGGCGGCTGGCCCGGCGCACCAGCACCATGCCGGCCACCGCTGAGATCGCCACCAGGCCGATGCCCCGCAGCAAGTCCTGCCCCATCATGTCGATGCCCGAAATGAACACGCCCAGCGTCGCCATGCAGAGCAGGGCGCTGACCCAGTCCAGCCGCACGTCGTTGCGCGGCACCTCGGGCAGATGGCGCAGGCCGAACATGGCCAGCACGCAGATCGGCAGGTTGACCGCGAAAATCCAGGGCCATGGCGCCACCGACAGGATGGCCGAGCCGATGGTGGGCCCCAGCACCGACATCACCGCCACCGTGGTGGCATTGATGCTGATGCCCCGGCCCAGCATTTTCAGGGGATAGATATTGCGCACCAGCCCGCCGAACAGACACATCAGCGTGGCCGCCCCCACGCCCTGGAACACCCGCGCCAGCGTCAGCTGCAACAGCGAACCGGCCAGTGCGCAGCCCAGCGACGCCAGGGTGAACAGCACCAGCCCGAACGTGAACATGCGGCGAAAACCGATGCGCTCGGCCAGCGCCGACAAGGGCAGCAGCATCATCACCACCGCCAGGTTGTAGGCGTTGACCACCCACACGGCCTGCGCGGGCGACGCGTTCAGGTCGGCCGCGATGGTGGGCAGGGCCACATTGGCGATGGTGGTGTCCAGGACCGACAGGCTGATGCCGGTCATCACGGTGGCCGCCGCCCAGTAGCGGCGGGGCACCGGCAGGCCGTCGGGCGCGGCGGGCTTGGCGCCGCCGCCCGACGCCTCGGACGCCTGCGGCGTCACGACTTCTTGACCGGCCGTTGCCAACCGTCGATGGTGACCTGCTTGGCGCGCGAAACGGTCAGCTTGTCGGCCGGCGCATCGCGGGTCAGGGTGGTGCCGGCGCCCAGGGTCGCGCCGCGGCCCACGCGCACCGGGGCCACCAGTTGCGTGTCCGAGCCGATGAAGGCGTCGTCTTCGATGACGGTGCGGTGCTTGTTCACGCCGTCGTAGTTGCAGGTGATGGTGCCCGCGCCCACGTTGACGCGCGCGCCGATGGTGGCATCGCCGATGTACGCCAGGTGATTGGCCTTGCTGTCCGCCCCCAGCACGCTTTTCTTGATCTCGACGAAGTTGCCGACATGGCTGCGGTCGCCCAGTTCGGCGCCGGGGCGCAGGCGGGCATACGGGCCCACGCGGGCATCACCGCCCACCTGGGCCTCTTGCAGATGGCTGTAGGCCTCGATCTGCGTCCCCGCGCCCACGCTCACGTCACGCAGCACGCAGTGCGGACCCACGCGTACGCCATCGGCCAGCGTGACCTTGCCTTCGAACACGCAGCCCACGTCAATGAACACATCGCGGCCGCAGGTCAGCGAGCCGCGCACGTCGAAACGTGCCGGGTCGGCCAGCGTCACGCCCGCTTCCAGCTGGCGGCGGGCCTGCTCGCCCTGCCAGCGGCGTTCCAGCTCGGCCTGCTGCACACGGCTGTTCACGCCCAGCGTCTCCCAGGACGCGCCCGGCTGGGCCGCGCCCACCGGCACGCTGTCCACCACGGCCAGGCCCACCACGTCGGTCAGGTAGTACTCGCCCTGGGCATTGTTGTTGTCGATGCGCGAAAGCCAGTCTTTCAGCCTGGCGGTCGGCGCGGCCAGGATGCCGGTGTTGACTTCCTTGATGGCGCGTTCGGCGTCCGAGGCATCCTTGTGCTCGACGATGCGGCAGACATTGCCGCCCGCGTCGCGCACGATGCGGCCATAGCCGGTGGAATCGGCCAGCACTTCGGTCAGCACCGCGGCGCCGTCGCCGCGCGCGTCCAACAGGCGGCGCAGCGTGTCGGGCTGCACCAGCGGCACGTCGCCATACAGCACCAGCGTCACGTCGTCCTTGCCGTCGCCTTCGAGCAGCAGCGGCACCGCCTGCTGCACCGCATGGCCCGTGCCCTGCTGCGGCTGCTGCAACGCGAATTGCAGGTCGTCCTGGCCGCCGAAGGCCTGCTTGACCCGGTCGGCGCCATGGCCGACCACCACGATGACGCGGGCGGGTTCCAGTTGGCGGGCGCTGTCCAGCACGTGGGCCAGCATCGGTTTGCCAGCCAGGGTGTGGAGCACTTTGGGAAGGTCGGACTGCATGCGCTTGCCCAGTCCGGCGGCGAGAATCACTACATTAAGCATAAGTTCTGACGTGTTGGAATCGATCGGGGCGGCGGCACCACGCCGCCCCGAGTCGGGATTGAAAAATCAGGGCTTGCCGTCGGCAGGCCCCATGTTCCTGGTTGCCGCCTTGGACGCGGCCGGCTTGCGCGCGGCCTTCTTGGCGGGTGACTTCGCGGCGGGCTTGGCGGCTGCCTTGGCCGTCGGCGCGGCGGCCGCCTGCGAGCCGCCGGCCTTGCCCTTGGGTGCATTGCCTGCGTCCGGCGCGGCGCCGGGCATCGATGCGGCCGTGGCGGCGGCAATCTGGTTGAACTGCTGCTGCAGCAGATCCCACCACGCCTTGGAGGCCGATTGCGCTGCCGCACCCATCTGTTCGGTCATGCCGGGCTGGGCGTCAGCGCCCGCCGCCGAATCCGTCTTAGCATCGGCGGCCTTGGCATCATCAGGCCTGGCTTCGGCCGCCTTGGCTGGGACGTTCCTGGCCGCTGCCGGCGCGGGCTTCAGGCCCAGCACCACTTCCAGCGGCGAGGCCGCGCCGCTTTCGCGCAGCGTGCCCAGATCCATGTTGGCCGCGGAATCGACAAAGGCGCGCAAGGTGCTGATGGTGGACCGCTGCACTTCCATGCCCTGGATCGTGCTGGACAGCATCGACAGGTTCATGCGCAGCCAGTTTTCCACCGACCGCAGCTCGGCGATACGGCGGTCCAGGTCTTCCAGGTTCATGGGCGGCGCCATCGGCAGGCTGCTCGCCAGCCCGCCCGGGCCGGTCAGGCCGGCCCACGCCTGGCGCATCATTTCCATGCTGGCCAGCAGCGGGTTGCCCGACAGGTCGGAATGCTGGCCCATGCCGGGTAGGACGAACGGATTGCTGTGTTGGTCGCTCATTCCTGGTCTCCCCATAGATCGCAAAGGGCTGCCGGCCGGGATGCTTACCCCGGCAGCAGCTGATTATTCTCCACTCGCACGTGGTCGCCGGACGCAAAGGCGAAAGGCTGGGCGCTGCGGAATTGGCGTGCGCTGCCGTCGTTCATGCGTACCGTGAGCTCGTAGTGCGTCACCGTTTGTTGCTGTCTGATATTACGCTCAACTTCACGGCCTGCCAAAGCGCCGCCCACCGCGCCCAGCACGGTCAGCGCGGTCTTGCCGTTGCCGCCGCCGAACTGGTTGCCGACCACGCCGCCCACCGCGCCACCGGCGATGGTGCCGACCAGATGGTCGCTATTGTCCTTGACCGGCACCTGCACCTGGCGAATGGTCTCGACCACGCCGCAGGTGCGGCAGGCCTGCGCCGGCGGCTGCGCAGCGGGCGTGGCAGGGCGGCCCTGAGGCTGCGCCTGGGCGGTGGGTTGGCGGGGCGTCTGCGCCGGCGCGCCGGGCTGGGGCGGCGCCAGATTCGCGCCTTCGGGACCGGCCTGGGCCACGGCAGGGTCCTCGGGGTGCGGCGTGGCCGATGGCGTCGGCAGCCAGCCCAACACGGCGGCAACGCCTACCGAGCACATGACGATGACGGCGATGGCGGCGGCCCCGACCAGCGGATGCAGGGCGCGGCGGGAAGATTGGCTCGGGTTCGAATTCATGACGATGCTCCATCGTTGCTAACCGGCAGTGGTATAGCACCCGGACGCGGTATCGGCATGTTGCGATGGTGACGCTTCTTTGCCGCATTTCCGGCCTTGGACAGCCCCGTCCATTCGTGGACAATAGGCGCATGGATTCCATTACCTTGCCCCAGATCGAAGCGGCCATCAACTATTGGCGCAACGTCTCGCCGTCCGTCGGCGACGAATCGCGCCTCTGCCCCGAGGCCGCCGCGCTGGCCGCCCCCTATGCGCTGATGATCATTTCGCACCGCCGCGACATCGCTGCCGCCGAACTCAGCGACAAGGCTCGCGCCGCGCTGGCCGGCTGGGTGGCCGCAGGCGGCAGCGACTAGCCTGCCGGGCCCATCGGGCCCCAGGCGGGCGGTTTGCCCGCCCCCTTGCCAACCTGTGCCGGTCAGCCCTTGAGCAAGGCCTGGATATCGTGCACCAGGGCGTCGACCCCGATGTTGTTGTTGGCCAGCACCCGCGATTCGCCCTTGCCATCGAGCAGGTAGAACGCCGCGGTGTGGTCCATCGTGTAGTTGCCGTCCTTGGTGGGCGCCTTGGCGTAATACGCCTTGAATGCCGCCGCGGCCTTCTTCACCTGGTCGGGCGTGCCGGTCAAACCCAGAAATCGCGGGTCGAATGCCGTTACGTATTGCTTGAGCACTTCCGGCGTGTCGCGCTCGGGATCCACGGTGATCAGCAGCACCTGGACGCGCTCGGCGTCAGGCCCCAGTTTCTTCATCACTTCGGTCAGCTCGGCCAGCGACGTCGGGCAGACGTCCGGGCACTGCGTGAAGCCGAAGAACACCACCACCACCTTGCCGGCAAAGTCCTGCAACTGGCGCGTCTTGCCGTTGTAGTCCGACAGTTCAAGCCCGCGGCCCAGCTGCGTGCCGCTGATGTCGCTGCCCTTGAACGTGGGCGCATTGTCGCCGCAGGCGGCCAGGGCGGCGGTGAAAGCGGCGACCGTGGCCAGGCGCAAGGCCAGGCGCCGGCTGGCGGAAAATACGGACATCGACAACCTCCAGGGGGTCAGCGCAGCAGGGCGACCCAGTGGTCCACCAGCAGGGCGCCGAACAGCAGCGCCAGGTAGAGAATGGAAAAACGGAACATGCTGCGCGCCAGCTCGTCGCTGTAGGCGCGATACAGCCGCCAGGCGTACGACACGAAC
This sequence comes from Achromobacter sp. FW305-C-28, assembly GCF_058783235.1. Classification (NCBI taxonomy): domain Bacteria; kingdom Pseudomonadati; phylum Pseudomonadota; class Betaproteobacteria; order Burkholderiales; family Alcaligenaceae; genus Achromobacter; species Achromobacter sp. FW305-C-28. Next base: position 311,317 of record NZ_JBYSYL010000009.1, on the reverse strand, counting down.
ATGCCGCCCAGCACCAATGCCGACACCAGGTACAGCACGCCGCTCATGCGGATCGCATAGGGCAGCAGCGTGGTGGCAAGCAGCGCAATGCTGTAGAGCAGGATATGCAGACGGGTGAATTGCTGGCCGTGCGTGACGGGCAGCATCGGCAGGCCGGCCTTGGCGTAATCGTGGTTGCGGTACAGCGCCAGCGCCCAGAAGTGCGGCGGCGTCCAGATGAAGATGATCAGCACCAGCACCCAGGCTTCGGCCGGCACCGAATCGGCCACCGCTGCCCAGCCCAGGGCCGGCGGCATGGCGCCCGACAGGCCACCGATGACGATGTTCTGAGGGGTGCGCGGCTTGAGGATGATGGTGTAGATCACCGCATAGCCGACGAACGTCGCGAACGTCAGCCACATGGTCAGTGGATTGACCAGGGTGTACAGCACGAACATACCCGCGCCGCCCAACAGGCCCGACAGGCTCAGCACCTGGAAAGCCGAAATGGTGCCGCGCGCCGTGGCGCGCCGCGCCGTGCGCAGCATGCGAGCGTCGACTTCCTGCTCGATCAGGCAATTGATGGCGAACGCGGCCGCGGCCAGCAGCCAGATGCCGATGGTGCCGAACAGCACCCGGCGCATGTCCGGCACGCCCGGGACGGCGAGAAACATGCCAATCACCGCGCAAAACACCGCCAGCTGCGTGACGCGCGGCTTGGTGAGTACGAAGTATTGGCGGAACAATCCGGTTTGGGGAGCGGCAAGACTGGTCATCATGGACCCTATTTTAAACGCGCACCGAATTGGGGCCGCAGCCCCCGGCTGGCGGCTGCCCCGCCGTGGCCAATCGCACCATCAACACCACCGCGGCCAGGGTCAATCCCGCCGCCCCGCCGTTATGCAGCACGGCGATCAGAAGCGGCCACTGGAAGAAGATGGTGGTCAGGCCGGTCAGCAGCTGGGCGCCCAACAGCGCCAGCATCAAGGTGGCCGGCCCGCGCAGCCCGGGCTCGGCCCGCAGGCGCCAGGCCAGGATGCCCAGGTAGACGAATACGACGAAGGCGAAATTGCGGTGCACCCAATGGATGGCCGTCAGCGCCGGCTGCGAAATCATTTCGCCGGACGGCAGTTCGCCCAGGCCGCGGATGATGGAGTAACCGCCATGGAAATCCATATCCGGCACCCATTTGCCGTGGCACATGGGGAAATCCATGCAGGCCAGCGCGGCATAGTTGGTGCTGACCCAGCCGCCCAGGGTCACCTGGATCAGCAGCAGCAGAAAGCCCGCCACCACCCAGGGCTTGAAGCGCGCGGCCGCGGCCGCCACGGCCAGGTGCGGGCGCTCGCGCGCCGACAGCCAGGTCATCAGCGCCAGCACAGACAGGCCGAACACCAGGTGCGCCGTCACGACGGCGGGCATGAGCTTGTGCGTCACCGTCCAGGCGCCGAACGCGCCTTGCACGCAGACCGCCACCAGCGTGGTCACGGCCAGCGCTGGTGACCGGCCCAGTTCGCGGCGATAGCGCCAGGCCATGTAGACGATGGCGATGATCAGCATGCCCAGGATGGTGCCGACATAGCGGTGGATCATCTCGATCCAGGCCTTGGACAGCGTGACCGGGCCGAACGGCATCGCCTGCGACGCCTGGTGGATGTCGCCCATGGCGCCCAGCGGAGTCACCTTGCCATAGCAGCCGGGCCAGTCCGGGCAGCCCAGCCCCGAATCCGTCAGGCGCACGAAGGCGCCGAACATGATCAGGTCCAGCGTCAGGAACCAGGTGAAGAAAACGAGCTTGCGATACCGCGCTTTGATGCGTTCCATGGAATTCAACTAAAGACTAAATCAACCGATGCGCGAGTTATAGACCAGCTTGCTGATGTCCTTGCGCACCTTCACCCCGTCGGCGTCGGCGGGATACTGCATCATCAGATTGCCCAGGGGGTCGACCACCCAGATCGGCGCCTGCAGGCCGGGCTGTCCGGCCGCGGCGTCGCGCGCGAGCAGGTAGCGCGCCAGCTGGTCCGGATCGGCGCGCAGCATGATCGTGCCCTTGTAGGCTTCAAGCACCTTGTCCGGCACCGGCGCGTCGTCGGTGATGAACCATACCCGTGCCAGCCGATCGACGTTCTTGCCCTGGCTGGCGTGCGTGTTGCGAGTGATGTAGAGCTTGCGGGCGCAGCTTTCCGGGCAGGCCGCGCCGTCGGCCGCCACCAGCAGCCACTTGCCTTTCAGGCTTTGCAGGTCGAACGGCTTGCCGTCCAGCGTGGTCAGCTTGAGCGCCTCGGGCGCCGGCATGGGGCGCTGGGGCGTCACCAATTCGCCGTAGTTGCTGGCGTCTTCGGGCCACCATTGCGGATTCATGTAGACGACGAATGCCGCCACGATGGGCGCCAGCGAACACAGGAACACCAGCACCATCGGCACCAGCGAACGCTTGGCGGGTTTGGAAGAAGTCAGGTCGCGAGCCACGTTTTTTATGGGTCCTGTTGTGGTGAAAACCGGGCGGTCAGGCCGCCGGATCCTTGGCCGCGCGTTGGCGCATGCGTTTGATGGCGCCCCCCAGCACCACCAGCCAGGCGATGGCGGCGAACAAGGCAAACGAAAACCACTGCACTGCGTAGAAAGTGTTCTTCTGGAAATCCACCGACGGCTCGGGCCAGTCATGCACCAGCGCATCGTTTTCACCGGAGCCGAACTGGCTCACCACGGTAGGCAAGAGTGTCAGGCCGGTAGCCTTGGCGTAGGCGTCCAGCGGCAGGTTCTGCACCTGCGGCACGGCGCCGCCGGCCACTGGCAAGGTAGCCGGCAGGGTGGACGTATCGTTGTTGCCCAATGACCAGATTTCGAACATGCGCGGCACACGCTCGGACAGTTCGCCCTTGATGGTCTGGTCGCCCTGCGGCGTGGCTGGCAGCGTCGGCTCGCCCTGGCCCTGGATCACCCGCGGCAGCCAGCCGCGCAGCACCAGCACGGCACTGCGGCTGGGGCCATCGAGGAGCAACGGCGTGGCCAGCCAGTAGCCCGGACGGCCCTCGTAGTTGCGGTTGTCCAGCAGTACACTGAATTGCGGCAGCCATGTCCCGGTAGCCTGCGCCACGCGCCAGGGCTTCAGGTCGCCCGGTGCGGTCGTCGGCGACAGCGCCAGCGGCGCTTGCTTGCGGCCGGCTTCGATAGCCGCCAGAATGGCGCGTCGCTCATCGGCACGCCGCAACTGCCACTGGCCCAACGACGTCAGGATCACCACGGCGATCCCAAGCAGAAGTAAAGCGGCTACGGTGTAGCGAGTCGAATGCGGTCGGGCCATTTGTCTTCAATAACTCTGATTTGTCCGGAGACCATCATGCGCGTTTTCGTCGTTCTGGCCTTCATCGGTATCCTGGCCAGTCTGGCATCCGCCCTGGTCTACCTGATGCGGGACAAAGGCACTACCAGCCGCACGGTCAATGCGCTGACGGTGCGCATCGGCCTGTCGGTGGCCCTGTTCCTGTTCGTGCTGTTCGCCCACCACATGGGCTGGATCGAAAGCACCGGTTTTAGATAGGCCAACCCCCAGCCGGTTCCCGGGGTGCCAGGTGGTTGCACCGCCCGGCCAGCCGTATTGGAACACGGACCGCCCTTGTGCGAAGGGCGAGACCCGCGGCGCCGTTTTTTCCGGCAGCCCGCAAGCCTCGCCCCGTTCAGCCGATCGGCCCAGGCCCGGCAATGCCGGACCCGTCCCTTAGAACCAGTAGACGAACAGATACAGGCCCAGCCACACCACGTCCACGAAGTGCCAGTACCAGGCGGCGCCTTCGAAGCCGAAGTGATGGTCGGCCGTGAAGTGACCGCGCATCAGGCGAATCAGGATGACCGTCAGCATCGTGGCGCCCAGGATCACGTGGAACCCGTGAAAGCCCGTCAGCATGTAGAACAGCGAACCGTAGGCGCCCGAATTGAACTTGAGGTTCAGTTCGGTGTAGGCGTGATGGTATTCGGCGGCCTGACAGGCCACGAAGATGAAGCCCAGGATCACCGTGGCGGCCAGCCAGAACATGGTCTTGCCGCGGTGGTTTTCACGCAGGGCATGGTGGGCGATGGTGAGGGTCACGCCCGAGCTGAGCAGCAGCGCGGTGTTGATCGTGGGCAGCCAGAAGGGGCCGACCGTCTGGAAGTGCTCGACCACGCCGGCCGGGCCGAAGTTGGGCCACACGGCCTGGAAGTCGGGCCACAGCATCAGGCGGTGGTCCATGTCGCCCAGCCACGGCGTGGTGATGGTGCGCACATACCAGAGGGCGCCGAAGAACGCCGCGAAAAACATCACTTCCGAGAAGATGAACCAGCTCATGCCCCAACGGTACGAACCGTCGATGCGCTTGCTGTTCATGCCGGCTTCGGATTCCTGGATGGCGTCGCCGAACCAGTAGTACAAGATGACGATCAGCGCGACGAAACCCACCAGGACCGACCATTTGGCCCAGCTTACGCCGTTGATCCAGCCCGCGGCGCCCAGGCCCATGAGCAGCAGCGCCACGGCCGTGCGCACGGGGTGCCCCGAGTCGGCGGGCACGAAGTAGTACGGTGCCTCTTTTCCTTGAACCGAGTGGCTTGCACTCATGGCTTTCTCCCTGGTACTGATTTATAGAATTAAGTGATTCAAGTCAGGCTGGATACGGCCCAACGCACAATTAACACCAGCACGGTCACGAAGATGGCCGCCGCCAACAACCCCGCCACGATCACATGGACCGGATTGAGCCGGGCGCTGTCCTCGCGGTAGCCTGCGCCCTTGCGGACACCGAAAAACCCCCACGCCACCGCCTTCATCGTCTGAAGAAAGCTCAGCTTGCGCTGGGCGGATTCGCGCAGGTCGTCGCTCATGGCTAGCCGCCGACGGCCTTGCCCGTCAACAGCGCCGACCCGCGAAATACGGTCCAGGCAAACACGGCAATGACGAATACCAGCAGAATCAGTCCTGCGATCTTGTTGCGACGGCGCTGCTCGGGTGTCATTGCTATGCTGCCTGTTGCGTTGTAGGGGTCGGACTTACTTGACTTCGGGCGGCGTCTCGAAGGTATGGAACGGGGCCGGCGACGGCACGGTCCATTCCAGCCCTTCGGCGCCTTCCCACGGCTTGGCCGAAGCGACTTCGCCCTTGCCCATGTAGCAGCGCAGCACCGCCCACAGGAAGATCAGCTGCGACAGGCCGAACCAGAAGGCGCCGATGGTGGCGATCTGGTGGAACGTCGTGAACTGCGCGGCGTAGTCGGCATAGCGGCGCGGCATGCCGGCCAGGCCCAGGAAGTGCATCGGGAAGAAGGTGACGTTGAACGAGATCAGCGTCGACCAGAAATGCAGCTTGCCCAGCTTTTCGCTGTACATGCGGCCGGTCCACTTGGGCAGCCAGTAATAGGTGCCGGCAAACAGCGCGAACAGCGAACCGGCCACCAGCACGTAGTGGAAGTGCGCCACCACGTAGTAGGTGTCGTGCACCTGGATGTCGATGGGGGCCACCGACAGGATCAGTCCGGTGAAGCCGCCCATGGTGAACACGAAGATGAAGCCGATCGAGAACAGCATCGGCGTCTCGAACGTCATGGACCCGCGCCACATGGTGGCGACCCAGTTGAACACCTTCACCCCGGTCGGGATGGAGATGAGCATGGTGGCGTACATGAAGTACAGCTGCCCGGTCACCGGCATGCCCGTCGTGAACATGTGGTGCGCCCACACGATGAACGACAGCACGGCGATCGACGCGGTGGCGTACACCATCGAGGCGTAGCCGAACAGCTTCTTGCGGGCGAAGGCGGGCACGATGGCCGACACGATGCCAAACGCCGGCAAGATCATGATGTAGACCTCGGGGTGCCCGAAGAACCAGAACACGTGCTGGTACAGCACCGGGTCGCCGCCAGCCGCAGCGTTGAAGAAGCCCGTGCCGAAGTGGCGGTCGGTCAGCACCATGGTGATGGCCGCGGCCAGCACCGGCATCACGGCCAGCAGCAGGAATGCGGTGATCAGCCAGGTCCAGCAGAACAGCGGCATCTTCATCAGCGTCAGGCCGGGCGCGCGCATGTTCAGCACGGTCACGATGATGTTGATGGCGCCCATGATGGACGAGGCGCCCATGATGTGCATGGCGAAGATGGCCAGGTCCATGCCCGGGCCCATCTGCAACGACAGCGGCGCATACAGCGTCCAGCCAGCGGCGGTGGCGCCGCCCGGCACGAAGAACGAGGCGGTCAGCATGATCGCAGCCACCGGCAGCAGCCAGAAGCTGAAGTTGTTCATGCGCGCGAACGCCATATCGGACGCGCCGATCTGCATCGGGATCATCCAGTTCGCAAAGCCCACGAAGGCCGGCATGATCGCGCCGAACACCATGATCAGGCCGTGCATCGTGGTGAACTGGTTGAACAATTCGGGGCGGAAGAACTGCAGGCCCGGCTCGAAGAGCTCGGTGCGCAGCAGCAATGCCAGCGTCCCGCCCTCGAGCAGCATGACGAACGAGAAGATGAGATACATCGTCCCGATGTCTTTGTGGTTGGTGGCGAAAAGCCAGCGGCGCCAGCCGGTCGGCATGGCGTGGTGGTGGTCATCGTGACCGTGGCCGTGGCCCGGCGACACGTGGTCTACAGTGACGCTGCTCATGATGGACTCCTTCCTGCTGAGTGCCGGCCCCGTTCCACGGAACCGGCAGGGTATCTCTAACTAAACGGAACCAGCTCTGACGATGGGAAAACGCGGCGCGCTCAACGCGCGGCCGCGACATCCTTCGGCATCACTGTCGGGTCCTGCCCCTTGCCGGCATTGCTCCAGGCATGGCGCGTATAGCTGATGACCGCGGCGATTTCGACATCATTGAGCACGGGTCCGAACGCCGCCATGGCGGTGCCGGGCTTGCCCTTCAGCACGGTGTTGATCTGGCCAGCCTTCGGGCCGAGAACAACCTTGTCTCCGTCGAGCGCGGGGAAGCTGCCCGGAATGCCCTTGCCGTTGGCCTGGTGACAGGCCACGCAATTGGCGGCGAAGACCTTCTCGCCACGGGCAACCAGTTCGGCTTCCGTCCACTCTTTATTGGGATCGTCGGCGTTTGCCGCCATCTTCTTCTTTTCGTCTTCGACCCACTTATCGTAGTCGGCCTGCGCCAGGACTTCCACGACGATGGGCATGAAGGCGTGGTCCTTGCCGCAGAGTTCTGCGCATTGGCCACGGTAGATCCCGGGCTTTTCAGCACGGAACCAGGCATCGCGCAGGAAGCCGGGGATGGCATCCTGCTTGACGCCGAAATCGGGGATCATCCAGGAGTGGATGACGTCGGCCGCGGTGAGGACGACGCGGACCTTCTTGTCGACGGGCACCACCATGTGGTTGTCCGTTTCCATGAGGTAGAACTCGCCCTTGGGCTCGCGGTTCTCGATCTGGGCGCGCGGCGTCGACAGCGTAGCGAGGAACTTGATGCCGGCGGCGGAGCCATCGAGATATTCGTAGCCCCACTTCCATTGGTAGCCGGTGACCTTGACGGTGAGATCGGCGCTGGAAGTGTCTTTCATGGCGACGACCGTCTTGGTGGCCGGCAGCGCCATGGCGATGACGATGATGAAGGGGATGACCGTCCAGGCCACTTCCACGCCTAGATGTTCGTGGAAGGTCGCCGGCTTGTGGCCGCGGGACTTTCGATGCGCCCAGATGGAGTAGAACATCACTCCGAAGACGCCGACGAAAATCACGATACAGATCGTGAGCAGCATCCAGTGCAGCCACATGACATCACGCGTGATCTGCGTGACGCCTTCGTGCAGGTTCAGCTGATTGACCTTCGGGCCGCCGGGCATGTCTTGCACCTGAGCGCCGGCCACGCTGCCAATCAGCATCGCACAAGCCCCCAGTATCCCTCTCCACTTCTTCATGCTTACCTCGAAACACGGCGCGAGGGCCCTTGTCGCCTAGTGGCACGGATGTCACTGCAACAGGACTACGCGCAATTATTAGATGGCAGGGCTAGGCAGGGAGATAGAGCGGCCCCCGCATTCCCACTCGAAATCACAAAGAAACTGGCGGATTATAGCGGACGCACAAATAGATGTAAGTTTGTGCTCTTGAATTCATGCTACCCGCCCCCATCTGGCCGACCCCTATTGACGCGCCAGGCAAACAGGGTGGCATAAAATCCCGCTCAGTCTCATCACAACGGCCCCACGATGCCCAAGCAGTTGTCCGATTTATATGCCGACCTGAGCGCGCGCGCCCAAGAGCCCGCCCCCGTGGGCGCCCACGCTTTATATATAGCGGGGCGGCGCTGCGGCTGGGCCACGCATGCCGCGTGCGACGCGCTGCACGGCGCGGATCACATCGATGCCGACGACGACGCGCTGCGCATCGGCGCGGCGCTCGCCCCCGGCGCCGCACTGGACGCCGTGCTCGAACAGGCCGCGCAACTGTTGCGCCAAGCCAACTGCCTGCGCGGCTGGCGTGATGAATTGCTGGACGTGCTGGACGGCGACACCGCCATTGGCGCGATCGAGCGCGCGGCGGTACGCCCGCTGGGCCTGTTGACCAAGGCCGTGCACCTGAACGCCTGGACGCCCGACGGCCGCGTCTGGATCGCGCGCCGCTCGCTCAGCAAGTCCACCGACCCCGGCATGTGGGACACCCTGGTGGGCGGACTGGCGGGCAGTGGCGAAGACCTGGAAACCGCGCTGGTGCGCGAATGCGGCGAAGAAGCCGGCCTGGATGCACCCGACCTGGTTCAGCGCACGCCGCTGCGCACCATCTTGCGCATCCACCGCCGCCTGCCCGAGGGCTACCAGGTCGAAGACGTGCTGACCAGCACCTGCGTGCTGGCGGCCGATGCCCGGCCGGCCAACCGGGACGGCGAAGTCATGGAAATCGCCGCCGTCGACGTGGCCACGGCGGTACGCCGGGTGGCCGACGGCGAATTCACGCTGGAAGCGGCGCTGGTGATTCTTGAAGACATCATGCAGCGCCAGGCCGCCGGCGAGATCTGACGCGCCGGCCGCCCCGCGGCCGCGCTAGCGCGGCTGCACGCCGGGTTCACCCAGCAGGTCGTCGCGCCGGGGGGCCTCGTGCGAAGGGATTTCATGCGAAGGCGCTTCGTGATCGCCGGCTTCACGCAAGGCGCGCGAAGCCTGCGCATCGACGCCGCCAGAACCCGCCGCCCCCGCCGCCTCGGCAGCCTCTGCCGCCTGGGAAGGTGTGGGCGCCGAAACCGGCGCAGGCACCGGCGCCGGCGCAGCATTCGCCTGTGAAAACTGCTTCCAGACCTCGATGGCGCGCAGCCGCTGCTTGGCCACCACCTGGATGCGCTCACGCAGGTGTTCATCGCGCGCCAGCAGCGCATGGAAATCGCGAGAAGCCAGCATCAGCAGCTTGCTGTAGCCCAGCGAAGTCACTTCCGGCGCGATCTGCTGCTCGCCCAACAAGCCCAGTTCGCCGAAGAATTCGCCGCTGCCCAGTTCGATCATGGTGTTGTCGGGCAGATGCACCGCCACGGCGCCCGAGGCCACGAAACACATTTCCTCGCCATGCCGGCCCTTGGTCAGCACCCGCTGGTCGGGCAGCGCCAGGCGCGGCTTGAGCAGCTTGCTGATGGCCCGCAACGAATCAGCCGACAGGCCTTCGAACAGCGGCACACGGTTGATCAGGTCGGCCGCGCTCATTTCAATGTCCAGCGGCGGGTGCGTGTCGATGTGCGCCCAGCGGCTCTTCAATTGCGCCATCAGGTCGGCGTAGACCTCACCGCTGATCAGGAACTGCTCGAGCATGTCGCGGTAGCGGATGCGTTCGAGCTCGCGGGCCACGCGCCCCAGGTAGCTTTCCTGCAACCACTGGGCATACGACGGGTATTGCAGGTTCAATGCCTGCATGGCGTTGTCGATCAGGTCCAGCCGGCGCTGGTGCAGCGACACGATACGTTGCGTGGCCGCTTCGCCCAGCAAGGGCGTGATCTGTTCGCGCGCAAACACGATAAGGCGCTGCGCAACCGACCGCTTGCTCATCAGGTTGGCGAACCGCTGTCCCAGCTCGCGCGCCAGCCAGCCCTGGAAGCCGAACAGGTAATGCAGCCGCAGGGCCAGCCGGAACCCGGTGGAATAGCGCACGTCGGCCACGATGGCGCGCTCGAAGCCGGGCACCCCGCCCATGCGGATGGCGTCTTCCAGCCGCTCGGCCCGCGCCAAGAGCGCCTCGGCCATGCGCCAGTCGACGATCTGCGCCTTGAGAATGTCGAAGAACATTTCCTCTTCGCGCTGCGCCACGATGGCCAGGCCGACCGACACGCGCTGCTCGTCGCTCATCTGGCTGACCTGGCCGTCGTGCACGCTGGTCAGGCTGGCGTCGAACACGGCGCGGATGCGGTCGCGCACCTCGGTGCCGATGTGTTCGGTCTTGGCCACCTCGTCGGTCTTGCCCTGCAGGTCTTCCAGCGCCACGGCCAGCGCCTGGTTGCGGATGGTGCGCTCGACCGGCGACAGCTGGTTCAGTCCCAGCATGCGGATCAGCGGCCGCAGGCTGATGCCATTGACGAACAAGGTCAGCAGCACGAACCCGGTGGTGGCCACCGCGATGAACTGGCGCGCCTCTTCGGGCACGCCGGTCTGCTCGGTCACGGCCAGCGCCAACGCCAGCGACACGGCGCCGCGCAGGCCGCCCCACAGCATCACCGCCTTATAGGGATTGCTGACCTTGGTGCCCAGTTTGGTCAGGCCCAGCAGGGGCAACAGGCCGAACACCACGATCGCACGTGCCACCAGGGTCACCACGAACACGACCCCGACCAGCACCAGTTCCTGCCAATCGGCCGCGGCCATCAGCTTGGGAATCAGCATGGCGGCGAACAGGAAGATGAGGGAATTGGCCCAAAACCCGAATTGCTCCCAGGCGCTGGACAGGTATTCGAAGGTGGTGGGCGACATGCGGGTGCGCCCGGTGGACCCGACGACCAGGCCCGCGATCACGGTGGCGACCACGCCCGACACGTTCAGGTAATGCTCGGAAATGAAGAAGGACAGGTAGGCCAGCGTCAGCGTCAGCGTGATCTCGGCAGTGGGAAAGCCGCGCAGCCAGGCAAACAGGAAACAGGCCAGGCGCCCCATAGCGAAGCCCGCAATGCCGCCACCGATGAAGTGCACGATGAAGTCGTTGAAGATGCCGCTGACGGTCAGTTCGCCGTGCCCGCCCAGAACGGCCAGCAGCACGGAATACAAGGCGATGGACGCCGCGTCGTTGAACAGGCTTTCGCCTTCGACCAGCGTGGTCAGGCGCTTGGGCGCCCCGACTTCGCGAAAGATGCCTACCACAGCCACCGGATCGGTGGTCGCCACGATGGCGCCCAGTAGCAGGCACACCACCAGGCCGTAGGGTGAAATGGCGTCCAGCGTCACGCCCACCACCACCGTACACACCACCACGGCCACGATGGCCATCATCAGAATAGGCCCGATGTCGTCCATCAGCCGGCGCACGTTCATCGACAGCGCGGTCTCGAACAGCAGCACCGGCAGGAAGACCATCAGGAAGGTCTCGGACGAGATCTCGAACCGTTCCAGCGAATCCAGGAAGTCACCGATCCAGCTGGGCGCCCAGCCGTGCACGTGCACGATGATGCCCAGCAAGCAGCCGACGATAGCCAGCAGCACCGAGTAGGGCAGTTTGAGGCGACCGGCCAGGGGCGGCATGAAGCACACCAGTGTCAACAGGCCGGCCAGGCCGAATACGAGAAAACCTACATCCATGGAAAACGCCGCGTCCCGATCATGAAGCTTGTGAGAAGTTCCACAAGAATAGCGGGTTTTCGTGCAAGTCCTGCCGTGGGCGCATGACCCACCACGTTTCGTTACGCCATCCCGACCGCTGCGCATGCGCCGAGCCGCGACTTTTTCGGTAAGGTAGTGGCCGTGCAGAACTTTGCAGGAGCCGCACTTGGCACGCGTCCACACCCTGGCCCGGCGCAATGATCCCCCGGCCATGCTTGTCCAATTGACCGATTGCCACCTGTTCGGCGAACCCGAAACCGTGATGCTGGGCGTCAATACCGACGCCAGCCTGCGCGCCGTGCTGCGCCAGATCGAGGCCGACGGCAAACATCCCGACCTGCTTCTGGCCACTGGCGACCTGTCCCAGGACGGCGAACCCGCGGCCTACCGGCGCCTGGCGGCCACCCTCGGCTCGGCCCCGGCACTGGAAGGCGCGCAGATCCGCTGCCTGCCCGGCAACCATGACCTGCCGGTGGCAATGCGCCAGGAACTGCCCGAGTGGTCGGTGCCCGTGACCGACGTGGGCGCCTGGCGCGTGGTCTCGCTGGACACCACCGTACCGGGCTCGAACGCCGGCCATCTTCCCGACAGCCAGCTGGACTTGCTGGAAGCCGCGCTGGCCGAGGCGCCCGGCCGGCACACGCTATTGGCCATGCACCACAACCCGATGCAGATCGACAGCCACTGGCACGACTCGATGATGATCGACAACCCGCAGGCGCTGTTCAAGCTGCTGACGCGCTGGCCGCAGGTGCGCGTGCTGCTGTGGGGCCACGTGCACCACGAATTCGATCGCCGCCGGCACAACCTGCGCATGCTGGCCACCCCGTCCACCTGCTTTCAGTTCAGCATTCGAGACGGCAAGCACGTGGTGGACAACCTGGCGCCGGGCTATCGCTGGATCAAGCTCTACCAAGATGGCTCGATGGCCACCGGCGTGCGCCGCGTGCAGGATGCGCTGTGGCACACGGCGCAGGCCGAGCCGGGCAGCGCGCAGGCGGCATAGACGCTTCGGACTTGTCGTCCGCCATCCAAAGACCATTCCCCATCACGCGGTACCCCTTGCGCGACATCGCGTCACGCGATGCATTTCGCGCGCGCAATAAAAAACGGGGCACCATATGCGTGGTGCCCCGCAAGCATCCGTCTCATAGGGGAGGGGAAAGAGGAGAAGCCGAGACGGATGACAAGACTGCCAACCAAAGTTTGCGGTCTACGTGGAGTTAGGCGGTGCGCACCTCATTAAGTTTCTGGAATCGCGCATTATTTCGCGATGAATTTGTATCAATTTATTGACGTCTCTCATCGCACTGCCGCTATGGGCAACGTCGTACACGCGCGGGCGGCGCCGGCAAAAGAAAAGGGCTGCCCAAGGCAGCCCTTTGCGTGGCGCGAATGCAGGATCAGGCGGCGAGGTTGCCGCGCATTTTCTTCAGTGCGGCCGCTTCGATCTGGCGGATGCGTTCGGCGGACACGCCGAATTCCTGCGCCAGCTCGTGCAGCGTGGCGCCACCGTCGTCTTGCAGCCAGCGGGCTTCGACGATGCGGCGCGAGCGCGGGTCCAGGGCTTCGAGGGCGCCGGACAGGCCCGAGCTTTGCAGCTGGTCGCGCGCGGCGCGTTCCAGCACGCGGGTCGGTTCCTGGCGGCCTTCGTCGGACAGGTACGCGATGGGCGCGTAGCTGTCGTCATCGTCGTCCTGGTTTTCAAGCGACATGTCGCGGCCGGACAGGCGCACTTCCATTTCGCTGACGTCTTCGCGGCGCACATTGAGTTCGCGCGCGATGTGATCGACCTGTTCGGGGTCGAGCGTCTGGCCGTCGGGGCGCATGCTGCGCAGGTTGAAGAACAGCTTGCGCTGGGCCTTGGTGGTCGCCACCTTGACCAGACGCCAGTTGCGAATGATGTATTCGTGGATTTCGGCCTTGATCCAGTGCACGGCGAACGACACCAGGCGCACGCCGCGCTCGGGGTCGAAGCGCTTCACGGCCTTCATCAGGCCGACGTTGCCTTCCTGGATCAGGTCGGCGTGGGGCAACCCATAGCCCAGGTACTGGCGAGCCACCGACACCACCAGGCGCAGGTGCGACAGCACGAGTTCGCGCGCGGCGCCCAGGTCTTCCTGGTCGCGCAGGCGACGGCCCAGTTCGGTCTCGCGCTCGGCGGACAGGACCGGCAGGCGATTGACTGCGGAAATGTACGCGTCGATCGTGCCGAGTGCGCCCGGATTGGCAATGGCCAACGCCAGGGCGTTGCCGGAAGCGGCCAACGAGGTACTGGGTTGTTTCATAGCGGCGGTCTCCGGAAAGCGAAGGGGTAAAGACATGGATTCGATGTTAGCACTCTAGTAAAGGGAGTGCTAATTCGACTATTGCGGCGCGTCAAAGTTTCCTTCGCTAAGTGCGTCCCTATTTATTTTGCCCTGCGGAAGCAAAGCCGCCCGCCCGCCGGGCCGCCCCAAGGGCGGGCAGCCCCCACGGGAGGCAGCAAGCGCGCGAAGCGCGTGCAGCGTGGGGGCTCCACCCCCGGGGTTCACGCCCCTACCAACCCAGGCGCTTCAAACCCTCGGCGGTGGACTCGCCGTCCGGGCGGACGAACAGGGCGCCTCGGGGGTCCAGGAAGACCTGGTACTTCGCGCCGTCGAAAAGCGGCATGTAGGCCGCACTGCCGAATTGGACATCGACGAAGGGGAACCAGTTCGGGAAACTTTGCTTGAGTTGGCCCAGATCCGGCGCGGGCCAGTCGTCCAGGGCGTGCACCGAGCGCGTGGCCGAGGCTTCGCGCGCCGTGTCGCTGTAGCGACCGGACAGGCGTTCAAGGCGATACAGCGGCGGCACGCCGGCCATCAGGGCCGGCAGGCGCCAGCGCACGACGCGCGCGTCGATCTGCCACTGGTCGCCGTACAACACATATTGCCGGGCGCCCACGCCCGGCGCGGTGGCGCTGACCTGGAACTGGCCGTCGGCCTGTTGGTGTGCCTCGATCCGGGCAACCGGCTGGTCAGTGGTCAGCCTGAAGAACTGCACCAGCGACAAGGCCAGCAAGCCGGACACGCCGCCCAACAGCAACAGCATCAGGCCGAACAGGCGCCGCACCGGGCGGAACTGGAAGGTACGACGGCCGCGCTCGTCGCGCGGGCCGCCCTTGCCCAGCAGCATCGCGATGCCCGGCAGGAACAGGACGATCGCGGCCAGCAGGATCCAGACGAAGGGAGCGATTCCGTTGATCAAATCAGGCGGTCCTTAACGAGAACGCCGGGGCAGGCAGTGGCGCACCGGGCGCCGGCAGCCTGCCGCGGCAGGCTGCCCAGTATAGAAGCGGGGCCTCAGACGGCCGGTTTTCCAAGCCGTTCGACGTGAAACCGGATGTGATCTTCGATGAACGTCGAGATGAAGTAGTAGCCGTGGTCGTAGCCGTCCTGGCGACGCAGCGTCAGTGGCTGGTCGGCAGCGGCGCAGGCGGCCTCGAATACCTCGGGATACAACTGTTCGGCCAGGAACTGGTCGGCGGCGCCCTGGTCGACCAGGATGCCGCCGGGGAAGGGCTGGCGCAGGCCAGCCATCAAGCGGGAAGCGTCGTAGGCCGCCCAGTCATCCGGGTTGTCGCCCAGGTAGGCGCCGAACGCCTTCTTGCCCCAGGGGCACTGGCTGGGCGCGGCGATGGGCGCAAAGGCCGACACCGAACGGTACTGGCCCGGGTTGCGCAGTGCCAGCACCAGGGCGCCATGGCCGCCCATCGAGTGGCCGAAAAGGCCGACTCGCGCAGCGTCGCCGGGCAGGGCGCGGGTGATGATGCCGTGCAGTTCCCGGGTGACGTAACTGTCCATGCGGTAGTGGCCGCGCCAGAGCGCAGTGGTCGCATCCACGTAGAAGCCGGCGCCGGTGCCCAGGTCCCAGCTTTCATCTTCGCCAGGCACGTTGGCGCCGCGCGGGCTGGTGTCGGGCGCCACCAGCATCACGCCCAGTTCGGCGGCCAGGCGCTGGGCGCCTGCCTTGATCATGAAGGTCTCTTCCGTGCAAGTCAGGCCGGCCAGGTAGACCAGCACCGGCACCGGGCCCTGTTCGGCCTGGGGCGGCACGAACACCGAAAACCGCATCGGCAGGCCGATCTCGGCCGAATCATGGCGGTAATAGCGCTGCGTGCCGCCAAAACAGCGATGCTGGGAAATGAGTTCCAGGGCGGCGGGCATGGGCGATCTCCGGGGGGATGGGGCTGAAATGAGCACGGTCGGGATTAGGGTATATCCACGGTACGACGATCCGTCGCCGAATGTTAACCTGCCCGAAACGGGGTCCTTCTTATAAAAAGTATCGATTCCGTGCCCATATTGTGATCACGGGGCTTGACCAGCGCCCACCGTGGCACTATTTATATAAGTACGAGAAGACAACCCGTTCTTCTGGAAGCGCAAGCCCTGACACTATGGCCCGTCTGCCCCGTCTGTACGCCCCTGGGCTGCCCCAACTGGTGCAGGCCAACTTCATTCAGCCGCTGGCGGCGCCGTCCCAGCCCGCCCCGGCCGATATCCTCAACCAACTTGCCGCGTGGCTGGGCGAATCCGCCCAGCGCCACCGGGTCTCGGTCCATGGCTGGCTGCTCGCCAACGACCGCATTCTGCTTTTGGCTACGCCGGCCGACGAAGAAGGCCTGCCGCGCCTGATGCAGACGCTGGGCCGCAACCTCGCGGCGCGCTTGCGCGGTGGTCGGGTGTTCGCAGGCCGCTACCGCTCGGCATTGCTCGAGCCGGGCGCCTGGGTGTTGCCCGCCCTGGTCTGGCTGGAAACCTACCCCGTGCGCAGCGGCGCATCGCAAGATCCTGATTCCTGGCCCTGGTCGTCGGCCTCCAGCCATACCGGCAACACCACGGCCGCCCCGGCGCAATGGCAATCCGACCACGCCGACTATTGGGCGTGTGGCAACACGCCGTTCGACCGCCAGGCCAACTATCGCAAGCGCCTGCAGGACGGCCTGTCGCGCGAGGAAACGCAGCGCATCGACCAGGCCGTCTCCGGCCAGTGGGCGTTGGGCGGCGCCAACTTCATCGCCAGCCTGGCGCACACGGCCAGCCGCCGCGTCGCGCCTGGGCAGCGCGGCCGTCCGCGCAAGAAGCCTGCCACGCCCGCCGCCGACGCCGA
This sequence comes from Achromobacter sp. FW305-C-28, assembly GCF_058783235.1. NCBI lineage: Bacteria > Pseudomonadati > Pseudomonadota > Betaproteobacteria > Burkholderiales > Alcaligenaceae > Achromobacter > Achromobacter sp. FW305-C-28. Next base: position 294,449 of record NZ_JBYSYL010000009.1, on the reverse strand, counting down.
ACAACCGACGACACCTGCGCCGGTCTCGCCACCGACCACGTCCGGTTCGTCTTCCTGACACAGCGCCTTCGGGCGCTTTTTCATGGCCGCTGCGGTGAACACCGTAGACAGCTCGCGTTCGCGCCCGCCGACCCTACGCGAACTCGCGCTCCCGGCGTCCCAAAACATCATAATAAATGGGGACAAAACACCGGGGAAATAGGGCTTTCACTACCCTTGACCGAGCGCCGCTGAATACACGTCCCCGCCAAGCCTTATTCCATGCGGACGTTGATGCGTCACCATATTAATGCTCTATGACGGTGCATCATATTAATTAGGGTCACACCCCTTATATTCCTGTTGCACCCTACTGTTGACGGGGGTATTGTCCGTCTCCTGCACTGCAACATTACGACGCAGGCTCACTGCGGAGCGCGCCATGCCCCAAATTACCCCGAACGATTCCTGTCCCACGCCCAAGGCGACCCCGATCGATGCCACCCGCATCGGCATGCCGCCTGCCCAGGGCCTGTACCACCCCAAGAACGAGCACGACGCTTGCGGCGTGGGCTTCGTGGCGCACATCAAGGGCAAGAAAAGCCACGCCATCATCCAGCAGGGCCTGAAGATCCTGGAAAACCTGGATCACCGCGGTGCGGTGGGCGCGGACAAGCTGATGGGCGACGGCGCCGGCATCCTGATCCAGATCCCCGACACGCTCTACCGCGACGAATTCGCCCAGCACGGCATCACCCTGCCCCCGCCCGGCGAATACGGCGTGGCCATGGTGTTCCTGCCCAAGGAAACCGCCTCGCGCCTGGCCTGCGAACAAGAGCTGGAACGCTCGGTACGCGCCGAAGGCCAGGTGGTGCTGGGCTGGCGCAACGTGCCCGTGGACGTCGACATGCCCATGTCGCCCACCGTGCGCGACTGCGAACCCGTGATCCGCCAGCTCTTCATCGGCCGCGGCGCCGACGTGATGGTGCCCGACGCGCTCGAGCGCAAGCTGTACGTGATCCGCAAGACCGCCAGCCATGCCATCCAGCACATGCACCTGGCGCACGGCAAGGAATACTTCGTGCCGTCGGCTTCGGTACGCACCGTGGTCTACAAGGGCCTGCTGCTGGCCGACCAGGTGGGCCGCTACTACCGCGACCTGGCCGACCCGCGCACCGTGTCCGCGCTGGCGCTGGTGCACCAACGCTTCTCGACCAATACCTTCCCTGCCTGGCCGCTGGCCCACCCGTACCGCATGATCGCCCACAACGGCGAAATCAATACGGTCAAGGGCAACTTCAACTGGCTGCGCGCCCGCGAAGGCATGATGCAGTCGGCCGTGCTGGGCGACGACCTGAAGAAGCTGTACCCCATTGTCTACGAAGGCCAGTCGGACACCGCCACGTTCGACAACTGCCTGGAATTGCTGGTGAACTCGGGCTACTCGCTGGCCCACGCCATGATGATGATGATCCCGGAAGCCTGGGAACAGCACACGCAGATGGACGAAAGCCGCCGCGCCTTCTACGAGTACCACGCCGCCATGATGGAGCCGTGGGACGGCCCCGCCGCGGTCGCGTTCACCGATGGCCGCCAGATCGGCGCCACGCTGGACCGCAACGGCCTGCGCCCGGCCCGCTACCTGGTCACCGATGACGACATGGTCATCCTGGCCTCGGAAGCCGGCACGCTGTCGATTCCCGAAAACCGCATCGTCAAGAAGTGGCGCCTGCAACCGGGCAAGATGTTCCTGATCGACCTGGAACAAGGCCGCATCATCGACGACGCCGAAATCAAGCTGCAATTGGCCAACAGCCGCCCGTACCGCCAATGGATCGAGCGCCTGCAGATCAAGCTGGAATCGCTGCCGGCCCCGCGCCAGGCCGCCGTGGCGACGCAATCGTCCGTGTCGCTGCTGGACCGCCAGCAGGCCTTCGGCTGGACCCAGGAAGACTACAAGTTCATCCTGGAACCCATGGCCACGTCGGGCGAGGAAGTGATCGGCTCGATGGGCAACGATGCCCCGCTGGCCGTGCTGTCCGACCGCGCCAAGCCGTTCTACAACTATTTCCGCCAGCTGTTCGCCCAGGTCACGAACCCGCCCATCGACCCCATCCGCGAACAGATGGTGATGTCGCTGGTATCGTTCATCGGCCCCAAGCCCAACCTGCTGGACATCAACAACGTCAACCCGCCGCTGCGCCTTGAAGTGTCGCAGCCGGTGCTGGATTTCGCCGCCATGGCGCAGATCCGCGACATCGAACAGGTCACCGGCAAGAAGTTCCGCAGCTTCGAACTGGACATCACCTACCCGGCCGCCTGGGGCCCCGAAGGCATCGAAGCCCGCGTGGCCGCGCTGTGTGCGCGCGCCGTGGATGCGGTGCAAAGCGGCTACAACATCCTGATCGTGTCGGATCGCCTGGTCGACAGCGAGCGCGTGGCCATCCCCGCGCTGCTGGCCACCTCGGCCGTGCACCAGCACCTGATCCGCGCGGGCCTGCGCACCAACACCGGCCTGGTGGTCGAAACCGGCTCGGCCCGCGAAGTGCACCACTTCGCGCTGCTGGGCGGCTACGGCGCCGAAGCCATTCACCCCTACCTGGCGCTGGAATCGCTGGGCAAGATGAACGACCCGGAAAAGGCCGTCAAGAACTTCATCAAGGCGATCGGCAAGGGCCTGAACAAGGTGATGTCCAAGATGGGCATTTCCACCTACATGTCCTATACCGGCGCGCAGATCTTCGAAGCCGTGGGCCTGCAGAGCAGCCTGGTGAACAAGTACTTCACCGGCACGTCGTCCAATATCGAAGGCATCGGCATCTTCCAGGTGGCCGAAGAAGCGCTGCGCCAGCACCGCGCGGCCTTCAGCACCGACCCGGTGCTGGCCAACGACCTGGACGCGGGCGGCGAATACGCCTATCGCGTACGCGGCGAAGAGCACATGTGGACGCCGGATTCCATCGCCAAGCTGCAGCACGCTTCGCGCGCCAACAACTACCGCACGTACAAAGAGTACGCGCAGATCATCAACGACCAGAGCCGCCGCCACATGACGCTGCGCGGCCTGTTCGAGTTCCGCTTCGACCCGTCGCGCGCCATTCCGCTCGACGACGTCGAATCGGCCAAGGACATCGTCAAGCGTTTTGCCACCGGCGCCATGTCGCTGGGCTCGATCTCGACCGAAGCCCACTCGGTGCTGGCCGTGGCCATGAACCGCATCGGCGGCAAGTCCAACACCGGCGAAGGCGGCGAAGACGAACTGCGCTACCGCGCCGAAATGCGCGAAGGCAAGAGCACCATCAAGGACGGCGACACGCTGGCCTCGCTGCTGGGCTCGGACCGCATCGAAGCCGACGTTGCCTTGAAGAAGGGCGACTCGCTGCGCTCGAAGATCAAGCAGGTCGCCTCGGGCCGCTTCGGCGTCACCGCCGAATACCTGTCGTCGGCCGACCAGATCCAGATCAAGATGGCGCAGGGCGCCAAGCCCGGCGAAGGCGGCCAGCTGCCCGGCCACAAGGTGTCGGAATACATCGCCAAGCTGCGCTATTCGGTGCCGGGCGTGGGCCTGATTTCGCCCCCGCCGCACCATGACATCTACTCGATCGAAGACCTGGCCCAGCTGATCCACGACCTGAAGAACGTCAATGCCCGCGCATCCATCTCGGTCAAGCTGGTGTCGGAAGTGGGCGTGGGCACGGTGGCCGCGGGCGTTGCCAAGGCCAAGGCCGATCACGTCGTGATCGCAGGCCACGACGGCGGCACGGGCGCATCGCCGGTGTCGTCCATCAAGCACGTGGGCACGCCCTGGGAACTGGGTCTGGCCGAAACGCAGCAGACGCTGGTGCTGAACCGCCTGCGCAGCCGCATCCGCGTGCAGGCCGACGGCCAGATGAAGACCGGCCGCGACGTCGTCATCGGTGCGCTGCTGGGCGCCGACGAATTCGGCTTTGCCACGGCACCGCTGGTCGTCGAAGGCTGCATCATGATGCGCAAGTGCCACCTGAACACCTGCCCGGTGGGCGTGGCCACGCAGGATCCGGTGCTGCGCAAGAAATTCCAGGGCAAGCCCGAACACGTCGTCAACTTCTTCTTCTTCATCGCCGAAGAAGTGCGCGAGATCATGGCCCAGCTGGGCATCCGCAAGTTCGACGACCTGATCGGCCGCGCCGACCTGCTGGACATGCGCTCGGGCGTCGAGCACTGGAAGGCCCAGGGCCTGGACTTTGCCCGCGTGTTCCACCAGACCCAGTCCGACGCCGACGTGCGCCAGACCGAAGAGCAGGACCACGGCCTGGCCGGTGCGCTGGATCACCAGTTGATCGAACGCAGCAAGCCCGCGCTGGAACGCGGCGAGAAGGTCTCGTTCATCGTGCCGGTGCGCAACCGCAACCGCACCATCGGCGCCATGCTGTCAGGCGCGGTGGCCTCGCGCTACGGCCATGACGGCCTGCCGGACGACACGATCCACATCCAGTGCAACGGCACGGCTGGCCAGAGCTTCGGCGCGTTCCTGGCCCATGGCATCACCATGGACCTGGTCGGCGAAGGCAACGACTACGTGGGCAAGGGCCTGTCCGGCGGCCGCATCATCGTGCGCTCGCCCAACGACTTCCGCGGCTTCGGCCCCGACCACATCATCGCCGGCAATACCGTCCTGTACGGCGCGCTGGCCGGTGAAGCCTTCTTCAACGGCGTGGCCGGCGAACGTTTCGCGGTGCGCAACTCCGGCGCCGCCACGGTGGTGGAAGGCACGGGCGACCACGGCTGCGAATACATGACCGGCGGCACCGTCGTGGTGCTGGGCGCCACCGGCCGCAACTTCGCCGCAGGCATGTCGGGCGGCGTGGCGTACGTGTGGGACCCCGAGCGCACGCTCAAGCATCGTGCCAACCTGTCGATGGTCGAACTGGAAGCCGTGGCCCCGCACGCGGAGCAGCAGGCCCAGAACAACATCGACGTCTGGCATAGCGCGCAGCGCGGTGGCGAACGCGAAACGGATGAAACCATCCTGCGCCGCCTGGTGGAAGACCACTTCCGCTACACCGGCAGCTTCCGCGCCCGCGAAATCCTGGGCGACTGGGAAGCGTCGCGCGGCAAATTCGTAAAGGTCATGCCGACGGACTACCGCCGCGCATTGGGTGAAATGTGGCGTGCAGCCAACCCGCAACAACTGGCTGCGTGAGGGATACCATGGGAAAGATTACCGGCTTTATGGAATTTCAGCGTCTGCAGGAGGCCTCCGAGGCCCCGCAGAAGCGGCTGAAGAACTGGCGCGAATTCGTGCTGCACCTGACCGACGACCAGGCCAAGCAGCAAGCCGCGCGCTGCATGGACTGCGGCATCCCGTTCTGCAACAACGGCTGCCCGGTCAACAACATCATTCCGGACTGGAACGACCTGGTCTACAAGCAGGACTGGCGCCGCGCGCTGGACGTGCTGCATTCGACCAACAACTTCCCCGAGTTCACCGGCCGCATCTGCCCGGCGCCGTGTGAGGCTGCCTGTACCTTGAACATCAACAGCGACGCTGTCGGTATCAAGTCCATCGAGCACGCCATCATCGACAAGGGTTGGGCCGAAGGCTGGGTGACCCCGCTGCTGCCCGCCCGCAAGACCGGCAAGAAGGTCGCGGTAGTAGGCTCCGGCCCCGCCGGCATGGCCTGCGCCCAGCAACTGGCGCGCGCCGGCCACTCGGTGACGCTGTTCGAAAAGAGCGACCGCATCGGTGGCCTGCTGCGCTACGGCATCCCCGATTTCAAGTTGGAAAAGCACCAGATCGACCGCCGCATCTCGCAGATGGAAGCCGAAGGCGTCGAATTCGCGCCGTCGACCTACGTCGGCAACCCGACCGACCCCGTGGCCGACGGCCTGACCGTGCGCACCCCGCAATCGCTGCTGGCCGAGTTCGACGCCGTGGTGATGAGCGGCGGCTCGGAAACCCCGCGCGACCTGCCGGTGCCCGGACGCGAATTGTCGGGCGTGTACTTCGCCATGGACTTCCTGCGCCAGCAGAACAAGGCCGTGGCCGGCGACCGCCTCACCAACCAGACGCTGGCCAAGGGCAAGCACGTGGTGGTGATCGGCGGCGGCGACACCGGATCCGATTGCGTGGGCACCAGCAACCGCCACGGCGCGGCCTCGGTCACGCAGTTCGAACTGATGCCCCAGCCGCCCGAGTCCGAGAACAAGACCATGACGTGGCCGTATTGGCCGCTGAAGATGCGCACGTCGTCGTCGCACGAAGAAGGCTGCGACCGCGACTGGTCCGTGACCACCAAGCTGCTCAAGGGCAGCAACGGCAAGGTCGAAAAGCTGGTCGGCGCCCGCGTCGAATGGTTCAAGGACGAGTCCACCGGCCAGATGAAGATGCGCGAGGTCGAAGGCTCGGAATTCGAGATCAAGGCCGACCTGGTGCTGCTGGCCATGGGCTTCGTGTCGCCGGTGCAGACCGTGCTGGATGCCTTCGGCGTGGATCGCGATGCGCGCGGCAACGTGCGCGCCAACACCGACGACTACCGCACCAACGTGGAAAAGGTCTTCACCGCTGGTGACATGCGCCGCGGCCAGTCCCTGGTGGTCTGGGCCATCCGCGAAGGCCGTCAGTGCGCGCGTTCGGTGGATGCCTACCTGATGGGGTCGAGCGAACTGCCGCGCTGATTCCCGGCGCACAACGCCCTGAATTCGCCGCCTTTTGCACCGTGTGCCAAGGCGGCGAAGTCTTTTCAGGCAACCGACATTCTGGTTTCCGTAAGATGCGGCATCGATCCGCCGCCGCCCCCGCCATGTCCGCCTCCGACCCCGAGCTTGCCGCCCCGCCGACGCTGCCGCAGATATTCCTGGCCTTCACCAAGGTTGGCCTGACCAGCTTTGGCGGCGGCCTGAGCGGCTGGATGATGCGCGAATTCGTGCAGCACCGGCGCTGGATGTCGGAATCCGACTTTCTGAGCGGGCTGGCGCTGGCGCAATCGTTTCCCGGCGTGAACGTGGTGAACCTGGCCATCTGGATCGGGTTTCGGCTGCGCGGCGGTCGGGGCGCCTTGCTGGGCGGCCTGGGTATCACGGTGCCGCCGATGGTCGTGGCCATCGGCGTGGCCGCGCTGTTCGCCAGCATGGCGCAGTCGCAGGGGCTGCACGTGGCCATGGCCGGGGTCGCGGCCGCGGCGGTGGGCGTATCGCTGCAGACCGGCCTGCGCGCCGCGCGGCGCGCGCTGGTGGGCTGGGTGCCGGCCGCGATCATGGGCGCGACCTTCGCCGCGATCTTCCTGTTGCGCCTGCCCTTGCTGTGGGTGGTGGGCGCCATGGCGCCGCTATCCATCGGCATCGCCTACAGCCGCTTGCGCCAGCAGGGTCGCCAGGAACGGCAATCATGAACCTGGCCCTGCTGCACGACCTGTTCTCGGTGTTCACGCCGCTGTCGTTCCTGACGGTGGGCGGCGGCCAGAGCATCCTGCCCGACATCCACCGCCAGGCCGTGGACAGCTATGGCTGGATCAACGAGTCGCAATTCCTGGACTACTTCGCGCTGTCGCGCATCACGCCCGGCCCGGCCTCGCTGCTGGTGACGCTGATCGGCTGGCACGTCGGTGGATGGGCCGGTGCGATCGCCGCGTCGATCGCGATCTTCCTGCCCTGTTCGCTGCTGATCTACGCGCTGGCGCGGGTCTGGGCGCGCTATCGTCACGCCACCTGCGTGCGCGCCATCGAAGCCGGACTGGTGCCAGTCGCCGCCGGCATGATCCTGGCGTCTTCCTGCACCGTGCTGCGCGCCGCCGAGGGCGGCGCCTGGGCCTGGGGCGTGGCCGCGGCGTCCACGTTGGCGCTGGTCTACACGCGGGTCAGCCCCTTCCTGATGCTGGCGCTGGGCGCCGCCGTGTTCCTGGCCGCACTGGCCTGATTCCCCCCTTGCGCTTGCCGGCTGCGCCGCCCGTTGTTGCAGTGCAGCCACGGCGGCGCCGGCTTGCCCGCAGCGTTTGACGCATATCAACCGGCCCCGGCGCCGGGTCTGCGAACCTTTCCACTCACCCCATGGAAAGATCGGAGAAGAAAATGTTTTCGCTGAATGGGCGTATCCGCGCCACCGCCATCGCCGGCCTGATCGCTGCCGGCGCGTTTGCCGCCCCCGCCCAGGCCCACGAAGCCGGTGACATCCTGTTCCGCGTGGGCGCCACGCAGGTCCGCCCCGCATCGAACAACGGCACCGTGCTCGACGGCAGCGTCAAGCTGGACGCCAACAACAACGTGCGCCCCAGCTTCACGCTGGCCTACATGGCCACGCGCAACATCGGCATCGAACTGCTGGGCGCCTGGCCGTTCCAGCACGACGTGAGCGGCAGCGGCCTGGGCAAGATCGGCTCGAGCAAGCAATTGCCGCCCACGCTCAGCCTGCAATGGCACATCCTGCCCGACAGCATGGTCCAGCCCTACATCGGCGTGGGCATCAACTACACCAAGTTCTTCGACACCAAGGCCGAAGGCGCGCTGAAGGGTTCGGACCTGAAGATGGGCGACTCGTGGGGCGTGGCTGCGCAACTGGGCGCGGACATCAAGATCAACGAACGCTGGTTCATGAACGCCGACATCCGCTACATCGACATCAAGTCGAAGGTGAAGCTGAACGGCGAACACATCGGCACCGCGCGCATCGACCCGTGGGTGCTGACCATGGGCGTCGGCTACCGCTTCTGACGGACCGCGCGCCGCCGCTACTGGCGGCGCTGCGCCAACAGTTCCTGAAACGCCTGCAATGCAGGCGTTTCGTCTTCCGCGCGCCAGACCAGCTGCGTTTGCGCGCGGCCATGCTGGCCGGACAGCGTCGTCACGCGCAGCGATGATTCCGCCCCCAGCACTGCCAGCACCGAACGCGGCACGATCGCCACGCCAGACCCCGCGGCCACGCACGCCACGATGGCGTGATACGACGCGAATTCCATGACCTTGCCCGGCGCCACGCCTGCCTGGCCGAACCACGATTCCAGGATGCGGCGATACGAACAGCCGGCCGTGAACGCGATGACGCTGCGGTCGCCCACGTCTTGGGGGCCATGGATTTCAGGCCAGGCCAAGGGGGAAATCAGCGCCAGTTCTTCCTGGAAGGCCGGCTGTTGCGCCAGGCCCTGGGCATCGAACGGTTCGGCCACGAACGCGGCTTCGATCTCGTAGTTGCGCACCTTGGCGGCCAAGGCGCCCGACGTGCCGGTGACCAGTTCGATGCGCACTTGCGGCCAGGCCGCATGGTAGGCCGCCAGGATGGGCGGCAGGCGCGCGGCAGCCGTGCTTTCCATGGTGCCGATGCGCAGCAGGCCCTGCGGCGCGCCATCGCGCACCGCGGCCTGGGCCTCGGCCGACAGGCGCAGCAGGCGGTCGGCATAGGACAGCAGCACGCGCCCCTGGTCGGACAGCACCAGCCGCCGGTTCTGGCGCCGAAAGAGCGGCGCCGCCAGCGAACTTTCCAGCTGCTTCAGGCGCGTCGACACATTGGACTGCACCCGGTTCAGGTGAGCCGCGGCGCGCGCCACGCCGCCGTGGTCGGCCACCGCCTTGAAAATCTGCAACGCGTCGAGGTCTAAGTTTCTCATTTCAAGAACTCATGTTCTTAATAATTCACTATTCAAGATATTAGTACAGCCGTAGAGTGGGAGCCATGTCAATAGCCACCCACCCTGATTCCGTCCGCCCGCGCGGGGCCGCCTCGCTGGCCTGGCCCGCCGCGCTGGCCCTGGCCGCCGCCATGGGCATCGGCCGGTTCGCCTTCACCCCCGTCTGGCCGCTGATGGCCCAGGAAGCGGGGCTGTCGCTGGCGCAGGGCAGCTGGCTGGCGTCGGCCAATTACGCGGGCTACCTGCTGGGCGCCTTGGCCGCGGCCGTACGGCCGCCGCGCCATCCGCGCGCCATGCTGGCCGCCAGCCTGTTGGCGGTCGGCCTGTTGACCTTGGCCATGCCCTGGTTCCATGGCGTGCTGGCCTGGGCCCTGCTGCGGCTGGCGGCGGGCTACGCCAGCGCCAGCGCCTTCATCTGCATTGCCGCCGCCCGGCCTGTCGCCGCCGACGACCCGCGCCGGCCGGCGGTCGCCGCCATCACCTACGCCGGAGTCGGCGCCGGCATCGCCCTGACGGGCCTGGCCAGCCTGGCGCTGATGGCCGCGGGCGGCAACGCCAACGCCAACTGGACGACGTTGGGCATCCTGACCCTGGGCTTGTCCGCGCTGGCCTGGCCGCGCCTGTCCCGCGCCGACGCCAAGGCGCACCTGGGAACCGTGGCCGCGCCTGCCGGCCTGCCGCCGGGTATCGGGCGGCTGGCCTGGCACTACGGCATCTTCGGCGCCGGCTACATCATCCCCGCCACGTTCCTGCCCGCCATGGCCCGCGAGATCATTCCGGATCCCGCCGTGTTCGGCTGGGCCTGGCCCCTGTTCGGCCTGGCCGCCGCGCTGTCGTGCCTGCTTGCGCCCCGCGTGGCGCAGGCGCTGGACGACAAGGCGGTATGGCGCGGCGCGCAAGCGGTGATGGCGCTGGGCATGCTGGCCGTGGCGGTCTGGCACACCATTGCCGCCATCATCGTCGCGGCGGTGCTCGTGGGCGGCACCTTCATGGTCATCACCCAGGCGGGCATGCTGGCCGCCCAGCGGCTGGCCGGGCCGGCCGCGCCGCGCGCCGCCGCCATCATGACGTCGGCCTTCGCCGCCGGACAGATCCTGGGCCCGCTGCTGGCCTCGGGCGCGGCCCGCTGGGGCGCCGGCCTGCCGCAGGTGCTGGCGGGCGGCGCGGTGCTGCTGGCGCTGTCGGCCTGGCGCTTGGGAAATATCAGCGCCGCCGCCCCCAACGCTGGGCATAATGCGATCGGTTCCTAGGAACCCATCACATTAGAAAGAGGAGTCACCCAGCATGAAATCGCTACGCCCCCTGGTCGCCGCCCTGGCGGCCTTCGCCGCCTTCAGCGGCGCCGCTCAGGCCCAGGCCACCGACTGGCCCGCCAAACCCATCACCATGATCGTGCCCTACGCCCCGGGCGGCTTTGCAGACACCCGCGTGCGCCTGCTCGCGCGCAAGCTGGGCGAATCGCTGGGCCAGCCCATCGTGGTGGAAAACAAGGCCGGGGCGGGTGGTGTAGTCGGCACCAACCTCATCGCCAAGGCCGCCCCGGACGGCTACACCATCGGCACCGGCAACCTGGCGCCGATGGCGGTGAACCCGTCGCTGATGAAGGACATGCCCTATGACCCGCTGAAAGACCTGGCACCGGTCATCCTGATCGAAAACAGCCCGCTGGTGCTCAGCGTGAACAACGAGCTGCCGGTCAAGACGCTGGCCGACCTGATCGCCATGGCCAAGAAGCAGCCAGGCAAGCTCTCGTTCGGTTCGTCCGGCGTGGGCGGCGCACACCACCTGTCGGGTGAAATGTTCCGCGAACAGGCCAAGATCGACATCGTGCATGTGCCGTACAAGGGCGGCAGCCTGGCCGCCACCGACCTGATGGGGGGCCATATCTCGATGATGTTCGAAATGGGCTATTCGGCGCTGCCCGCCATCCAGGGCAAGAAGATCCACCCCATTGCAGTGACGTCGGCCCAGCGCCTGGCCGTGCTGCCGGACGTGCCCACCATGGCGGAATCCGGCCTGCCGGGCTTCGAGTCGTACAACTGGCAGGGCATCGTCGCCCCCGCCGGCACCCCCGCGCCCATCATCGCCAAGCTCAACGCCGAGCTCAACCGCATCCTGAAGGAAGCAGACGTGCAAAAGGCCATTGCCGACACCGGCAGCCAGGCCGGCGGCGGCACGCCCGAGGAATTCGGCGCGTTCATCAAGAGCGAAACGGCCAAGTGGGCCCACGTCATCAAGGCTGGAAACATCCAGCTTCAGTAAACCAACCAGGAGACTTCCATGGCATCCCGCCTTCTCGATCAGCTCAAGCTCGACCACCCCATCATCCAGGCGCCCATGGCAGGCGGCGCGACGACGGTCGAGCTGGTGTCCGAGGCGTCGAAGGCGGGCGTCCTGGGGTCCCTTGGGGCGGCTTACCTCACCCCCGAACAGATTGACGCGGCCGCGCGCGCGATCCGCGAACGTACCGACCGGCCATTCGCGATCAATCTGTTCGCCTCGGTCCCCGAGCAGCCCTACCACGGCGATGCCGCCCGCATGCTGGACCTGATGGCCCGCTACCACGCGCAGTTGGGCCTGCCGACGCCCGCGGCCCCCGGCCCCCAGGCCGACCCGTTGCCCGGCCAGATCGACGCGGTGCTGCGCGCGCGGCCGGCGGTCTTCAGCTTCACCTTCGGCCGCATGCCCGCCGATGCACTGGCTCGCTGCCGCGAGCTGGGCATTCTGACGGTCGGCACCGCCACCACGGTGCGCGAGGCCGTGGCGCTGGAGCAGGACGGGGTAGACGCCATCGTGGCCCAGGGCGCCGAAGCGGGCGGCCATCGGGGCACTTTCCTGGACGATTTCGAGCATTCGTTGATCGGCACCATGGCGCTGGTACCGCAGATCGCCGACGCGGTGTCGGTGCCTGTGATTGCGTCCGGCGGCATCATGGACGGCCGCGGCATTGCGGCCGCGCTGGCCCTGGGCGCCCAGGTCGCACAAATGGGGACGGCCTTCCTGACCACCGACGAAGCCGGCATCAACGACGCCTACAAGGCGGTGCTACCCGCCTCGCGCGCCGAGCAATCCCGGGTGACCCGGGCGTTTTCCGGACGTCCGGCCCGGGGGATCGTCAATTCCTTCATGCGCGACGCGGACCAATTATCAGACGACATCCTGCCGTACCCCCTGCAGAATGCGCTGACGCGTCCGATGCGCACGGCGGGCGGCAAAGCCGGCAACGTGGCCGTTCTGTCCCTTTGGGCCGGCCAGGGCGCCCCGCTGGCCCGGCGCGAAAGCACGGCCGCGCTGGTCGCCCGGCTGGTCCGCGAGACCGCAACGGCGCGCTCTGGCGGCTGACGCGGGGGACCGCCGGCGGCCCGTCGATTGTTCCCCGGGGCGAAAACACTGTTCCACGGACAGCCATACCGCACTGCGGTGACAAATCATCGGGCTACAATGGCCCCTCGCCGCTGGGTGCAACAGTTTGTCTTCCTGCACCCGGCATATGAGTAACAGGGCGCTTCCCGACGCAGCCTGTCTCGCTCGCGCCGGCCGCTCTTTGCGCCCGCCCACGAGCGCGGCAGCAGGGCATTCGCCACCGAAACACCCGTTCGTTGCCCATGCCCGCTCAAACCAGCAGCCCCCCGGAATTTGCCCTGCACCTGCAAGGCGTGGCGCTCGGCTACGGTGATTTCACCGTCCTGCGCGACATTTCCATGGAAGCGCGCCCGGGCCAGGTGGTCGCCATCATGGGCGGCTCCGGTTCCGGCAAGACGACCCTGCTGCGTGCCGCCACCGGACAGCTCGTGGCCAAGGAAGGCACGGTACTGGCCTTCGGCCAGGACATCGCCCGCGCCACGCCCGCCGAACTGCAAGCCCTGCGCAAGCGCATGGGGGTGCTGTTCCAGCAAGGCGCGCTGTTCACCGACCTGAATGTCTTCGAAAACGTGGCGTTTCCGCTACGCGAGCACACGCGGTTGACCGAATCCGACATCACCGAACGCGTGCTGGACAAGCTCGATGCCGTGGGCCTGCGCGCCGCGGCCCACCTGAAGGTGGCCGAGGTGTCTGGCGGCATGGCCCGCCGAGTGGCGCTGGCCCGCGCGGTGGTGCTCGAACCCGAACTCATCCTGTACGACGAGCCCTTCGCCGGGCTGGACCCGATCTCGCTGGGCATCACCGCCCGCCTGATCCGCAGCCTGGCCGACCGCCTGGGCTGCGCCTCGGTGCTGATCACCCACGACGTGCACGAATCCTTCGCCATCGCCGACCAGGTCTACCTGGTGGGGCAGGGCGAACTCAAGGCCGCCGGCAGCCCCGAGAGCCTGTCGGCCTCGCAAGACCCCTACGTGCAGCAATTCCTGAAAGGCGAACCCGACGGCCCGGTCGCGTTCCAGTACCCCGAGACGCCGGCTTTCCAGAAATGGCTGTCGCAACAACAAGGGCGCCGCGCATGAACGCATCGAACAACGCCATCGGCGCGCTGGGCGGCTGGCTGCGCAACCGCATCACCGGCATCGGCGGCTTCACCCGTTTCTTCGGCGCCATGCTGGCGCGCAGCGGCATCGCGCTGTCGCGTCCCCGGCTGGTGTCGCAGCAGGTCCATTTCATCGGCAACTACTCGCTGCTGATCATTGCCGTCTCCGGCATGTTCGTGGGTTTCGTGCTGGGCCTGCAGGGCTACTACACGCTGAACCGCTATGGCGCCTCGGAATCGCTGGGCCTGCTGGTCGCGCTATCGCTGGTGCGCGAGCTGGGCCCCGTGGTCACGGCGCTGCTGTTCGCCGGCCGGGCCGGCACCTCGCTCACCGCTGAAATCGGCCTGATGAAGGCCGGTGAACAACTATCCGCCATGGAAGTCATGGCGGTCGACCCCGTGCGGCGCGTCCTGGTGCCGCGCCTGTGGGGCGGCATCATCGCCATGCCGATCCTGGCCGCCGTGTTCTCCATGGTCGGCATCCTGGGCGGCTGGGTCGTGGGCGTCCTGATGATTGGCGTTGACGCAGGCGCCTTCTGGTCGCAGATGCAGGGCGGCGTCGATGTCTGGAACGACGTCCTGAACGGCGTCCTCAAAAGCCTGGTGTTCGGCGTCACGGTGACGCTGGTTGCGCTTTACGAAGGCTGGCAGGCCAAACCCACTCCCGAAGGCGTCGCCCGCGCCACCACCCGCACGGTCGTGGTGGGCTCGCTGGCGGTGCTGGGGCTGGACTTCCTGCTTACTGCCTTGATGTTTGGAAACTGATACGGATCGATCATGTCACGCGAAAAAACCGACTTCTGGGTAGGCCTGTTCGTATTGCTGGGCGCGGCCGCGCTGGCGTTCCTGGCGTTGCGCGCCGGCAACTTGAGCACCTTTTCTTTTGCCCCCACCTATACGCTCACGGCCAATTTCGATAACGTAGGCGGCCTCAAGGTCCGCGCGCCCGTGAAAAGCGCGGGCGTGGTGGTCGGCCGGATTGCCAAGATTTCCTTCGACGACAAGACCTTCCAGGCCGTCGTGGCGATCAACCTGGAAACGGCCTACCAGTTCCCCAAGGACTCGTCCGCGGCCATCCTCACGTCCGGCCTGCTGGGCGAACAGTACCTGGGCTTGACCCCGGGCAGCGAAGAAGACAACTTTGCCGATGGCGGAAAAATCCGCTATACCCAAAGCGCCGTCGTGCTGGAACAGCTGATCAGCAAGTTCCTGTACGGCTCGGCCGAGAAAGAAGGCTCGAATGCGGCCGCCGCCCCTGAAGCGAAAGCCCCGAATTAAAGACCATCCGTCGCGTGCGGCCATCGCCGCGCGAGGCATGCGCTGCAATAAGAATAGAACTCTGCTGATAGGGATGCCCTGATCATGAACACGAAAGCTCTTTCCCGTATCGCCACCGTGGCCGCCGCCGGCGCGCTGATGGCGGGTTGCGCCGCCCCGCAGCATCCGGACCCGCGCGACCCCTGGGAAGGCTTCAACCGCGGTGTCTACAAGTTCAACGACACCGTCGACCGCGCCGTCTTCAAGCCGGTGGCGCAGGCCTACACCTACGTCACGCCGCAACCGGTGCGCAGCTGTGTCCACAACATCTTCAGCAACGTCGGCGACCTCTGGTCGGGCACCAACAGCTTCCTGCAAGGCCGTGGCCACGACTTCGTCAACACGCTGGGCCGCTTCCTGTTCAACACCACCATGGGCGTGGGCGGCTGCTTCGACGTCGCCTCGGCCAACGGCGCCCGCAAGATCCCGAACGACTTCGGCACCACGCTGGGCGTGTGGGGACTGGGCCAGGGTCCGTACCTGGTGCTGCCGTTCTTCGGCTCGTCCAGCGTGCGCGACGGCGTCGGCCTGATCGGCGACTGGCAAGGCCGCCAGTACGGCTACATGGGCGTGAGCGCCATCGACAACGTGCCGCTGCGCAACTCGCTGTGGGGCCTGGAAGTGGTTGATACCCGCGCCAGCCTGCTGAGCGCCACCGACACCATCGACCGCGTCGCGCTCGACCCCTACAGCTTCATTCGCGACGCCTACCTGCAACGCCGTGCCGCCATGGTCAACGGCCAGCGCGTGGACGACGAATCCAGCCTGCCCAACTACGAAGACGACGAGGGCGACGCCCCCACCACCAAGGACAAGGGCGCCGCCGCGCCTGCACCGATGCCCGCAACCAAGTAAGCTGTTGGATTGCGTTTCAGTACAGCAAGGAGTTTCCATGCGGTTTTCTTTCTTTTCCCTGCTCCAGCGCCTGGCCTTGGCCGGCCTGCTGGGCCTGGCGGCATCCGCCGCCGTGCAGGCGCAACCCGACGCCAACGGTGCGCCCGACCAGTTCGTGCTGGGCGTGGCCAATGAAGCCCTGGACGTCCTGAAGGCCGACGGCGCGATCAAGGCGGGCAATACCACCCGCATCAACCAGGTCGTCAACGAGCACATCCTGCCCTACGTCAACTTCCAGAAGACCACGCGCCTGGCCGCCGGCCGCTACTGGCGCCAGGCCAGCGACGCCCAGAAAAAGGCCCTGGCCGATGCCTTCCGCGGCACGCTGGTGCGCACGTACAGCGGCGCGCTGACCCGCGTCACGTCCAGCACCAAGGTCACGGCGTTGCCGTTCCGCGGCGACGCCAAGGCCGACGACGTGGTCGTGCGCACGCTCATCAGCCAGGCCAACGGTCAGCCGACCGGCGTGGACTACCGCCTGGAAAAAACGCCCCAGGGCTGGAAAATCTACGACATGAACGTCGAAGGCATCTGGCTGATCGAGAACTACCGCAATCAGTTCGCCCAGCAGATCAACCAGAACGGCATTGACGGCCTGATCCAGGCCCTGAACCAGCGCAACCAGTAACGTCCTGTCCGGTTGCCTGCCGGCCCGGCGCGCCCTTGCGGCCCGCCGGGCCTGTTATTTTGGGGACACATTACAGCTCATGCCCTACGGTCGCCGGGGCTATCAGCGTGCCGCAAGGCGGGCCGCTTATATAATGATCAATTCGCTCTTTTCCGGGCAACCTCCCCGCCGTCATGTCTGCCGTTAGTCTAGAGAACGTCTCCAAAATCTACTCGCCGCGCCGTAGCGGCTGGGGCAAGCTCACCGGCCGCGCGCCTGGGGCCGGCTTCCAGGCGCTCGACAACGTCAGCCTGAACATCGAGCACGGCGAGTTCTTCGGCCTGCTCGGCCCCAACGGCGCGGGCAAGACCACCCTGATTTCCATCCTGGCCGGATTGGCGCACGCCAGCGCCGGCCGAGCCACCGTCTGTGGGTACGACGTCGTGGCCGACTACAAGTCGGCACGGCGGGCCCTGGGCGTGGTGCCACAAGAGCTGGTCTACGACCCGTTCTTCACGGTGCGCGAAACGCTGCGCATCCAGTCGGGTTATTTCGGCCTGCGCAAGAACGATGACTGGATCGACGAAATCCTCTTCAATCTCGGGCTGGCCGACAAGGCCAATTCGAACATGCGGGCGCTATCCGGCGGCATGAAGCGCCGCGTGCTGGTGGCGCAGGCGCTGGTGCACCGCCCACCGGTGATCGTGCTGGACGAGCCCACCGCGGGCGTGGACGTCGATCTGCGCCGCACGCTGTGGGAATTCATCTCGCGCCTGAACAAGGCCGGCCACACCATCATGCTCACCACCCACTACCTGGAAGAAGCGGAAGCCCTGTGCGGCCGCATCGCCATGCTCAAGGGTGGCCGCATCGTGGCGCTGGACACCACCCAGGCGCTGCTGGCGCGCGTCGGTGGCGTCGACCTCGAAGACGCCTTCGTGCGCATCATGCACCAGGACGACAAGCCCGCCCCGCAACCCGAAGAGATGTCCCAATGACGCAGCCCGCCGCCAACGCCAGCCAGCCGCTGGTGCAACCCCGCCTGGATGCGGGGTCGGGCTTTCCGACCCTGCTGCGCAAGGAATTGCTGCGCTTCTGGAAGGTCAGCTTCCAGACCATCGCCGCGCCCGTCATCACCGCGCTGCTGTACCTGCTGGTGTTCGCCCACGTGCTGGAAGGGCGCGTCATGGTGTACGGCAGCGTGCCCTACACCGCGTTCCTGATCCCCGGGCTCATGATGATGAGCATGCTGCAGAACGCCTTCGCCAACCCGTCCTCGTCACTGATCCAGAGCCGCATCACCGGCAACCTGGTGTTCATGCTGCTGCCGCCGCTGTCGCACCGCGACATCTTCGCCGCCTACGTACTGGCGGCCGTGGTGCGCGGCCTGGCGGTGGGCCTGTGCGTGTGGGTCGTGGCGCTGTTCTTCGTGTCGCTGGTGCCCGCCAACCCGCTGTGGCTGCTGGTGTTTGCCGTGCTGGCTTGCGGCATCATGGGCGTGCTGGGCCTGATCGCCGGCCTGTGGTCCGAGAAATTCGACCAGCTCGCGGCCTTCCAGAACTTCCTGATCATGCCGGCCACCTTCCTGTCCGGCGTGTTCTATTCCATCCATACGCTCCCCGCCTTCTGGCAGGGCGTGTCCCACTGGAACCCCATTTTCTACACCATCGACGGCTTCCGTTACGGATTCTTCTCGGTGTCGGACGTCTCCCCCTGGCGCAGCCTGGCGGTGGTGACGGGGGTGTTCCTCGCACTGTCGATCTATGCGCTGCGGCTTCTGGCCAGCGGCTACAAACTCAGGAACTGACGTCCATGCTTCCCACTCCCGCGCAAGTCCGCCAATACATCGCGGACGGCCTGCCCTGTGAACATCTCGACGTGCAAGGCGACGGCTCGCATTTCGACGCGGTCATCGTCAGCGCCGCTTTCGAAGGCAAGCGCCTGATCCAGCGCCACCAACTGGTCTACGCCGCCCTGGGTGACCGCATGAAAGCCGAGATCCACGCCCTGTCGATGCGCACGCTGACCCCTGGCGAGTACACCCAGGCGGGCAAGTGACCATGGACAAGCTACGTATTACCGGCGGCGCGCAACTGCACGGCGAAATCACCATTTCCGGCGCCAAGAACTCGGCCCTGCCGATCCTGTGCGCCGGCCTGCTGACGGCCGACCCGCTGTCCCTGTCCAACGTACCGCACCTGAACGACACGGCCACCATGCTGCGCCTGCTGGGCCGCATGGGTGTGCGCGCCGAACGCGCCACCGACGGCATGGTCACGCTGCAGGCCGACCGCGTCGACAGCCTGGAAGCGCCGTACGACCTGGTCAAGACCATGCGCGCGTCCATCCTGGTGCTGGGTCCGCTGGTGGCGCGCTTCGGCGAAGCCCGCGTCAGCCTGCCGGGCGGCTGCACCATCGGCCAACGGCCGGTGGACCAGCACATCAAGGGCCTGGCCGCGCTGGGCGCTGAAATCAGCATCGAACATGGCTTCGTGGTGGCGCGCGCCAAGCGCCTGAAGGGCGCCTCCATCCGCACCGACATGGTCACCGTCACCGGCACCGAGAACCTGCTGATGGCCGCCGTGCTGGCCGAAGGCCGCACCGTGCTGGAAAACGCCGCCCGCGAGCCCGAGGTGGTGGACCTGGCCGAGCTGCTCATCAAGATGGGTGCCCGCATCCAGGGCCACGGCACCGACCGCATCGTGATCGAGGGCGTCGAGCGCCTGCACGGCGCCGAGCACCGCGTCATTTCCGACCGCATCGAAGCCGGCACCTTCCTGTGCGCCGTCGGCGCGGCCGGTGGCGACATCCTGCTCAAGAACGCCGACGCAAGCATCCTGGGCGCCACGCTGGACAAGCTGGTCGAGGCCGGCCTGACCATCGAAACCGGCCCCGACTGGATTCGCGGCGCCATGTCCACGCGGCCCAAGGCCGTGGGGTTCCGCACCCACGAGTACCCAGGTTTCGCCACCGACATGCAGGCCCAGCTCATGACCCTGAACACCGTCGCCGACGGCACCAGCGTCATCGTCGAGAACATCTTCGAAAACCGCTACATGCACGTGCAGGAACTGCGCCGCATGGGCGCCGACATCGACATCGACGGCCATACCGCCGTCGTGCGCGGCATCAAGCGCCTGTCGGGCGCCACGGTCATGGCGACCGACCTGCGGGCCTCGGCCAGCCTGGTCATTGCCGGCCTGGCCGCCGACGGCGAAACCGTGGTCGACCGCATCTATCACCTGGACCGCGGCTACGACCGCATGGAAGTCAAGCTGCGCGCCCTGGGCGCCAACATTCAACGCGCAACCGGCAAGGAATCGGCATGAGCAATGCCCAACTCGCGCCCCTGACCCTGGCTTTGTCCAAGGGGCGAATCTTCGAAGAAACCATGCCGTTGCTGGCGGAAGCCGGCATCGAAGTGCCCGAGAACCCCGAAAGCTCGCGCAAGCTGATCCTGCCCACCAGCGATCCCGGCCTGCGCCTGATCATCGTGCGCGCCTCCGACGTGCCGACGTACGTGCAGTACGGCGCGGCCGACCTGGGCATCGCCGGCAAGGACGTGCTGATCGAGCATGCCGCGGAACAGCCCGGCGGCCTGTACCAGCCCATCGACCTGAACATCGCCAAGTGCCGCCTGGCCGTGGCCGTGCGCAACGGTTTCGACTACCAGGCCGCGGTGCACCAGGGCGCGCGGCTGCGCGTGGCCACCAAGTACGTGCAGTCAGCCCGTGAACACTTTGCGTCCAAGGGTGTGTACGTCGACATCATCAAGCTGTATGGTTCGATGGAACTGGCGCCGCTGGTAGGCTTGGCCGACTGCATCGTGGACCTGGTCTCCACCGGCGGCACGTTGCGCGCCAACGACCTGGTCGCCGTCGAAGACATCATGCCGATCTCATCGCGCCTGATCGTCAACCAGGCCGCCCTGAAAACCCGCGGCGACCGCCTGCAGCCGCTGCTGGATGCCTTCGCAAGAGCCGCCACCCGCAACGCCTGACTCCCGCCCGCCGCGCCCCGCGCGGCGGCCGCTCCTTTGCTTGAACCATGACGCCATGGCCCTGATCAACCGTCTCGATTCCCGCGATCCCGGATTCCAATCCGCCCTGTCCAAGCTGCTGGCCTTCGAGGCCACCGAAGACGAATCCATCGACCGCGCCGCCGCCAGCATCCTGGCCGACGTGCGTACCCGCGGCGACGCGGCGCTGGTGGAATACACCCAGCGCTTTGACCGCATGCCCGGCGCCTCGGCGGCCACGCTCGAAATTCCCAAGGCCGAATGGCACGCCGCCCTGGCCGCACTGCCGGCGGCCCAGCGCCATGCGCTGGAAGCCGCCGCCGAACGCGTGCGCAGCTACCACGAGCGCCAACGCGCCGAGACCTGGACCTACACCGATGCCGAAGGCACGATGCTGGGCCAGCAGGTCACGCCGCTGGACCGCGTCGGCCTGTACGTGCCGGGCGGCAAGGCGGCCTACCCGTCGTCGGTGCTGATGAACGCCATTCCGGCCAAGGTGGCCGGCGTCGAAGAACTGATCATGGTCACGCCCACGCCCGACGGCGTGCGCAACCCCATCGTGCTGGCCGCGGCCGCCATCGGCGGCGTCGACCGCGTGTTCGCCATCGGCGGCGCGCAGGCCGTGGGCGCGCTGGCCTACGGCACCGCCACCGTGCCCGCCGTGGACAAGATCGTCGGCCCCGGCAACGCCTACGTGGCCGCCGCCAAGCGCCGCGTGTTCGGCGTGGTCGGCATCGACATGATCGCCGGCCCCAGCGAAATCCTGGTCATCTGCGACGGCAAGACGCCGGCCGACTGGATCGCCATGGACCTGTTCTCGCAGGCCGAACACGACGAACTGGCCCAGTCCATCCTGCTGTGCCCGGACGCCGCCTTCATCGCCGAGGTCGAGGCCGCCATCGCGCGCCTGTTGCCCACCATGCCGCGCGCCGACATCCTGCGCGTCAGCCTGGCCAACCGCGGCGCGCTGATCCAGGTTCGCGACCTGGACGAAGCCTGCCGCATCGCCAACGACATCGCCCCCGAGCACTTGGAAATCTCCACCGAGCAGCCCGAAACCTGGACCGCCAAGATCCGCCACGCTGGCGCGATCTTCATGGGCCGTTTCAGCTCGGAAGCCCTGGGCGACTACTGCGCCGGCCCGAACCACGTGCTGCCCACCTCGCGTACGGCCCGCTTCTCGTCGCCGCTGGGCGTCTACGACTTCCAGAAACGCTCCAGCCTGATCCAGGTCTCGCACCAGGGCGCCCAGACGTTGGGCCGCATCGCCGCCGAACTGGCGCTGGGCGAAGGTCTGCAGGCCCACGCCGCCAGCGCCCAGTACCGGATCGACAAGCCATGAGCGCCGTCGCCGGCCGCATCGCCGGCACGGTCCGGCCCGACATCCTGGCGCTGGCCGCTTACCCGGTGGCGCATGCCGACGGCTGCATCAAGCTGGACGCCATGGAATGCCCGTACGAGCTGCCCGAGGCGGTTCGCGACGACCTGGCCCGCGTGCTGCGCGACACGCCGCTGAACCGCTATCCGGCCGCCGACCTGTCCGAGCTGCAGCAGGCGGTCAAGACAGCGTTCGGCGTGCCAGCCGACGCCGACGTGCTGTTCGGCAACGGCTCGGACGAACTCATCCACATCGCGGTGCAGGCCTGCTGCAATCCGGGCGACGTGGTGCTGTCGCCCTGGCCGTCGTTCGTCTATTTCGACATGGCGGCCCGCTTCGATCACGCCCGCTTCGTCGGCGTGCCGCTGGAAGACGATCTGTCCCTGGATATTTCCGCGATGCTGGCCGCCATTCGCGAGCACCAGCCCAAGGTGGTGTTCCTGGCCGTACCCAACAACCCCACCGGCGGCGCCTGGTCCGACGCGGACATCGCCGCCATCATCGCCGCGGCCCCGGGCCTGGTGGTGGTGGACGAGGCCTACCAGCCCTTCACGGACCGCAGCTGGATGCCCCAGGTGCTGGCCGCGCCCAACGTGGTGGTGATGCGCACGGTCTCCAAGATCGGCCTGGCGGGCCTGCGCTTTGGCTACCTGGCGGGCCACCCTGACTGGATCGCCCAACTCAACAAGGTGCGCCCGCCGTACAACCTGGACGTGCTGACCCAGGCCGCGGTGCTGACCGTGCTACGCCACAAGCCGGTGCTGGACGAACAGGCCGCCCGCCTGCGCGCCGACCGCGAACCGCTGGCCGCCGCCCTGGCCGCATTGCCGGGCGTCAGGGTATTCCCTTCCGCTGCCAACTTCGTACTCGCCCGCTTTTCCGGCAAGCTGGACGGCAACGCCGTGCATCTTGCCCTGAAAACGCGCAAAATATTGGTTCGTAACTTCTCCAACGCCCATCCGCTCCTGGCCGACTGCCTCCGCATCTCGGTGGGCACCCCGGCCGAGAACGCCGCTTTGCTATCGGCACTGCAAGACATCCTGAGTGCCTAATCGAGTTCTGACATGCGTACCGCAGAGATCACCCGCAACACCAACGAAACCCGCATCCGCGTGGCCATCAACCTCGATGGCACCGGCAAGCAGACGATCGACACGGGCGTGCCCTTCCTGGACCACATGCTGGACCAGATCGCACGCCACGGCCTGATCGACCTCGACATCAAGGCCGAGGGCGACCTGCACATCGATGCGCATCACACGGTGGAAGACGTGGGCATCACCCTGGGCATGGCCATCGCCAAGGCGGTGGGCACCAAGGCCGGCCTGCGCCGCTACGGCCACGCCTACGTGCCGCTGGACGAAGCGCTGTCGCGCGTGGTGGTCGACTTCTCCGGCCGTCCCGGCCTGGAATATCACATCCCCTTCACGCGTTCGCACATCGGCGCCTTCGACGTCGACCTGACCCGCGAATTCTTCCAGGGCCTGGTCAACCATGCCCTGATCACGCTGCACATCGACAACCTGCGCGGCACCAACGCACACCACCAGTGCGAAACGGTATTCAAGGCCTGTGGCCGCGCGCTGCGCATGGCCATCGAAGTCGACCCCCGCATGGGCGACGTCGTGCCCTCCACCAAGGGCGTGCTGTAACCGCCGCGACCTTCCGCCACGCACCAGGTAAATCGAAGTGACCACTATCGCCATCGTCGACTACGGAATGGGCAACTTCCACTCCGTCGCGCGCGCGCTCAAGTACGCCGCCCCCGACGCGGACATCCGCATCTGCAGCCAGCCCCAGGACATCGACGCGGCCGACCGCGTCGTCTTTCCCGGGCAGGGCGCCATGGCGGACTGCATGCGTACCCTGAATGAATCCGGCCTGCGCGAAGCGGTCGTCAAAGCCGCGCGCAGCAAGCCGCTGCTGGGCGTCTGCGTCGGCGAACAGATGCTGTTCGACGCCAGCGAAGAGGGCGGCACGTCGTGCCTGGGGCTGTTCCCCGGCGTGGTGCGCCGCTTCTCGGGCCCGCGCTTTGCCGACCCGGTTCCGGCCGACGACGAAGCCTGCCTGGCCGACACCGGCGCCGCGGGCCGGGTCGACGGCCGCCCCGAACGCCTCAAAGTCCCGCACATGGGATGGAACAAAGTCCGCCAGACGCGCTCTCACCCTATCTGGGACGGCATTCCGGACGACACGCATTTCTATTTCGTCCATAGTTATTACGCCGACCCGGTCGATGCAAGCCTGACCGTCGGTGAAACCGATTACGGCGTTGCCTTTACCTGCGCGGTGGCGGCAGCTAACATTTTCGCGGTGCAGTTCCACCCGGAAAAGAGCGCCGAGCACGGTTTGCGCCTGTATCGCAATTTTGTAGACTGGCAGCCGTAGGCCGCTTCGGCCCACGCGTTCCAGACCATTCAACCTATATTTTCCCGCTGCCCACCATGCTGCTGATCCCCGCCATCGATCTCAAAGACGGACGCTGCGTGCGTCTGCGCCAGGGCGACCTGGACGATGCAACGGTGTTCTCCGAAGACCCCGCTTCCATGGCCACCCGCTGGCTCGAGCAAGGCGCCCGCCGCCTGCATCTGGTCGACCTGAACGGCGCCGTCGCCGGCAAGCCCAAGAACGAAGCGCCCATCAAGGCCATCCTGGACGCCGTCGGCGACGACATCCCCGTCCAGATCGGCGGCGGCATCCGCGATCTCGACACCATCGAACGCTACCTCGACGCCGGCATTTCGTACGTCATCATCGGCACCGCCGCGGTCAAGAACCCGGGCTTCCTGCAGGACGCCTGCGGCGCCTTCCCGGGCCAGATCATCGTCGGCCTGGACGCCCGCGACGGCAAGATCGCCACCGACGGCTGGAGCAAGCTGACCCGCCACGACGTGCTCGACCTGGCCAAGAAGTTCGAAGACTACGGCTGCGAAGCCATCATCTACACCGACATCGGCCGTGACGGCATGCTGTCGGGCGTGAACGTCGAAGCCACCGTGCGCCTGGCGCAGCACGTGCGCATCCCCGTGTACGCCTCGGGCGGCATCGCCGGCATCCAGGACATCGAAGCGCTGTGCGCCGTCGAGGAAGAGGGCGTCGAAGGCGCCATCCTGGGCCGCAGCATCTACGAAGGCACGCTCGACTTCCAAGCGGCCCAGGCCCGCGCCGACGAATTGGCAAAATGACCACTCCCAGCAGGTCCCCCGAGGCCGGCGCGCCCGCCCAGAGCGCGCTGACCCGCCGCATCATCCCTTGCCTTGACGTCACCGCCGGCCGGGTCGTCAAGGGTGTCAATTTCGTCAACCTGCTCGATGCGGGCGACCCCGTCGAGATCGCCCGCCGCTACAACGAGCAGGGCGCCGACGAACTCACGTTCCTGGACATCACCGCCACCAGCGACGGCCGCGACCTGATCCTGCCCATCATCGAGCAGGTGGCCTCGCAGGTCTTCATTCCGCTGACCGTGGGCGGCGGCGTGCGCCAGGTGTCCGATATCCAGCGCCTGCTCAATGCCGGCGCCGACAAGATCAGCATCAACAGCGCCGCCGTGGCCAACCCGGACCTGGTGCGCGCCGCGTCCGATTACCACGGCTCGCAATGCGTGGTGGTCGCCATCGACGCACGCCGGGTATCCGCTCCCGGCGAAGCCCCGCGCTGGGAAGTCTTCACCCACGGCGGCCGCAAGGCCACCGGGCTGGACGCCGTGGCCTGGGCGCGCCGCATGGCCGCCTATGGCGCCGGCGAAATCCTGCTCACCAGCATGGACCGCGACGGCACCAAGTCGGGCTTCGACCTGGAACTGACGCGCACCGTCTCGGACGCCGTGCCGGTACCCGTCATCGCCTCCGGCGGCGTCGGCAACCTGCAACACCTGGCCGACGGCGTCACCACCGGCCGGGCCAGCGCCGTGCTGGCCGCCAGCATTTTCCACTTCGGCCAGCACACGGTCGGCGAATGCAAGCGCTTCATGGCCGAGCAAGGCATTGCAGTGAGGTTATAGAAATGAGCAACGAACCCAGCTGGATGGCCGACGTCGTCTTCGACGAAAACGGCCTGATCCCCGCCATCGCGCAGGACGCCGACAACGGCCAGATCATGATGTTTGCCTGGATGAACCGCGAATCGCTCGCCGAAACGGCCGCCACCGGCCGCGCGGTGTACTGGTCGCGTTCGCGCCAGCGCCTGTGGCGCAAGGGCGAAGAATCGGGCCACGTGCAGCAGGTGCATGAATTGCGCCTGGACTGCGATGGCGACGTGGTGCTGCTCAAGGTGCACCAGGAAGGCGGCATCGCCTGCCACACCGGCCGCGCCAGCTGCTTCTATCGCCGCCTGGAAGGGCAGACCGACCAGGCCGCCTGGGTCACCGTCGACCCGGTGCTGAAAGACCCCGAACTGATCTACAAATGACCGATACGCCCCTTAGCGCCCACGACGTCCTGGCCCGCATCGCCGACACCCTGGAGACCCGCCGCCCCGAAAACGGCGGCGATCCCAAGGCGTCGTACGCGGCCAAGCTGCTGTCCAAGGGCCCTGACGCCTTTCTCAAGAAGATCGGCGAAGAGGCCACCGAACTGGTCATGGCCGCCAAGGACGGCGTGCCCGACCGCATCGTCAGCGAAACCGCCGACCTGTGGTTTCACTGCCTGGTCGCGCTGACGCACTTCAACCTGCGCCCCGACGACGTGCTGGCCGAACTGGCCCGCCGCGAGGGCCTGTCGGGCCTGGCCGAGAAGGCCAGCCGTCCCCAAGACTGACACGGAACCCGCAAAAATGAGCGCCAACTGTCTTTTCTGCAAGATCGCCGCTGGCGAAATCCCGTCCAGGAAGGTCTACGAGGACGAGGACTTTGTTGCATTCCACGATATCAATCCGGCCGCGCCGGTGCATTTGCTGCTCATCCCTCGACGTCATGTCACATCCATGCAGGATATTACGGGTGAGGACGCAGGTTGGTTGGGTAGAATGATGTCGTTGGCGCCGCGGCTTGCCGCTGAAAACGGATGCCGTCCGGGCCCTGATGGCGGATTTCGCATCATGATCAACTCTGGCGTCGAAGGCGGCCAGGAAGTCCCGCATCTGCATTTCCACATCATCGGCGGCTCGCGACCCTGGAAAGGGCGCGTGGCCCCCACCGCGTAATACGGAGAACCGTCATGGGTAGCTTTAGCATTTGGCATTGGTTGGTCGTTCTGGTCATCGTGGCGCTGATTTTCGGCACCAAGAAACTGCGCAACATCGGTTCCGACCTCGGCGGCGCCGTCAAGGGCTTCAAGGAAGGCATGAAAGACGCCAACGGCGACAAACCCGCCGAACCGATCGCGCAACAACGCGTGGCCGGCGAAACCATCGATGTGCAGGCCAAGGAAAAGTCCAACCCCTGAGCGCCTGCTCGCCCCCCGGGCCCGGCCTGAACCGGCCGGCCCTCATAGCCTCAATTCCCGAGCGGCCGTCGAATGTTTGATGTCAGCCTCACTGAACTGATGGTGATCGGCGTCGTCGCGCTGATCGTCATCGGCCCCGAACGCCTGCCCAAGGTCGCCCGCACGGTCGGCCACCTGCTGGGCCGCGCGCAGCGTTACGTCAACGACGTGAAATCCGATATCCAGCGCGAAATCGAGCTGGACGAACTGCGCAAGTTCAAAAGCGAAATGGAAGACGCCGCCCAAGGCGTGCAGCAGTCGCTGAACGACACCCACGCCGCGCTGCAAGAACCCGTCCAGCAATTCCGCGCCGAGCTTGACGAGGTTGCTCGCGAAGCCAGCGGCAAGCCGGCCGCCGTTGCAGCCACCGACGCTGCCGCTGCCCCCGCCGAACCCCTGATGCAACCGCTGGCCGGCCAACCCGCCACGACGCCCTCGGCCAACGTTGCGACGACGGCTGATGCACCTGCCACGGGTTCGCCTGCCGCAGGGTCGCCTGCCGCAGGGTCGCCTGCCGCCCCCGACGCGCCGCGCACCATCGCGCCGCCCAGCCCGAACCTGAGCCTGGATCTGGATACGCCCGCCCCCGTGCCGGCTGCTCCACCCGCGCCCGCCCCGCAACTCGCCCAGGCGCCCAGCGCGCCCGCCGCGGGATCGCCCGCCGCGGGTTCGCCCGCCGCTAGCGACACCCCCCCGGCCAAGCCCGCCACGCCCTCCGGAACGACAACGTGACCCAGGACGCCTCCCAAGAAGACGGCCAGCAGGAAAGCTTCATCTCCCACCTGGTCGAACTGCGTACCCGTCTGCTGCGCGCCGTCGCCGCCGTGGTGGTCGTGTTCATCATCCTGTTCATCTACCCCGGCGCCTCGGCCATCTACGACGTGCTGGCCCAGCCCATGCTGGCCTCGCTGCCGCAAGGCACCCGCATGATCGCCACCGGCGTCATCACGCCCTTCATGGTGCCGGTCAAGGTCACCATGATGGCCGCCTTCATCGTGGCGCTGCCCGTGGTCCTGTACCAGGCCTGGGCTTTCGTCGCGCCCGGCCTGTACAAGCACGAGAAGCGCCTGGCGCTGCCGCTGATCATCTCCAGCACGCTGCTCTTCATCGCGGGCATGGCGTTCTGCTATTTCGTGGTGTTCCGCACGGTCTTTCACTTCATCGCCACCTTCGCCCCGCAGTCCATCACCCCGGCGCCTGACATCGAGGCCTACCTCAGCTTCGTCATGACGATGTTCATGGCCTTCGGCATCACCTTCGAAGTTCCCGTGGCCGTCGTGCTGCTGGTGCGCATGGGCGTGGTCGAGCTGTCCAAGCTCAAGAGCGCGCGCGGCTACGTGGTCGTCGGCGCCTTCATCATCGCCGCCGTCGTCACGCCGCCCGACGTGGTCAGCCAGTTCATGCTGGCCGTGCCGCTATGCCTGCTGTATGAAATCGGGTTGATCTGCGCGCGCATGGTCACTCCCAAGCCAGGCGCCGAAGACGCTCCGGCCGACGGCTCGCTGACCGAGCGCCACTAAGCCGGCGCCTTCGCGATGACACCGGGGGCCCCGCGCCCCCGGCATCCAATTCCTGCCAAAGCGACTCAACAAGCGGACCGTTTCCGCTTGTTGGAAGCCGGCTGCAATCCTACATTGCAACCATGTCGCTCGCCCTTCGGCTGCGCGCCCTGATGCGGCGTCGCGGCATCAAAAGCCAGAACCAATTGGCGCGCCTTTCCGGCGTGCCGCAGTCCTGCATCCACCGCATCCTCACTCGCGAAGAGCGCTACTCGCCCACCCGCGGCACCTTGCTGCGGCTGGCCCAGGCACTGGACACCCACGTGCCCTGGCTGACCGACGGCGTGGCCAGTCCCGCGGTGCCTGGCGCCACGCCGGCCGCGCCTGATGCTGCGGCGGCCGAAAACGTGACGGCCGGCTGCTGCAGCGAAATCTGCGCACTGCTGCGCCGTCAGCCAGAAACCACCCAAAGGAAAATACTGAAAGTCGTGCGCCTGATGCTCGAAGACCCGGGCACAAGCCGGGCCACCAAGGCGCAGCGGCCTTTGCGACGCGCGGGCATCACCCGAGGTATGTCATGAGCAGGGGCGACGCACCGCGCCCCACGGCCCGGCCACCGAACCACACACCCCCTGCCAGCGGCCACCGCAGATCAACAGCCCCAAGCCCAACGTCAGGCCTGCGCTTGCCACTCGCGCCCGCTAGCGCGGCAGCCCAGGGCGCGTGCCCACCACCACCGCCACGTCGGTCGCCTTGCCGCCGCGCAATACGCCCAGCGTGGCGCGCTGCCCCGGCGGCAGCTGCGCAATCTCGGCCAAGAGCCCCGACGTATCCATCATCGGCTTGCCGTTCACCGTCTGCACAATGTCGCCCACCCGCAGCCCGCCCTTGGCGGCCGGACCGTCGCGCATCACGCCCGCGATGATCACCCCGCGCGCGTTCGCATCCATCTGGAATGCCCGCGCCAGTTCCGCCGTCAGGTCCTGCGGTTCCACGCCCAGCCAACCGCGCTTCACGCCGCCCGTCTTGACGATCTCGTCCATCACCTTGCGCGCGATATCGATCGGCGTGGCAAAGCCGATGCCCAGCGATCCGCCCGATTCCGAATAGATCGCCGTATTGATGCCCACCAGGTTGCCCTGCGCATCCACCAGCGCGCCGCCCGAATTGCCTGGATTGATCGCCGCGTCCGTCTGAATGAAATTCTCGTACGTGTTCAGGCCCAGCCCGTTGCGCCCCAACGCCGACACGATGCCTTGCGTGGTCGTCTGCCCCACGCCAAACGGATTGCCGATCGCCAGCACCACATCGCCCACCCGCAGGCCGCGATCCGGCGCCAGCGTTGCCGCCGGCAGATTGCGCAGCGTCGCCAGCTTCAGCACCGCCAGATCCGTGTCCGGGTCGGCGCCCACCACCTTCGCCGTATCCTTGCGCCCATCGGCCAACGCCACCTCGATCGCGTCCGCCGCCTGCACCACGTGATAGTTCGTCAGCACGAAGCCATCGTGGTTCACCACCACCCCCGACCCCAGGCTGGTGCTAGGCTGGCGCCGGCTCACCCCCGGCACCTGCCCGAACAACTGGCGCAGGATCGGGTCGTCCGGCAGCGGCACCAACGGCACATTCACGTGCTTGGTCGTGTACACATTCACCACCGACGGTGCGGCGCGCGCCACCCCGTCCGCATACGACACCGCTCCAGCCAACGGCCGCGCACTCACCGCCTGCGCGGGCGCGGGCGGCGACACTGCCGGTCCGCCCAGCCGCAGCAGATCGGGCCGCAAAGTGGTCACCACGAATAGAATACCCAGGCAGACCGTGACGGCCTGAGCGAATATCAGCCAATATCGGCGCATGTTTCTGATAGGACTAGCAATGAGTAAAGTGGACTCCCACGTCCTGGCCAACTGGCTGGACAACACCCTGCAAGCCCCCCGTTTCAAGGACTACTGCCCCAACGGGCTGCAGGTGGAAGGCCGTTCCGAAGTCGGACACATTATCACCGGTGTCACCGCCAGCGAAGCCCTGCTGCGCATCGCCGTCGAACGCGGCGCCGACGCCGTGCTCGTCCACCACGGCTGGATGTGGCGCAACGAAGACCGCCGCGTCATCGGCACCCGCCGCACCCGCATGGCTCTGGCCCTGAAAAACGACCTGAACCTCTACGCTTACCACCTGCCCCTGGACGCCCACCCCACGCTGGGCAACAACGCCCAACTCGCACGCATCCTGGGCCTTGCCCCCGAACGCCGCGACGACGGCACGCCCCGCACCTGTGGCGCCGACAACCTTGTCTGGCTGGGCACCGCCCCCGACCTGCCCACCCTGGGCGACCTTGCCGCCCGCGTCCAGCAACGCCTGGGCCGCCAGCCCCTCGTCGTCGGCAACCCCGACCAGCCCCTGGCCCGCATCGCCTGGTGCACCGGCGGCGCCCAAGGCATGCTCGCCGACGCCATCGACGCCGGCGCCACCGCCTACATCACCGGCGAAGCCTCGGAATCCACCTTCCACCTCGCCCAGGAAACCGGCGTCGCCTTCATCGGCGCCGGCCACCACGCCACTGAACGCTACGGCGTCCAGGCCCTGGGCCAAGCCGTCGCCGACCGCTTCGGCATCCAGGTCGACTTTGTCGACCTGGATAACCCGGTCTAAAGGTAGCGGGGCGCCGCAGCGCCCCGATAGCGACATTCAAAAGAAAGCGCCCCGCAGGGCGCCTTGTCTTTACGGCCGCTTGAGCAGATCCCGGATCTCGCGCAGCAGCGCCACATCCTCGGGCGTCGCAGCCGGCGCGGCCGGCGCTTCCTCGGCCTTCGTGCGAGCCTTGTAGATCGCCTTCACCATCCAGAAAATCACAAACGCCAGCAACACGAAGTTGATGATAATCGTGACGAAATTGCCCCAGGCGAACACGTTCGCGCCCGCCTTCGTCAGATCCGCATAAGTCATCGGCCCGTTGTATCCCGCAGGCATCGACAGCACCAGGAACTTGTTCGAGAAATCGACAGACCCGCCAAGCACGAAATTGACCAATGGCATGACGATGTCCTTGACCAGCGAATCGACAATCCTGCCGAATGCTGCGCCGATGATCACACCGACCGCCAAGTCAACCGCATTACCTTTAACCGCGAAATCTCGGAATTCTTTGACGAAACCAGTCGCTTTGCTCATAAAAGCACTCCATTCGTGATACGCCCGCCAGTGGGCTGGCGCTATAATACGCGGTTGCTATGTTGTTACACATTCCCGCGAACCCGATGCCGCAGAAGTGATGCTACTCGTAGAGCGGGCGCATCAACAAGGATAGGAAGATGAGTCAGGATACGCTGGTGCATGACGATGACGGTGCGGTTGATCCCAACCTGCCACCTGATCCTTCGCGACGTTTCTGGGTTACCACCGCCTGTGCTGTGGGTGGCGTAGCAGGTGTCGCAACGGCAATACCCCTAGTAAGCACGTTTTCCCCCTCCGAAAAAGCCCGCGCCGCCGGAGCCCCTGTCGAAGTCGACATCGGCGACATTCCCATCGGCACAATGAAAACGGTGGAATGGCGCGGAAAACCTGTCTGGATCATCCACCGCTCTCCCGAGCAGCTCGCCGGCCTCAAAAGCCAGGACGCCCTCCTGGCGGACCCTGACTCCAAACGCGCCGGGTTCACCCCCAAATACGCCGAAAACGAAGGCCGGTCGCGCAAGCCCGAAATCTTCGTCTGTGTCGGTATCTGTACTCATCTGGGCTGCTCGCCCACCGCGCACTTCGAGACAGGTGGCGGTGGCGGCATGGGCGCCTCATGGCAAGGCGGATTCCTCTGTCCGTGCCACGGCTCCACGTTCGACCTGGCTGGCCGGGTCTACAAGAACAAGCCTGCTCCCGATAATCTCGAAGTTCCGCCGTACCAGTATCTCACCGACACCCGCATCATCGTGGGCGTTGATGAAGACAACAAGGCCTGACGCTCGCGTCGCGCTTTTTTCCCGAATTACGTAAGTAAAACAAATACGCCACGTATTAGAGAAGGAGCCGTTACATGGCTGGCGAGAAAACCGTCGAGACGACAGGCCTGTTGGGCTGGCTGGACCGGCGCTTCCCGGTGACTTCCACCTGGAAAGCCCATCTGTCCGAGTACTACGCACCGAAGAACTTCAACTTCTGGTATTTCTTTGGCTCACTGGCGCTACTGGTGCTGGTGCTGCAGATCGTGACCGGCATTTTCCTGGTCATGCATTACAAGCCGGACGCCGAACGCGCGTTCCAATCCGTCGAATACATCATGCGCGAGGTCCCGTGGGGCTGGCTGGTGCGCTACATGCATTCCACCGGCGCGTCGATGTTCTTCGTCGTCGTCTACCTGCACATGCTGCGCGGGCTGCTCTACGGTTCGTACCGCAAGCCGCGTGAACTGGTGTGGATCTTCGGCGTCGCGATCTTCCTCTGTCTGATGGCCGAAGCCTTCTTCGGCTACCTCCTGCCGTGGGGCCAGATGTCCTACTGGGGCGCACAGGTGATCGTGAACCTGTTCGCGGCCATCCCGTTCATCGGCCCCGAGCTGTCGATCTGGATCCGCGGCGACTACGTCGTGTCCGACGCCACGCTGAACCGCTTCTTCGCCTTCCACGTCATCGCCATTCCGCTGGTGCTGGTGGGCCTGGTGGCCGCTCACCTGGTGGCGCTGCACGAAGTCGGCTCGAACAACCCGGACGGCATCGAGATCAAGGAAGGCCCGAAAGACAAGTACGGCCGGCCCAAAGACGGTATCCCGTTCCACCCGTTCTACACGGTGCACGACCTGGTCGGCGTTGCGGGGTTCCTGCTCGTCTTTGCCTTCATCGTGTTCTTCGCGCCGGAAATGGGCGGGTACTTCCTCGAGTTCAACAACTTCATCCCTGCCGACTCGCTGAAGACGCCGCCGCACATCGCCCCGGTCTGGTATTTCACCCCGTTCTACTCGATGCTGCGCGCCACCACCGATGAATTCACGTGGGTCCTGGCCGGCGCTTCGGTGCTGGGCGCCATCGCGCTGCTCGTCAAGAGCAACCTGAAGGGCTTCATGCGCATCGCCATCCCCGCGATCCTGATCATCGTGGCCGTGCTGCTGCGCGCCATCGATGCCAAGTTCTGGGGCGTGGTCGCCATGGGCGGCACGGTGGTCATCCTGTTCTTCCTGCCGTGGCTGGACCATTCTCCGGTCAAGTCGATCCGCTACCGCCCCACCTGGCACAAGTGGATCTACGGCATCTTCATGGTCAACTTCCTGGTGCTCGGCTACATCGGTACGCAGCCGCCCAGCCCGCCGTTGAACATCACGTCGCAGATCGGCACGCTGCTGTACCTGGCATTTTTCTTCCTGATGCCGGTCTGGAGCCGCCTGGGCACCTTCAAGAAAGTGCCCGACCGCGTCACGTTCCACGCCCACTGAGCCCACGAGAATAACGGACTAACCATGATCAAGAAGCTGATTGGTGCCGTGGCCTTGATGCTCACGTGTACCGCCACTTACGCCGCTGAAGGCGGCTTTCCGCTGGACAAGGCGCCTTACCGCGTCAACGACGTCGCGTCGCTGCAGAACGGCGCCAAGCTGTTCGTCAACTACTGTCTGAACTGCCATAGCGCGTCATCGATGCGCTACAACAAGCTCAAGGACATCGGGCTGACCGACCAGCAAATCAAGGAAAGCCTGCTGTTCACCGGCGAAAAGGTGGGCGATATGATGAATATCGCCATGACGCCCAAGGACGCCAAGAAGTGGTTTGGCACGACGCCCCCGGACCTGTCCGTGATCGCCCGTGCCAAATCCGTCAACGCCGGCCCCTCGGGTTCAGACTACATCTACACCTACCTGCGCACGTTCTACCGCGACACGTCGCGCGCCACGGGCTGGAACAACCTGGTGTTTCCGTCGGTCGGCATGCCCCACGCCCTCTGGGAACGGCAGGGTCCGCGCGAGCTGACCACCGTCGCCATGCACGAGGTCGAGGGCAAGGAAGGCACCCCGAATACCTGGGAACGGGTCACGACGGTGTACGATGCTCAAGGTTTTTCCACGGTCAAGGCCGAACCGGTAGACAAATACCACGGCCATGCCACCTTCGATGCCAAATTTAAGGCCGCCAACCCGGCCCAAGTCGCAACATACGACAACGACGTCGCTGACCTGACCGCGTTCATGTCCTGGATGGCCGAGCCCGTCCAGACATTCCGCGTCAAGCTCGGCGTCGGTGTCATGTTGTTCCTGCTGTTGTTTTTCCTGGTGATGTGGCGTTTGAACGCCTCTTACTGGAAACACGTGCGCTAACCGCAACGCCCCGCCAGGCACAACTTCCGTCCCCAATATCGGAGCCGGAAGCGGCGGATAGGGCTGTACGCCTATCCCCGCCTGGCAATCGGGGCCAGCGCCTGCTAGATTAAGGCGCTGGCCTTTCGTTTTTCATAAAGGACTTACCGCCATGATGGTGCTCTATTCCGGAACCACGTGTCCGTTTTCGCAACGCTGCCGCTTCGTGTTGTTCGAAAAGGGCATGGATTTCGAGATCCGCGACATCGACCTGTACAACAAGCCCGAAGACATCTCGGTGATGAACCCGTACGGTCAAGTGCCCATTCTGGTCGAGCGTGACCTGGTCCTGTACGAGTCGAACATCATCAACGAGTACATCGACGAACGCTTCCCGCACCCGCAGCTCATGCCCGCCGACCCGGTCATGCGCGCCCGCACGCGCCTGTTCCTGTACAACTTCGAGAAAGAACTGTTCGTTCACGTCTCGACGCTGGAAGACCGCAGCGCCAAGCCGGACGAGAAGAAGCTGGCCAACGCCCGCCAGAACATCCGCGACCGCCTGGCCCAGCTGGCCCCCATGCTGCTCAAGAACAAGTACATGCTGGGCGAGGAATTCTCCATGCTCGACGTGGCCGTGGCGCCGCTGCTGTGGCGCCTGGATCACTACGGCATCGAACTGCCCAAGAACGCAGCGCCGCTGCAAAAGTACGCCGAACGCATCTTCTCGCGTCCGGCCTACATCGAAGCGCTGACGCCTTCGGAAAAAGTGATGCGTCGCTAAGGTTGTTGCGTGATGGGTGAAACTTCGACCAAACCGTACCTGATCCGCGCGCTGCACGAATGGTGCACCGATAACGGCTACACGCCGTACATCACCGTGCAGGTCGACGAGCACACGATGGTGCCCGTCGCCCACGTGCGCGACGGACAGATCACACTGAACGTCGGCACGCTGGCCACCAACCGTCTGGTGCTGGGCAATGAATTCATCGAATTCCAGGCCCGCTTCAGCGGCGTGACCGAAAACGTCTACGTGCCGGTGGGCGCCGTCAGCGCCATCTACGCGCGCGAAACTGGCGCAGGCATGGGCTTCGAAGTGCAGCCCTACGAACCGCCGGCGCCGGGCACGCAGAACGCGTCCGACACCGCCACGCCCGAAGCCGACGCGGATGCCGCGCCGGACGACGACGGCGGCGACGACGAACCCAAGCGTCCGCGCCTGACGATCGTCAAATGACGCACCGCGCGGGGATCGGGCTCTCTTGAATCGACAGACCTTCCCCGCGTGCCGCACCAGCCGATCACGCCGGTGCGGCATGGCCGAACTTGCACGCCCCTGTTCCAGGGGCGTTTCTTTTTTTCTCGCCGTTCTGGACTCGTCGACCTGGCAGCGGACCACCGCATGTATTTCCGTCCGTTTTCGATGTGATCTCCAATCGGCAGGAATGATGAAATACATCGCGGCAGCCGAACGCGGCTATGGCCCGGCCCGTGACTGGCTCGCGGCCAACCCCGCGCCTTAGCCGCCTCGCGGCACGCCGGTCGGGGCCAGGAAAAGCCCCGCAAAGCGACACGGCGCCATGCGGTAGCCGCTCCGATACCATGATCAAGCCGCGCACCGTCCGGCAAAGCCGCCGGGACCCGGTAAGGATCTTCTTTTTTCATTACAATGCAGTCCCTGCGCGTGCCCCCGGGCGCGCCGTGCCGGTGTAGCTCAGTTGGTAGAGCAGCTCACTTGTAATGAGAAGGTCGAGGGTTCGATTCCTTTCACCGGCACCAATTCAAATCTGGCCAGCGCTACACGATCGCTTGCAATCCCGCCGCGTCAGTCTGGGCTGCGCTTTTTTTGCGGACCGGAATTCGACACCGGACCTTGTCTGACTTGCTCATTTCGGCGTGTTCGCCTGCCTTTTCCCAAAGAGCGCGACGCTACAATCGAGCGTACTCTCAGGCGCGACGAGGCTCCGCGGCATGAATGCAAATCATCTTCCAGGAGCGCAACGAAAGCGCTTCTGGCAAAAGAAATGGCCTAGAGAAGTTCTATTCAATGGCCCTCCAATCATCGTGGCAGGATCCGCCGCGATCAAGAGCTGGCGTGAACCCACGTTCGATCCATGGATATTCGGTTTCGCCACCGCTGCATGCATATGGCTCGCAATCGCGACAATCGTACGCGTTGCAACGGCCCGCGCTGAAGACCAGAAAGCAGGCCCAGATGTCGTCCACGAGGGGCTATACGCTGCAGTATCCACCGTGCACACCATGCTTTCGGAATGGTGCGACAAACGAGGCTGTGGCGCCGACATCCGTGCGACCTTTCATCGAGTTGTTCCTCCCATCCATGACCCGCAACAGATTGAACAGATCATCAACTACGCAGGCTCGGGGGGTGAAGGAGTCGGCCGGACGTTTCCGATCCATACGGGCATAACAGGCAGAGCCATTCGCAGCAAAAAGCCCTTGGTGATGTCGAGTCAACACGGCACTGAAGAACAACTCCGCACCGAACTAGTGCAGGAATGGGGCTACACAGAATCAGAAGCACGAAAACTGGGGCCAGGGCGCTACTCCGCGATGGCCGTGCCTGTCCTGGACCGATCTGGACAGCACCCCATCGGCGTGATCTACTTGGACTCAAGTGACCGGTCGCTATTTGAACGCAACGATGTCGTGGAAATTGTTGGTGCGGGAACCAAGGCCATCAGCCACTTTGTCACCCAGAGGTATTGAATGAACACTGCCACCAGAAAGCCGTCCGAGGCGTTCGTCAAAGAGTCCAAGCTCATTTCGAAGCCGGGTGCAGTCATCAAGGTTCGTGAGCTGACACTTACCGACGTAGGCGTACGTGCCATTACCAGCGGCAGCGCAGGAATCAGGCAGGGCGCGCACGAAGATGCCGGTCCGCCATCGCCTTTGAAAAAAATGGTCCCCGCCTAAGTCCCAAATTCGGCGGCAAGCAAAAGGCCCAACCAATAGGTTGGGCCTTTTGCATTTCATACCAACAGAGGGGCTTACCCCAACGCCGGCAGCATATTGAACAGCAACACCATGATCAGCCCCACGACCGACACGATGGACTGCACCACCGAAATCGTCTTGGTGGCTTCGCCCATGGTCATGCCGAAGGATTCCTTGACCATCCAGAAGCCCGCGTGATTGGCGTAGTTGAAGAACAGCGAGCCGCAGCCGATCGACAGCGCCAACAGGGGCAGGTTCAGGTTGGGGTCGGCGCCGGCCAGCGGGGCCAGCAGGCCCGCGGCACCGACGATGCCGACCGTGGCCGAACCGGTGGATACCGACAGCAGCATGGCGATCAGCCAGCCCAGGATCAGCGGCGGAAAGGCAAACTGCTGGGTCAGGTGCACGATGGCGTCGCCGACCTTGGCGCTGGTCAGCACCTGCTGGAACGCGCCGCCGCCGGCGATGATCAGCATGATGCCGGCGATGGGCTTGAGGCTCTGGCCCAGTGCGCCGCGCAGTTTTTCGGCATCGCCGCCGCGCGGCAGGGCCAGCGTGGCCATGGCGAACAGCACGCCCAGCAACATGGCAACGAGCGGGTTGCCCAGGAAGGCAGCCGCGTGCAGCAAGCCCGAGCCCTTGGGCAGCAGCATCTCGGCCACCGCATGCACCAACATCAGCAGCGCCGGCAGCAAGGCCGCCAGCACGCCCAGGCCCACGCTGGCCGGTGCGCGGCCATTGGCGGCTTCCTGGGTGGCGGTGAACTGCTCAAGCAGGGCGTCATCGGGCCGGGTGGTCATGCGCGGTGCGATGAAGGCGCCGTACAGGGGGCCGCCCAGGATCATGGCGGGCAGGGCGGCAATGAAGCCGTAGATCATGGTCGGACCGACCGTGGTCTTCAGGCTGGCGATGGCGGTCAGCGGCCCCGGGTGGGGCGGCACCATGCCATGCATGGCCGCCAGGGCCGAAATGACGGGCACGCCCACATAGACGTAGGCCGAGCCCTTGAAGCGTTCCTGGCTTTCGAGCTTGCGCGCCACGCTGAAGATCAGCGGCAGCATCACCACCAGGCCCACTTCGAAGAACATGGGAATGCCGATGACAAAGGCTACCAGCGTCATGGCCCAGGGAATCAGGCGGACCGAGGTACGGGCCAGGATGGCGTTGGCCAGGCGCTCAGTGGTGCCGGAATCGGCCAGGATCTTGCCCAGCATGGCGCCCAGCGCGATCACCACGCCTACCGCGCCCAGCGTCTTGCCGGCGCCGTCGGTGAGGCTTTTGACGATGGCGGTGGGTTCCATGCCGGTGGCAAAACCCACACCCAGGGAAACGATCAGCAACGCCAGCAGCGGATGCATGCGGACGCGCGAGACGATGAGAGCGACCAGCACCAGAACGCTCACCAGGGCGGTGAGCAGCAATTGAATGTCGAACGAAGACATGGATAAACCCAGAAAAAACGAGAGAGGTCGCGAACCTTCTGGGTGCCATGATAAGGGATCAGCCGGCGCCGTCCTGAAATACCCCTGTCACTCGGGACGAATCCCCGCTGCCTTGATGATGGCCACGTTGCGGTTCCGCTCCGATGGGTGCAATTGTTCCGCACCGCACAGGCCATCCAGCAGGGATAAAGCGCGTCGCGCGCACCCGTTTTGCATTCCCCGCAAAATTTGTGCATAATTCGGCCCCTCTACCTGTTCCCCGATAGCTCAGTCGGTAGAGCGACGGACTGTTAATCCGCAGGTCGCTGGTTCGAGCCCAGCTCGGGGAGCCAAAGAATGCAGTACTGAAGGGCCCGCAACTTTGTTGCGGGCCTTTTGCATTGGCGGGCCCCATTTGAAGGGTTTTTTGCATTGCGCCCACCACCCGGCGTAGGATGACGCGCATCCCTGGTTCCACTTGCCGCCCCCCATGCGTTCCCACCGATCCCTGCCCGCCCTGGTCTCGCTGCGCGCCTTCGAGGCCGCGGCGCGGCGCCTGAGCTTCAGCCTGGCGGGGGAAGAACTGTTCGTCACGCAAAGCGCCATCAGCCATCACATCCAGCGGCTGGAGACCGAGCTGGGCGTGGCGCTGTTCGAACGCCGTACCCGCGCCGTGGCGCTGACGCCGGCCGGGCAGGCCTACTACCAGCGAGTGCATGCCGCCTTTGAACTGCTGCGCCAGGGCACGGAGGCGATCCGCGCGCCGGCTACCGAACGGCGCGTGCTCAAGGTGGGACTGCTGGCCTCGTTCGCGACCCGTTGGCTGGCGCCACGCTTGCCGGATTTTGCCGCCGCCCATCCCGAGATCGACCTGCAGTTGCTGCCCGATATCGGCCTGGCTGATGTGGCGGGCGGCGAGGTCGACGTGGCGATCCGCTACGGCCGCGGCACGTGGCCTGGCGTCCGAGCGCGGCGTCTGATGCCCGAACGGCTGTCCGTGGTCTGCGCACCGGCGCTGGTGGCTGGCAAACGGCGTCCGCGCACGCCCGACGACCTGCTGCGCTATCCGCTTCTGGCCTCGCACACCAAACACCCTTTCGAATGGGATGCCTGGGCCCGCCGTTTCGGCCTGGACCTGGGGCGCGCCCAGACGGTTCGCCTGCACGACTACAACATCGTGGTCGAAGCCGCGCTGGCCGGGCAGGGCCTGGCGATGGGCCGTCACCGGATGATCGCCGCGCAGTTGGCCAGCGGTGCATTGGTCCAGGCCCTGCCGGATACGGTTCTGGAAGACGCCCGCATCGGCTGGTGGTTCATCAGCCCGCGCGGCAAAACCAACGATACGGCGCAGGCCTTCCATGCCTGGTTGACAGATGTCGCGGCATCGGACTGAACGCATTAGTTTTACTCATATATACCCAGCAAGAATTGATTGGTCAGGGGCGGCCTCGGCCGATAGCATCAGGGGGTGCGATTTCCCCTTCCCGTTTCAGAGGTGACCCCCATGACCCGTTCGATCTCCGGCCGCGTGGCCGAACTTGGCTTGACGCTGGAAGCCGCGTCCGCGCCCGCCGCCAACTACGTGCCTTTCGTCCAGGAAGGCAATCTGCTCTATATCTCGGGCCAGATCTCCCGCCAGAACGGCAAGGCCGCGTTCCTGGGCCAACTGGGCAATCAGATATCCGATGAAGATGGCGTGGCTGCCGCGCGCCTGTCGGGCCTGGGCATCCTGTCGCAAATCGCCGCCGCCACCGGAGACCGCCTGGACCGCGTGGCCCGCGTGGTGCGCCTGGGCGTGTTCGTAGCCAGCACGCCGGACTTCAACCGCCAGAGCGCGGTCGCCAACGGCGCCTCGGACCTGATGGTCGAGGTGTTCGGCGATGCGGGCCGTCACTCGCGCAGCGCCGTCGGCGTGGCGTCGCTGCCGCAAGGCGTGGCCGTGGAAGTCGAAGCGGTCATCGCGCTGACCCCCGCCTGATGCCTTGGCGCCGGGCCGCGGTCCGGCGCCGCTTTCTGGAACTGCCATGCCCGCTGCCCCGTTGACCCCTGACTCCTTGCAGGCGCTGCGCGCCGCCACGCCCGGCACGCGCACTACCGTGCACTTCAACCATGCGGGCGCATCACTGCCGTCCGCCGCCACGCTGGACGCCATCCAGGCCCACCTGCGTCGCGAGGCCGAGCAGGGGCCCATGGAGGCGGGCGTGGCTGCCCGCGCGCTGACCGGCAAGGCCCGCGACCTGGCGGCCCGGCTGCTCAACGCCCAGCCCGATGAAATCGCGCTGACGGGCGGCAATTCACCCGGCTGGGGCGCGGCGTTCGCGGCATTGGGCCCATGGCGCGACGGCGACCGCATCCTGGTTGGCCGCCACGAATGGGGCGGCAACCTGGCGGCCATGCGGCTGGCGACGCGTGGCGTGGACGTGTCGATCGAAACCATTCCGTCCGATGACAGCGGCTGCGTCGACCCCGCGGCCTTGCAGGCCATGCTGGATGCGCGGGTGCGCCTGGTGGCGCTGACCTGGCTGCCCGCCAACGGCGGCCTGATCAACCCCGCTGCCGCCGTGGGCCGGGTGACGCGTGCAGCCGGCGTGCCGTACTACCTGGACGCCGCGCAAGCGGTGGGACAATTGCCGGTGGACGTGGCCGAAGTCGGCTGCGACGTGCTCAGCGGCGCGGGCCGCAAGGCGCTGCGCGGCCCGCGCGGCACCGGCCTGTTGTACGTGCGACGCGAATTTCTGGCCCAACTGACGCCCGCTTTCGTCGACACCTATTCCGCGCCGCTCGATGCTGACGGCGAGCCCCGGCTGCGCGCCGACGCGGCGCGCTTCGAATCCGCCGAGGCGTCGCTGGCGCTGCGTTGCGGCCAGGCCAATGCGTTGCAGGAAGCGCTGGATATCGGCCTGGATACCATCCGCGCCCAGGTCGACGCCACCGCCCAGGCGCTGCGCGCCGAATTGGCTGCCATCCCCGGCATCGAGGTGCTGGACCAGGGGCGCGAACTTTCGGGGTTGGTGTCGTTCAACCTGGCGGGCCAGGAAGCGACTGCCGTGCAGCACGCGCTGGCGGCGCAGGGCATCGTCATCGGCAGCAACGGCGTGCCGTACACGCCGCTGGACATGAATGCGCGCGGGCTGACGCAGATCGCGCGCGCCTCGGTCAGCTACCTGACGCATCCGGACGAAATCGACCGGCTGGTGCAAGCGCTGCGCACCTTGGCCGGCCAGGGCAGATAAGCCCGATGGTCTGGGCTGCTAAGCCGCCGCCCGACGCATGAACGGCGTCCATTTCGTGAAGACCAGCAGGTTGCCGAACATGACCAGCGCCAGGCCCAGCAATGCGGGCGGCGTCCACTGGTAGCCTTCGGCGAACGTGGACACGCTCAGCGCCACCACGGGGAACAGCACGGTGCAGTAGGCGGCGCGCGCCGGCCCCATGCGTCCGACCAGCGTCAGGTAGGCGGTGAAGCCGATCACCGACCCCGGAATCGCCAGGTAGAGCAGGGCGCCCACGTAGGCTGAGGACGTGTCGAAACGGAACGGCACGCCCGCCACGACGCAGCCCGCCAACAGCACCGCGGCGCCGTACAACATGCTGTAGGCATTGCCCGTCAATGGGCGAATGCCTGCGCGCTGCTGCAGCGACGACAGCATGTTGCCGGTGGAAAAGCAGAACGTGCCCAGCAACGCAAAGCCCAGGCCCAGCAGGGTCTCGTGGCTGGCCTGCTGGCCCGACAGTTCCGGCCAGAACAACAACACCAGGCCGGAAAAACCCACCAGGCCGGCGACCATCACGCGCGGGGCGATGCGGGTGCCGAACCACAGCCGCGCGTTCAACGCGTTCCACAGCGTCGCGGCCGAGAACACCACCGACACCAGCCCGCTGGGGATCCATTGCGTGGCCGTGTAGAAGCACAGGAAGTTCAAACAGAACAGGCACAAGCCCTGGCCCAGGCACAACCAGTGCCCGCGCCGATCCAGGCGTTGCAGTTTGCGCGTCAGCAGCAGCATGGCGAACAGCACGAGGCCGGCCAGCGCGAAGCGGTAGAAAATGGACACCGGAATGGCCACCACGCCCAGTTGCAGCTTGATGGCGATCCAGGTGGTGCCCCAGATGACGACGGTCAGGAAATACAGGAAAAGGTTCACTTTGAGACACCCCGCAGGGCAGAAAAAGACATGAGAGCCAGACCTGCGGATAGCGGCCGGCAGCAAGGCCCAGTCTGCCTCGGACGCCGGCGCAGAAATTGCCGGTTCTTGCGGTTTTTTCTTTGTTTGCACATGCCGCAGGCGCGTGGATCGCAGTAGCATTTCGGTTCCATGGGCACCACCGCTTCGGCTCCGTCCGACTTCTCCGTCTTTCGCACCCTGTCCGCGTCCACCGCCACGCTGGAACGCGCGGCCTCGCTGGGCGAGGGCATCGCCATCTCGCAATGGGGCCGCAGCGCCTGCGAGACGCTGGGCTACGACATGCCGGGGCACCACACGCTGTCGCTCTATCTGCACGGCGGTGAAAAATCGTTCCGCGTCGGCAACCCGCTACATGGCGGCGCCGGCAAGTTCTGCGTGCTGCCCGCCGAACACTATTCGCGCTGGAGCATGAACGACACGGTGCA
The DNA here is from genome assembly GCF_058783235.1 of Achromobacter sp. FW305-C-28. Taxonomy (NCBI): domain Bacteria; kingdom Pseudomonadati; phylum Pseudomonadota; class Betaproteobacteria; order Burkholderiales; family Alcaligenaceae; genus Achromobacter; species Achromobacter sp. FW305-C-28. The sequence goes on along the minus strand of NZ_JBYSYL010000009.1, from coordinate 250,014 downwards.
TTTCCTGCACCTGTACATCGCGCCGGAACGGCTGGCACGTGAAACCGTGATGCGACTGGACTGTGAACCGCGCACGCTGGAACTGCGTGACCGCACTTACATCCACGACGATTCCCTGACCGATGTCTGCCGGACGCTGCTGGGCACCGACTGGGCCGCGCCCGCCGACCGGCTGGCTGCCAGCAGCGCGGCCGAAACCGTGCTGCACCACCTGCTGAACCAGGGCGTGACGCGCCGCGCCGCCGTCCCCGCGCGCGGCGGCCTGGCGCCTGCCGTGCGGCGGCGCGTGATGGACTACGTCGATGCGCACCTGACGGACGCCCTGACGCTGGACGAGCTGGCCCGCGTGGCTGCGCTGTCCACCTATCACTTCGCCCGCATGTTCCACGCGTCTTTCGGCGAACCGCCGCACGCCTGGGTGCGCGCGCGCCGGCTGGCCCATGCGCGCGGCCTGCTGGCCACGGGCAAGGGCGACCTGGCCGGCATCGCGCAGGCCTCGGGCTTTGGCAATGCCAGCCACCTGTCACGCGTGTTCCGCGATGCCGTGGGCGTCACGCCCGGGCAGTACCGCGCCGCCCGTCGCCGCCACTGAAGCCATCTCTGCGTGGCCACGGCCAGCCCCCTGGGCGGTCTACAATGGCCCATCGCCCTTCGCGGCCTGATCGCCTGCCCTGCCCGCGATGCCATTGCCGACTTCCCGCGACCTTTCCTTCCCCCTCGACGCCCCTGGCCAGTCGCCCGTGCGCGCCCACTGGCTGGCCGAACTCATCCGGCTGCGCGAAGCCCATTGGGGGCCGCTGGAAGACGCCAGCGTGGTGCGGCAGGTGCGCCAGCGGGATGTCCCGCTGCCGGACCGCATCCTGGCCCGCGCCCAACTGCTGGCCCAACGCGAAAACCTGATTCCCCTGGTCGATGGCTGGCGCCGCAGCGCGCTCGCCGTGCTGGCTGTCTTGCTGCTGCTGGCGCTGGTGTCCGGCGTGGGCGTGGCAGCGGGCGCCCTGGGTGACGGCACGCGGCCGGTGAACGTGTTGTGGGCACTGGGCGCCTTGCTCGGCCTGCATGCATTGACCTTTCTGCTGTGGCTGGCCAGCTTTCTGCTGCGGCCCGCGGCCATGACGCCACTGGGGCGGCTGTGGCTCTGGACCACGCGCAAGCTGGCGCGCGGCCCGGACGGCGCGCTGGTGCCCCAAGCCTTCCTGAACCTGATGGCGCGCGCCGGCGCCCTGCGCGGGCTGTTCGGCGCCGTCAGCCACGGCCTGTGGCTGGCCGGGCTGGGCGCGGCGCTGGCAACCCTGCTGATATTGCTGTCCACCGCCAGCTATCGCTTCATCTGGGCCACCACGCTGCTGGCGCCCGACACCTTCGTCTGGCTGACGCAGGCCATCGGCTGGCTGCCATCCAAGCTGGGCTTTGCCCTGCCTGACGCCGCCATGGTGCGCGCCAGCGACGGCGCCCAGGCGCTGGCCGCCGACGCCCAGGTGCAATGGTCGGTATGGCTGATCGGCGTGGTCGTGGTCTACGGCATCCTGCCGCGCCTCGCGGCCTGGCTGGCCTGCCTGGCCGTTGCCCGCCGGGCCGTGCGAACCCTGGCCATCGACCCCACGCTGGCGGGCCATGCGGCGCTGCGCGACCGGCTGGACCCACCGGTCCAGTCCACCGGCATCGACCGGCCGGTAGACCCGTTGCACGAACCGCGTGTCGCGCCGGCCGCGCCGCTTGTCCTGGGCGGCCAGCCCGTGCTGCTGGGGCTCGAGCTGCCCGCGGATCTGCCCTGGCCGCCGGCCGAGCTGCCCGCCACCATCCGCGATGCAGGCAAGCTGGATACCCGCGAACAGCGCCACCGCGTGCTGGATGCCCTGGCTCAGGCCGCTGCCTCGCGCCTGCTGATTGCCTGCGATGCCCGCCAGACCCCCGACCGGGGCACGCTGGCGCTGATTGCGGAACTGGCCGCGCACGCCAGCCAGACACGCGTCTGGCTGCTGGCCCCGGCCAACGCCGACACGCGCGAACCGCTGTGGCGCGAACGCCTGGCCGCCCTGGGGCTGGCCGCGGGCGCCATCCTGGACAGCACCGGCGCCCCCTTGGCCTGGCTGGAGCACGACCATGCCTGATCACGTCATCGGCATCGCGGTGGTGGGGCACACCAACACCGGCAAGACGTCCCTGCTGCGCACGCTGACGCGCGACACCACCTTTGGCGAGGTCGCCGACCGCCCCGGCACCACCCGCCATGTCGAAGGCGCCCGCCTGCGGCTGGACGGCCGCGCCGTGCTGGAATGGTTCGACACGCCCGGCATGGAAGACAGCATTGCCTTGCTCGAATACCTGGAACGCCTGGCGCCCCCCGAAGAACGGCTGGACGGCCCTGCGCGCATCCGGCGTTTTCTCGATACGCCCGAGGCCCATGGCCGCTACGAGCAGGAAGCCCGCGTTCTGAAGAAGATGCTGGACTGCGACGCCGCGCTGTACGTCATCGACGCGCGCGATCCCGTGCTCAGCAAGCACCGCGACGAACTCGCCATCCTGGCCGCCTGCGGCCGCCCCTTGCTGCCCGTACTGAACTTCGTCAATGCACCCGCCCACCGCGCCGCCGAATGGCGCGACGCCCTGGCGCGCCTGGGCCTGCACGCCGCAGTCGAATTCGATACCGTCGCGCCACCGCTGGATGGCGAGCAGCAGCTCTACACCAAGCTTGGCGTGCTGCTGGACCGCCACGCCGATACGCTCGCGCGCCTGGCCGACAGCCTGGCCCGGCAGCGGCGCGAACGCCACGCCGCCGCCTTCGAGCTGCTCGCCGACCTGCTGGTGGATGTGGCCGCGCTGCACATCGCCAGCGCGGGCGACGACACCGCGCTGGCCGAGGCGTCGCAACGCTTGCGCGAACAGGTGCGTCAACGCGAACAAGCCTGCGTCACCGCGCTGCTGGCGCTGTACAACTTCCGTGCGTCCGACTTTTCGGATGATGCGCTGCCGCTGCAGGGCGAACGCTGGGGCATGGACCTGTTCCACCCCCAGGCGCTCAAGGACATGGGCGTGCAGGTCGGCATGGGCGCCGCAGCGGGTGCCATGGCCGGCGCCGCCGTGGACCTGTTCAGCGCGGGCCTGAGCCTGGGCACCGGCATGCTGATCGGCGCCGCCGCCGGTGGCCTGTGGCAGGGCGTGGAAAAGCTCGGCAAGCGTGTGGCGGGCAAACTGCGCGGCTGGCGCGAGATCAGTGTGGACGACGCCGTGCTGCGCCTGTTGGCGCTGCGCCAGCGCCAATTGATCGACGCGCTGGAGCGCCGCGGCCACGCCGCCCGCGACCCGCTGCGGCTGCAACGTCCCGACGACGAATCCCTGCGTCGTGGCCCCTTGCCCGACGCGCTCAAGGAAGCGCGCAGCCGGCCCGAATGGTCGGCGCTGGCCAAAGGCCACGAAGACAGCGAACGCCGCAAGCAAGTGGTGCGCGAATTGGCGAAAACCCTTGCTTCGGACCCGACGCCAGCACCTTGAGTCCGCGCGCCCGCGCCACCCGCCAAACGCACCATTCCCAGCGTGAAGCAAGCAAGGACTAACCCCAATCCAAACCGATTGACGCTTAAACGAATGCGTCTATAAGATTCGATCTGCATCGGTGCGGTCCGTCCCCGCCAATGACAATCACAAGGGGTTGGATCTACCGTGAACCGCCTTTCGTCGTAAGCAGCAACGCCATGCCCCGGCTCCCGGTGGGGCCAGGGCCCTATCACTTCTGTCGCGCTATCCGCGCATTACGGAGCATGAGGGCTATGCGTACTTTTCCCCACATCAAACAAGCGGCGCTGGCGGCTGCACTGACTGCCTCGTTGGCATTCAGCGCCGGCGCGGCCGCCAAGACCTTCCACTGGTCGTATCAAGGCGACGCCACGTCGATGGATCCGATGGCGCTGAACGAAACCTTCACGCTGGGTTTCCAGGGCAACATCTACGAAACGCTGGCCGGCTACGACGGCAACCTGAAGCTGACGCCGCTGCTGGCCGAAAGCTGGGAAAACCCCGAGCCCACCAAGTGGGTCTTCAAGCTGCGCAAAGGCGTGAAGTTCCATGACGGCTCGCCCTTCACGGCCGACGACGTCATCTTCTCCTGGAAGCGCAGCCTCACGCCCGGCTCGGACATGAAGGGCTACGGCGCCAAGGCGTCCGACATCAAGAAGGTCGACGACTACACCATCGAAGTCACCACGCCCACGCCCAATCCCATCTTGCCGCGCGAATGGGTGTTCCTGTACATCATGAGCAAGTCGTGGTCGGAAAAGAACAAGACCACCGAAGCCACCAACGTCAAGGGCGACAACCAGGGCAACTATGCCAACCTGAACGCCAACGGCACCGGGCCGTTCATGCTGGTCTCGCGCCAGCCGGATGTGAAGACGGTGCTCAAGCGCTACGACGGCTACTGGAACAAGGACATCAAGACCAACGTCGACGAAGTCATCTTCCAGCCCATCACACAGGAAGCCACCCGCGTAGCCGCGCTGATTTCCGGCGAAATGGACCTGGTCCAGCCGGTGCCGGTGCAGGACTGGAAGCGCCTGGAAGATGCCAAGGGCGTGAAACCCCTGACCGCGCCCGAAGCCCGCGCCATCTTCATCGGCATGGACCAGGACCGCGACGAACTGCTGTTCTCGGATGTGAAGGGCAAGAACCCCTTCAAGGACCCGAAGGTGCGCGAAGCGGTCGTGCTGGCCGTGGACACCAAGGCCATCAACGAGAAGATCATGCGCAACGCGGCCAAGCCGCTGGGCTCGTTGATCGCCACGGCCATCAACGGCTACGACGAATCGTTCGGCGCCCCCTACAAGCCGGATCCCGAACGCGCCAAGAAGCTGCTGGCCGAAGCCGGCTATCCCAAGGGCTTCACGGTCACCATGGACTGCCCCAACGACCGTTACGTCAATGACGAAAAGGTCTGCCAGGCCGTGGCCGGCATGCTGGCGCGGGTCGGCATCAAGATCAACCTGCTGGCGCAGACCAAATCGAAGTACTTCGGCAAGATCCTGCTGCAGGCCGGCAACCAGACCAGCATGTACATGCTGGGGTGGACGCCCAGTTCGACCGACGCCCACAACACACTGCTGAACCTGACGTCGTGCCGCGATGCCAAGACGGCCGCGGGCCAGTTCAACCTGGGCGGCTACTGCAACAAGAAGGTCGACGACCTGACCAACAAAATCGGCGTTGAAACCGATCAGGCCAAGCGCAACGCGATGATCAAGGAAGCCTTCGGCATCGTGCGCAGCGACTTCGGTTACCTGCCGCTGCACCAGCAGCCGATGTCGTGGGGCGTGAAGGACAACATCAAGGTCATCCAGCGCGCCGACGACGTGCTGGACCTGCGCGACGTCGTCCTGCCGTAGCCCCAAAGGCCGGTAAGCGCCGAGAGGCGCCTGCCGGCCTTCGATGATGCGATCTCCGGGCGGCCGCATGCCGCCCGGGCGCGCCCGGCCCAGCCCCGCTTGCCGCCCCAGGCAACGCGCGGCCCGGCGTTATCCGACCAAGAGGGCATCCAACCATGCTTTCCTTTATTGCGCAGCGGCTGATCCAGTCGGTGCTGGTGATGTTGACGGTGGCGCTGATCGCGTTCTCCATGTTCCGCTATGTGGGCGACCCGATCGCCAGCATGGTCGGGCAGGACACTACGCCCGAACAGCGCGTACAGCTGCGTGAACAGCTCGGCCTGAATGACCCGTTCGTGGTGCAGTACGCGCATTTCGTCGCCAACGCGGTGCGCGGCGACTTCGGCATTTCGTACCGCCATCGTCGCCCCGTCAGCGAACTGCTCGAAGAACGCATGCCTGCCACGCTGGAGCTGTCCTTCGTGTCCGCCGTGATGGCGCTGGCACTCGGCATCCCCATGGGCATCTACACCGCGCTCAAGCGCCATGGCGTGCTGTCCAAGGCCTTCATGGCCATCTCGCTGGCCGGCATTTCGCTGCCCACCTTTCTCATTGGCATCCTGCTCATTCTGTTCTTCGGCGTGCAGCTGCGATGGCTGCCCAGCTTTGGCCGCGGCGACGTGGTGGGGCTGGGCTGGTGGACCACGGGCTTCTTGACCAAGTCCGGCCTGCTGGCGTTGATCATGCCGGCCATTACGCTGGCGCTGTTCCAGATGACCCTGATCATGCGGCTGGTGCGCGCCGAAATGCTGGAAGTGCTGCGCGCCGATTTCATCAAGTTCGCGCGCGCCCGCGGCCTGCCCGAACGGCTGATCAACTTTCGCCACGCACTCAAGAACACCATGGTGCCGGTCATCACCATCACCGGTCTGCAACTGGGTTCCATCATCGCGTTCGCCATCATCACCGAAACGGTGTTCCAGTGGCCGGGCATGGGCCTCTTGTTCATCCAGGCCATCAGCATGGTCGACATCCCCGTGATGGCCGCCTACCTGGTGCTGATCGCCTTCATGTTCGTCGTCATCAACCTGGTGGTCGATCTGCTGTATTTCGCCGTCGACCCGCGCCTGCGCGTGCAGAGCAAATAAGGGAACTCCCAATGATCGCCCGCATCGCTCCCTTTTTCTCGCGCGCCGCCGACAGCGACCTCTGGCACAGCTTCAAGCGTTCGCCAGGCGCCATCGTCGCCGCCGCCGTCACGCTGGTCATTTTGCTGGGTGCACTGGGCGCGCCCCTGATCGCCCCGCACAACCCGTTCGACCTCGCGTCCGTGAACATCATGGACGCCAACACGCCGCCCGCCTGGGAAGAGGGCGGCAGCCCGGATTTCCTGCTGGGCACCGACGACCAGGGCCGCGACATCCTGTCGGCCGTGATGTACGGCTCGCGGGTGTCGCTGCTGGTGGGGTTTGCCTCGGTGCTGTTCTCGATGGTGCTGGGCGTCACGCTGGGCCTCATCAGCGGCTATGCCGGCGGCCGCGTCGACAGCTTCATCATGCGCATCGCCGACGTGCAGCTGTCATTTCCCGCCATCCTGGTGGCGCTGCTGATCGACGGCGTGGCGCGCGGCCTGTTGCCGCGCGACATGCATGACCAGCTGGCGCTATACGTGCTGATCTTCGCCATCGGCATTTCCGGCTGGGTGCAATACGCGCGCACGGTGCGCGGCTCGACGCTGGTCGAGCGCAACAAGGAATACGTGCAGGCGGCGCGGCTCATCGGCATCGGCCGCATCACCATCCTGCGCCGGCACATCCTGCCCAACGTGATGGGGCCGGTGCTCGTCATCGCCACCATCCACCTGGCCATCGCGATCATCACCGAAGCCACCTTGTCGTTCCTGGGCGTGGGCCTGCCGCCCACCGCGCCCTCGCTGGGCACGCTGATCCGCATCGGCAACAGTTATCTTTTCTCGGGCATGTGGTGGATCTCCATCTTCCCCGGCATCGCGCTGGTAGCGTTGGTGCTGTCGGTCAACCTGCTGGGCGACTGGCTGCGCGACGCGCTCAACCCCAAGCTGCGCTGAGGACGTCATGGCCCTGCTCAACATCGAAGACATCCGCATTGAATTTCCCAGCCGCCGCGGCACCCTGGTGGCCGTGGACGGCGTGTCGCTGTCGCTGGAGAAAGGCGAAATCCTGGGCGTGGTCGGCGAGTCCGGCGCCGGCAAGTCCACCATCGGCAACGCCGTGATCGGCCTGCTCGAAGCACCCGGCCGCCTGGCGGGCGGCGCGGTGCTGCTCAACGGCGAACGCATCGACACGCTCACCCCGGCGCAACAGCGCAAAGTGCGCGGCCGCCGCATCGGCATGATCTTCCAGGACCCGCTGACCTCGCTGGACCCGCTGCAAACGGTGGAAAGCCAGCTGGTCGAGACCATGCTGGTACACCTGGACCTGACGCACGATGCCGCCAAGAAACGCGCCGTGCAGTTGCTGGCGCAGGTGGGCATCGACCAGCCCGAGCTGCGCGTGCAGCAGTATCCCCATCAGTTCTCGGGCGGTATGCGGCAACGCGTGGTGATCGCGCTGGCGCTGTGCTGCGAACCCGAAGTGATCATCGCGGACGAGCCCACCACGGCGCTGGATGTGTCCATCCAGGCGCAGATCCTGGACCTGCTGAAAAAGCTGTGCCGCCAGGAACAGGTGGGCATGATCATCATCACCCACGATATGGGCGTGATCGCCGACGTGACCGACCGGGTGGCCGTGCTGTACCACGGCAAGCTGGTCGAGCAAGGCCCCACCGCCAAGATCCTGGGCGACCCCGACCACCCCTACACCCGCAGCCTGATCTCGGCCGTGCCGCGGCCGGACATCAAACTCAAGCGCTTCCCGCTGGTCACCTACATCGAAGACGTCAAGACGCCCGCCAAGCCGCTGGATCTCGCCACGCACTGGCTGGGGCAGCGCCGCGACTTCGGCGCGGCCACCGGCGGCCCGCTGGTGCAGGTCAAGGACCTGTCCATGCGCTTCGTGCTCAAGGCCGCGCTGCTCAAACGCAACCAGCGCACGCTGGATGCCGTCAAGCGCATCAATTTCTCGATCGGCGAAGGCGAGGTCTTCGGCCTGGTGGGCGAATCCGGCTCGGGCAAGTCCACCGTGGCGCGGCTGATCTCGGGGCTGTATACGCCCAGCGAAGGATCGGTCAATTTCGGCGGCACCGACCTCACGGCGCTCAAGGGAGAAAAGCAGCTCAATCCCTTCCGCCGCCAGATCCAGATGATCTTCCAGGACCCGTTCTCGTCGCTCAATCCGCGCATGCGCGTGCTGGATATCGTGGCCGAACCGATCCGCTTCCACAAGCTGGCAGCCAACGAAGCCGAAACCCGCCAAGTGGTCGCCGACCTGCTCGACGTGGTGGGGCTGGGCGACCGCGCCGCCGAGCGTTTTCCGCATGAATTCTCGGGCGGGCAGCGCCAGCGCATCTGCATTGCGCGCGCCCTCGCTACGCGGCCGCGTTTTCTCATCTGCGACGAGCCCACCTCGGCGCTGGACGTGTCCATCCAGGCGCAGATCCTGAACCTGCTGAAAGACCTGCAGGAGCAGCTGGGCCTGACCATGCTGTTCATCAGCCACGACCTGCCGGTGATCCGCCAGATGTGCGATCGCGTCGGCGTGATGCGCTACGGCGAACTGCTCGAAGTGGCGGATACGGAAGCGCTGTTCGAACATCCCCAGCACCCCTATAGCCAGCACCTGCTGGGGCTGATGCCCCGATTGCAGGCCATGTCCCGCGAAGGGCTGGAAGTGATCGGCTAGGGGCAGTCCATACCAAGGAGCGAGACATGACGGCAACGCGGCAAACCCTGTTCATCGGCGGCAAAGTGTTCGACGGCCTGGGCAAAGTCCTGCCCAATCACGGCGTGCTGGTGGAAGGCGAGCGTATCGTGCGCGTGGCGCCGGCCGGTGAATTCACCGGCTTCGCGGGGCGACAGGTGGATACGAGCGGCATGACGCTGATGCCCAGCCTGGCCGATTGCCACGTGCACCTGGTCTATACCGGCGGCGCCGATCCGCAGACGCAGATGGCCAAGCAAGGACCTGCCCAGATCACGCTGACCGCACTGGAAAACGCGCAGGCGGCGCTGCGCGGCGGCTGCACGGCATTGCGTGATTGCGGCGGCAAGGACTACCTGGAATTCGGCGTGCGCGACGCCATTGCGCGGGGCGTCTTTCCCGGCCCGACCATCAAGGCCTCGGGCCGCATCATCTGCATGACGGGCGGCCACGGCAATCGCATCGGCCGCGTGGCCGACGGCTGCGAGGAAGTGGTCAAGGCCGTGCGCGAGCAGGTCCATGCCGGCTGCGACCTCGTCAAGATCATGGCCACCGGCGGCGTCATGACGCCAGGCGTCAGCCCCATGGATGCGCACTACAGCTTCGACGAAATGAAGGCCGGGGTACACGAGGCCAAGCGCTTTCGCAAAAGCACGGCCAGCCACGCGCAGGGCACCCAGGGCATCCTGAACGCCGTGCGCGCGGGCATCGACTCGATCGAGCACGGCATCTTCATGGACGACGACTGCCTGCGTGAAATGCTGGAGGCCCAGACCTACCTGGTCCCGACCATCGCGGCCGTGCGCAACATCGTGGCCAACGCCGACAACGGCATTCCCGCCTACGCGGTGGAAAAGGCCCGCGCGGTGGAACAGCGCCACCGCGAATCCATCCAGATGTACTACAAGGCCGGCGGCCGCATCGCGCTGGGCACCGACGCCGGCACGCCCTTCAACCTGCATGGCGACAACGCGATGGAACTGGCCTACATGGTCGAATTCGGCATGACGCCGATTGACGCGCTGATCGCCGGCACATCCCGCGGCCACGACCTGATGGGCATGGACCGGCATGGCGCCGTGCTGGAAGGCAACGTGGCCGACCTGCTGCTGGTGCAGGGCGACCCCACCGAAGACATCAAGAAGGCCGCCGACAAGCGCTTCCACGTGGCCGTGCTACGTAACGGCGATGTGGCGGCGGGGGCCTTGCCGGCGTGAGATCCCGCGGACGCGGACCCTGGCGCGGGTCCGCGGCGCCTCAGCGATCGCGCGGCATCAGCGGCCGGGCCATGAACGCATCGACCGTCATGCGTTCGCCGTTGATATCCACCTGACCACCCTCGAAGTTCAGATTGGTGACCAGCTTGTCGCCGTCCTGACGCCCCCATTGACTCTGCAGGAACCGGTCGCGGATGGCATCGGCCTGCTGACGCGCCGCGTCGCGCGCGACCTCGGCAGGCAGCCCCTCTGCCAGGCCACGCACCGAGATCAGGTCCACCAGGCTCCCGGCGGGCACGCTCAGGCGCAAGTCCAGCTTCTTCACGGTTTCCTTGATGATCGCGGCCGGCGCGCGATTCCACAGCGTAGGCGCATCCAATGCCACCTCCAGCCGCAGCGTCGCCGGGCCGCTGGGCGTGTCCACCTGCAAGGTGTCCACCGAGAAGGCCGGCTTGGCCAGCAGGAACTTCATCAGATGCGCCATGCCCTCCACTTTCTCGCCCATCGATGCGCCGCCCTCAGCCTGCTCCATCGTGCCGCGAAAGGCCTCGAACGAGGCCAGGTCCACGTTCGCTGCGCGGGCCGTCATGCGCACGCTGGCCACCTGCGTGCCGCGCACATCGATCCCTGCGACCTGCACCTTCAACGTGTTGTTCATGGCATTGCGCGTACCGCTGGCGTTGGCCGTCACGACCAGATCGCGCAACGTGACCGGCTGATCGTCGACCTCCACCGCCCAGTGCTTGATCGCCGCCTGGCTGGCGCTGGTCACCGCGCCATCGGCGGCCTGGGTCGATTCGTGCGAGAGGTCCAGCCCGCGCAGGGACAGCCGGCGCGTACGCGTGACGCCCTTTTCGTCGAACGGCTCGGTGGAATCCATCTTCTCGGCCGCAACGGCAAACGTCGTGTGCCTGCCATCCGGCGCCACGCTGGCCCGGGCCTGCAGGCCCGAGAAGCTGACCGTGGTGCCATCCTGCGCATAATCCACCGGCGCCAGCGTCAACGTGCCCGACACCACCCGGCCATAGCTGGCCACGGCCTCGGCCATTGCCGGCGCCGCGCCCTTGGCCCCACTGAACCATGCGGCGGTCGAGGGCGTCTCGGCCAATTGCACGCGAGCGGCGGCCATGGCGGGCATGAAATGGCCTTCGGCAAGCCGGAACAGGGGAAACGGGCCATGATCGATGCGCGCCACGAACTGGACGTCCTGCTCGTCGGCAACGCGGTCCTGCTCGGACGGCGCGGCCAGCACGCGGTAACGCGCGTGCGATGTGAACACGCCCCGCTCGAACGACATCTGTTCGAACGACACGGACTGACCCCTCACCGTCAAGCCGATCTGCTGCGCCTGCGCATTGACCGTCTCGGCCAACGGCCCCAGCCCAGCCTCCAGCTGCTTGCCCGTGTACCAGGCGGTGCCGGTCCAGATCGCACCCAGCGCCACCACCGCGCAGCCTGTCGATACCCACTTTCTCATGATGCCCCTTTTGGTGTTGTGATCGTCACATGAAAAACGGGCTGCCGCACCCGAAGGCGCCGCAGCCCGCAATGGGCGCCGGCATCACGCCGGCGCGTCCGATCGAGTGCCCTGAATGGCTTAGCGCATGCCACCCATCGCGCCGCTCATGACCATCATCATGAACTGCTGCAGCGGCATCTTCTTGCCGTTGAAGTCGACCTGGCCGTCGGCATAGTTCAGGTAGGAAACGATGTTGTCGTTTTCAACCTTGGCCACGCCCATGGCGGTCGCCATGGTGCCGATCATTTCGGCCTGGCCCTTGGCGGTCTGCGTGGCACGGTCGGCCGGCACGCCTTGCAGCTGCGGCTGGATCGACATCAGGTCGGCCATGTTGCCCTTGGACAGCACCAGCTTGGCGTCCAGCTTGCGGATCGCCTGCGAGGCTACGTCCCAGACGTTCTTATCAACCGAGGCCGGCTTGGTCAGGTCCACGTCCAGATTGAACGTGGACGTGCCGTTGGCAGTGCGCACCTGCAGGGGCGACACCGACAGGCTGGGGTTGCCGGCCATCAGCAGTTCGACGTTGGTCTTGAGCACTTGCTGTTCTTCAGGCGTGAAATCCGGCGTCGGCTTCTCGCTGCCGCTTTGCACCATGCGGCGCGATGCGGCTTCGTAGACGTCGTTCAGGGCCTTGAGCGCCTTGGGATCCAGATTCTTCAGGCCCAGGGCCAGCTGCATGCCCGCCATGTCCTTGTTCTCGACATTGATCATGCCGAAATCCAGCATCAGCTTGCCGCTGATTCCCGCGTCGGCTTCCGCCAGGTCCACGGCCACGGTGGTGTCCTTGAACTGCACGGGCGGACGGGTCTTGGACGAAATCGTCCAGTCCTTGAAGGTCAGCTTCTGGCTGCCCATGAGCATGTCGCTCTTGCCCGGGGTCAAGTCGCTGTTGAACGTGATGCCCTTGATGGCCATGCCCACGATGTCGCTTTCGTCGGCCGGACCCGACAGCGCCACGCTGTCGCTCTTCATGGCGAAGATGCCGTGCTTGGTGCCGGTTTCGTAGGTGACGTCACCCGTCATGCCCGCGAAGGTCAGCGTGGTGGCGTTGCTGGTGGCTTCGGCCGGGGCCAGGTTGAACGTGCCCGAGATGGTCTTGCCATAGCTGACGCTGTAGGCGCCAGACAGCGGGGTCACGCCCTTGGTGGCGGTGAACCAGCCCTTGACGGCGGGGGTTTCCTCGATCTTGAAGCGGCTGGCAACCATGGCCGGCGCCAGCTTGCCCGACGTCAGGTTCGACAGCGGGAAGGGGCCGTGATCCAGTTGCTCGGTGAACTGGACTTCGTGCTCTTCGGCCGGCTTGCCATCCTTGGCAGGCAACGTGAACTTCACGCGATAACGCTCGGACGAGGAAAACACGCCGCGCTCGAACGACATCAGTTCGATGACGGCGTTCACGCCCCATTTGTCGGCGACCTTCCTGAGTTCGACGTTGCCGTCGTCAATCGATTGCTTGACGAACGCTTCGGCCTTTTGACCGGTGTACCAGGCCGTGCCCGTCCAGATTGCGCCCAGCGCAACGACCAAACCCGCTACTGCCGCCTTTTTCATAGCAACCCTTTATTTCTTTATGTGGGAGATAAGCGCTCGGATTATAGGGAGCATCGCCCTAGGGATTACACCTAAATCGTAATAGCCGCTGCCAAATGTTACTTAGTTATACATCCCTCGGGAATCGCACGGGTGTTGCGGCGCGGCATCAGCTACAATCCACGGGTGTGCTTTGCCAATCTGCACACGTCCGCTAGGCACTTCGCCGCCAAGCTTCGCCCAATCAGGGCGCTTCCCTTTTCTCCTTATTCGTCCGCCTGGATTGGAGTCTCTCAACTTGAGCGACGGGCTGCCGCTGGAGTTGTTTTGACTACCTCTTCCTCTTTCGCCGACCTCGGGCTGGCTGATTCCCTGTTGCGCGCCATTGCCGACACCGGCTATACCGCACCCACCCCCATCCAGGCCCAGGCGATTCCGCAGGTCCTGAAAGGCGGCGACCTGCTCGCCGCCGCCCAGACCGGCACCGGCAAGACCGCTGGCTTCACGCTCCCCATCCTGCATCTGCTGATGCAGAAAAAGCTCGAGGCCCGCAAGCCCGGCCGCCCCCGTTGCCTGATCCTGACCCCGACGCGTGAACTGACCGCGCAGGTGGCCGAATCGGTGCAGACCTACGGCAAGCACACCTCGCTGACGTCCATGGTGATGTTCGGCGGCGTCAACATCAACCCCCAGATCTCCGCGCTGCGCAAGCCGCTGGACATCCTGGTGGCCACGCCCGGCCGTCTGCTGGATCACTGCGGCCAGAAAACGGTCGACCTGTCCGGCGTCGAGATCCTGGTGCTGGACGAAGCCGACCGCATGCTGGACATGGGCTTCATCCGCGACATCCGCAAGATCCTGGCCCTGCTGCCCAAGCAGCGCCAGAACCTGCTGTTCTCGGCTACGTTCTCGGACGAGATCCGTTCGCTGGCCCGCGGCGTGCTGAATGATCCGGGCGAGGTCTCGGTCACCCCGCGCAACACCGCCACCGAACTGGTCACCCAGACGGTGCACCTGGTCGAACAGCACCACAAACGCGACCTGATCAGCCACATCATCCGTGAAAGCGGCTGGCACCAGGTACTGGTGTTCACGCGCACCAAGCACGGCGCCAACCGCTTGGCTGAAAAGCTCGTGAAAGACGGCCTGACCGCCGCCGCCATCCACGGCAACAAGAGCCAATCGGCCCGCACCCGTGCGCTGGCCGGCTTCAAGGACGGCACCGTCACGGTGCTGGTGGCCACCGACATCGCTGCACGCGGCCTGGACATCGACCAGTTGCCCCAAGTGGTCAACTTCGAGCTGCCCAACGTGCCGGAAGACTACGTGCACCGCATCGGCCGCACGGGCCGCGCCGGCGCCACGGGCGCCGCGGTCTCGCTGGTGGACAACAGCGAAATCAAGCTGCTCAAGGACATCGAGCGCCTGATCAAGAAGACCATCGAGCGCAAGCCGGTGCTGGACTGGACGCCGCCCGCCACCAGCGCGGCAGCCTTTGACCGCCAGGAACGCGACGAAGACGCGCGCTCCCCGCGCGGCGGCAACCGCAACGGCGGCCGCGGTGGCAACGGCAACGGCGGCGACCGCCGCTCGCGCCCGGCCAACGCCGCGCCTCGCAGCGCCGGTGGCGGCCGTGCGCCGGCGCCGGCCCGCGCCGGCGGCGAAAGCCGTAGCGGCCAGGCCTCGCGCGATGGCAAGCCCGCCGAGCGTCCGGCCCACGCCGGCCGCAACGAGGCCCGCCCGCAGCAGAACCACCGCCGCCCCGAAGGCTCGGCACGTCCCGCCGGCAACGGCGGCTCGGGCCGTCCGGCAGGGTCCCCCCGCGCCGCGCTGCTGTCCAAGTAATATTCCAGGCAATCCTTCCAGAGCGATCCACGGACCCGCGCCATCATGCCCCTCTCAACCTGGTTGACGTTCTTCCTGGCCTCCTGGGCCATTTCGTTCTCTCCCGGCGCAGGGGCCATTTCGGCCATGTCTTCCGGCCTGAAATACGGGTTCGCGCGCGGCTACTGGAACACGGCCGGCCTCATCATGGGCATCCTGTTCCAGTTCGTCGTGGTCGCTGTCGGCCTGGGCGCAGTGCTGGCCACGTCCGAGATGGCCTTCAACGTGGTCAAGTACCTGGGCGTGGCCTACCTGATCTACCTGGGCGTGCGCCAGATCCGCACCGATGCCGCGCCCGTCGCGGTGGACGCGGGCGATCCCAAGCAGGCCTCGATCCGCGAGCTGGTGATGCGCGGCTTCCTGATCAACACCATGAACCCCAAGGGCACGGTGTTCCTCTTGGCAGTCGTGCCGCAGTTCGTCGATACTGCCTTGCCGCTGACGCCGCAATACGCGGCGCTGGCGGGCACGCTGGCCTTCACCGACCTGGTCGCGATGGGTGTCTACACCCTGCTGGCGGCCCGCGTGCTGCGCCTGCTGCGCGACGCCAAGCACATCCGCTGGATGAACCGCACCTTCGGTTCGCTGTTCATCCTGGCCGGCGTGTTCCTGGCGTCGTTCCGTCGCCATTCCTGAATTTTTTCGCGCGGGGCACGCGCCGGCAGCGGCGCGTGCCCCGCTTGTTTTGATGCACGATACCGGACCGCGCCGGACTGAAATGCGGCGTTGAGTAGAATCCTCCGATCATGAACATCCCTCAAGAAGTCGCGCGGCGCCGCACGTTCGCCATCATTTCCCACCCTGACGCGGGCAAGACCACGCTCACCGAAAAGCTGCTGCTGTTCGCAGGCGCGATCCAGATCGCCGGCAGCGTCAAGGCGCGCAAGGCGTCGCGCCACGCCTCGTCCGACTGGATGGAAATCGAAAAGCAGCGCGGCATTTCCGTGGCGTCCTCGGTGATGCAGATGGAATACCGCGACTGCGTCATCAACCTGCTCGACACCCCGGGCCACCAGGACTTCTCCGAAGACACCTACCGGGTGCTGACGGCCGTTGATGCCGCGCTGATGGTGATCGACGCCGCCAACGGCGTCGAGCCGCAGACGATCCGCCTGCTGCAGGTCTGCCGGGCCCGCAACACGCCCATCATCACGTTCATCAACAAGATGGACCGCGAAGTGCGCGAGCCGCTCGAACTGCTGTCCGAGATCGAAGGCCACCTCGGCATGGACGCCGTGCCGTTCTCGTGGCCCGTGGGCATGGGCAAGGCCTTCGGCGGCGTGTTCGACATTCGCCGCGACCGCATGCGCGTGTTCCGCCCCGGTCAGGAGCGCCGCTCGGACAACGACGACTTCATCGAAGGCCTGGCCAACCCCGAGATCGGCCGCCGCTTCGGCTCGGCCTTCGATCAGGCCAGCGGCGAGATCGAACTGATCAACGAAGCCGCCCCCGCGTTCGACCGCGCCCAGTTCCTGGCCGGCAAGCAGACCCCGGTGTTCTTCGGTTCGGCCATCAACAACTTCGGCGTGCAGGAAGTGCTGGACGCCCTGGTCGAGCAGGCCCCGCCGCCCGGCCCGCGCATGGCCCTGCAACGCGAGGTGCAACCGGAAGAGCCCAAGTTCACGGGCGTCGTCTTCAAGGTGCAGGCCAACATGGACCCGGCCCACCGCGACCGCGTCGCCTTCGTGCGCGTCAGCTCCGGCCGCTTCGAACGCGGCATGCGCCTGAAGGTTGCGCGCACCAACAAGGAAATGCGCCCCAACAACGTGGTGTCGTTCCTGTCGCAGCGCCGCGAGCTGCTCGACGAAGCCTATGCCGGCGACGTCATCGGCATCCCCAACCACGGCGTGCTGCAACTGGGCGACGTGCTGACCGAAGGCGAGACCCTGCAGTTCACCGGCCTGCCGTTCTTCGCGCCCGAGCTGTTCCAGGCGGTTGAAGTGAAAGACCCGCTGCGCACCAAGCAATTGCGCACCGGCCTGACCCAATTGGGCGAAGAGGGCGCCATCCAGGTGTTCCGCCCCGAGGCCGCCGGCGGCTCGCTGCTGCTTGGCGCAGTCGGCCAGCTGCAGTTCGAAGTCGTCGCCCACCGCCTGAAAACCGAGTACGGCGTAGACGCCCGGATGCTGCCTTCGCGCTACACAATGGCACGTTGGATTACGTCTGAAAACCCCAAGGCGCTGCGCAAGTTCATGGATGCCAATGCGGCTCATATCGCCTATGATGTGGTCGATGCGGCGGCGTTTTTGATCAGTTCTCCTGCGCAGTTGCGCGTAGCCGAAGAACTGTATCCGGATGTGAAATTCCACGCCATGCGAGAGCACGGCGGCAAGGTCTTCGGAGACAAGGCGTAGACCCGTTCGGGTACCGCACGGCACATGAGGGTAGCAATGTCTTGGCGTTTATTATTCGCAACGCTTCTGCTGGCGCTCGGCGCGTCGGCCTGGGGCGGTATTCAATTGGGTGACTGGCTGGTGGCACATGCGCCGCCCGCCGCGCCTGCGCCCGGCCAGGATGCGGCCGCGTCGCAGCAGCCCGTGCTCGACGCCAATGGGCGTCCCTACGTGGCCCAGCCGCCGCAGCCGCGCATCGACGGCACGCTCGGCGTGCCCGACAAACCCGCCGACCGCGAATGGGCCATCAACACGGTGTCCCTGTTCGACACCGTCAGCGACCCGGCCGTGAAGCTCTCGCGCGAACGCATCACCCAGGAACAGGCCCGCGAGATCGCTGCCGCTTCCGAAGTGCCGCTGCCGCAGGGCTCGTCCGACGTCAGCACGCTCGACCTGCAAGCCCCTGGCACCGGCACCGCCGTCAATGGCGGCCAAACCCAGCAGGCGCCCGCCCAGGCGCAGGCCGGCGGCTACGGCAACCCGCAACTGGTGCAGCCCCCCCCGCCCAACTCGTCGCCCGCACCGGGCGCACCCGGTTGGCAAGATGCGCTCAAGCGCGAACTGGCGCAGTGCGCATCCCAAGGCTTCTTCGAGCGCCCCTCGTGTTCCTGGGCGGCGCGCAACAAGTACTGTGCGCCCAACCGCGCCTGGGGCACGATGGCCGAATGCCCGGCTCGTCCGCAGTAAGCCGATTGACCTTGCCGCGCATGGCGCGCAGGTAAAAAAAATGGCGCCCCCAGGGGCGCCATTTTCATGCCTCGATGACAATCACTCGGGCACGGACATCTGGCTTTGCAGGTAGTTCTGCAGGCCGACCTTGTCGATCAGGTCGATCTGGGTTTCCAGATAGTCGATGTGTTCTTCCGTGTCGTCCAGGATGTCCTGGAACAGATCGCGCGACACGTAGTCACGCACGGATTCGCAGTGTGCAATGGCTTCACGCACAGTGGCGTGGGCGGCTTGTTCCAGCTTCAGGTCACAGGCCAGGAGCTCAGGCACGTCTTCGCCGATCAGCAGCTTATGCAGGTCTTGCAGGTTGGGCAGGCCGTCGAGCATGAAGATGCGCGCGATCAGGCGATCGGCATGCTTCATTTCGCCGATGGACTCTTCGTATTCGTGCTTGCCCAGCTTGTCGAAGCCCCAGTGGTTCAGCATGCGGGCATGCAGGAAATACTGGTTGATGGCCGTCAGTTCGTTGGTCAGTTGCTTGTTCAGGAACTGGATGACGGTTTTATCGCCTTTCATAATGGACTCCTTGCAGTCAGGCGCGACGCGCATCGCATCGCGACAAGAAGCGCACGATGCCGCGAGTACGCAACCCCGGCAGACTACCATCCGCGACAGGGCCGCGACTAGCCTTGGCGTGCATTTGGTAAACCGCTTTACGAGCGCTACAAGAAAGCGACAAACAAATGAGAATGAGTATGCGTGCTTGATGACGTGCAGGGGCAACGCAGGTTATTCGCGGCTTGCGAGCTTGCGCATGGCGCGAATCCGCCCACATTCACGGCGGTATCACGCGATACTCACATCATCACTGGGCGGCTTTGTGCATCGATGTCCGGCAACGCGCCACGTTGTGCCTGAACAACCCGCGGCAACGCCTTGCCCATCAAGGCGCGCGCCGCGTGGCCAGCCAGATGCCGAACGCGATCGGCACGATACCCAGCAGGTCCAGCCACGACACCGATTCGCGCAGCACCAGCCAGCCGAACAGCAGGCCTAGCGGCGGCATCAGGAAATGCAGCGCGCTGGCCGCGGTGGCGCTGGCGCGGCCCAGGATCATGAACCACAGGTAGTAGCCGCCGATGGACACCGCCACGATCATGTAGGCCATGCTCCAGAACAGGCTGGCCGTGAAACGCGCATCCCCGATGTTCTCGTGCAGTAGCGCGACGGGCAGCAAGGCCACGGCGCCCGCCAGGGATTGAATGCCGGTGGCAGTCCACAGGCCTGTCGTGGGCTTCAAACGCTTGTAGAGCAGGGTACCCGCCACCAGCGCCACCAGGCCACCCGTAACCAGCAACGTGCCATGCAGGTCCTCCTGCATGCCCGACAGGCGCGAGCGCAGCACCAGCGCCACGCCGGCCAGGCCCAGGCACAGGCCCAGCATCTTGCGCCAGCCCAGCCGCTCGCCCAGCACCGGCCCGGCCAGCACGCCGATCAGCAGCGGATTGGTGCTGATCAGCACGGCCGTGAAGGCCGATGACACCGTGGTCATGCCGCTCCAGCTCAAGCCCAGGTACAGCGCATTGTTCAACACGCCCAGCAGCACCAGCGATGCCACGTCGCGACCGCTGGGACGAGACCAGCGGCCGCTGGCCACGGCCACCCCCAACATCAACGCCCCCGCGATCAGGAAGCGCACCGTCAGCAGCGTCAGCGGCGGACAGTCACGGACCGCGATCTTGGCCGCCGCGAATGCCGAACTCCACAGAAAGCAGAAGGCCGCGATGGGGGCCCAGGCCACGCCCATGGGCGTGCTGTCGGGCGAAGCCGCGGGCAGGGAAGCGGGGAGAGTCGATGACGCCTTCATGGGCAGGTCCAAGGTAGACAGGCAGGAATGAAGAGCCCATTCTGGGCGCGGCCCTATCCATTGACAAACGCTTTATTTGGATCAAAAGTATTTGAAAAACCAATGGGAAGGCGATTGCCATGCTGGATCTCGATCTCTTGCACAGTTTTGTATCGGTGGTGGACGCAGGCGGCTTCACGCGTGCTGGCGAACGCGTGCACCGAAGCCAATCCACCGTCAGCCAGCAGATCCGCAAACTGGAGGAAACGCTGGAATGCGCCCTCTTCGTGCGCGATGGCCGCCAGGTGCACCTGACCGAAGACGGCGAACGCCTGCTCGGCTATGCGCGGCGCATGCTGGCGTTGTCCACCGAGGTGCGCGAGGCCGTCAGCGGGCGCAAGCGAGTCGAAGTGATTCGGCTAGGCATCCCGGACGATTTCGCGGCCGATACGCTGACGGCCGTCGTGGCGCAATTTGCCCGCGCCCGCCCAGCAGTGAGGCTGTCGGTCCGTTGCGACCTGACCGTCGCCCTGACGCGCGGCCTGGAACGCGGCGATCTGGACATCGCGCTGCTCAAGCGCGAACCGGGCGCGGGTGCGGCGCTGGCGGCGTGGCCCGAGCATCTGCACTGGATCACCGGCCCCGGCGAACTGCCGGCCGCCGGCGAACCCGTGCCGCTGGTGGCCTTTCCGCAGGGATGCATCTACCGCAACCGCGCCATTCACGCGCTGGAGCAGGCCGGACGCCGGTGGCGCATCGCCTACGAAAGCCCCAACCTGACGGGGTTGCAGGCCGCGCTGTCTGGAGGCTTGGGGGTGGCCTTGCTGGAGCGCCGCTGCATGGCGGCCGGCCATCGGCCGGTGGATGAGGCGTTTCCCGCCGTGCCGTCGTCCGAGCTGGCGCTATGCGTGGTGCAACCGGCGCGTGAACCGGTGCGCCACCTGGCGGAGACGATCAGGGAATTTTGTGAAACAGAAATGCGACGGCTCGCGGGGCAAAGCCTGCGAGCCGTGGAGGGCGACGCCGTTCAGGCGACGGCGACCTGGATGACCGGATAGCTGCTGTTCGCCGCGGCCGCACCCGGTTCGGCCATGGCGGCCGGCGGATTGACCGGAACGGCGATCGAGCGCACATCGCACACGCTGGAGCAGCGGCCGCCCGGCAGGTATTCGGCGGCGGTGGCCGCACAGCAGCCGCAGCACGTGGCTACGCCCAGCTCGAACTGCAGGTCGGAAAGCGACGTCGCGCCCGCGTCCACGCTGGCGCGGACTTGGCGTTCGGTGATGGCATTACATACGCAAATGTACATGAGAATAATTATCGAAAATTATTCCGGTACTGGCAAGTCCCCGCATGCAAAAAAATTTGCAACCGATTTGTCACGCAACCCGTTGAAATAAGGGACGTTTTCGAAAACGTCCGTCCCCGATTCAGCGGGCCGAAGCCTGCGCCTTGCGCAGCGCGGCAGGCGCAATTCGCAGGGCTTCGCGGTATTTGGCCACCGTCCGGCGAGCGATGACGATGCCCTGGTCGGCCAGTTTTTCCATGATCTGGCTGTCCGACAGGGGCTTGGCCCGGTTCTCGTCGGCCACCATCTGGCGGATGAAGGTCTGCACCGCCGTGGCCGACGTCACATCGCCGCCGTCCGTGGAGACCCCGGCGCCGAAGAAGCGCTTGAGTTCCAGCGTGCCGAACGGAGTGAGCATGTACTTCTGCGTCGTGGCCCGTGAAATGGTGGATTCGTGCAGGCCGAGCTCGCCCGCGATGTCTTTCAGGATGAGCGGCCGCATCGCCGCCGGCCCCTGGCTGAAAAAGGCGGTCTGACGTTCGACGATGGCCTGGGCGACACGCAGGATGGTGTCAAAGCGCTGCTCGACGTTGCGGATCATCCACTTGGCCTGCTGCAATTGCGATTGCAGGCCGGCGTGGGCGGATTCCTTCTGGTTGCTCAACATCTGCGCATACAGGCCGTTGATCTGCAGGCGCGGCACGGCGGCGCTGTTCAGCGTCACCTGCCAGCCGCGGCGCGTCTTGCGCACGATGACGTCGGGCACGGCGTAATCGGCCGCCGGCACGGTCCAGGCGCGGCCAGGGCGAGGCTCCAGACGCAGTATCAGGCCATGGGCCGCGCGCAGCGTGGCCTCGTCACAGCCCACCGCCGCGCACAGGCGGGCATTGTTGCCGGTGGCCAGCAGCGCCAGGTGCTGGCTGCAGATGAGCCGGGCGCAGGCCAGTACCTTGGGATCGGCCGCCTCGGGCAGCCGTGACAGGTCCGGGTTGCGCAATTGCAACAGCAGGCATTCTGACATGTCGCGCGCGCCGATGCCGATGGGATCGAACGATTGCAACAACGACAGCGCGGCCCGCAGTTCGTCCAGGTCAGGCTCGGAATCGGCCGGCAGCCAGCCCAGGATCTCTTCCAGGGGCGAGCCCAGGTAGCCGTTTTCGTCCAGCTCGTCGATCAGCAGCGCCGCCAGGGTGGCGTCGCGCGGCGCCGCACGCGTCAGCACCAGCTGGCCCAGGAGGTATTCACGCAGCGTATCCGGGCGGGCGGCCTCGGGCAGGCTGGAGTCGTCATCGGGATAGACCCCGCCCGAGCCCGGCATTTCGTCCACCGGCGTCTCGCGTTCGGCGGCGGGTTCATCGTCCTGCACCGAGGATTCGCGCTCGGATTCAGCCTGCGTCTCGACCGACGACGGCTCATCGTCGCGTTCCAACAACGGATTATCCGCAAGCACTTGCGAGATCTCCGCCTCGAGATCGAGCGTAGACAGCTGCAGCAACCGGATGGATTGCTGCAGTTGAGGGGTCAGCGTCAGATGCTGGCCAGGCCGCAGTTCTAAAATTGGACGGGTCATAGGTACAATATTTTGCATGATGAATCAGACTTCGCCCGCACGCGTTCGCCAGGATTGCCGACTGATCGGTCAGACCCTGCTCAAACTGGCGCTTCCCAGAGTCCTCGTGCGTGCGATCGTGATCGCCGTCGCGGTGATCGTCTGGTATCTCGCCGCCTCCTGGATCCTGGACTTCGGCAAGCGCGTCAACTACGAATTCCTGCATTCGCTGGGCCAGCCCACCATGGACATGGTCCAGAAGGTCAATCCGTACATCTGGTGGGTCGTCGCCGGCATCTGGACCCTGATCGTCTTCTTCATCGTGCGCGCCTGGCTCTCGGCCAGCCTGGCCTCCGGCCGCGCCACCCCCGTCAGCACCGGCGTGCTGGCCGACCTGGCGCCCCAACTGTCCGAAGAATCCCTGGGCGTGCTGCGCTGGACCTGGGGCTCCCGCGAAGACCCCTTCACCGTCGGCGACCTGCAACGCTCGCTGTCGGAAATCCGCCACAACCGCATCGGCAAGATCGCCATGGTGGCCGAACAGGCCGAGATCCTGGAAGGCACGACCGCCAAGCCGCCCCGCGACGACCGCCGCGACACGCGCGCGGAACCCCGTGGCGAACGCGAACGCTACATCGAACCGCGCATCGGCGGCCCGGCCCGCTAAGGCCTTTTTCTCAGACGCTTTTCCTGCTTTCAGGCCGCCACGAGGCGGCCTGATTGTTTCAGTGCCCTGCCAGCCGGGCTCCCCTATACTGGCCCTCCAGGCTCGCGCAACCGCGGGCTGCGCACCCTTCCAATAAAACCACCCGGCTGACGAGACACGCCGGATGCGCGGCCGGCCCCCTGGAGTTGTTTTTCATGTTCCGCACCCCTGTCCGGTATGCCGCCGGCTTGCTGCTGGCCTGCTCGGCCGCTTTCGCCGCCGCCCCGGCATCCGCCGCCTGGCCCGACAAACCCATCACGTTCGTCGCGCCCTTCAGCGCCGGCGGCGCCAACGACCTGGTCGCGCGCATCATCGCCAAGGCGGTGGGCTCGACCCTGAACCAGCCCGTCATCGTGGAAAACCGTCCTGGCGCCGGCGGCGTGGTCGGCGCCGCGCACGTCGCGCGCAGCGCCGCCGATGGCTACACCTACCTGGTGGGCAGCAATGGCACGGTGACCAACAGCCTGATTCGCTCGGACCAGCCCTACAAAGACGAGGAACTGACCCCGGTCGCGCTGTTGACGGTGACTCCATCGGTGATCGTGGCCAACCCGTCCAACCCGGCCAAGGACCTGAAGGACTTCGTCGAGCGCGCCAAGAAGGCCAAGACGGACCGTATCACGTTCTCGACGGCCGGCAACGGCAGCACGCCGCATTTTGTGGCCGAGATGGTCAAGGAAGCCACCGGCCTGCCGGTCGAACCCATCGCCTACAAGAGCGGCTCGGAAGGCGTGACCGCCGTGATCGGCAACCAGGTCGATGCGACGTCGGAAGCCAGCATCGTCACGCTGCCCCTGATCCAGGCCGGCAAGCTCAAGGCGCTGGCCACCACCTGGGACAAGCGCATGGCCAGCGCGCCGGACATCCCCACCACCGCCGAACTGGGTTTCCCCGCCATCCGCATCGGCCACTGGGCCGGCCTGTACGCGCCGGCCGGCACGCCCGCGGACGTGCTGGACAAGATGAACGCGGCCATCGAGAAGTCGCTGCAGACCAGGGAAGTGCAGGACGCACTGCGCCAGAGCAGCATCGAGCCGGGCGGCGGCTCGCGCGCCAGCTTCGTTGAATTTGCCGCCAACGAACGCGAACGCCTGGGCAAGGTCGTGAAAAACGGCCACATGCAGACGCAATAAGCCGTGCCGGGGACAGATCTGTCCCCGGCTTTTTTATCGCGCTTTCATTTGCGCTTGCCCGAAAAGTATGTTTGACTAGCAACCTATGGCCGCTTACCGCACCCCCCTCGCGATTGCCACCGGACGCTTTGCCGCTCCGGTTGCCGGCCTGCGCGCTTCGATCTCGTCCATCGCGCTATCGCTATACCTACCGATCGGTTGCCGGGCCTAGTGTCCCCGTGGTAGCTCGGCAGCCACGCTTGCCACACGCGATTTCCCTTTTTCAAAACTGAATCCCCTCGCCAGACTCGGCGAACCCCTTGGCATCAGAACGCCTGTCGGCCGCATGCCATCCGGATTCAGCATCAAACCGAAAGAAACTGATCGAGGTGTAGTGATGATGCTTGCCAACCCCGCCACCAAATACGTCCCCTTCGCACCGTTTGCCCGCGACTTTTCCGAACGCACCTGGCCCAGCCGCCGCATCACGCAGCCGCCGATCTGGATGAGCACCGACTTGCGCGATGGCAACCAGGCCTTGATCGAGCCGATGAGCGTCGAGCGCAAGCTCCGCTTCTTCGAACAGCTGGTCAAGATCGGCTTCAAGGAAATCGAAGTGGGTTTCCCGTCGGCCTCGCAGACCGACTTCGATTTCGTGCGCAAGCTCATCGAAGAAAAGCGCATCCCCGACGACGTGACCATCATCGTGCTGACCCAGTCGCGCGAAGACCTGATCAGCCGCACCGTTGAAGCGGCCGCGGGCGCCAAGCAAGCCATCGTGCACATGTACAACGCCTGCGCGCCGGCCTTCCGCAAGGTCGTCTTCAACATGTCCAAGGACGAGATCAAGAACATCGCCACCACCGGCACGCGCTTGATCAAGCAATACGTGGCGCAGCACCCCGAAACGCAATGGCGCTACCAGTATTCGCCCGAAGTCTTCAGCACCACCGAACCCGAATTCGCGCTGGAAGTCTCCAACGCCGTGGCGGACGTATGGCAGCCCACGCCCGACCGCAAGATGGTGCTGAACTTGCCCGCCACCATCGAAGCCACCAGCCCGAACCTGTACGCCGACCAGATCGAGTGGATGCACAAGAACCTGGCCCGCCGCGACAGCATCGTGCTCAGCGTGCACCCGCACAATGACCGCGGCACGGCCGTGGCTGCCGCCGAATTCGCCGTCATGGCCGGCGCCGACCGCATCGAAGGCTGCCTGTTCGGCAGCGGCGAGCGCACCGGCAACGTCGACCTGGTCACGTTGGCCTTGAATCTCTACACCCAAGGCGTGCATCCCGGCCTGGACTTCTCGGACATCGACGAAGTGCGCCGCTGTGCCGAGTACTGCAACCAGTTGCCCGTGCACCCGCGCCATCCGTATGCCGGCGACCTGGTCTTCACGGCCTTCTCCGGTTCGCACCAGGACGCCATCAAGAAGGGCTTTGCGCTGCAGCAGCCCGACGCCGTCTGGGAAGTGCCGTACCTGCCGATCGACCCGGCCGACCTCGGCCGCAGCTACGACGCCGTGATCCGCGTGAACAGCCAGTCGGGCAAGGGCGGCGTGTCGTACCTGCTCGAACAGGAACATGGCCTGGTGTTGCCGCGCCGCCTGCAGATCGAATTCAGCCGCGCCATCCAGCGCGTCACCGACGAGACCGGCCGTGAAGTCACCGCCGACGACGTGCACACGATCTTCAACCGCGAGTACCTCGAACAGAAGACGCCGTGGAAGCTGATCCGCCACCGCATCGACGGCAACCCGTCGGCCGGCGAAGGCCAGCACTTCAGCATCGAAGCCGAACTCGAATACAACGGCGAACGCCGCATCGTGACGGGCAAGGGCGACGGCGCGATCTCGGCCTTCGTGGCTGCGCTGGACGTGCCGGTTCGCATCATGGACTACCACGAACACGCCATTGGTACCGGCACCGACACCCGCGCCGCATCCTACGTGGAACTGCGCGTCGGTGAATCCAGCACGGGCTTTGGCGTAGGCATCGACCGCGACATCGTGACCGCGTCGTTCCAGGCCGTGCTGAGCGCCGTGAACCGCCACATCAATGCTGGCGCCGTCACCACCGAACAAGAGGCCGCCGAGGCCGCGTGATCCGAAACCCGGAAGCATGGGGCGAGCTTACCGCCGTCACCCCCCAAGCCGGCCTCTTATCATGAAGCCGTGCCGCACAACAAAAGCCCGCCTTTATCCGGCGGGCTTTCTTTTTGCATGAAGCGCAGCGCAGCAGGCGATCAGCCGCGCGGCCACATGTCGGATGCGCCGATGTCGGGCTCGCGGGCGGCCAACAGGCGCTCGTGCACCCAGGCGGCAATCGCCAGCGTGCGGTGGTCGTCGTAGCGCCGGCCGATCAGCTGCAAGCCCACGGGCAGGCCCTGCGGGCCGGTGGCGAAGGGCAGGTTCAGGCACGGCAGGCCGAACAGCGTCCAGGCGCGCGAGAACTGCGGATCGCCCGTGCCCAGATCGGCAAAGGGCGCCTCGCCGCTGGCGCTGGGCGCGAGCAGGATGTCGTACCTGTCGAACCACTGTTCCACGCGAGCGCGCGATTCCGCGGCGCGTGCCAGGTTCTTGATGTGCTCTTCGGCGGTGATCTGCGCGCCGGCTTCGAGCACCGCCTGGATCTTGGCGCTGAGCTGCGCGGCGTGTTCCAGGCGTTCGTAGGCCAGCGACTGCGAGGCTTCGAACGCCATGATGTCCGAATGCAGCTGCACCAGCATGCAGTCTTCGGGCGGCAGCGGCACTTCTTCGACGTAGGCGCCGGCGCGCGACAGCGTGGCCGCGGCCTGCGCGAAGGCTTCCTTGGTTTCGGATTGCGCATGCCGCCACTGCAGGCTGCGATACATGCCGACGCGCGGCTTGCCGTCGTAGGCCAGGTCCAGCATGCGCGGGTCGCGCATCAGCACGGACGCGAACAAGGCGACGTCGGGCACCGAGCGAGCAAAGCCGCCCACCGTATCGAGCGATTCGGCCAGGCTTTTCACGCCGGCACGCGGAATGGCGCCGAAGGTGGGCTTGAAGCCGACGATGCCGCAGTAGGACGCGGGGCGAATGATGGAGCCCGCGGTTTGCGAACCGAGCGCGAAGGGCACCATGTCGTCGGCCACGGCTGCGGCCGAGCCGCTGGACGAGCCGCCCGGCGTATAGGCTTCGTTGCGTGGATTGCGCGTGGGGCCTGCCTGGTAGGTAGCGAATTCGGTGGTGACCGTCTTGCCGATGACCACGGCGCCGGCATGGCGGCACAGGGCAACGGCGGCAGCGTCCAGGCCTGGGTTGTGCCGCTCGTAGATCGGCGAACCGTAGCGCGTTGGCAGGTCGGCGGTATCGAACAGGTCCTTCACGCCTAGCGGCAGGCCGTGCAGCGGACCGCGCAGGGCGCCGCGATCGAGCGCCTCGGCATGGTCCAGGGCGGCCTGCTTTTGCAGCGCCGTCCAGGCATGGATGGTGTTTTCGCGTTGTTCGATGCGCGCAAAGCAGGCGCGCACCAATTGCACCGCAGTCAATTCGCGCCGTTGCAGCTTGCGCGCCGCTTCAAGCGCGCCAAGTCTGTTTAAGGCAGTAGACATGATCCTTTCCTCTATCCCGGTGCCGCGCGATATGCGCGGTACTGACACTTCCGCACCCGGTCCCCTTGACCTGGGGTTTATCCCGATCCGCCGCAGCATGATGCGCGCCGGTTGTGACAAACCCAGCCATTGTGCGCGTCGCGTCAATTAGGAAAAGCACTGAAAAACCGCGTTTTTCGGGGCATTTCCGCGCGCGTCGCGCCTTGGCCTTATGTTGTTGCGTTGTTATCAGCATAGCGCAAACGCGTGCAACACAAAGGTCATAATTGTCTTGTAAGATGAAAACGTTTTCAGCAAACCGGCAGCAATGTAGACATGGTGTCGCGCGCCTCGCCCCGCTTTTCCATTATCGAAGTGGCCCGTAAGGCAGGCGTTTCGCCGGCCACGGTTTCGCGCGCCTTCAACCAGCCGGAAATCGTGCATCCCGATACGTTGGCGCATATCCGCGCCATCGCCAAGCGCGCGGGCTTTCGGCCCAATCGCGTGGGCCGCAGCCTGCGTTCAGGCAGCACGCGCACCATCGGCCTGATCCTGCCCACGCTGTCCAACCCCGTATTTGCCGAATGCTTCGAAGGCGCCGAGCGGCGTGCCCGCGAGTCGGGCTACAGCGTCATGCTGACCGCCACTGGCTACGACCCCGCGGTGGAATCGGCGGCGGTGCAAGGCTTGATCGATCATCAGGTCGACGGCCTGATCCTGACCGTGGCGGATGCCGCGCGCAGCGCCACGCTGGACGACCTGGACAGCGCCGGCATGCCCTACGTGCTGGTCTACAACGAGTCGGCCGCCCACCCGTATGCATCAGTCGACAATCGCGCCGCCGCCATCGACATGGTGTCGCACCTGGCGGCGCTGGGGCACCGCCGCATCGCCATCGTGACCGGCCCGCTGACGGCGTCCGACCGCGCGCGCCGCCGCCTGATGGGCGCCCGCGCCTGCGCCAAGAAGCTGGGCCTGGAGCCGATCCAGCACATCGCCATGAATTCCCATACGGGCAGCGACGCCGAGGCCCTGAAAGGCGCGTTGCGCGGCAAGCAGGCGCCCACCGCGCTGTTCTGCTCGAACGACCTGCTGGCCACGGCCGTCATTGCCGACCTGGTGGCGCTGGGGCTGTCGGTGCCGAACGACATCTCGGTCTGCGGGTTTGACGGCATGCGTTTCGGCGCCTTGCTGACACCGCCGCTGACCACCGTGGCGCAACCCAGCGACGGCATCGGCCAGGCCGCCTGTTCGAACCTGCTCGCGCAGATCCATGGCCAGCCGCCGCAATCGAATCGCCTGCCGCACTGCATCGTCGTCGGCGGCACCGCCGCACCCGTGCGCCGCTGAATTCCTTTTTCTCCAGATACCCCGCAAGAGATCCACGCCATGCTTATCGCCCAGATCACCGACCTGCACATGCGCACGCCAGGCGACAAGGCCTACGGCATCATCGACTCCGCCGCCTTCCTGGGGCCGGCGGTGCGCGCGCTCAATGCGCTGACGCCGCGCCCCGATTGCGTGCTGATCACGGGCGACCTGACCGACCTGGGCAAGCCCCACGAATACCAGGCGCTGCGCGACCAACTGCAGGCCCTGGAGATTCCGTATTTCCTCTTGCCCGGCAACCACGACGACCGCGCCGAACTGCGCGCCGCGTTCCCGGACCACGGCTATCTGCAAGGGCAGGGGCCGTTCATCCAGTACGCGGTCGAGACCTATCCGCTGCGCCTGTTGGCGCTGGACACCGTGGTGCCCATGAAAAGCCATGGCGAACTATGTGCCGACCGCCTGGGCTGGCTGGCGGCGCGTCTGGCGGAACAACCCGGCCGCCCGACGCTGGTGCTGATGCACCACCCGCCCTTCGTGACCGGCATCGAGCACATGGATGCCATCGGCCTATTGGCAGGTGCGCCCGAACTGGAACAGATCGTGGCGCGTTATCCGAACGTGGAACGCGTGTTGTGCGGCCACCTGCACCGCACCATCTTCCGCCGTTTCGGCGGCACCATTGCATCGACCTGTCCGGGTACCGCGCATCAACTGGCGCTGGAACTGGGCGAGCGCCCGACCTTGCAATACATCATGGAACCGCCGGGCTACCAGCTGCACTGGTGGCACGACGACGCACTGGTGACGCACCACGCCGTGATTGGGGAATACCCCGGCCCGTATCCCTTCGCCTGAGGCGGGATTCTCGATTACAAACACAATGCCATATGTCCGTCATGTTTGCGCTGCACAATGAAAAGGATTTCATTGCACGCGACACGGGGCGGATCTAACAATTAGATCTACGAGACAGCATGTCATCCATCGTTCTGGATAACCTCACCAAACAGTACGGCAACGCGGCCGCCATCCACGGCGTCAGCTTCACGGTACCGGCAGGCAGCTTCACGGTACTGCTGGGGCCGTCGGGTTGCGGCAAGTCCACCACGTTGCGCATGATCGCCGGCCTGGACACGCCCACCTCGGGCACCATCCACATCGGCGACCGCGACGTGACGCAGCTGCCGCCGGCCAAGCGCCGCATTTCGATGGTGTTCCAGTCGTATGCGCTGTTTCCGCACCTGTCGGTGCGCGAGAACATCCTGTTCGGCCTGAAGGTCCGCAAAGAACCTGCGCGCGATTTCGACCGCCGCTTGCAGCGCGTGGCGTCATTGCTGGGCCTGGGCCACCTGCTGGACCGCAAGCCCTCGCAATTGTCGGGTGGCCAGCAACAGCGCGTGGCGCTGGGCCGCGCGGTGATTTCCGAAGCGCCGGTGTGCCTGATGGATGAACCCCTTTCCAACCTGGATGCCCAGCTGCGCCATGAAATGCGCCGCGAGATCCGCGCGTTGCAGCAGGACCTGGGCATCACGATGGTGTACGTCACGCACGACCAGACCGAAGCCATGAGCATGGCAGACCAGGTGGTGCTGCTGCGCGGCGGCCAGATCGAACAGCACGACACACCGGACGGCCTGTACGCGCGCCCGGCCAGCGAATTCGCGGCCCGCTTCATCGGCACGCCGCCCATGAACCTGATCGGCCTGACCACGCTGCACGGCGCCACGGTGATCGCCGGCACCCACGGCCCCGCCGTGGCCGGTGCACCGGCCGGCGCCGCCAAGCTGGGCGTGCGCCCCGAACACATCCGCATCGATGGCGACGGCATCGCCGCCACCGTGGAAAGCGTCGAGTACTTCGGCGCCGATTCCATCGTGGTGTGCCGGGTTGGCGATACCAGCGGCGTGGCGGTGCGCGTGGGCGGACACCTGCGCGCCCGCGCCGGCGAAGCCCTGCGGCTGTCCTGGCCCGCGGAACAACAGCATTTCTTTGCCGCCGATTCGGCGGTCATCAACACCGTCGGGCGCTGAAGACGCCCAATCCACAGGAAAGGAAACGCAATCATGCGACGCATCGTACTGAAGACCCTGGCCGCCAGCCTTGCCGCCGCCTGCCTGTCGCTGCCCGTGCAGGCACAGCAAAAGCCCGTCGAAGTGGAGTTCTATTACCCGGTCGCGGTGGGCGGCCCCATCACCAAGATCGTCGACGACATGGTGGCGGACTTCCAGAAAGAAAACCCCAACATCAAGATCAAGCCGATCTACGCGGGTTCGTACCAGGATTCGATCGCCAAGGCTCTGACCGCCCTGAAGGGCGGCACGCCGCCGCAACTGGCCGTGCTGCTGTCGACCGACATGTTCACCCTGATCGACGAAGACGCGATCGTGCCGGTGGATTCGCTGGCCAAGAGCGACGCCGACAAGCAGTGGCTGGGCGGTTTCTATGACGCCTTCATGCAGAACAGCCGCACGGGCGGACATACCTGGGGCATTCCGTTCCAGCGTTCGACCATCGTGATGTACTACAACAAGGACCTGTTCAAGGCCGCCGGCCTGGACCCGGAGCGCGCGCCCGCCACCTGGGCCGAACTGGTCGAATACGGCAAGAAACTGACCAAGCAGGACGCTTCCGGCAACACCACGCAGTGGGGCATCGAGATTCCGTCGGGCGGCGCGTTCGCCTACTGGCTGTTCCAGGCCCTGACCACGCCCAACGGCGCGATCCTCATGAACGAAGCCGGCAACGAGGTCTACCTGGACAAGCCGGCCGTGGTGGAAGCGGCCCAGTACTGGCGTGACCTGTCGGCCAAGCACAAGGTCATGCCCACCGGCACGATTGACTGGGGCACCACGCCCAAGGACTTCCTGGAAAAGAAGGCCGCGATCATCTGGACCACCACCGGCAACCTGACCAACATCCGCAAGAACGCCGACTTCCCGTTCGGCGTGGCGATGATGCCGCAGCAAAAGCGCGGCGGCAGCCCGACGGGCGGCGGCAACTTCTACATCTTCAAGAGCGGCACGCCCGAACAGCAGCAGGCCGCGCTGAAGTTCGCGCAGTGGGCCACCACGCCGGAACGCGCGGCTGACTGGAGCATTGCCACCGGCTACGTCGCCGTGACGCCGGCCGCCTGGCAGACCGAGAAGATGAAGAAGTACGCGCAGGAAGTGCCGGCCGCCGCCGTGGCGCGCGACCAGCTTCAGGTCAGCGTGGCTGAATTCTCGACCCATGAGAACCAGCGCGTCACCAAGACCCTGAACGACGCCCTGCAAGCGGCGCTGACGGGTTCCAAGACGCCCCAGCAGGCGCTGACGGACGCCCAGCGCGAAGCCGACCGCATCCTGCGTTCCTACAAGTAGACCGCCCAGCACGATGAGCCGCTCTTTGAATACGCTTTATGGCTGGCTGCTATTGCTGCCAGCCATCGTGCTGCTCGCCGCGTTCACGCATTACCCGGCGCTGGCGACGCTTTGGCACAGCTTCTATTCAACCCCCAAGGGCGCGCGCCCGGCCCGCTTCGTCGGGCTGGACAACTATGCGGTCATGCGCGACGACCCGGTGTTCTGGCAGTCGCTGTGGAACAACCTGTGGTTTGCGCTGGGCACCATTCCGACCTCGATCGGCATTGCGCTGGTCATGGCGCTGTGGGTGAACCGCAACCTGCGCGGCCGCGGCTTCCTGCGGATGGCGTACTTCACGCCGACCGTGCTGCCCATGGTGGCGGTGGCCAACATCTGGCTGTTCTTCTACACGCCGCAGTACGGGCTGATCGCGCAGGTGATGCAGCTGTTCGGCTCGCCTGGCCCCAACTGGCTGGGCAACCGCGAAACCGCGCTTCCCGCGCTGATGCTGGTGACCGTGTGGAAGGAATCGGGCTTCTTCATGATCTTCTACCTGGCTGCCTTGCAGACGGTATCGCCGTCGCTGCGTGAAGCCGCCATGCTGGAAGGGGCATCGCGCTGGCAGTACTTCCGGCGCGTGCTGTGGCCGCTGTTGATGCCCACCACGCTGTTCGTGCTGATCAACGCGCTGATCAATGCCTTCCGGCTGGTCGACCACGTGGTGGTGATGACCCGCGGCGGGCCCGACAACGCCAGCACGCTGTTGCTGTATTACATCTACCAGGTGGGCTTCAGCTTCTGGGATACCGCCTACGCCGCGACGCTGACCGTCGTGCTGCTGGTGGTGCTGGCACTGACCGCGCTGATCAAGTTCCGCTGGCTGGACCGTAGGACGCACTATCAATGAAAGACAAGCTCGATACCCTGGGCGCCTGGGCGCTGGGCCTGCTCTGGATTCTGCCGCTGGCCTACGCCATGTGGGCGGCCTTCCATCCGCCGGCCTACGCCACGCGCTTTGACCTGTTTGCCCCGCTGACGCTGGATAACTTCGCACGGGCCTGGCAGGCCGCGCCGTTTCCGCGCTATTTCGCCAACACCTTCCTGCTGGTGACGATGGTGCTGGCCGCGCAATTGGTGCTGTCGACGCTGGCCGGCTACGCCTTTGCCCGCTTCGAGTTCCGCGGCCGCGACTTCGTCTTCATGCTGGTGCTGCTGCAGCTGATGATCATGCCGGACGTGCTGCTGGTGGAAAATTACCGTTCGATGAGCCAGCTGGGCATCCGCGACACGGTGTTCGCCATCGGCCTGCCGTACTTCGCGTCGGCCTTCGGCATCTTCCTGCTGCGCCAGACGTTCAAGACGGTGCCGCGCGAACTGGAAGAGGCCGCGCGCATGGAAGGCGCGAACGCCTTGCAGATCCTTTGGAAGGTGTATGTGCCGCTGGCCAAGCCGATCTACGTAGCCTATGGCCTGGTGTCGGTCAGCCACCACTGGAACAACTTCCTGTGGCCGTTGATCATCACCAACTCGGTGGAATCGCGGCCGCTGACGGTCGGACTGCAGGTGTTCTCGTCGACCGACCAGGGCATCGACTGGTCGGTGATCACCGCCGCCACGCTGATGTCGGCAGCGCCCTTGCTGATCGCCTTCCTGCTGTTCCAGCGCCAGTTCGTGCAGTCGTTCATGCGGGCAGGCATCCGCTGACGGGCACAGGGCGGGACTGACGTCCCGCCCATTCGTTGCCCATTCGCTACCCCTTCAGGCGCTAGGCCCTGCCCGCCAGGAAGGCCGGGTTCTGCCAATCCCGCAGCTCGCGGATCTGCTGCTGGTCGCCGGCCATCAAGGTCGTCTCGCGTTGCAAGGCCGCGATCAGCGACGACTGGTGCGCCTCCAACCGATCGCGCGACCATCCCGAAAAATCCGCCTGCGACTCGCCCGCTTGCGCCGGGCTGTGCAGCGCCTGGTACATCGACAGCAACACATCACGCTCGTTGGCCAGCGGTGTGAAGACCGGCTGCGCGCGCTCGGCCACGAAGCGGATGCGCAGCTCGGCGCCTCCGTCCGCGTTCAAGGCGGTTTCGAATTGCATGCCGCGCGCACCGTCCGGAAAGCCGCGGCGATGGTCGTCCAGCGTCAACCGGCCCGGTTCACGCGTGCCGTCCTCGCCCGCCATGGCGCCGGTGTGTACCGACGGCGCGTGCATCAGGAAACTGTAGAGCTTGCGATCGGGGTCGGCCACCGACAGGCTGCCGTCGGTGTTGCGGGTAACGGTGGGCGGCTGGGCATTGCCGTTTTCCTGCGCATCCGCGGCGGCGGCGAAATACCAGGCCATGGCGCGCGCCGTGGTCAGGTTGGCCGTGGCCGCGACCTGCTGCGTCCCTTCGCCCACCGCGATCGCGCCGAAGGCGGCCTTGTCGCTGGCGCGCAGGGCGTGCGTCAGGTTTTCGCCGATATGCATCTGGCGGCGCACGTCGGGCAGGGCCAGGCTGGCGCCCCCTGCATCGGCGGCGCGCTGCATCACCCGCACGTCGACGCCGCCCTGCACGATGCCACCGTCACGCGGAGCAGACAGGATACCCAGTGCGCTGCGGCCGGCACCCTGGGTGTAGGCCAGTTCGCTCTTGCCCGCCGCACGGCGTTCGAGCAGGCGGCCCGGCACGTTGGGCAGGTCGGCCAGGAAGCGGCCGGCGCTGGACAGCCCTCGCGCGATCGAGCCGAAGAATGACTGGAACGCCGACTTGGCGCGCGCGGCCAGGCTGAGCGTCTGCGTGCGTGCCTGGCCATCCCCCAAGGCGACGGGGTGGCGCGATTCGGCACTTTGCGCCGGTGCCGACCGCGCGGTCTTGAGCGCTTCGCCGACCTGCGCCAGTTCGCGTTGCAGTGCGTCCATGCGCGGGGCGCGTTCCAGCGACACCAGCATGGTGCGATCGGTGGCGGTCTGGCGCGACGCTTCCTGGGCGATCAGGTTGTCCAGTTCCTTGAACTGCGGTTGCAGCGATTGCAACGTGCTCTCGACCAGGCTGAGCGCCGCCCGGTTGCTGGCCAGTTCCGGAAAATCGCGCAGCGCGGTCAGGCCCAGGTAGGCGCCCCCGAGCATAGCGGTGGCGTTGATGCCGATGGACGTCGGCGACAGGGCCATCGGCGTGGTGATGACGCTGGTCGCGGTGGGAATGGCCACTGCGGCGGTGGTCCACCCCAGCGTGGTCAAGCCCGCCGACAACGCGCCGCGCGCCTGGTGGTTCCAGCGCGACAGCGTGTCCCAGGTCGACAGGGTGGGCGTGTTCAGCCGCTCGCCGTCGGGCACGCGCAGCGCATCGCCGCCGCCGCCCATGCGACGCAATTGCTCATTGAGCTTGGCCATCTGCTCGTCGATCTTGCCCGCGACTTCGCCTGCGCGCGCCAGATTGCGCTCGGATACGGGGGTGCTGGCGGCGACGCTGGCGCTTTCGGCCACCGGCGTGCCCCCGCCCGGCAGATAGCCGCCGACCGTGCGCGCCACGCTCGACGCGGTGCTGGCCACCGTCGACGTCACCGCGCCCAGCGCATTGCCGCCGTATCGCAGCAGGCGGCCCATGATGCCTTCCTGCTGCTGTTGCGTTTGCTGCTGCACCGACTCGCGAGGCGGCAGCGTATCGACCAGGACCTGGAGACCTTGCGCCTCGCCGACATCGCCCAGCAAGGACGACAGCGGCAGGATCGGCACGTCGTCCAGGGATTGGGGCTGGCCCGTCGGCCCGCCCGATACCGCCTGGCGCTCTTGCTGGCGGGCGTTGTACGCGGCGACGCCATCGTCATCGCAGTCGAAGAATTCTTCGTCGTCGTCATCCACCTCGGTCAGCGTGTCGTCTTCGTCGACCTCGGTGCGCACATCGTCCTGCACATCGCTGTCGGCGCGGACCGAATCCTCGTCCTCGAGCGGGTCACCATGCATCGCGGCGGTGAAATCCTCGGCGGCTTGCCAAAGGGCGGAAAACACACCGCCGAACCAGCCGCGGCTCTGCGCCGCATCGTCGCGCAGCGCGGCCGTGCCGCCTTCGCCCACCGACACCATCGTGCCTTGCAGCCCGCCTTGGCCGGGTTGCGGCGACGATCCGATCCGGGACGCCGTGTTGCTGGGCGTGTCCTGCGGCGATGACGCCTCGCCGCCCACCACGCGGCTCCCATTGGGATTGATGAACATGACGGTGCTCCCGGTCAGGCGGCCAGTTGCGGCAGTTCCGGCGTGACCCGGCCCTGCACGACATCGCGCCACAGCAGCGCGACATCGGCAAAGGCGTCCAGGGCAGCGGCCAGCGCCCGGGCATCGCACAGGGCCAGCGGGGCGCGGGCGCACAGCAGCACCGCGCCGGTGCCCGGTTGCAAGCCCAGGGTGCAGCCGCCGGTGCCGACCCACAGGGCATTGGCTTCCAGCATCAGCTGCAACAGCTGGTCGCGGGCCACCTGCGGCGCCGGCCGGCCCAGGGTGGCGAAGAAGGCGATATCGCCCGAGTCGGCGTCGCCCTCGGCCGAGAGGCCGACGACGATGTCGGCGATGACCAATTCCTGATGGGCCACCAGGTCTTCGACCGGCGACAGACCGGCAAGGCGGGCATAGTCTTCAAGCAGCGTCTGATAGCGGGACATGGTTCGTTCCTGTCGCGTAGCGGGTTCAGCGGGGGCTGGCGTCGCCGCCCAGCCCTTGGTCGATGGCGGCGGACCATTGCGCCGAGGCTTCGGCCAGGTCACGCCAGGCGCGGGCCTGGCCCTCTGGCGCGAGGTCCAGCGGCAGCCGGCGGGCCAGCACCAGATGGCCGGATTGCTGCAGGCCGAGCGTGGCGCCGCGGGTGGCGGGGCCCAGGGTATTGGCCTGCAACAGCCAGGACAGCAGGCCGGCGGGCGGATCGGCGGGCAGGGGATGGGTGCCGACGCGGCAGGCGCCTTCCATGGCGCCGCCCAGTCCGTCATCGACATACGCCAGTGCGATGGCGGCGCCGTCGATGACCAGTTCCTGGCGGGTACCCAGCGCCTGCCCGTCTACACCGATGTGATGGGCAAGGTCGGCCAGGGCGGCGTGATAGCGTTGTTCAGACATGGGCGTGAGGCTCCAGCGCGTAAGGGGGTCGGGATCAGGCGCGCAGATGCAGCAGGCCGGGGCTGGCGTCCGTGCGGATGGCGCCGGCCGGTCGCGTCAACTGCGCGGCCCAGGTCAGCGCGTCCACCTGCAGGCTCGCCAGCAAGGCATCCAGCGTGGCCGGGGTCAACGAACCGATTCGCCGCGCGGCGCTGAGCATCACGGTGTCTTGCCCGCGCAGGCCCAAGGTCGCGCCGTGGGTGCCGGCCCAAAGATTGTTTGCCTGCAGCAGCAGCCGGCAAACCGCGTTGGATGGGCCGCCCGGAAAGCGCGCCACGTCGGTGCGGCACAGCAGCTGGCCGTCGTCCGGGTCGGCGTCGGGTCCGGCGGGTTCGAACCACAGGCTGATGCGGCGTCCGTCGATGACGACCGCCTGCGCCTGCACCACATCGGCGTGGTCGGGGCGGCGGCGCGCGTGGGCGCGCAACAGGGCGAGATAGCGATCCTGGCTCATGTCACGGGTTCCGCAAGGGGAGGAATCAAGGGACGGCGCAGGCCGTCCTTGCCCGTGAGTAACGGCAAGCCAGGATTGGTTCCTTGGGCGAACTGCGCCCAGTCAGGTCAATAGCCGACCGTCAGGCCGGGCAGGTCCACGGTGATGCGCGGACGCTCCAGCGCCAGCGCCAGGTTCTCGGCGAATTCGCGGGCTTCTTTTTCGTCGGTGGACAGCGTGTCGTAGCCCAGCGCGTCGGCCACGCCCAGCACCTTGTCCAGCAGCAGCACCTTGCCGCTGGGGCGCAGGGGCTCGCAGCCCAGGGTTTCCCAGGCGCCGTCGAACCAGTCGCGGGCCTGGTTCTGGCGCTGCGGGCTGGGTTCGACGTTGGCCGAGAGGTCCAGCGAGCGCCGGGTGTCGAAAACGATCGTGATGTCGCTGCGCATGGCAGGGATTCCTTGAAATGGCGTCAGCCGCAAAGAGACGGCAGCACGAAGATAGGCAAAAAGCGCCGGACAGATTGTCCGTCCGGCGACATTGCCTACCAGCCGCGGGACACTTCCCAGGTGACTTCGGCGCCGGCGGCCTGCGACTGGCGCATCATGTCCAGCAAGGGGAACGCCCGCTCTTTCAGGCCGACCGCGCGCGCCATGGGCGCCACCGGGGCCTGGTCTTCGTCTTCTTCGTCGGCGGGGTGGCCCTGGCCCAGGGACTCTTCGATGGCCCGCTCGATGCCCTGGATCGCCGGGCCGAGCTGGTCGACGGTGAACACACCGCGTTCGGGAATCTTGTCGCCGAAGGATTTGCCTGCGGCCTGCAACAGGGCGCTGGCATGGTCGGTAAGCATCAGGACTTCTGCCACGACTTTGGAATGAAAGGTAATCAGCATATTCCCGTCTCCTACATAGAATGCCTTCTCTACACTACCGCAACGGCCCGGGGATGCCAACTGACCCGGCGCGCAAGGCCGTCCCGGGGCGGCCCAGGCGCCGGTGGCCGCCGCCAAATCAAGCTATGATTCAGGAGATTCCCGTGACGGCAGGATCCCCGGCGGCCGAGAATCCGGCGCCCGCATGCGGTTGCGCCCCGCCGGTCGCCCCGATTCCGCCCACCAGGCTGCGCCAGGGCACTCGCGCGGGCCTCCAGCCCGGCCGCGACCCGTCGCCGCCTTCGTCACCCACCCAGAACGACTCCAGACGCCCATGCTCCCCGAGCAACAAAAACAGCTTATTTCCCTGATCCAGGCCGCCGTTGCGCAGAGCCTGCCCGACGCCCAGCCCACTGTGCTGCTGGAGCGCCCCAAGGTCGCCGCCCACGGCGACGTCGCCACCAACGTGGCCATGCAGCTGGCCAAGCCGGCCAAGCGCAACCCGCGCGAACTGGCCCAGGCCATCGTCGAGGCGCTGCTGGCCCAGCCCGGCGCCCGCGACCTGGTCGAAAGCGCTGAAATCGCCGGCCCCGGCTTCATCAACCTGCGCGTCACCGCCGCCGCCCGCCAGGCCGTCATCGCGGCCGTGGCCGAGCAGGGCGCCGCCTTTGGCCGCGCCCCGCGCGCCGGCGAGAAGATCCTGGTCGAATTCGTGTCGGCCAATCCCACCGGCCCGCTGCACGTGGGCCATGCCCGCCAGGCCGCGCTGGGCGACGCCCTGTGCCGCCTGTACGACGCCATCGGCTGGGACGTGACGCGCGAGTTCTATTACAACGACGCCGGCAACCAGATCGAGAACCTGGCGATCAGCGTGCAGGCCCGCGGCCGCGGCCTGACGACCGACTCGCCCGACTGGCCCGCCGACGGCTACAAGGGCGACTACATCGCCGACATCGCCCGCGACTTCCAGGCCGGCAAGACCATCCAGGCCTCGGACGGCGAACCCGTCACCGCCACCGGCAATATCGACAGCCTGGACGACATCCGCGTCTTCGCCGTGGCCTACCTGCGCCGCGAACAAGACCTGGACCTGCAAGCGTTCGGCCTGGCGTTCGACAACTACTACCTGGAAAGCTCGCTCTACACGTCGGGCCGCGTCGAGGCCACCGTGAAGGCGCTGATCGCCGGCGGCCATACCTATGAAGAGGGCGGCGCGCTGTGGCTGCGCACCACCGAACTGGGTACCGGCGACGACAAAGACCGCGTCATGCGCAAGAGCGAAGGCGGCTACACCTATTTCGTGCCCGACGTGGCCTACCACAAGGCCAAATGGGAACGGGGCTTTCACCGCGCCGTGAACATCCAGGGCAGCGACCACCACGGCACCGTGGCGCGCGTGCGCGCCGGCCTGCAGGCGCTGGAAGAGGGCATCCCCAAGGACTACCCGTCCTACGTGCTGCACAAGATGGTCAAGGTCATGCGCGGCGGCCAGGAGGTCAAGATCTCCAAGCGCGCCGGCAGCTACGTCACCATGCGCGACCTGATCGACTGGGTCGGCCGCGATGCCGTGCGCTACTTCCTGATCCAGCGCCGCGCCGACACGGAATTCGTGTTCGACGTCGACCTGGCCCTGTCCAAGAGCGACGAAAACCCGGTCTATTACATCCAGTACGCCCACGCGCGCATCTGCTCGGTCGTGAACAACGCCGGCATGCCGGCGGCAGATGTCGCGGCGGCCGATGCGTCCCTGTTGACGGCTCCGACCGAATTCGCGCTGATGCAGCGCCTGGCCGAGTTCCCCCAGATCGTGGCCCTGGCCGCGCAGGAACTGGCCCCGCACCACATCGCCTTCTGGCTGCGCGACTGCGCGTCCGACTTCCACGCCTGGTACAACGCCGAACGCGTGCTGGTCGACGACACCGCGCTGAAGCTGGCGCGCCTGCGCCTGGCCTCGACCACGCGCCAGGTGCTGGCCAACGGCCTGGAGCTCCTGGGCGTGTCCGCCCCCGAGCGGATGTAACATCGGTACATGGCGACCAAGCGCAAACCTACCCGCCGTTCCGGCGAAAGCGGCAGCACCCTGTACGGGGCGCTGGCCGGATTGCTCATCGGGCTGATCGTGGCCGCTGTCGTGGCGTTCTACGTCACCAAGGCGCCCGTGCCCTTCGTGGACCGCGCCAGCCGGCAGGGCGACGCAGGCAAGCTGCCCGACCCGCGCCAGGCGCCGGACCCCAACGCCGGCCTGTACGGCCGCGACGGCGCGGCGGGCACGCCGCCCAGCGGCCCCACCGCCACGGCGCCCGCGCCGCTGCCCGGGGCCGGCACCGCGCCGGCCGGCAAGTCCGACGACCTGGGCGCCCTGATTGCCACGCTGCCGACGTCCAACAACGCCCCCGCGGCGGCTCCCGCGCCCGCGCCCGCCGCCAGCGCGCCGCCCACGCCCATCGCCAAGCTGGCGCCCAGCCCGGCGCCCGCCGCGGTCAAGGCGCCGGCCGCATCGTCCGCCCCGGCGGCATCGGCCAATGGCTCGTACTACCTGCAAGCGGGCGCGTTCCGCGGCCAGGACGATGCCGAATCCCTGAAGGCCCGCATCATCCTGCTGGGTCTGCCCGTGGCGGTGCAAAAGGCCGAAGTGAACGGCAAGGCCATCAACCGCGTCCGCGTCGGGCCATTCGCCCGCCTGGACGACATGAATCGCGCCCGCGGCCGGTTGGGCGAAAACAAGATTGAAACAGCGGTGGTGCGTCAGTAACACGGCGCGCCGATCATGGCTTTTTGATTGAACTTATCCGGGCCCGGCCCTGTCTGTAACCTTTTTGTTCAGGAACATCATCCATGCTGTCCCCCAAGCTCATCCGCATCCTGGCAGCCGCCGCGCTGACCGCCACCGCGTTCTTCAGCCCGGTCAGCCACGCCCAAGGCACCCAGGCCTACGTCGCCATCAATCCGCCGCTGCCGTCCGACACCCCGGGCAAGGTGGAAGTGCTGGAATTCTTCGCGTATACCTGCCCGCATTGCGCCGCCATGGAACCGATGGTTGAAGACTGGGCCAAGACGGCCCCGGCCGACGTGGTGCTCAAGCAAGTGCCGATCGCCTTCAATGCCGGCATGAAGCCCCTGCAACAGCTGTACTACACCCTGATCGCGCTGGACCGCCCCGACCTGCACACCAAGGTCTTCACCGCCATCCACGGCGAGCACAAGCGCCTGATCGACAAGAAGGCCATGGGCGACTGGGCCGCCGCGCAGGGCGTGGACCGCGCCAAGTTCGATTCGGTGTTCGATTCGTTCAGCGTCCAGACCCAGGTGCAACGCGCCAACCAGTTGGCCGAGGCCTACCGCATCGACGGCACGCCCTCCTTCGCCGTAGGCGGCAAGTTCATGACGTCGCCGGTGCTGGCGGGCAACAGCTACGAAGGCGCCCTGAAGGAAGTGAACCAACTGATCCCGATGGCGCGCGGCAACTGACCCGCACCTGAATCGCAGTTCAAGAACGCCCCGCGCCGCGATCGGCCGGGGCGTTTTGCATGGGGTCGTCCCTAAGACCAGACTGCGTTCAACAGCGCCCGCCGCGGGCTACACTTCCCCCACAATAATTCGCCGCCGGCGGCGGCATCCAAGGGTGGAAGACACATGAGACAGCAATTCCTGCGCCGCACGGCGCTGGGCCTGTGCCTGGCGCTTGCCGGCGCCTCTGCACTGGCCAATGACGCCGACGGCGTGAAGATCGGCGTCCTGACCGACATGGCCGGCGTCACGGCCGACGCCACCGGCCGCGGGTCCGTCGAGGCGGCCCGCTTGGCCATCGAGGAACTGGGCGGCACCGTGCTCGGCAAACCCGTCTCGCTGGTCTCGGGCGACCATCAGCACCGGCCCGACATCGGCAGCGGCATGGTGCGCAAGTGGTACGACACCGACGGCGTGGACGTGGTGGTGGACGTGCCCAATTCGTCGGTGGCGCTGGCGGTGCAGGGCATTGCGCGCGAAAAGAAAAAGCTGGTGCTGTTTTCCAGCCCCGGCACCACGGCACTGACCCAGGCGCAATGCTCGCCCTATGGCGTGCAATGGACCTACACCACCTATGCGCTGTCGCGCGGCACGGCCACCGCAGTGGTGAACGAAGGCAACAAGCGCTGGTTCATCCTGGCGTCCGACTACGCCTTCGGCAAGCAGCTGGCCGCCGACACCGAGGCGGTGGTGAAAGCCAACGGCGGCGAGGTCGTGGGCACCGTGTTCCATCCGCTGAATGCGTCGGACTTCGCCTCGTTCCTGTTGCAGGCGCAGACATCCAAGGCGCAGATCATCGCAGTGGCCAATGCGGGCGGCGACACCATTTCGGCGATCAAGCAGGCGGCCGAATTCGGCATCACCGGTGCCGGCCAGAAGCTGGCGGCGATGCTGCTGCTGATCACCGACGTGCACAGCCTGGGCCTGCAAGCCGCGCAGCAGACCTACCTGACGGTGCCGTCGTACTGGGACATGAACGACGGCACGCGCGCCTTCACCAAGAAATTCGAAGCCCGCCTGGGCCGTCCGCCCACCTTCCTGCAAGCGGGGGTCTACAGCTCGGTGCGCCACTACCTGCGCGCCGTGCAGGCGGCCGGCACGACGAATTCCGACGCCGTCATGGCCAAGATGAAATCGCTGCCCATCGACGACCCTTTCAGCCTGAACGCGCACATCCGCGAAGACGGCCTGGTGGTGCGCGACATGATGCTGGCGCAGGTGAAATCGCCAGCCCAGTCCAAGGCGCCCTGGGACTACTACAACATCGTGCGCACCATCCCCGGCGATACCCTCGCCTGGCCCCTGTCGGAAAGCCAATGCCCGCTGGTCAAGAAATAAATCAGACGTTTTCCCCGCCGCTGGCGTTGGCCGATTTCGGCAGCTTCTACGCCGGCGGGCGGCAGGTGCGCATCGAAGGGCGCCCGCCACGCGAGATCGCCTTTACCCGCACCGCGTCGCTGCCGTACGACCCCAACGGGCTGTATCACGTCGAACAGGCCTATGTGCAGTACTTCATTCCCGCCGAGCGACGGCACCCGCTACCGCTGGTGCTGCTGCACGGCGGCGGCATGACCGGCGCCATGTGGGAACAGACGCCTGACGGGCGGCCCGGCTGGGTGCAACACTTCCTGCGGCACGGCCATGCGGTGTACGTGGTCGACAACGTCGAACGCGGCCGCGCGGGCTGGACGCCGTTCGAAGAGGTGTGGCCCGAACCGCCCATCGTGCGCAACGCCGAAGAAAGCTGGTCGTTGTTTCGCTTCGGCCATGCAAGCGGTTATGCGCAGCGCCGTGCCTTCGATGGCCAGCGCTTTCCGGTCCAGGCCTTCGATGCCTTCATCCGCCATGCGGTACCGCGCTGGCTGGGCAACAACGACGCGGCGCTGGCGGGC
This sequence comes from Achromobacter sp. FW305-C-28, assembly GCF_058783235.1. Classification (NCBI taxonomy): domain Bacteria; kingdom Pseudomonadati; phylum Pseudomonadota; class Betaproteobacteria; order Burkholderiales; family Alcaligenaceae; genus Achromobacter; species Achromobacter sp. FW305-C-28. Next base: position 205,070 of record NZ_JBYSYL010000009.1, on the reverse strand, counting down.
TTTTGCGCGGCGCTGGAGCGCATCGGCCCGTGCCTGGTGCTGGCGCACAGCCATGGCGGCGAAGTCGCCTACCGCGCGTTGCAAGCGCGGCCGGACCTGGTGCAAGGGGTGATCGGCATCGAGCCGTCGGGGTTCTCGGAAGCGGTGGCGCCTGCCAGCGTGGCGGGCAAGCCGTTCCTGTTCGTCTATGGCGACTATCTGGACGCCACGCCGCTCTGGACCCGCCTGTGCCAGGCGGGGCAGGCCTATGCGGAACAACTGGCGGCGCACGGCGCGAACGTCGCGACGTGGCGTTTGGCGGACATGGGCATCGCGGGCAATTCGCACATGCCCATGATGGACGACAACAGCGACGACATCGCCGCGCGCATCGGCGGCTGGATACGGGCCGAGGCGGTTTGAAGGCGGACTGGCCCGTGGTGCGTCTTGCGTGACGCACCGCCAGGGATGCACAGCGAGTAATGAATACCCCGCCGCGCGTCATGAACGCCGTCAGTCTTTGACGGTCGCCGCCTTGTCCAGCGCCTGCGTCAGGTCGGCGATGATGTCCTGCGGCGACTCCAGGCCGATGTGCAGGCGCACCAGCGCGTTCTGGCCTTCGCCCCAATAGCGGTGATGCGACAGGTCCTTGGGCGACACCAGTTGCACCAGGCTTTCGTAGCCGCCCCACGAGAAGCCGATGCCGAACAGTTCCAGCGCATCGACGAACGCACGCGCGGCCGCGGGCGACAGGCGCAGTTCGACCGACAGCATGCCGTTCGAACCGGTGCAATCGCGCTGCCACAGGGCGTGGCCCGGGTCTTCGGGCAGCGCCGGATGGAACAGGCGCACGGTTTCGGGACGGCGCTTGAAGAATGCGCAGATTTCCAGCGCGTGGCGCGCATGCTGCGCCATGCGGATGGGCATGGTGCGCACGCCGCGCAGCGCCAGCCAGGCATCGTCGGCGCTGATGGAATAGCCCATCGCGTACTGCGTGCGGTTCAGTTGCCTGGCGATCTTTTCGTCGTTGGTGACCACCGCGCCCAGCATCAGGTCGGAATGGCCGCCCACGTACTTGGTGCCGGCAATGATGGACACCTGCGCGCCCAGCGTCAGCGGCCGGTAGATGTAGCCCGAGCCCCAGGTGTTGTCGGTGGCCAGCACCAGGCCACGGCGCTGCGCGAACGCGGCCATCGCGCCCATGTCGAGCATCTCGAACAGCAGCGAGCCGGGCGATTCCACGTATAGCAGCTTGGTGTTGGGCTGCACCAGCGCGTCGAGGTCTTCGCCCGCGGCGAAGTAGGTCACGTTGATGTTCATGCGCTTGAGCACGGCATCGTCAAGCTCGCGCATCGGGCCGTAGACGCAGTCGGAAATCAGGGCGTGGTCGCCCGCCGAGCATAGCGCCAGCATCACCATCGTCATGGCCGACAGGCCCGACGGGGCCAGGTAGGCATGCGTGCCGCCTTCCAGCTGCGCAAACACCTGTTCCAGCGCCGCGTGCGTGTCCATACCCATGCGGCCGTAGGTGGTGGCGCGGCCGCCCGCGGCCTTGCTGCGCTGGGCTTTTTCCAGCGCAGCAAGGTTCTCGAACCGTACGGTGCTGGCGCGCATCGGCGGCAGCGGCACCGGCGCGGTGCCGGTCTCGGGGTTGAACGGGGCGGTGCCCGCATGCTGCAGAACCGTATCGATGTGTTTGGTAGGCATCTTCAGAGGGGAATGCTTGGCGTTAGGACGGGAATCCAGAACCATATCAGGAGCGGGCAGGGCTGTCGCCCCATGCCCTTATGAACGAGCAGGCCTAGTCGACCCAGCGCACCGTCGACGCCAGGTCCGCGCGGCTGGTGCGGTAGCTGTTGGCGGGGTGGGCGGTATCGGCATAGCCGAACGAAATGGCGCAGACCACGCGGCGGTCGGCCGCCAGGCCGAGTGCCGCGCGCAGCACCTCGGGGTACATCGCCAGCGACGCCTGGGCCACGGTGGCCACGCCATTGGCTTGCGCCGCCAGGAGGAAATTGGCGACATATCCGCCGCAATCGATGGCGCCGTATTCGCCCAAGGCCTCGTCGGTCGTGATGATGGCCACGTGCGGCGCATCGAACAGCTGGAAGTTGCGCAGTTCCTGGCGGCGATAGGCCTCGCGATCGCCGCGGGCCACGCCCACCGCGTTGTACAGCTGGAAGCCCGATTCGCGGCGCCGGGCCAGGTAGTCGCCCTGGTATTCGCGCGGGAACGGAAAGTCGGGTGTGAAACCCGGCTGCTGCGCGCGTTGCTGCAATGCCTGGCTCAAGCGGCGGGCGCCTTCGCCCGAGGCCACCGTCACCTGCCAAGGCTGGCAGTTGCACCACGACGCGGTACGCGCGGCCAGCGTCAGGATGCGTTCGATGACCGCACGCGGCACCGCATCGGGCAGGAAGGCGCGGCAGCTATGGCGCGCGCGCAGCCAGTCTTCAAGCACGGCGTCGGGTCGCGCGGCGGATTCCGGTACAGCGGACATGGTGTCTCCTTCGTGGCTTCGCATTTATTTCCTCGTATGATGCCAGTTCATTTCCGGCGCGCAAGGCGCCGGCCGACCTTCGCGAGACCCTCATGCTGCCCCTTGAATCCCTGACCGCGTTCTTCGGCATTGCCGTGCTGCTGTCCCTGACGCCCGGCCCCGACAACCTGTTCGTGCTGATGCAATCGGCCATCTGGGGACGCAAGGCCGGGCTGTTCGTGGTGCTGGGCCTGTGCACAGGCCTGATGGGCCATACCGCCGCGGTGGCGCTGGGGCTGGCCGCGCTGTTCGCCGCGTCGCCGGTGGCCTTCACCGTGCTCAAGCTGGCCGGCGCGGCCTACCTGGCTTATCTGGCGTGGCAGATCCTGCGCGCCCCGGTGCATGCCGAAGACGGCCAGCGGCCCGCGCCGATGAAGACGTCGGCGCTGTATCGGCGCGGCATCGTCATGAACCTGACCAATCCCAAGGTGCTGCTGTTTTTCTTCGCGTTCCTGCCGCAGTTCACCTCGCCCAAGCTGGGCCCGGTGGGCTGGCAGACCGTGCAGCTGGGCGCCGTGTTCATGCTGGCAACGCTGCTGGTGTTCGGCGCCATCGCATTCTTCTCGGGCGCGTTCGGCGAACTGCTGCAGCGCTCGGTCACGGCCAAGCGCTGGCTCAACCGCATTGCGGCCTTGGTGTTCGTGGGCCTGGCGGTGCGCCTGGCCACGTCGTCGCGCTAGCCCTGCGGCTCGGCGCGGGCCGGGCGTTCGCGCCAGGCCCCGCCAAAAACTGCGGTGACGACACCGGCGGCGATCAGGCCGCCGAGAACCGCACGATGCCGTCGGCGCCTTCCGCCCGGGTCAACTTGCCTTCGAAATACAGCGCGTGCAAGTGCGCCAGCGCCTCGCCCATGGCAAAGGTCAGTTGGTGCAGGTCCAGCTTGCGCTTGAACAGCACCGGCACGATGTCCGAGGTGGACTGCGGCTGCACCGCACAGGCCTGCAGCACTTCGGCCAGGCGGTCGCGGTGGTGTTCGTGCTGCTGCGCGATGCGCTCGTGCAGGCCCTTGAACGGGCGGCCGTGCGAAGGCAGCACCAGCGTGTCGCGCGGCACGTCGGCGTAGCCATCCAGCGACCGCAGGTACAGGGGCAGGGGGTTGGCGTCCGGCTCGTAGTCGAACACGCTGACGTTGGTGGAAATGCGCGGCAGCACCATGTCGCCCGAGATCAGCACGCCCAGGTCCGGCGAATGCAGCGAGGCGTGTTCGGGCGCGTGGCCGTAGCCCACGATGACGCGCCAATCGCGTCCGCCGATGCGCACCTGGTCGCCGTGCATGATGCGGGTGTAACGCGACGGCACGGCCGGCACCAGGTTCGGGAAATAATTGGCGCGCTGGCGGATCTGTTCCTGCGCGTCCGGATCGGTCAGGCCGTGGCGCGCGAAATGGTCCACCGCGGACTGCCCGCCGGGGCCGCCGCCGGCCTCGTTGCGGCGCGACGACCACAGCGACGCCACCATGAAGTCGGTCATCGTCATCCAGAGCCGGGCGTTCCAGCGCTCGCACAGCCAATAGGCCAGGCCGATGTGGTCCGGATGCATGTGCGTGACCAGCACGCGCAGCACGGGCAGACCCTCAAGCTCGTTCTTGAAAACGTCTTCCCACAGCGTCTTGACCTCGTCGCGCGAGATGCCGCAGTCGACGATGGTCCAGCCGTCGCGGCCGTCGATGTTGTCGCGCAGCAGCCAGAGGTTGATATGATCCAGCGCGAACGGCAGCGGCATGCGGATCCATTTCACGCCCTCGGCCACCGTGTGCGCCCGGCCGGCTTCGGGCTGGAAATCGGCCCAGGGATACTGCAGCTTCTGTTCGTTGGGGTTCATTGCCTCGCTCTCCACGCTTGACGATCGGGTCAAGTCATCATAATTTACGTTTACGTAAACTGCCACACGCCGCATGCCCTCGTCAACCTGGACCATCTCCGAGCTCGCCCGCGAGTTCGACGTCACGCCCCGCACGATCCGCTTCTATGAAGACCAGGGGATCGTCAGCCCGGCGCGCGACGGCCGCAACCGCATCTTCGGACCGCGCGACCGTACCCGCCTGAAACTGGCCCTGCGCGGCAAGCGGCTGGGCTTGCAGCTGTCCGAGATCCTGACGCTGATCGACATGTACGACGGCCCGGGCGACACCGAAGTGCAGTTGCGCCAATACTTGACCGTGCTGGAACAACACCGCGCCACACTCGAACAGCAGCGCCGCGACATCGAAGACACCTTGCAGGAAATCGCGATGCAGGAACGCCAGTGCCGCGACCTGCTCGCGCAGCATCCCTGACGGCGGCACCATGGGCATACTGCAAACCCTGGCGCTGTTCATCGTGACCGCCCTGGCCGAAATCGTCGGCTGCTACCTGCCTTACCTGTGGCTGCGGCGCGGCCATTCCATCTGGCTGCTCGCGCCCGCCGCGCTCAGCCTGGCGCTGTTCGCCTGGCTGCTGACCCTGCACCCCACGTCGTCCGGCCGCGTCTACGCGGCCTATGGCGGCGTCTATATCGGCATGGCGCTGCTGTGGCTGTGGGCGGTGGACGGCGTGCGGCCCAGCGTCAGCGACTACGTCGGCGTGGGCCTGTGCCTGGCGGGCATGCTGGTCATCATGTTCGGGCCGCGCGGCGGCTGACGCATCGTCCCTCGCGGCCTCAACCCGGCTTCGGGAAAAAAGCGCGCGTTCCTTGCGGATCGCGCGCTTTTTCTTGGTAGCGCCTGTTCAGGCGCCCCCCAATCAGTCGGCCTTGATATTGCCTTCCTTGATCAGGCGGGCATTGTTGGCGAATTCGGCCTGCACCTGCTTGGCGAAGGCCTCGCCCGACGCGGTGCCCGGCTGCAGGTACGACTTGGCCAGCAGGTCCTTGAATTCCGGACTGGCCACGGCCTTGGCCAGGGCGGCCTGCAACGGGCCGGACACGGCCGGCGGCAGGTTGGCCGGCGCAAAGATGCCGAAGTTCGAGTAGTACTGGGCCTGCGGCAGCTTCAGTTCGGCCATCGTGGGCACGTCGGGCCAGGCGGCCAGGCGTTCGGGCGCCATCACCGCCAGCGGCTTGAGCGCGCCGCTGGCCACGTGCGGCAGCACCACGTCGGTGTTCACCACCAGCAGTTCCACCACGCCGCCCAGGCCGTCGGTCAGCGCCTGGCTGTTGCCGCGGTAGGGCACGTGCAGCATCCTGGTGCCGGTCTGCGCCGTCAGCGCCGCCATGCCGATATGGGCCACGGTGCCCTGGCCCGGCGTGCCGTAGCGCACGCCGTCCGGGTGCGACTTGGCGTAGTCGATCAGGCCGGCGAAGTCCTTCACCGGCAACGCCTTGGTGGCGACGATGGCGACAGGCGCCACGGCCACGCTGGCCACTGGCGTCAGGTCCTTCATCGGGTCGTAGTTGGTCTTGGCCAAGTGCGGAAAGATGGTCAGCGGACTGGTCGAGGCCAGCAGCAGCGTGGTGCCGTCAGGCTGGGCCCGCGCCACGAAATCGGTGCCCACGGATGCGCCCGCGCCCGGCTTGTTTTCCACGATGACCGTGGCGTTGGCTTCCTTGCGCAGCACGTCGCCCAGGCGGCGCCCGATCGCGTCGGCGCTGCCGCCGGCGGTGTAGGGCACGACCAGCGTGATGGGCTTGGCCGGCCAGGTCTGGGCCATCGCCCCGCCCGCCATGATTGCCAGGGCCGCCCCCGCGGCCGTGAACAGCATCTTCTTTTTCATACTTTCCTTGTGATGTTGCGTAGCACTGCGTCAGGTAAAGCGTGTTGCAAAAAAAGCGTCGGGGCGCATCGGCGTCCGTGTTGATGTCGGAATCAGGCCGCGAGATAACGCTGCGCGAGGCGGATCCAATAGGCCGCGCCGGCCGGAATCAGGGCGTCGTTGAAGTCGTAGCTGGCGTTGTGCAGCATGCACGGCCCCAGGCCGTGGCCGGCCATGCGGTGCTCGCCGTCGCCATTGCCCAGGAACACGTAGCAGCCGGGCTTGGCCTGCAGCAGGAAGGCGAAGTCCTCGGACGCCATTACGGGCTCGATGACACGCGCGCCGTCGGCGCCGGCCACGTCGCGCATGACCTCCATGCAGAAATCCGTTTCGGCCGGGGTATTCACCAGCGCCGGATAGCGGCGTTCGAAATACACGTCGGCCTCGCAGCCGTGGGCCGCGGCGATGCTGCCGGCAATCTCGTGCATGCGACGTTCGATCAGGTCGACCACGTCGGTGCTGTAGGCGCGCACCGAGCCGCCGAGCCAGGCGCTGCCCGGAATCACGTTGATCACGCTGCCGCCGGCCTGCACCTGGGTGATGGACAGCACGGCGGCGTCCAGCGGCCGCTTGCTGCGGGTCAGGATGGTCTGGAACGCCTGGCCGATGGCGAACAGCGCCGGCACGGGGTCGGCGCAGTCCTGCGGCGCGGCCGCGTGGCCGCCTTTGCCGCGCACGGTGATCTTGAAGCCGTTGGCCGCCGCCATCATCGGGCCGGCGCAAACGCCGAACGTGCCGGCCGCCAGGCCCGGCCAGTTGTGCATGCCAAACACGGCTTCGCAGGGGAAGCGGTCGAACAGGCCGTCCTGGATCATCGCGCGCCCGCCCGCGCCGCCTTCTTCGGCGGGCTGGAAGCAGAAATACACCGTGCCGTCGAAGCCGCCGGCCTGCTGCAGGTGGCGGGCCGCGGCCAGCAGCATGGCGGTGTGGCCGTCGTGGCCGCAGCCGTGCATCTTGCCGTCGTGGCGCGAGCGGTGGTCGAACTGGTTCTCTTCCTGCATCGGCAGGGCGTCCATATCGGCGCGCAGCATGATGGCGCGGTCCGAGGTGCCGCGCTTGATCACGCCGACCACGCCCGTCTTGGCGATGCCGGTGTGCGTCTCGATGCCCCAGCCGCGCAGGGCGTCGGCCACCACCTTGGCAGTGCGGTGCTCTTCGTAGCAGAGCTCGGGATGGGCATGCAGGTCACGCCGCAGCGCCACAATATCGTCCAGATCGGATAGTTCGAGCACCGCTTACTCCGTCACAAATTTCAGGTTTCAAGGATCGGCTGGAATAGTACCCAGCGCGCTTCCCCCGGGACGCAAACATTTGCCTAGGGAAAACCCGACTCAAATTTACGTTTACGTAAACGTAATATTTGCGGTGCATCATTGCGTAGCCCCCGCCGATCGGCGCATCATGGGATCACGCGACGAACCGTGGCGCGGTAGCTGGCGCCCATAAAAATGTAAGTACCCACTATCACGGAGACAGCGATGAACCTTCCCGGCCTGAATTTCGACCTGGGCGAAGATCTCGACATGCTGCGCGACGCGGTGCGCACCTTCGCGCAGGCCGAGATCGCGCCGCGCGCCGCCGAAGTCGACCGCAGCGACCAGTTCCCCATGGATCTTTGGCGCAAATTCGGCGATCTGGGTGTGCTGGGCATGACGGTCGGCGAAGAGTACGGCGGCGCCAACATGGGCTATCTGGCCCACATGGTCGCGATGGAAGAGATCTCTCGCGCCAGCGCCTCCATCGGCCTGTCCTATGGCGCGCACTCCAATCTGTGCGTCAACCAGATCAACCGCAACGGCACCGCGGCCCAGAAGTCCAAGTACCTGCCCAAGCTGATCTCGGGCGAACACGTGGGCGCCCTGGCCATGAGCGAACCCGGCGCCGGTTCGGACGTCGTCAGCATGAAGCTGCGCGCCGACAAGAAGGGCGACCGCTACGTGCTCAACGGCACCAAGATGTGGATCACCAACGGCCCCGACGCCGACACCCTGGTGGTCTACGCCAAGACCGACCCCGAAGCGCACCAGCGCGGCATCACCGCCTTCCTGGTGGAAAAGGGCTTCAAGGGCTTTTCCGTGGCGCAGAAGCTGGACAAGCTGGGCATGCGCGGCAGCCACACCGGCGAACTGGTGTTCCAGGACTGCGAAATCCCCGAAGAAAATGTGCTGGGCCAGGTCAACGGCGGCGTGAAGGTGCTGATGAGCGGCCTGGACTACGAACGCGCCGTGCTGTCCGGCGGCCCCATCGGCATCATGCAGGCCGTGATGGACGTTGTGGTGCCCTACATCCACGACCGCAAGCAGTTCGGCCAGGCTATCGGCGAATTCCAGCTGATCCAGGGCAAGGTCGCCGACCTGTACACCACCCTGCAGGCCAGCCGCGCCTTCTGCTACCAGGTGGGCAAGAACCTGGACCGCCTGGGCGCCGAACACGTGCGCCAGGTCCGCAAGGACTGCGCCGCGCTGATCCTGTACACCGCCGAAAAGGCCACCTGGATGGCGGGCGAGGGCGTGCAGATTCTGGGCGGCAACGGCTACATCAACGAGTACCCGGTGGGCCGCCTGTGGCGCGACGCCAAGCTGTACGAGATCGGCGCCGGCACCAGCGAAATCCGCCGCATGCTGATCGGCCGCGAACTGTTCAACGAAACCGCCTGAGCCGCGCCGCGCCATGATCCGCACGTCCGACGTCCAGCACATCGAGCAGGCGCCCGCCAAGGGCCCCTCGCCGCTGGACGTCGCGCGGCTGATCCTGGCCGGGTTCGACCGCCACTACGCGCTGTTTCGCTATAGCGCGCAGCGCGCCAAGGCCTTGTTCGAATCGGGCGACTGGCACGGCATCCAGCACCTGTCGCGCGAACGCATCGAGTACTACGACATGCGGGTACGCGAATGCGCGAGCCAGCTCGAAGGCCTGCTGCGCGGCCGGCCCGAAGGCGCGGTGGGCGCCAACGGCGCGACCAGCCCGGCGCTGACCGACGCGCAGACCGCCTACTGGCAGCAGATCAAGCAGGAATTCGTGGGCCTCCTGGCCGAGCACCGCCAGCCCGAATGCGCCGAGACCTTCTTCAATTCGGTGTCGTGCCGGCTGCTGCACCGCGATTACTTCCACAACGATTTCCTGTTCGTGCGGCCCGCGGTGGCAACCGAATACCTGGACAGCCGCATGCCGTCGTACCGGGTCTACTACCCGGCCAGCGAAGGGCTGCAGAAAAGCCTGATCCGCATGGTGGCCGACTTTGGCCTGGCGCTGCCCTTCGAAGACCTGCCGCGCGATGCCCGCCTGCTGGCCCGCACCGCGGTGCACAAGCTGCGCACGCTGCTGCCCCGGCACGTCGGCCGCCGCATCGCCAGCGATTGCCAGGTGCATGCGCTGGGCTCGCTGTTTTTTCGCAACAAGGGCGCCTACATCGTCGGCCGCCTGGTCAACCAGACCACCGTCTACCCCTTTGCCGTGGCGCTGACGCGCAACCCGGCCGGGCAGGTGCGGCTGGATGCGCTGCTGCTGGGGTCGGATGACCTGAGCACACTGTTCAGCTTTACCCGCGCGTATTTCCTGGTGGACATGGAAACGCCCGCCGCGGTGGTCAATTTCCTGTCCAGCCTGCTGCCGCGCAAGCCCAAGGCCGAGCTCTACACCATGATCGGCCTGCAAAAGCAGGGCAAGACGCTGTTCTACCGCGACTTCCTGCATCACCTGGCGCATTCGCGTGATGCCTTCGACGTGGCCCCCGGCATCAAGGGCATGGTGATGTGCGTGTTCACGCTGCCCTCGTACCCGTACGTGTTCAAGCTGATCAAGGACCGCATCGACAAAGACGGCATGGACCACGCCACCGTGCGGCGCAAGTACCAGATGGTGAAACTGCACGATCGCGTCGGCCGCATGGCCGACACCTGGGAATACTCGCAGGTGGCGCTGCCGCGCAGCCGCTTCGCGCCGGCCTTGCTGGAAGAATTGCGGCGCCTGGTGCCCAGCCTGATCGAAGAAACCGGGGACACGGTCGTCATCCGCCACGTCTACATCGAACGGCGCATGACGCCGCTGAACCTCTACCTGACGCAGGCGCCCGACGCGCTGCTCGAACCCGCCGTGCGGGAATATGGCGATGCCATCCGCCAGTTGGCCGCGGCCAATATCTTCCCCGGCGACATGCTCTACAAGAACTTCGGCGTGACGCGCCTGGGCCGGGTCGTGTTCTACGACTACGACGAAATCCAGCGCATGACCGAAATGAATTTCCGGCGGATTCCGCCCGCCCCGAACGAAGAAGCGGAAATGGCGTCCGAACCCTGGTATGCCGTCGGCCCGAACGACGTGTTTCCCGAGGAATTCGGCCGCTTCCTGCTGGGCGACGCGCGGGTGCGCGGCGCCTTCCTGCGCCATCACGCCGACCTGCTGGAACCGGCCTGGTGGCAGGCCTGCCGCGCCCAGGTGGCACAGGGCCGGATTGAAGAATTTTTCCCTTACGATACGGACAGGCGCCTGCGTCCGGCACCAGCCGGCGCGGCCTCGTAAGCAGACGCTGTCCCGACCCTCACAGGAGCTAGTCATGTCAGATCCCGTTGTTATCGTTTCCATCGCCCGCACGCCCATGGGCGGCATGCTGGGCAGCCTGTCCGGCCTGGCCGCGCACGAGCTGGGCTCGGTCGCCATCAAAGCCGCCGTCGAACGCGCCGGGCTAAAGCCCGAGCAGGTCGAAGAAGTCATCATGGGCAACGTGCTGCAGGCCGGCCAGGGCCAGGCGCCTGCCCGCCAGGCCGCGCTGGGCGCGGGCCTGCCGCTGGGCGTGGCGTGCACCACCATCCACAAGGTGTGCGGTTCGGGCCTGAAGGCTGCCATGTTCGGCCACGACCTCCTGGCAGCCGGTTCGGCCAACGTCATCGTCGCCGGCGGCCAGGAAAGCATGAGCAATGCCCCCTACCTGCTGCTCAAGGCGCGCCAGGGCTACCGCTTCGGTCACAACACCGTGTATGACCACATGGCGCTGGACGGCCTGGAAGACGCCTACGACAAGGGCAAGGCCATGGGCGTGTTCGCCGAAGACTGCGCCGCCAAGTACTCGTTCACCCGCGAGCAGCAGGACGCCTTCTCGCTGGAATCGCTGCGCCGCGCCCGCGCCGCGACTGAAGACGGCACCTTCAAGTGGGAAATCGCCCCCGTCACCGTGGCCGGCCGCAAGGGCGACACCGTGATCGACACCGACGAGGCCCCCACCAAGGCCATGCCGGAAAAGATCCCCACCTTGAAACCCGCCTTCAAGAAAGACGGCACCATCACCGCGGCGAACTCGTCGTCGATCTCCGACGGCGCTGCCGCCATGGTGCTGATGCGCGCGTCCACCGCCGAGAAGCTGGGCGTCAAGCCGCTGGCCCGCATCGTGGCCCACAGCCAGCACTCGCAAGAGCCGGGCTGGTTCACCACCGCCCCCGTCGGCGCGCTGAAGAACCTGTTCGCCAAGACCGGCTGGAAGGCCGAAGACGTGGATCTGTACGAGATCAACGAAGCCTTCGCCGTGGTCACCATGGCCGCCATGGCCGACTTCAAGCTGCCGCATGAAAAGGTCAACGTCCACGGCGGCGCCACCGCCCTGGGCCACCCGATCGGCGCGTCCGGCGCCCGCCTGATGGCAACCCTGGTCGGCGCACTGCGCAAGACCGGCGGCAAGCGCGGCGTTGCCACGCTGTGCATCGGCGGCGGCGAAGCCGTGGCCATGGCCATCGAAATGGTCTAAGTGCGGCCCCACGACGCTGATACGCCCGCTTTGCCCGAATTTTCGGCAGGGCGGGGCCTTCGGCGTCGTGGACTGCCCGCCTGGCGGGCATGCATTCCGCTGCGCCTTTCCGGCATGGCGCTGTCCGCGGCGGGTCGGCCGCGGGCCGTGCAGGAAGGGCGCACAGGAATGCATACCGAAGACCGATAAGTCTGACAAGAAACGCCCGGCCCACCGGGCAGCGAGACAAACCGCTCTCACCCCGAGAGCGCCTTCAAATTCCAATCAAGCAGGACGGGTGGAACCCCATGCCCATCATCGAATCCCGCATCAATCCGCGGTCGCAGGACTACACCGACAACGCCCGCGCCATGCAGGCGCAGCTGGATGATCTGGCGCAGCAGCTGACGCAGACCGCATTGGGCGGCAGCGAGGCCTCGCGCGCCAAGCACGTGGCGCGCGGCAAGCTGCTGCCGCGCGACCGCGTGGAACAATTGATCGACCCGGGTTCACCGTTCCTGGAACTGTCGCCCATGGCGGCGCACGGCATGTACGACGGCGACGCCCCCGGCGCGGGCGTCATCACCGGCATCGGCCGCATCGCCGGCACCGAATGCGTCATCGTCTGCAACGACGCCACGGTCAAGGGCGGCACCTACTACCCGATGACCGTCAAGAAGCACCTGCGCGCCCAGGAAATCGCCGCGCAGAACCACCTGCCTTGCGTCTACCTGGTCGACTCGGGCGGCGCCAACCTGCCGCAACAGGACGAGGTCTTTCCCGACCGCGACCACTTCGGCCGCATCTTCTACAACCAGGCCCAGATGTCCGCGCAGGGCATCGCGCAGATCGCCGTGGTGATGGGGTCGTGCACGGCCGGCGGCGCCTACGTGCCCGCCATGAGCGACGAGTCCATCATCGTCAAGAACCAGGGCACCATCTTCCTGGGTGGCCCGCCGCTGGTGAAGGCCGCCACTGGCGAAGAAGTCAGCGCCGAAGACCTGGGCGGCGGCGACGTGCACACGCGCCTGTCCGGCGTGGTCGATCACCTGGCCGCCAACGACATGCATGCGCTGCAACTGGCGCGCGGCGCCGTGGCCCGCCTGAACCGCAAGAAGCCTGCGCCGCTGGCCACCGTGCCGGTGCGCGAACCGCGCTTCGATCCGCAGGAACTGAACGGCATCATTCCCGCCGACACCCGCAAGCCCTACGACGTGCGCGAGGTCATCGCCCGCATCGTCGACGGCTCGGAATTCGATGAATTCAAGGCCCGCTTCGGCCCCACGCTGGTCACCGGCTTTGCCCACATCCACGGCATGCCCGTGGGCATCGTCGCCAACAACGGCATCCTGTTCTCGGAATCGGCGCAAAAGGGCGCGCACTTCATCGAGCTGTGCGCGCAGCGCAAGATTCCGCTGGTGTTCCTGCAGAACATCACCGGCTTCATGGTCGGGCGCAAATACGAAAACGAAGGCATCGCCCGCCACGGCGCCAAGATGGTGACCGCGGTGGCTACCGCCGCCGTACCCAAGTTCACCGTGCTCATCGGCGGCTCGTTCGGCGCCGGCAACTACGGCATGTGCGGCCGCGCCTACTCGCCGCGCATGCTGTTCATGTGGCCCAACGCCCGCATCTCGGTCATGGGCGGCGAACAGGCCGCCAGCGTGCTGGCGACCGTCAAGCGCGACGGTATCGAGGCGCGCGGCGGCAAGTGGTCGGCAGACGAAGAGGCCGCCTTCAAGGCGCCCATCCGCGAACAGTACGAACACGAAGGCCACCCGTACTACGCCACCGCCCGGCTGTGGGACGACGGCATCATTGCCCCGGCCGACACCCGCCGCGTGCTGGGCCTGGCCCTGTCGGCCGCGCTGAACGCGCCCATCGAAGACACGCGCTTCGGCGTCTTCCGGATGTAAGGCGGCGCCGCCCCACGACGCGTTCACGACGAATTCCAGCCAGGATCACATTCATGTTCGACACTTTGCTGATTGCCAACCGCGGTGAAATCGCCTGCCGCGTCGCCGCCACCGCCCGCCGCCTGGGCATCCGCACGGTTGCCGTGTACTCGGACGCGGACGCCAACGCCCGCCACGTGGCCGCCTGCGACATCGCCGTGCACATCGGCGGCCCGGAACCGCGCGCCAGCTATCTGCGCGCCGACGCCATCCTGCAAGCCGCGCGCGACAGCGGCGCCGGCGCCATTCACCCCGGCTACGGTTTCCTGTCGGAAAACGAAGCCTTCGCCGAAGCCGCCGAAAAAGCCGGCATCGCCTTTGTCGGCCCGCCGGCATCGGCCATCGCCGCCATGGGCAGCAAGTCTGCCGCCAAGACCTTGATGGACAAGGCCGGCGTGCCGCTGGTGCCCGGCTACCACGGCGACAACCAGGACCCGCAATTCCTGAAGGAACAGGCCGACGGCATCGGCTACCCCGTGCTCATCAAGGCCAGCGCAGGCGGCGGCGGCAAGGGCATGCGCGTCGTCGAATCGTCGGCCGCGTTCCTGGACGCGCTGGCCTCCTGCCAACGCGAAGCCGCGTCCAGCTTCGGCGACGACCGCGTGCTGATCGAACGCTACCTGCAAAAGCCGCGCCACATTGAAATCCAGGTGTTCGCCGACACGCACGGCAACTGCGTCTACCTGTTCGAGCGCGACTGCTCGGTGCAGCGCCGCCACCAGAAGGTCATCGAAGAAGCCCCCGCGCCCGGCATGACCGAAGAGCGCCGCCGCGCCATGGGCGAAGCCGCCGTCGCCGCGGCCCGCGCCGTGGGCTACGTGGGCGCCGGCACGGTGGAATTCATCGCCGAACCCGATGGCCGCTTCTACTTCATGGAAATGAACACCCGCCTGCAGGTCGAGCACCCCGTGACCGAAATGATCACCGGCCACGACCTGGTCGAATGGCAGCTGCGCGTGGCCGCCGGCCAGCCACTGCCGGCACGCCAGGAAGACCTGCGCATCCAGGGCCACGCCATCGAGGCCCGCATCTACGCAGAGAACCCCGACAAGGGCTTCCTGCCGTCTATCGGTACGCTGGCCTACCTGGGCCTGCCGGCCCACACGGCGTTCGCCAACGGCGATATCCGCGTGGATGGTGGGGTGCGCACCGGCGACACCATCACGCCGTTCTACGACCCCATGATCGCCAAGCTGATCGTGCGCGGCGCCGACCGCGACCAGGCCCGCGCCCGCATGCTGCAAGCGCTGGCGCAGACCCAGGCGGTGGGCGTGCAGACCAACGTCGCCTTCCTGTCGCGCCTGATGCGCGACAGCGCCTTTGCCGCGGCCGACCTGGATACCGGCCTGATCGAACGTCAGCGCGCCACGCTGCTGCCCGCGCCCGCATCCGCCGCCCCCCTGGCGCTGGCCCTGGCCTCGGCCGCGGTGCTGGTGCGCCAAGGCCTGGCGCAGCCGCATGCCCCGGCCCCGCGCCCCGCCGACCCCTGGGACGCCCGCGACGGCTGGCGGCTGGGCAACCGCTACCAACGCACGCTGCAATGGATCGACAACGGCGAGACCCGCCACGTCGTGGTCACGCGCCAGGGCGGCGACTGGACCCTGGACAGCGGCGCCGGTGCGCAACCGTTCACCTGGCGCGTGCAGGCCGACAACGCGGCCGGCACGCCCGGTTTCGTCCATGACCTGCGCATCACCCTGGGCGGCCAGGAAAGCGCCGGCACGGTGGTGCTGCACGCCGACAAGGCCCACGTCTTCGGCACCGGGGACGCCGGCGGCGCCCACGTGCTGGACCTGTACGACCCGCTGGCGCACGCCCAGGACACCCAGGGCGAGCACGGCGGCGGCCTGACCGCCCCCATGCCGGGCAAGATCATCTCCATCGCCGTCAAGGCCGGCGACAGCGTCACCAAGGGCCAGCCGCTGCTGGTGATGGAGGCCATGAAAATGGAGCACACCATCTCGGCGCCCGCCGACGGCAAGGTCGAGGAACTGTTCTATGCCGTGGGCGACCAGGTCACCGAAGGGGCGGAGCTGGTGGCCATCGGCGCCTGATCGGTCTGCGCAAGACCCTGCGGGCGGCTGGCGCTTTAGTTTCGCGTCAGCCGGCTGTTTATAGAATGCAGATTCCGGCGCCGCCCGCGCGCCTGCCGCGCGTTCTTCCCTGATGCCTGCCCCAGACTCCCCCAGTCCGCTGTACCGCCCCGCATTCCTGCATTTCCTGTCCGCGCGCATGGGCGCGTCACTGGCCTTCCAGATCGTCTCGGTGGCGGTCGGCTGGCAGATCTACGCCCTGTCCGGCAGCGCGCTCGATCTGGGCCTGATCGGCCTGGCGCAGTTCCTGCCCATGGCGGCCCTGACCCTGGTGGTGGGACACGTGGCCGACCGCTACGACCGCCGCAAGATCGTCGCCATCTGCATGGCCGTCGAAACCCTGGCCACCCTGGTGCTGGCCATTGCCGCGCTGCACGGCCTGGGCGGCAAACCGCTGATCTACGCCACGCTCATCATCATGAGCTCGGCCCGCGCCTTCGAATCGCCCACCCTGTCCACCCTGATCCCCGCCGTGGTGCCGCGCGAATGGCTGCCGCGCGCCACCGCGCTGTCCTCGTCCGCCGGCCAGATCGCGCAGATCGCCGGCCCGGCGCTGGGCGGCATCGGCTACGGCCTGGGCGCCGGCTGGATCTACTGCGTCGCCGCGGCGCTGTACCTGTGCGGCTTCGCTTCCATCGCCAGCATGTCGATCGACCGCGCGCCCCCGCGCAAGGAACCCACCACCTGGCGCACCCTGTTCGCCGGCATCACCTTCATCTTCCAGCGGCGCCTGCTGCTGGGCACGCTGTCGCTGGACCTGTTCGCCGTGCTGCTGGGCGGCGCCACCGCCTTGCTGCCGATCTTTGCCAAGGACATCCTGAACGCCGGCCCGTGGGCGCTGGGCGCGTTGCGCGGCGCCCCCGCCTGCGGCGCCATGCTGATGTCGCTGACGCTGGCCCGCCTGAGCCTGGGCCAACACGTCGGCCGCCTGCTGTTCGGCGCGTTGATGCTGTTCGGACTGGCGACCACCGTGTTCGGCCTGTCCACGTCCATCCCGCTGTCGATCGGCGCGCTGGTCGTGCTGGGCGCGGCCGACGCCATCAGCGTGGTCGTGCGCTCGTCCCTGGTGCAGTTGAACACCCCCGACCACATGCTGGGCCGCGTCAGTGCCGTGAACACGCTGTTCATCGGCGCCTCGAACCAGCTGGGGGAATTTGAATCCGGCGTCATGGCCGCGCTGTTCGGCGCGGTGCCAGCGGTGGTGATCGGCGGGGTCGGCACCATGGCGGTGGCGGGGCTCTGGATGCGATGGTTTCCTGAACTGAGAAAGCTCAAGTCGCTGCATGGCGATTCGGCGCCGGCCTGAGCGCCACCCGCGCGGCCAGGCGCCTCGCCGAATGTGGGCGGCGCCTGGCTCGCGAGCAACGATTGTTGCTGGACGAAAATTTGTTGCGACGCAACTTTACCCCGGTTGCCGCCATCCCTATCTTGTGTCCATGTTCAGCCAACGGGTCATGCCGCTGCCATGCCAACACAGGATTCAAGCCTTGTTTCCGCTACGAAAAAGGTCTGCCGCGTACTGGCCAGCCTGTCTAGCCGGCGCGTCCAGCGCCTGACCGATATCGCCCTGGCGGCGCAGCTGGACGTGTCAACGGCCCTGCGCATTCTGAAGGACCTGGAAGCCGAGGGTTTCGTGGAGCGAGACCCCGTCAGCAAGCACTACATGCTGGGCCCGCAGATCTATGCGATGCACCACGCGATGGTCGACGGCCTGGATTTGCGCGGCCTGGCCCGCGCCGCGCTGATCCGCCTGGCGCGTAGATTCGGCGACACCGTCATCCTGTCCATGCCCACCGGCTGGGAATCCGTCTGCCTGGACCTGTGCTTTGGCGACTATCCGATCCGTGCAAATTACCTGGATGTCGGCAGCCGCCGGCCACTGGGCGTCGGCGCGGGCAGCCTGGCGCTTCTGGCCGCCATGGACGAGAACGAAGCCAGCGCCGTGCTGCCGCCCGTGCATCAATGGCTGCGCGACCGCTACCCCCGCTATCCGGCTCGTGTGATGACACAGATGACCGCGCGTGCCCGCAAGGTCGGCCACTCCATGCTGCTCGATGTCGTGGTGGACAAGATGGGCGGGCTGGGCGTAGCCGTGCGTGGGCCCAGCGGCCGCGCCATCGCCGCGCTCAGCGTCGCTGCGCTGAGCGAACGCATCCAGTCGCGCGAAGAGGAACTGGCCCAAGCCTTGACGGCCGAAGCGCGCGCCATCGAAAGCGCCTGGATGCCCCATGCCTGATACCCGCCACGCCTACCTGCTGGCCGCGGCCACCACGCGGTTCGGGCGCCACGAAGGGCGCTCGGCCCTGGATCTGATGGCCGAGGCCGCCCTTGGCGCGCTGACGCAGTCCGGCGTGCCGCGCTCGGACATCGACGGCGTGCTGTGCGGCTACGCCACGACATACCCGCACCTGATGCTGGCCACGCTACTGGCCGAAAAACTGGGCATCGAACCCCACTACGCCCACGGCATGCAAATGGGCGGCGCCACGGGTGCCGCGATGGTGATGCTGGCGCGCGAACTGGTGCGCTCGGGGCGCTGCCGCCGCCTGCTGGTCGTCGCCGGTGAGAACCGCCTGACCGGTCAGGCGGTCGATGCATCGATCCAGACGCTGGCGCAGGTTGGCGAGGCCGACACCGAAGTGCCCAATGGCGCCTCGGTGCCGGCCTACTACGCGCTGCTGGCATCACGCTACCTGCACCACACCGGCACCCGCCGTGAGGACCTGGCGGAATTCGCCACGCTGATGCGGCGCCACGCGGCGGGCCATGCGCACGCCCACCTGACGGATCCCATCAGCGTCGAAGACGTGCTGGCCTCGCGTCCTATCGCCACGCCGCTACACCTGCTGGACTGCTGCCCGATCTCGGACGGCGCAGTCGCGCTGGTCGTCAGCGCGGACGCCGGGCCGGTGCGCATCAGCGGCGCAGGGCAGGCGCATCGTCACCAGCACCTGTCGGCGCTACGCGACATTCTGGATACCGGCGCCGCCCGGGCGTGGCAACGCGCACGCACGGATGCCGCCATCGACATTGAGCAGATCGACTACCTGGCCATCTACGACTCCTTCACCATCACGCTGGTGATGCTGCTGGAAGAACTTGGCCTTGCGCGACGCGGCGCGGCCGCCGACCGGGTAAGGCGCGGTGATTTCAGCGCGGACGGCCCGCTGCCGCTCAATACCCACGGCGGCCTGCTGTCATTCGGCCATTCCGGCGTGGCCGGCGGCATGGCGCATGTCGCCGAGGCCTGGACGCAATTGGCCGGGTGCGGCGGCGCCCGCCAGACGGGCCCGCGCCGCTGCGCGCTGGTACATGCCGATGGCGGCGTGCTGTCGGCCCACGTCAGTCTGGTGCTGCAAGCGGAGGATGCCCGATGAGCGCGCACGACCTCCTGGCATTGCAGCGCTGCGACGATTGCGGCGCCTGGTGGGCGCTGCGCCCCTATGCCTGCGCAGCCTGCGGCGGCACAGCCCTGCCATGGCGTCGCAGCGGCGGCGTGGGTGTCGTGCTGGCGCGCTCCGAGGTGCACCGCGCCCCCGATGCCTTCTGGCGCCAGCGGGTGCCCTACACGCTGGTTCTGGTGCGCCTGGAGGAAGGCGCGGTGCTGATGGGCCATGCCGACGCCGGCGTGGCCATCGGTCAGGAAGTCGTGGGCCGCACGATGCACATCAACGGCCACGCATTGCTCGGTTTCGAGGCGCGCCGGCCGCCTTGAAGCGCCGCCGGCATCTGCACACCCCGCACAACAACATTTCCGCAAGACGGAGGAGACAAACATGCGCGCGATCGCAGCATGGCGCACGGCCCTGGCCGCGCTTTCCCTGGCGGCAGCCACCGCCTCGGCCGCTCAGGACTGGCCCAACAAATCCATCACCCTGGTCGTGCCGTACCCACCCGGCGGACCCACCGACATCGTGGCCCGCGTGGTGGCCCAAGGCCTGGGCGAGGAATTGAAGCAAACCATCATCGTCGACAACCGCTCGGGCGCCGGGGGCAACATCGGCGCCGACATGGTCGCCAAGGCAACGCCTGATGGCTACACCCTGCTACTGGCCACCACGGCGCACGCCATCAACATGTCGTTGTTCAAGAATCTGAACTACGACACGCGCAAAAGCTTCGCCCCGCTATCCCTGTTGACCAAGGGGCCGCTGGTGATCGTGGCTCGCCCGGACCTGCCGGCCTCGAATGTGCGCGAGCTGATCGCACTGGCCAAGTCCACGCCTGACAAGCTCAGCTTTGCCTCATCGGGCAACGGCCAGTCGACGCACCTGGCGGCCGAGCTGTTCGATGCCATGGCCGGCGTACGCATGGTGCACGTGCCGTATCGGGGCAGCGCACCCGCCCTGACCGATGTCATGGGCGGCCAGGCCGACGTGATGTTCGACACGATGCTCTCGTCGATGCCCTATGTACAAGGCGGCAAACTCAAGGCGCTGGCCATTACCGGTGCAACGCGTTCACCCGCCGCGCCCGACGTGCCGACGGTGGCCGAGGCTGGTCTGCCGGGTTACGAGGCAACCGCGTGGAATGGCCTGCTGGCCCCCGCCGGCACGCCCGCACCCGTGGTTCAGCGGCTCAGTGCCGCCTTGCACAAGGTGCTGGAGCGCCCCGACATCAAACAGAAATTCGCGGCCCAGGGCTTTGCCTCTGCATGGATGAGCCCAGCCGATACGGCCAGCTTCCTGGACGCCGAGGTCGGCAAATGGGCGACCGTGGTCAAGACTTCCGGGGCAACGGTCAACTGACCGCCCCAGCACGCACCCAATCCTACCCAGGGGAGTTTCATGGCTTCTGCATTCATTGGCGATGCCGGCCTTGCCCGGCTGCTCGACCCGGCCTCGATCGCCATCGTCGGCGCCTCCGACAATCCGGACAAGATCGGCGGCCGGCCCATTCACTACATGCGCCGCCACGGCTACGCAGGCACGCTGTACCCGATCAACCCGCAACGCGCGCAGGTCCAGGGCGAACGCGCCTGGCCCAGCCTGGCGTCGCTGCCCGCCGCGCCGGACCTGGCGATCGTGGCGGTGGCTGGCGAACAGGCGGTGCAGGCCGTGGACCAATGTGCTGCGCTGGGCGTGGCCGCGGCCATCGTGATTTCCGCGGGGTTCTCGGAAACCGGCCCCGCCGGCCGCGCGCTGCAAGATGCCATGACGGCGCGTGCGCGCGCCGCGGGGTTGCGCATCGTCGGTCCCAACTCACAGGGCCTGGCCAACTTCGGCAACGGCGCGATCGCCAGCTTCTCCACCATGTTCCTGGAGGTGGAGCCCCGCGACGGCCCCGTTGCCGTCATCAGCCAAAGCGGCGGCATGTGCGCGATGGTGTACGGCCTGCTGCGCCAGCGCGGCATCGGGGTGCGGCATGTGCATGCCACCGGCAACGAGGCCGACGTGTCGGTCGCGGAATTGGCCTGCGCAACGCTGCGTGATGCGGAGGTGGGCATCGTGCTGCTGTACCTGGAGTCGCTGCGCGAAGCCGGGCCGCTGGCCGAGGCGGCGGCGTTGGCGCGCGCACGCGGCGTGCCGTTGATCGTGGTCAAGTCAGGCCGGTCCGAGGCGGGCGCACGCGCCGCCGCCTCGCATACCGGCGCCCTGGCCAACGAAGACCGGGCCGTAGATGCCTACCTGGAGCATCACGGCATTCTGCGGGCGCGTGATCCGCAGGAACTGGTGCGCTACGCCGAACTGGCCCTGCGCAGCCCGCTGCCGCAGGGGCCCCGTGTGGTCGTGGTCAGCAACTCGGGCGCCAGTTGCGTGCTGGCCTCGGACGCCGCCGCCGAACGTGGCCTGGAAATATCGCCGCTGAGCGCCGCCACGCAACAGGCGTTGGCCGAGCGCCTGCCGGGCTACGCCACCACCGTCAACCCGGTGGACATCACCGCGGCGCTGCTGTCGAACAACGGCCTGTTCGGCCAGGTGCTGCCGGTGATCGGCGCCGACCCGGCGGCCGACATGTTCGTGCTGGACATTCCGGTGGCGGGCCGCGGCTACGACGTGGATTCGTTCGCGGAGGACGCGGCGGACTTTGCGCGTGCGGCCTCCAAGCCTGTCACCGTGGTTGCCTGGCAGGAAAACGTGGCGCAGGCATTTCGCGCGCGCGGTCTGCCCGTGTATGCCGACGAAATGCAGGCCATGGATGCCATGGCGGCGTTGCTTCGCCTGCGCCGACTGCGCGAACGCAGCCCTGTACCCGCCACGCCGGCCGCGCGCGTCGTGGTTGATCCGGCCCCCGGCACGAGCGGCGGCTTTCTGTCCGAAGCGGAAAGCCTGGCGCTGCTGGCCAGAAACGGACTGGCTGTCGTCGAGCATGCCGTCTGCGCGGACGCCGACGCGGCCGTCGCGGCGTGGCGCCAACTCGGCGCGCCTGTCGCATTGAAGGCCTGCTCGGCGCAACTGCCGCACAAATCCGAGCATGGCCTGGTGGCCCTGGGCCTGAACGACGAGGCCGCACTGCGCGCCGCCCTGGCCCGACAGGCCCGCACCCTGGCCGATCTGGGCGTGCGCGACGGTGTCTGGCTGGTGGCGCGGATGCAGCGCGGCTTGCAGGAATGCGCGCTGGGCGCGCGTGTCGATCCGGTGCTGGGTCCCATCGTCATGATCGGCAGCGGCGGCAAGTACGTCGAAGCGTTGCAAGACGTGGCCGTGCTGATGCCGCCATTCGACACGGCCCAGGTGATCGAGAAGCTGCGCGGCCTGCGCATCGGCACGCTGTTGCAGGGCGTGCGCGGCGATCCGCCCGCGGACATCCAGGCGCTGGCCGAACAGGCGGTGGCGCTGGGACGCTACGCCTTGTCCGCCGCAAACCGCCTGGCATCGATCGACATCAACCCGGTACTGGTCAGCACCGCCGGGCAGGGCGCGGTGGCGCTGGACGCACTGGTCGAAGTCCAGGGTGGCGATCCGGCCGCCCACAGCCTGGCGGCCTGAGCCCGGCCAGCCCACGGCCTCAACCAAGGAGACCCTCATGCGCAGATTTGCTCTTCTAGCGGCCGCGGCGCTGGCCCTGCCCGTCGTCCCGGTCGCCCATGCTCAGGACGCCACGGCGTGGCCGTCGCGGCCCATTACACTGGTGGTGCCTTTTCCCCCGGGGGGCACCACCGACCTGCTGGCCCGGCTGATCGCCCGTGAAGCAGGCACCCGCCTGGGCCAGAGCATCGTGGTCGAGAACCGTCCGGGTGCGGGCGGCGGCATCGGCGCGGCCGCGGTGGCGCGCGCCAAGCCGGACGGCTACACGCTGCTGATGGGCACGGTCGGCACCCAGGCCAGCAACCAGTTCCTGTACAGCCAGATCCCGTACGACGCCGAGCGCGACTTCGCCCCGGTCACCCTGCTGGCCAACTCCCCCAACGTGCTGCTGGTGAACCCCAAGGTGGGCGTGAGCAGTGTGGCGCAACTGATCGAGCAGGCGCGCCGCAGCCCCGGCAGCCTGAACTTCGCCTCCACCAGCCTGGGCGGCTCGCCTCACCTGTCAGGCGAGCTATTCAACAGCCTGGCCAAGGTGGATATCCGCCACGTGCCCTACAAGGGTTCGGCCCCTGCCATGACCGACCTGATCGGCGGCCAGGTCCAGCTTATGTACGACAACCTGCCGTCGGCCATGGGCCAGATCAAGGCTGGCGCCGTAACGGCATTGGCCGTGACCACGCAGGCGCGTGTGCCGATGTTGCCCGATGTGCCCACGGTGGCCGAATCGGGGCTGCCCGGCTACGAGGTGAATTCCTGGTTCGGCCTGCTGGCGCCGGCGGCCACGCCCGCGCCCGTCATCGCGCGCATCCAGCAGGTGGTGGCCGACGCCATGCAGGACGCGTCGCTACGCAGCCAGGTCGAGGCGCTGGGCGCGATTCCCGTTGCCAATACGCCTCGGCAATTCGCCGCCATCATCCGCGCCGACACCGACAAGTGGCGCCAGGTCATCCACGACGCAGGCATCAAAGCGCAATGACCGGCGCGAACAGGAGAACAACATGAACAAGCAGACAGCTACCCTGCGCATCGGCTCGGGCGCCGGCTGGTGGGGAGACCGCATCGATCCGGCCCGCTGGAACGCCGAACGCGGCGACCTGGACTTCCTGTGCTTCGAGACCATGGCGGAAGCCACGGTCTCGGCCGCCCAGGTGCGCAAGCGCCGCGACCCCGCGTTTCCCGGCTACGACACCTGGCTGGACGACCGCATGCGGGCGGTATTGCCGCACTGCATGAAGCGCGGCACCCGCATCGTGTCCAACCAGGGATGGATCAATCCGCGGGGTGCGGCGCAGCGCATCGCCGAACTCTGCGCCGAAGCGGGCTGGAAGGGCGCGCGGGTCGCGGCGGTCAGCGCCACGGACCTGAGCGCCAGCATCGCGGCCAGCGGCGTCGAAATCATGGAAACCGGCACGCCCGTCGCGACGATCGCCGACCGCCTGATCTCGGCGGAACCCTATGCCGGCGCGGCCGCCATCGTCCAGGCGTTGAACCAGGGCGCCGACATCGTCGTCACCGGCCGGGTGGCCGATCCGTCGCTGTTTCTCGCGCCGATGATGCATCACTTCGGCTGGCGCGAAGACGACTGGGCCAGGCTGGGGCAGGGCAGTGGCATCGGCCATCTGCTGGAGTGCGGCGCACAAATCACCGGTGGCTATTTCAGCGACCCTGGCTACAAAGACGTGCCCGAGCCCTGGAACCTGGCCTTCCCCTATGCGGACGTGCAAGCGGACGGCACTGCCGACATCGGCAAGGTCGCCGGTACCGGCGGCTGCATCGATCTGCGCACCGTGAAAGAGCAGATGTTCTACGAAGTGCACGACCCGGCCCGCTATATCACGCCGGACGTGGTGGTGGACTTCACCGGCGCCCGCCTGGCGCAGACCGGCCCGGACCGTGTCCGCGTCAGCGGCATTGCCGGACATCCCCGCACGCCCACGCTGAAGGTCTCGCTGGGCTGCACCGAGGGCTACATTGGAGAGGACATGTTCTTTTTCGCCGGCCCGGGCTGCCTCGACAAGGCGCGCCTGGCGGAAACCATTCTGCGAGAACGCCTGCGCATCGTCGGTCTGCGCGCCGACGCGCTGCGCATCGACTTCATCGGCGTCAATGCGGTGCACGGCGCCGCGTCAGTGCCCGCTGGCTGCGAACCCGCCGAAGTCGCCGTGCGCATCGCCGCGCGCAGCGGCTCGCGGGCCGAGGCCGAGAAGATCGGCCGCGAGGTAGACGGCATGGCGGTCTGCGGACTGGCGTCCACCGGCAAGCGCGTGCCGCATCAGGAACGGGTGCGCGAAGTGATCGGCCTGTGGTCCGCGCTGACGCCGCGCGAATCCGTGCAATGCAGCATCGATTTCGTCTGAAGGAGCCGCCATGCGAGTCACTTTGCGTCAAATTGCGCACACGCGTTCCGGCGACAAGGGCAACACCTCGAATATCGCGGTGATCGCCTACGAGCCGGATTTTTACTCCTACATCAAGCAGTCGCTCACCGCCCGCGCCTTGCGCGGCGTCTACAACGAACAGGCGGTGCAGGGCCCCATCACCCGCTACGACGTCGACGGCCTGGGCGTCTTGAACTTCGTGCTGGAAGGCGCGCTGGGCGGCGGCGTTTCGCGCAGCCTGGCGATCGACAACTACGGCAAGTCCCTGGCCAGCGCCGTACTGCGATTCGAACTGGACATACCGGACGAGCTGTCACCGCTGCTGCGCGGACCGCGCAAAGACCCGATGCCCGCGTCCCGAACCCAAGGAGGCTAGCCGATGTTTGAAGACCTGAAATCCAAGACTGCCCTGGTCACCGGCGCCTACAGCGGGCTGGGGCGCCACTTCGCGTTGCGTCTGGCCGAAGCCGGCGTGCGCGTGGCGCTGTGCGGCCGCCGCACCGAACTGGGGCAGGACCTGGCGCAAGACATCCGTGCCCAAGGCGGCCAGGCCTGCGTCGCGGGCATGGACGTCACGCAGGCCGACAGCGTGCAGGCGGCGTTCGAGCAGATCGCGGGCGCACTGGGGCCGGTGGACATCGTCGTCAACAATGCCGGTGTCGCCATGACACGCGCCGCGTTGGACATCTCAGAGGACGAGTGGACGAGCCTGATCGACGTCAACCTCAACGGCGCCTGGCGCGTCGCCCAATGCGCGGCCCGCCATTTCCAGAAGCACGGCCGGCCGGGCGCCATCATCAACATCGCGTCCATCCTGGGTCAGCGCGTGGCCTCGCATGTTGCCGCCTACACCGCGGCCAAGGCCGGCCTGCTGCATCTGACCCGCGCGCTGGCGCTGGAATGGGCGCGCCACGGCATCCGCGTAAACGCGTTGGCGCCGGGGTACATCGGCACCGACCTGAACCGCGCGTTCTTCGCGACCCCGGCCGGCGAGGCCTTGATCAAGCGCATCCCGCAACGCCGCCTGGGCCGCATGGCAGACCTGGATGGCCCCTTGTTGCTGTTGGCCTCTGATGCGTCCGCCTACATGACCGGCGCCGTCATCGACGTCGACGGCGGCCACCTGACCAGTTCGCTTTGAGCCGAATTTCCCATTCCGGAGACCTGACGATGGACTTTTCCCTGCCCCCTGACCTGGAAGACTACCGCTTGCGGGTACGCGCGTTCGTTGACCGCGAACTGATCCCGCTGGAGGCCGACCGCAGCCACTACGATGCCCACGAGAACATCGATGAGGCCGTACTGGACGGCGTGCGCGCCAAGGCGCGCGAAGCCGGCCTGTGGGCCTTGCAGATGCCGCGCCGGCGCGGCGGCCAGGGCCTGCCCATGGTCGGCCTGGCCGCCTGCTACGAAGAAATGAACCGCTCCATCTTCGGCCCGGCCGCCTTCAACGCCGCCGCGCCCGATGACGGCAACATGCGCGTGCTGGCGCAAGTTGCGCGCCCCGACCAGCAAGACCGCTGGCTGCAACCCATCATCGACGGCAAGGTCCGTTCGTCCTTCGTCATGACCGAACCCAGTCCGGGCAGCGGCTCGGACCCGTCCATGATGCGCACCACCGCCACCCGCCGCGGCGACAAATGGGTCATCAACGGCCGCAAGTGGTTCATCACCGGCGCTGGCGCGGCGCAGCACTTCATCCTCATCGCGCGCACGTCCGACGATCCGCGCAAAGGCCTGTCCGCCTTCCTCTTCGATGCCAGCCAGCCGGGCTGGCGCATCGAGCGCCGCATTCCCATCATGGGCCCCGAGGAACACGGCGGCCATTGCGAGCTGACATTCGACGGGCTGGAAATTCCCGACGAGAACCGCCTGATGAACGTCGGCGATGGCCTCAAACTCACGCAGATCCGCCTGGGTCCCGCGCGCCTCACCCATTGCATGCGCTGGCTGGGCCTGGCGCGTCGAGCGATGGCCGTGGCCGTCGACTACGTGGCCGAACGCAGCAGCTTCGGCCAGAAGCTGGCCGACCGCGAGGGCGTGCAGTGGCTGCTGGGCGACGCGGCCATGCAGATCGAAATCGGCAGGCTGCTCACCATGCGTGCGGCAGCCCGGCTGGACCAAGGCGACTTTGCCCGCAAGGAAATATCCATGGCCAAGATCGTCGTATCCGAAACCCTGCACAAAGTGGTCGACACCGCGCTGCAGTTGAACGGCGCCCGCGGCTACTCCAAGGACACCCCGCTGGAATGGATCTACCGCTACGCCCGCCAGGCCCGCCTGGTGGACGGCGCGTCGGAAGTGCACAAGATGGTGCTGGCCCGCCACCTGATGGACCAGGGCGACGCGTTCTGGGGCTGGGACGCGGCTGATGCCCCCCGCAAGGCCTTGGTATGAGCCAGGCCGACATGAGCATGCCTCATCCTCCGTCCGAGACCGCCCAGGCGCCGGCCTGGCTGCCCGCGCTTGCCGCCTACCTGTCCACGCACGGCCTGGGCGCCGCCGACGGTCTGCGCGCGCGCCCCCTGACGGGCGGCCAGTCCAACCCCACCTACCTGCTCCAGGATGCATCGGGCCTGCGCGTCCTGCGCAAACAGCCGCCCGGCGCGCTGCTGCCGTCGGCCCACGCCGTCGATCGCGAATACCGCGTCATGGCCGCCTTGGCCGACACGGCCGTGCCCGTGCCGCGCATGCTGCATTACTGCACGGACGCCAGCATCGTGGGCACGCCGTTCTACCTGATGAGCTACGCAGAAGGGCGCGTTTTCATGGACCCCGCGCTGCCTGGCCTGGCGTCCACCGAGCGCGCCGCCCTGTACGCCGAGACCGGCCGCGTGCTGGCCGCGCTGCACGCCGTCGACCCCGCCGCGGTCGGACTGGCCGACTACGGCAAGGCAGGCGACTACTTCGCGCGTCAGGTCACGCGCTGGACGCGGCAATACCGCGACACCGAAACCGGCGCCATCGACGCCATGGACGCGCTGATCGATTGGCTGCCACGGCATATGCCCACCGACGACCAGACTCGCCTGGTGCATGGCGACTACCGCATCGACAACCTGGTGTTCCATCCATCCGAGCCCCGCGCCATCGCCTTACTGGATTGGGAACTGTCCACACTGGGGCATCCACTCGCCGACCTGGCCTACCACTGCATGTGCTGGCGCATTGCACCGACACTGTGGCGCGGCATCGCCGGGCTGGATCTGGCGGCCCTGGGCATACCGGACGAAGCCGAATTCGTCCGCGCCTATTGCCAGGCCCGTGGCATCGAGCCGCCCGCCAACTGGGACTTCTACCTGGCCTACAGCTTCTTTCGCATCGCAGCTATTTTGCAGGGCGTCTATGCCCGCGCCCAGGCCGGCAACGCGGCCGCCGCCGACGCCCTGGAAATGGGCGCGCGCGTCGCGCCCCTGGCCGAGCTGGGGTGGGCCGCCGCACGGCGCGAAGACGCGCGCCTGGCCGCCTAGGAGAGCACCATGACCGCCATCGCCACACCGCAGCCGTCCCCGGGAACCCCGCCGGAAGACCTGCCCCGCAACCCCGCCAATCACCGCGCGTTGACGCCGCTGGGCTTTCTGCAATGGGCCGCCGCCGTCTACCCCGACCGTGCGGCACTGCTGCATGGCGACCACCGGCAAAGCTGGCGCGCCACCTACGACCGTTGCCGCCAACTGGCCGCGGCGCTGAGCGCCTGGGGCGTACAGCGGGGCGATGTGGTGGCCGTGCTGGCGCCCAACGTGCCGGCCCTGTACGAGGCCCACTTCGGCGTGCCCATGGCCGGCGCCGTGCTCAACGCCCTGAACACCCGGCTGGATGCGGCTACGCTGGCCTTCATCCTGCAACATGGCCGTGCCAGCGTCCTGCTGTTCGACAGCGAATACGCCGACCTGGTGCGCGAAGTGCTGGGGCAGCTTGCCGCCCCGCCCCGCACCGTGCGCATCCAGGACAGCGAATACCCCGGCCCCCACGGCACCCTGGGCGATGCCGAATACGAAGCCTGGCTCGCCGCCCAGCCGGCCGACGCCCCCTGGCAAGCGCCGCAAGACGAATGGGACAGCCTGTGCCTGAACTACACCTCGGGCACCACCGGCAACCCCAAGGGGGTCGTCTACCACCACCGCGGCGCCTATCTGAACGCCACCGGCAACGTCCTGTCCTGCGGCATGCCGCCGCACGCCGCCTACCTGTGGACCCTGCCGATGTTCCATTGCAACGGCTGGTGCTTTCCGTGGACCCTCGCGGCGCTGGCAGGCACCAACGTCTGCCTGCGGCGCGTCGAGCCGGCCGCCATCTTCAACGCCATCCGGCGCCATGGCGTCGGCTTCTTCTGCGCCGCGCCGGTCGTGCTGAACATGCTGATCAACGCCCCCGCCTCGGTACGTCACCGCGCCGCGCATCGCGTACAGGCCATGACCGGCGGCGCCGCGCCGCCCGCCGCGGTCATCGAGGCCATGGAAGAACTGGGCATCGGCGTCACCCATCTGTATGGCCTGACCGAAACCTACGGCCCGTCCATCAGCTGCGCCTGGCACGACGAATGGGACGATCTTCCCCTGCAGCAACGCGCCTCGCTCAAAGCCCGCATCGGCGTGCGCAAACTGAACGTCGAGGCGGTGCAGGTCGTCGACGCCCACATGCAGCCCGTACCGGCCGACGGCGCCTCGCTGGGCGAAATCGTGCTGCGCGGCAATACGCTGATGAAAGGATACTTGCGCAATCCCGCCGCCACCGCCGAAGCCTTTGCCGGCGGCTGGTTTCATTCCGGCGACCTGGCCGTGGTGCATCCCGACGGCTACATCGAGATCAAGGACCGGATCAAGGACATCATCATCTCGGGCGGTGAAAACATCTCGACCGTCGAAGTCGAAAGCGTGCTGTATCGCCACCCCGACGTGCTGGAGGCCGCCGTCGTGGCCCGGCCTGATCCGATCTGGGGCGAAACCCCCTGCGCCTTCGTCACGCTGAAAGACGGCGCTACCAGCAGCCCGCAAGACATCGTCGACTACTGCCGTGCACATCTGGCGCGCTTCAAGGCGCCGCGCTCCGTCGTGTTCGGCGCCTTGCCCAAGACTGCCACCGGCAAGATACAAAAGTTCGTGCTACGCGATCAGGCAGCTGCGTTGCCCGAGATCCAGGCCTGAAACCTGGCGCGCCAGACCTATGGCAGGCGAAAGCGGCCGCTCTGCACTGCGCCGCTGATTGCCTCGCAGGTTTGAGCGACGTCCAGCGCGGCCACCGGCAACACATGGCCTTCCAGCGCGCCCAACTGCACAAACTGCTGATGCAGCGCCGTGATCGGCCCCGGGTCGGACAACGCATCGCCCCCTCGATCGCGGCAGCGCCGGATCGCCTCGTCCAGCGCAGGGCGCAGCACGACGTAGTGCACCACGCACGGCACATGGCGAAAGGCATCGAGAAACCACGGTCCCACAATGCCATCCAGCAACACGAAATAGCCGCCCTGTGCGTACCGCGCCGCGGCCCCCGCCAGCACGTCGATCACGACCGCGTTCTGTTCGTGCGCATCCGCCTGCCACGGCGCAATCGCGCCGGCCTTGATAGCGTGCCAGAAGTCATCGGCGTGCAAATGCACCTTGGGGCAGCCGGGCCGCTGCGCGAGCCGGCTCGCGGCCGTGGTCTTGCCCGCGCCGGGCGGGCCGGTAAGGATCAGGATCTGCGCGGGGTTGAACATAGAGCGCTCCGTTATGGCGGGTCAGACTTGTTGCGCCGTGTGCCGGCGCCAACGCATCGCTTCAAACGCATTATTCTATGTCCGGGCATCCCATCCCTTTGCAGGCGCAGGCCGGCCGCGCGCGGTCCGTTTCGGCGCTATGCCTTGTTTCATCATTCCCCGAGGTTCTTGCCATGACAGCCACTACCCAGGCCCCGTTGATCCTGATCACTGGCGGCAGCCGCGGCGTGGGCGCCGCCACCGCCCGCCTGGCCGCCGAACAGGGCTACGACGTCGCCATCAGCTACGTCTCGAACGCGTCCGCCGCGCATGACGTCGCCGCGCACATCGAAGCCCATGGCCGCCGCGCCCTGGCCGTGCGCGCCGACAGCGCCGACCCCGAACAGGTCACCCAGCTGTTCGCCGCTATCGACCGCGAATTCGGCCGCCTCGACGTGCTGGTGAACAACGCCGGCATCATCGCGCAGCAGTCACGGCTGGAAGACCTGGGCTACGAACGCATGCAACGCATCTTCGCCGTCAACGCCATCGGCCCCATCCTGTGCGCCCAGCAGGCCATCAAGCGCATGTCCCACCGCCACGGCGGCGCGGGCGGGGCCATCGTCAACGTGTCATCAGGTTCGGCGCGGCTGGGCAGCCCCAATGAATACGTCGACTACGCCGCATCCAAAGGCGCGCTGGAAACCTTCACCATCGGCCTGGCCAAGGAAGTCGCGCGCGAAGGCATCCGCGTGAACTGCGTGCGCCCCGGACACATCTACACCGAGATGCACGCCAGCGGCGGCGAGCCGGGCAGGGTGGACCGCGTCAAGGATTCGATCCCGATGGGGCGCGGCGGTCAGCCCGAGGAAGTGGCGCGGGCGATCCTGTGGCTGGCGGGCGCGGAAGCGTCGTTTGTGACGGGGACGTTTTTGGATGCGACGGGGGGGAAGTGAGGGGGCAAGTCGGTTCGAATCAGCCCAATCCTACCCCTTTTAGCTCATTTCAGCTCAAATTGTGAGCTGAAATGAGCTAAGTTGAGCTAAATTAAGCTGATTCCAATCCCAGGCCTTTGCCATGACCGACCGCGAAGACATCCTCAAGCTTCTCCTTGACCAGCGGCAGGCGGCTTCGCCAGGGCTCGGTTCGCGCGAGATCGCCGACAAGATCAACGTCAGCTGGTCCACCGCCAAGCGGCAACTGAATGCCCTGATCAAGGCGGGCTTGGTGTTTCGCGACGGCCAGACCCGCGCGACACGCTATCGAATCGTGGAAGCGCCTTCGACCTCGGCGACCGGCGCTGAGGCCTCACCCGCCAGTCCCACAACCGAGGCTGACACAGTGCGCTGGTCCAACAATGGCCAAGCGTTGTTGGCCCGGCTCCAGCAACCCCTCGCCGCCCGTGCACCCGCCGGATACCAACGCGCATTCGTAGAGGACTATGTTCCGAACCAGAGCGCGCTGTTATCCCCGGCCGTGGCCCAGGCGCTGGCCGATGAAGGCAGAATGCGCGGTCGGCAACCGGCCGGCACCTACGCGCGCAAGGTACTTGAGCCGCTGCTGCTCGACCTGTCCTGGTCATCGTCACGCCTGGAAGGCAACCGCTATTCACTGCTGGCCACGCAAGAACTCTTCAAACGAGGAGCCGCTGGCGACGACCCCGATGCGGTGATGCTGCTCAACCACAAGGCGGCAATCGAATTCATGGTCGATGCCGTGCCCCAATACGGCCTGACGCCGGCCGTGATCGGCAATCTGCACGCGCTGCTGATGCAGGATCTGCTGGCCGATGCCGAAGGCCTGGGCCGCATCCGCCAGACCGTCGTCAACATCGGCGATACCACCTACGTGCCGTTGCAGGCGCCGATGCTGCTGCAGGAAATGTTCGATCTCATTGTCGAAAAGGCGCGGCTGATCAAGAACCCGGTAGAGGCGGCGTTCTTTCTCTGGGTGAACCTCGCCTATCTGCAACCGTTCGAGGATGGCAATAAGCGCACGAGTCGTCTGTCGGCCAACATTCCGCTGATGCTCTACAACTGCGCGCCACTGTCCTTTCTGGACGTAGAGGCGCAAGACTATGCCTACGCCATGATGGGCGTCTACGAAGACTGCGACGTGTCGCTCGCCGCGGATCTCTTCATCTGGGCGTATCGGCGCTCGATCCGCAAGTACGCCATACAGCTGGACGCCGTGGGAGTGCCCGATCCCGTACGGCTACGCTTTCGGGAACAACTGAACGAAGCGATCAGCCGTGTGGTCCGTGAACGCGAAACGATTGATGCCGCCATGGCGGCGTTGGGCTTGTCCGAAGACGATGCACAAGCCTTCCGTCCGCTGCTGGCGCAAGAGCTGCGCGTGCTGGGTCTGCACAACTGCGCCCGCTACAGGTTACCGATGGAGCAAGTGCAGCGATGGATCGACGCGGGTCGACCCTCGTAGCAACACCCGCACCTACTGTTCGTCCCACGACTGCGCATCATCCACCGGCCGGGGCAGAGATCCTTCCAGCGTCTGGGCGATCCAGCCCGGATCAATGTAATTCCAGGTGGATTCGATCACCCACGCCAGATGCTCTTCCGGTCCGCCATTGAGATACGGCGGTGGCGAAACCGGCTTGAACACGGTGGGTAATTTTTCCTGCACCGAAAAGTAGTTCAGTACAAAGCCCAGTTCCTGCACCACGCGCCAGGCCAGGGGATGCCCCGGCTCGATGGTCAGCTTGACCCACCAGTATGCGTCAGGCTGCACTTCGGAAGACGCCACACGTACGCCCGGTATGCGGCCCAGGTAATCCACCAGGCGAGGCAGATTGGCATGCAGCGGGCGTGGGTCGATGGCTTCGATCGGCGGGGTGATGCCTTCGAGCTTTCTGACGAGGTGAGCATGCAGTGTGCGATTGGCGTCTTGCGCCTCGCGCTCCAGGGCCTTTTGCAACTTGCCGGGCAGGTTCAGTTCCATGTCGGTTCCGTGATGGCATTCAGAAAATCGTGCGTGGATATTACACGCCGAGTTATCCCCAACTCATCGCCCCCGCCACCCCATCCCACAACAGCTTCGTCGCCGTCACCACCAGCAAGCCATAACAAGCCCGCACCATCTGCGCCTGATTCAGCCGATGGTGCAGCCGCCACCCCGCCCACACGCCAAAAAACGCCGCGGGCAGGCAGATCGCGACTAGCCCCCAGAACCCCGCCGTCAGTTCCCCCACCGCCAGCCAAGGCCCTGCCTTGAGCAGGTTGCCGAGGGTGAAGAACATGCTGGTCGTGCCGCCATACATCTCCTTGGACAGGCCCAGCGGCAACAGGTACATGGCCAGCGGCGGCCCGCCCGAGTGCGCCACCATGGTCGTGACGCCGGATGCACCGCCCGCCAGCAAGGCCTTGTTCCTGGACCTGGGCCGAGCAGTCACCACGGCCCCGCCGCGCCACCACAGCCAGGCAAAGAGCATGGTGGTGACCGCCATGAGAATCTCGACGAAATGCCGGTTCACGTGGCGCAGCACGAAATAGCCCGCCAACACCCCCACCAGCAACCCCGGCACCAGATACGCCAGGTCCGGCCGCGACCACGTGCGCGGACGCCAATAGCGAAACGCGTAGAAATCGGTCGCCACGAAGATCGGCGCCAGCAGGCTGCCCGCCTTGATCGGATCCATCACCAACGCCAAAAGCGGAATGCCGATGATGGCAAAGCCGCCGCCGAACGCTCCCTTCATGAAGCCGATGACGCCGACCGCGAGGACGGATACCGCGATGACCTGAAAACTGAAATCCATGATTGAGAACCACTGACGCTGACGATGGGATGCACGTCGCCACGTGCGTTGTGCAACGCCATCCTAGGCCCGATAATCAGCGCATCCAAATAATCGTCATGGATACGCTTTTCCATGCCTCTGTCCCGCTACAAAGAAGTGGTGGATCGCCTGGCGTCCGACATCCGCGCCGGCCGCCTGCGCCCCGGCACGCGCCTGCCCACGCACCGCGACTTGGCCGCCCGCGAAGGCCTGGCGCTGGCCACCGCCACCCGCGTCTATGCCGAGCTGCAAACGATGGGGCTGGTCAGCGGCGAATCCGGCCGCGGCACCTTCGTCAGGCAAGCGCTGCCGCGCGGCCACGGCATCGACCTGCGCGCCTGGAACGACGACACCACCGAACTCACCTTCAATTCCCCGACCCTGCCGGGCCAATCCGACCTGTACCGCACCGCGCTGCGCCGGCTAGCCGCCAAGGGCGATGCCGACGCGCTGTTGCGCTATCGGCCCCACGGCGGCAGCGATGCCGAACGGGCAGTCGCGGCAGCCCATATGGCGGCCCGAGGCGTACCGGCATCTGCGGACTCGACTTTGCTGGTCAGCGGCGCGCAGCATGGCTTGACCATCGCCGCGATGGCCTTGTTCGAACCCGGCGACGTGGTGGCCGTCGACGCGCTGACGTACCCCGGCTTCAAGCTGGCGGCGGAATTCTCGCGATTGGAACTGGCGCCCGTGCCGGCCACGCCGGACGGCATGGATCTGGATGCCTTGGCGGACCTGTGCCGCCGCCGGCGCGTGCGGGCGGTGTACACCATGCCGACCCTGCACAATCCGCTGGGCTGGGTCACAAGCCTGGCTTGGCGCGAGGCGCTGGCGGCGATCATCCGCCGGCAGGGATTGATATTGATCGAGGACGGCGCCTACGCCTTTCTGGCCGAACCTGCGCCGCTTCCGCTGGCGGCCTTGGTCCCCGAGTCCACGCTGTACGTGTCCAGCCTGTCCAAGAGCGTGGCCACGGGCCTGCGCGTGGGCGCCATCAGCGCGCCGCCTGCCTGGGTGCCGACGCTGGAACGCGCCATCCGCGCCACCACCTGGAACACGCCCGCCACCATGACGGCCATCGTCTGCGGCTGGATCGAAGACGGCACGGTCGCGCGGCTGGAAGCCGAGAAGCGGCGCGACGCCGCGCAGCGCCAGCGCATCGCCGCCGACATCCTGGACGGGCTTGGCCCGGTCAGCCACCCCACGTCCTACTTCGTCTGGCTGCCGCTGGCCCAAGAGGTGCGCGCCGACGCCATCGCGATGGCCTTGATGCGTGAGCGGATCTCGGTCTCTACCGCGCATCCCTTCGCCGTCTCGCACGTCCCGCACGCCATCCGCCTGGCGCTGGGGTCGGTCGGGCTGGATGAGTTGCGGCGGTCGTTGACAGCCGTGGCGCGGGTGGTGGCCGATCAAACCGATCGATAGCCCAGCTATACCTACGTCTATCTATTTGTCTGGAAAACCCGTCGATATGATGGGCACTCAAGGAACAGCATCGCCTTCTGCGTTGCTTCCTATCCGATTCGGGAGTTGCCCATGCCATATCACCTGTCCAGTGAAGAAGTCGCCGCTTTCCAGAACGACGGATTCCTTGTAGTGCAAGAATTGTTCGATGCTGCCTCGGTCGCATCCATGCGCACCGCGGTTGAAGCCATCATCTCCAACGTCACCGACCTGCGGCAGATCGCCGAGCTCGAACCCAGCGATGAAAAGGTCATTCGGCGAATCTGGCAACCCTCCAAGAAACACCAGACATTCCGCACCATCCAGGAAGACGCGCGCTTGCTCGACCGCCTGGAATCCCTGATCGGACCCGACATCGTCTTTCACCACGCGAAGCTGAATATGAAGGGACCGCGCGTCGGCTCGCCGGTAGAGTGGCACCAGGATTTCTCGTACTACCCGCACACCAATTCCAAGCTCGTTGCGTGCTTGACTTATCTGGACGACGCCACCGAGAACAACGGCTGTCTGCGCCTGCTGGCGGGTTCGCACAAGGCGTCCCTTTACGATCACACCGAGAACGGCGCCTTCCGCGGCAAGGTCAGTCCGTCGAATCTTCCGGCAAGCTGCCCCGAAGTGCTGGCCGAAGGCAAAGCCGGCACGGTCGTGTTCCTGCATTGCAAAGTCCTGCACCGGTCCGACGCCAATCGATCGGACCAATACCGCCGCGTCTTCATCCCCGCTTACCGTGCCGCCGATGCGCTGCCGATTTATTTCGGACCGCACGCCGCACACAACGAACCAGACGTTTATCTGCTGCGCGGCCATCACCGCGCCGAAGTCACCGTTGAAGGCGGTCGTTATCCGCTGCCGATCGCCGCCAAGGCATTCAACTCGCTCTATGCCTTGCAGCAAGGTGAGCATCTGCTCAAGGAAGATCTGCACACGCCCGCCAGCGGCTACGCGACTCACGTCTGAATCCCGGCAATTGAACAAAAGGAGAGGGCGTGAAACCGCATATCCTGGTGCTGAATCGATGGCCCCAACACCGGGGCGGCCCAAAGTGGGACCACGAGCTATGCCGCTACGACCAGATCATCCCGGCGCATTGCGACGTGTCTTACTTGTGTGATGCCGAAGGGGCAATCGGCTTGCCGACGCCAAGGCAAGCCACCCGGATGCGGGTGGTCGAGAATATCGGCGACGCCGTCGAAGCCATCACGCACGCCCGGCATCTGGCGGCAACGCATGGCCCCATCACCCATGTATTTGCCTGTTCCGAGTATCTGCTGGATACGGCGGCGCAGATCCGGTTGCAGCTGGGCATTGCCGGCCATACGCCCGAGCAGGCGGACCGCTTCCGTGACAAGACCACCATGAAAAGCATACTGCGCGCGGCGAATCTGCGGGTGCCCCAATGGTATGGGTGTCAAAGCCCCAAGCAGGTGATCAGGCATGCCATCGCGTTGGGCTTTCCGATGATCGTCAAGCCCATACGCGGCGCATCCAGCAAAGGCGTACGCAGAATCGATTCGTTAGCAGAACTCGAGCCGTTGTTGCGGGCCGATGACCTGGCCGGCAACGAGATCGAGGAATACATCGATGGCGAGATCCTGCATGTCGACGGCGTCATTGACCTGGCGGGAGATTGCCCCTTCATTTGCGTCAGTCGCTATATCTCGTCTTGCCTGGATTTCGAAAACAGTAGCCAGCCACTGGGCTCGGTCATCCAGCAAGACACACCCCTTTCCCGATCGTGCAAGACGTTTGCCTTGGCCTGCCTGCAGGCGCTCGAATTGCGCGGCTCCGCGTTTCACCTGGAACTGTTCCACCGCGAAGGCGAGTTGATTTTCCTGGAGGTCGGTGCGCGCGTACCGGGCGCCGATGTGCCCTATACGATCCATCGCGCTTTTGGCGTCAACCTGTTCCAACTCTGGATAGACGTGATGCTCGGAAGAACCGTCAAGCCGCGCGGGGCGTCCACATCCAGGGTTGCCGGTTGGATCACCTTTCCCCGGCCCCGTCCGTTGCCGCGAAAAGTCTTGTCGGCCAACTCGTTGATCGGAATCGTTCCCGGCCTGTATCGCGAGCTGATTCCCGTCGCCGATCAGTACCTGAAGGACACCGGCGGCGGATACACCCATATGCAAGGGGGTCGGTTCCTCGTGGAAGGGGACGATGAACACCAGGTGCTGGCCGCGATCGATGCGATCAAACAACAGTACGTACTGAAAACCCTACCTGCCTGAGCGCTCGCGCCGGCAATCACCTTTGCTTTGGGAGATGTACATGAAGACGCTTTCTCACGCCGAACTGCTCGCCAAGCCCTGCGTCGTCTTCGCGGAAGGCTGCTTCGGATTGTTCACCAGCAAAGTCGCTGCATCGTTCCTGCGCTTTCGGCCGGAAAACTGCCTGGCCGTCATCGACAGCACGCAGGCAGGCAAGCGCGTGCAGGACGTCATCGGCTGGGGCGGCGACATCCCGATCGTCAAGGACATCGAAAGTGCATTGGCGCTCAAGCCCGAAGTGTTGCTGATCGGCAAAGGGTTGCATTCCGCCCAGTTGCCTCCCGGTTGGAAGGCGCCGATCAAAACGGCTATGCAGAACGGCGTTCACATCATCAACTGCATCCATTTCCGCTTGCGCGCCGACGCCGACCTGATGCAGGCAGCCGAAAAGGGCGGCATCACGATCTGGGAAACCAAAGAGCCTGTGCCGCTCGAACTGAACAAGGCGCGGGTGCTGGACTTGCCATGCTTCGTCGTGCACACCTGCGGCAGCGATTCCAACATCGGCAAAAAGACCACCGGCCTGGAAATCACCCGGGAGGCCCAGCGCCGTGGAATCGCAACCGGCTTTGCAGCCACCGGCCAGACGGGCATGCTGATCTCAGGCACCGGCATCGTGGTCGATTGCATACCCAGCGACTTCGTCGCCGGCGCGGCGGAAAAGGTCGTTCTGGATGCGGCAGCGGGCAACGATTGGGTCGTGTTGGAAGGCCAAGGATCACTGAATCACATTGGCGCCAGTGGCATCGCCCTGGCGCTCTTGCACGGCGGGTTGCCGCATGCCCTGGTGTTCTGCCACCGGCTGGGGCTGGATCGCACCAAGGTCTGGAATACCCCGCTGCGACCGATTCCGGAATTGATCCGCCTGAACGAGCAACTGACTATCTTTGAAAGACCGGCAAAAGTCGTGGCCGTCAGCGTCAACAGCGCCGGATTCAGCGACGAGGACTACCGCAAGGAGGTCAGGAAACTCGAGCAGGAAACCGGCCTGCCCGTGGTAGACCCCTGCCGCGAGGGCGCTGCCGCGCTGGTGGATGCTCTGCAGGCCTATCAGAGCACCTTGCAACCTCGCAATCAAATGACCGAGGCCCAACCATGAAGGACGCCGTGCTGCTCCTGATGCACCAAGGCAACTCCTTCATCGCCGAGTTGCGCGAGCTGATGACGGCCCGTGATATTGCCCTGGTCGCCATCAGCTCGCAACCCGCGGACATGGCGACATGGGAACGCAACACGCGGCTGCTGGACGCCTGGATCGTCAGTGATAACGCTGAATTGTCGCGCCGGGAAGTTTCTGCGGCAGTGGCCCAACTGGAGCAGCACGGCTACAGGCCGCAGGCCGCCATTGCCACCTTCGAAGGCTACCGCGTCTTCATGGCGGAACTGAACCAGCAGTTCGGCGCACCCGACGTGCCACCGGCAGCGCTCGTACGAGCGCTGCACAAGCATCACTGCCGCGAGTTTCTATTGGCGCAGGGACTCAGCACGGCCGCCTGCCACCTGATTCCGGCGGGCTGCAGCGCCGATGCCGCGGGCCTGGAAAAAGACCGCAAGTGGTTCATCAAACCGGTGCGCGGCGCTGCGTCCTTCGGTTGCTTCATCCTTGAACACCGGGAAGACCTCGACGATGTTCCGGCCATGCAGGCGCAGATGGTCAAGGATGGAAAACTGGCGGCCATCTTCATGGGCCAGTACGACTTCTTCGCCGAGGAATACATCGAGGGTCCGGAATTCAGCTACGAGATCGTCGCGGCGGGCCAGCCCCGCGTCATCTGCATCCATGAGAAGGCGCGGGTCGAGCGACTGCGCAGGACGACGCTGGAGAGCATGTCGATATCCCCTCCTGTTTCGTTATCGGCCGACACGCTGCGGGAAGGCGGGCGCTTCGTGTCCGAATGCCTGGTTCGAATGGGCCTGACGCAGGGAGCATTCCACGTCGAGATGAAGTATTGGGAGTCCAGGAAGCGGTGGGAGATCATCGAGATCAACCCTCGCATGGGAGGCAGCCTGATCAACGCCAGCACCGAGCGCGCCACCGGCGCGTCCATTCTGGACCTGTGGCTGCGCACGTTGCTGGCCCGGGGGGCAAGCGCCATTGCGGCATTTCATGCGCATGCCGACACCGTGACGCAACTGGACCGGCTGGGTCAGGACGACCGCCGCGCAGTCGTATTCGTCAGCAAATACGGAGAAAAAGGCAGAACCGTGAACTCCATCGACTACGCCATGCATGGCCAAACGCCAGATCTGCTGGAATTCCATGTCACGCCCGGCACGCGCCTCGAAGACTCCGATCGCGCCATTTGCGTCATGGATGCGCTTTGGCAGGTCGACCGTGCCTCGTTGCCGGCCGCGATCGAATCCATCGACCGGCAGTCCGACGAGAACTTCAGCATTACCTATCTTGCCGACCAAGGCATATAAGTCACAAACGCCTTGCAACGACCGCGCTCAGGGGGAACTCATGATTGATTCATCGCTTGCGCTACAAGACCTGACCCACCCGGCATTCGACGCCCATCTGGGCGGCAAGCTCGAAATTCGCGGTCGCAAGCGCATCGAATCCCGGGAAGACCTGGCGCTGCTATATACGCCAGGCTTCGCCTATGTAGCGTCGGCCATTCAGCGCAATCCCGCGCTGCTGTCGCGCTATACGATGCGCCAGAATACCGTGGCCATCGTTACCGATGGCACGGCAGTGTCCGGCATCGGCGACGTCGGCCCGAAGGCGGCACTGCCCGTCATGGAAGGCAAGGCACTGATATTCGAGCGGTTCGCGGGCATCAATGCCGTGCCGATCTGCCTGGATACCAAGCGCACCGACGAGATCATCGACACCGTACGGCGGATTGCCCCTGGGTTCGGAGCGATCATGCTTGAAGACATATCCGCACCCCGCTGTTTCGAGATCGAGGACCAATTGCAGCGGCAGTTACAGATTCCGGTTCTGCACGACGACCAACATGCCACCGCCATCTCGGCAGGCGCCGCGCTGATCAATGCCCTCAAGCGGGTCGGCAAGCGTCTGGATAGGATAAAGGTGGTCATGGTGGGCACCGGTGCCGCGGGAACGGGCTGCGCCAAGATTTTCCTGGCCCTGGGGGTGAAACGGTTGATCGCCTGCGACCGCGCCGGCGCCATACATCGCAACCGCACCGACCTGAACGCGTCCAAGGCCTGGTTTGCGGCACATACCAACCCCTTGCATGAGACCGGCACCTTGCGCGACGTGATGGCAGGTGCTGATGTCTTCCTGGGCGTATCGGGGCCGGGCGTCATCACCCAGGAAGACCTGGCGCGCATGGCGCGCGATCCCATCGTGTTTGCACTGGCCAATCCCAACCCGGAGATTCTTCCCAGCGAGACCGCAGGCCTGGCCGCCATCGTCGCCACTGGCCGCAGCGACCTGCCGAACCAGATCGATGGCGGCCTCGCATACCCCGGTCTGTTCAGAGGGGCGCTCGACAGCGGCGCATCGCGCTTCAACGACGCGATGAAATGTGCCGCGGTCTATGCCTTGGCCGGATTGGTCGATGGCGCCATGCTGGATGCGGGATGCATCATCCCTGATATCTTCGATGAGCAGGTCATGCCGTCAGTGGCGGCCGCAGTCGCTGCGGCCGCATAGCGCCCCTTGCCAAGGTGGGGCGCGCCGGGCGCCCACCGGGTCCGGCTCGGGGTTCATGGCCGGCCTCGCATTCTGGTGCGTACCACTGCAGGCAATGCTTACTTGTTGGTCCCTTGCCGCAGCTTCGGCCCCTTAAAGCGCGCGCCACGCCGCCGCGTAGCCATGCTTTCCGCAGCGTGCTGCAGTTCAACACCTCGTACCGCCGCCATGGTCCGGTTGGTCACACCGAGCTTCTTGAACAGCAGGCCGATGTGCATCTTGACGGTCACCAGCTCAATGCCGAGCAGGTCCGCGATGGTCTTGTTCTGGTGACCGTCGATGATGTGTTGAAGAATCTCATGCTGGCGAGACGACAAGGAAATATAGGACATCCCCCCGTCATGGCGGCACGCCTTGTCCAGACTCGAGCCGCTAGCGTGCAACGCCCGCGGCGCAGGAAAATGTGGCCTGGCTTCGCTGACGCCACCTGGCCCGGTCTGATCGCCAGGCGCATCTTGGGACGTCCTGCGCGTATGAAGCTTGATGTTCCCAGCCACATTTATCTCCTGCATCGCCTTTGCGACATTTCAGTCGGATCGCAGGCACCGGCGTGGCGCCTGCGGCGTACTATTCATCAGTCGCTTCCAGGTAGTACTGCGTGACCGTCGCGCATTGAACACCCAGACTGCGGAACTGATCGATGAAATCCGGAAAGGAACAGATCACGTCCGCGTAGCCGTCCAGGTGGCAGGCCTGTTCGCAACGCAACGACGCGACGAACAGAGACATGAAGTTGCGATGATCGCCTCGACTGCTCAGGGCTACGCCGCCCCCATAGCTGGCCCGGCCGCGTGTGACGAAGCCGTCGACATGGCCCTCGGCGTTGTAGAGCACTTCGATGTCGGCGCCGAGCTTGCGAACCTCACCGATCATTGACTCCACCCTCGACGACTTATGGAAACGTGTCACGGAACCGCCCGTCACCGTAAACGCGCCGCGCACGAAGAGACTCAGTGCGACCAGCGTCGGAATGATGTTCGGGCCGTGGCTGACATCGAAGGCGTAGTTGCCTTCCAGCCGCGCGCCGCCGCTATCCACATGCAGCTTGTCGGCATCGTCGTACCGCAACCGCACGCCCAGCGCCTGGACGATGCCGGCAAAGAGCTTTTCGCCTTGCAGCGTTTCTGGCTGCACACCGCTGATGCGGTAGCGGCCTGGGAAGATCGCGCACGCCATCAACAGATAGGACAGTGACGTGTAGTCCGCATTGATGCGCGCTTCGAATGGGCGATAGGTGCCAGGTGCTACGACGTATTGCGTGTAATCGGTGTCGACGTGGACATCAAGGCCGCACTGGCGCATGGTGTCCACCGTTTGCGCCAGGTAGG
Source organism: Achromobacter sp. FW305-C-28 (assembly GCF_058783235.1). Classification (NCBI taxonomy): domain Bacteria; kingdom Pseudomonadati; phylum Pseudomonadota; class Betaproteobacteria; order Burkholderiales; family Alcaligenaceae; genus Achromobacter; species Achromobacter sp. FW305-C-28. The sequence continues at coordinate 161,524 of NZ_JBYSYL010000009.1, read as the reverse complement.
ATTGCGACAATACCGGTGGCGTGACGGTCAGGCTGACGCCGTGCCGCGTAAGCGGTGCAGCCATCAGCATCGCTGTGATGAACTGCGAGCTGATGTTCCCGGCCAGCCCGCAGTGCTTGCCCGTCAGAGACCCGCCCCAGTTGATCACAGGTGCCTTGCCTTCATCGGCGAGATAGGTGAAATTCGCACCAAGATGTCGCAGGCCATCGAACAGGGGTAGCATCACGCGACCACGTAAAGTCGCGTCGCCGGTCAGGATGGTCGGGGTGGCCTTCATGCAGCTCAACGCCATCATTGTGCGTAACACCAGACCTGAACCTTTGGCGTCAATCACTTCGACATTGGAGGCAAACTGGCCGCCCGTTCCGGTCACGTACAAGGCACCGTCGGCTTCCTCGATGCGTGCGCCGAGTTGCCGGCACGCGATCTTCATGGTCTCGGTTTCGGTGCAACGCAAGTCGTTGCGGATGATAGAGGTTCCATCCGCGAGCGTGGCTGCCAGAATCGCGCGCTGCGTTTCGGGCTTGGACGCCGGGACGCTCATTTGGGTCCCCAGTTCCTTGATCGGTTCGACGCGCAGGTACATACGTTCTCCACGTAAGTTGAAAGCTGGGCAGGTCCGGCAATACCGGATCTGACGCCCACAGAATCGTGAAAGCGCTGGCCGCGCCCGCATGCCCTCTGCCGGGCGGCCATGAACTATGCAGCGGGTGCCGTATCAGGCCACCGCTTTCTCCGCCGGCCTCTGTACCGTGTCTTCGTAGATCTCACGAAAGAACATCGCCAGGATGGCCTGGACGTCGTCGATGTACTTGAAGACGGCGTTGTAGTCGTCCTCGCTGAGAATGAGCTGGTTGAGTATCTTCCACATTTCCATGGAATGATCGTCGCGCGTGTCGACGGTCAGATGGGCTTCCTGGCCCTTGACCATTTCGTGGCCCAGCGTGGAGCGCAGGTTCTTCACAATGTCCGGCTGCAGCTTGGCCTGGGTGTATTCCACCAGGTAGTTGGACACCACCGGGGCCATGGGATGCTCGTGTTCCAGGGTGTAGTAGAAGAACCCCTCGAACAGCCGCGTCGACAGATAAGGCTCCGTCTTCATGACCTCCTGCATCGTCACGCCCGCCGCTTCGCAGTCATGGATATACAGTTTGTCATGCTGCATTTCGTCAGCCTGGTAATGCGCATAATCCTGCGCGGCCGACGGCGAGATCTGGGCAATCTTGTAGATGGCCTTGGACTGGCTGACGCGCGACAGGCGAATGCGCCAGATGTGCTCGATCAACGTGCGACGGTAGTACGCCATGTTGATGCTGGAGTCTTTCATATGTGAGGCATAGGGAATGGTCTGCCGCCACTCCTCCATTTTCTGGTCCAGATAGCGGTCGATCTTGGCCTTTCTCTTCAAGCCTTCCGCTTCGTTGAAGTAGGGTGCCGGATGTTGTATGCCGGAATGACGCACTCGATTCATGTGTAGCTCCGTGGGTAACTGGAGAAGCATCGTGGCGATGCAACGTTCTTTCACATAGACCGGCTGATTTCTTGGAGCAAACGTCGCCCACCACGCGCGCCCTTGAAGGGCGTGACAACGCGCGACGCTGTCCGTGCCGGGACGAGACTACGATCGCGGTGAAGTCAGCGTCATTCTCTGGTTGCGGGACACGCAGCAGGTTGGTGCGAGACAGGCACCGGCGGCAACGTTGCACACATGCTCGGGATGACTACTTTCTCCATTCGCATGTCACATAGTATTCATGTTGTTTGCATCGCAAAGCTATCCAAAGGTATAGGCATTCTCGTTGTCAGAGCGCGTTTTCCAGGCATTCCCGCCATGCGTTGGGCAGTTCATCGCCAAGCGATGTCGCCATAATTAGAATTTTCTGAATCACTCGTGAACCATCACTCTCAGGAAACTGACCAGGCAGGCAATGCCTGCGATCAATGCGCCAATCCATAGCGCCGCGGCGGCGGCGCCTTGCGCATCGACGGCAAAACATGCCGCCACCAGCGCGGCGCCTGTCGCCTGCCCGATCAAACGGGAGGTGGGAATGACGCCGCTGGCGGCGCCACTGCGCTCAGCCGGCGCGCTGGTCGTCAAGGCTTTAAGATTGGGGGCCTGGAAAAACCCGAAACCCGCGCCGCATACGGCCAGCCGCCAGATGATGTCGGCATCGGATGCATTGGCGGGCAGCAGTGCGACCAGGATCATGCCGATACACATCACCAGCAGTCCGCAGCCGCACAGCAGCGCCACCGGGCGGCTTTCGGACAGATAGCCCGCAATGGGCGCGACAACCGCCACGACGATTGGCCACGGCGTCAGCAACAGGCCGGTCTCGATACCCGAGCGCCCCAGGCCCATCTGGAAGAGAAAGGGCAGCGCAACCAGCGCCAACCCTTGCGCCGCGTAGGACAGCATGGAGGTCGCCACGGACATGGCGAACGGCGGTCGGCGCAGCAGGTCTATCGGCAACATCGGGGCGGGATGCGCACGTTGTCGGCGCAGCAATAGTGCGCAACATACTGCCGCGGCTCCCGCTTCGAGCAGGACACGCGGCCAACCGGCGTAGTGCGCCGCGTCGCCCAGCGCCAGCAACGCCAAGGCGAAAGCCGCGCCCAGCAATACGGCGGCGACGCCGTCGAAACCCAGAGATGCCCGAGTCGGCACGTTATGCGGCAACGTCCGCCATGCCATCACCATGGCCAATGCGCCCAAGGGGACATTGATCAGGAACAGCCAAGGCCACGTGCTGACCGCCAGCACCGCCGAGGCCATCGATGGCCCGACGACATAGAAGACCGCCACCGTGAACGCATTCAGCCCCTGTGCACGGCCCATCTGACTGCGCGGATAGATCAGGCGTATCAACGCAGTGACGACGCCCAGGATGCCCGATGCGCCGACGCCTTGCAGCACGCGCGCGGCGACCAGCATCGGCAGGGAATCGGCCAGGCCGCATGCCAGCGAGGCCAGCACAAATACCAGCAGCCCGTACTGAAAGACACGCCGGTGACCGACAAGATCGCCCAGCGCTGCGAACGGCAGCAATGTGGCAACCATGGCGATCTGGTACGCATTGATGATCCAGATCGAGGCGTCGGGCGTTGCGCGCAGATCAGCCGCGATCGTAGGCAACGCCGTGTTGGCGATGGAGGTGTCCAGCGTGGCGATTGCGCTGCCCAGGATCAGGGTCGACACCGCCCAGAGCCTTTGACGGCCCGGCAGGCCGTCGTGGGCCTGAGGGAGCGCCACGGTGTTATCAGAAGGGGACGACATGCGGGGCGGCTCCTGGGCGGTGTTTTTTGGCTATCGCCGACACGACCGGGAAGTCCTGTTGACGGGACGATTTGCTGTAAGGCTGTAAGACAGGATAGCAAGGCAAAAATGCGCGTGCATAGCGAAATGTCCGATTCTGATACTCGGGAAAACCCGAATCACGCTAAGGCCACGGCCCCAAGCGATATCATTGCCCCAGGGCAAATCCGTGAGCGCGGCGCGACCTTTGCCTTGCCATTGCCCGGCCTTGTGGGCCCCCTTTGTGGTTTCTGCTCAGGAAGGAAACATGCAAGTCATTGAGCGTCCCATGACCTTGGTCGACCAAGTGATTGCCGCGATACGGAAAGAGATCTCGGAAGGCAGGCTGGCGCCCGCCGCGCGTCTTCCCGCCGAACAGGAGCTTGCCAGGACATTGGGCTGCAGCCGTCCGGTCATCCGCGAGGCCATCTCCCAATTGAAGGCGGACGGCATCCTCGTCACGACCAAGGGCGTAGGCGCCTACGTCGCCGCCAACCCTGCCGGCAGCGTATTTCGTTTGCCGAGAGGCGAATCCTCGAACAAGGACCAGGCCCAGCTGTTCGAAATGAGATTCTGGATGGAGACTGCCGCCGCAGAATCCGCAGCCTTGCGACGCAAGCCGTCCGATCTGGCCAGGATGCGCGACGCCCTCAAGCGCATGGACCGGCACGCCGGCGATTATTCTGCCGCGTCCAAAGCCGACGTGGATTTCCACGCCGCCATCGCCGCGTCCACCCACAATGCCTACCTGGTCGCGTTCAGCAGCTTTATAGAAGGACAGTTGCTAAAAGCGCGCGAGATGGGGTGGAAGAACTCCGCCAAGCTCGCGGACGGTTCCCGACCCGCGCAAGCAGAGCACCAATTGTTGTTCCAGGCCATTCATGCCAAGGACCCTGCTCTCGCAAGAGCAGCGGCGGCTGCCCACTTGCTCGCGTCGGGTCGACGCATGGGACTCGATGTCCACAAACTGGAGGAGACCCGCCATGTCGCCACGCGCTGATGCCGAGCACGCCATCGAACCGGCAAAAACCGCCTTGCTGGTCATGCACTACCAGACCGACATCACCACGCTGTTCCCGTCGGTTGCCCCCACCTTGCTCGCCAACACGCGCCAGCTCTGCGACGCCGCGCGGCACGCCGGCATTGCCGTCTATTTCGCCAAGATCCACTTCAGCCCCGACTATCCCGAGGTCAGCCCGCTGAACAAGAACGGCCAGGGCATCAAGCAGATGGGCCTGTTCACCGACGACGAAATCTCGCCCGAACTTGGGCGGCAGATCCACGAACCCGTCATCATTGCCCACCGCGCCAGCGTGTTCTTCGGCACCGACCTGGAACTGCGCCTGTCCGCCCAGGGCGTCGATACGCTCATCATGGCCGGCATCGCGTCCACCGGCGTCATGCTGTCGTCCATCGCCTATGCCAGTGATGCGGACTTCCGGCTTTACACCGTCAAGGACTGTTGCTTTGATCCGGACCCGGTCGTGCACGAGCATCTGTTCGCCACGGCCTTCGCCTCGCGCACCCACGTGCTATCGCTGGATCACGCCTTGTCGTTGCTGGCCTGACAACGCGGCAACGCACACGGCTGCAACGCACGCTGACGCCCGCGGCCGGCAGCCGCCCGGCGATCCGTCAGCCAGGCTCATCAATTGCAGTCCGACACAATTGGCAAACTGCTGTCCGACGCGTAGCCGGGCGGCCCACTAACATGGCGCCGCACATTGCGCCCAGACGCGGGCGGCACTGAAGATCCAGGCCGTCACCCGGGAGGGGCTTGCCCCGGCAATCGCTTGCCAGGGCAGGCAAGCACAAGGCGCTTTTCACGAGTCCGACAAGAAGATATCCAACATGCAAACCCGTCCGAACGCTCGCTTCCCCACCCGCCGCTTGCGCGCCGCCGTGGCCGGCCTGTGCGCCGCCACCCTGGCCACGGTATTCGCGCCCGCCGCCACCGCCGCCGAACCGGCCACCCCCACCAAGCTGGACGTCGCCCAGGCCGCCGCCGTGACGCCGCCCGACGCGCCCACCGTGTTGAACATCATCTACGAAGTCGACACCAACGGCGCCGATACCTATCAGATGCGCGACGGCAGCGTGGTCAACTACTGGTTCGGCCATGCCTTTGACCTGGACGGCACCCGCTACTTCACCGGCTTTGTCTGGCACACCCGCGCCACGTACGGCAAGCCCATCGAAGAAGCCGGCCCCGACACCCAGGTCAACCTGTCCGAAGTCACCTTCACCCTGACCGGCTCGTCGCCCGAACGCCCCTGGAAATTCCGCGGCCTGGAATTCACGATCGGCGAGTTCGGCGCCTACGAGCGCCCCGAAAACGTCGACACCCGCCGCAAGCCGCTTGAATACCGCACCCCCGCCGGCAAGCTGGTGCTGGCCGTGCCCACCGAAGGCTTCGAGAACGGCGTCAGCTTCGAAGGCTACGCCCTGTTCGTCTTCAACATCGGCCCGCGCGACGAGGTCAAGGAACACGTCTGGACCTACATCGGCAGCATCCTCACCGGCGACGACAACGCCGCCGCCTGCGACGGCGGCGAAGTCATGCCTTGCGCCACCCGCAGCGGCAAACTGGGCTTTGCCGCGCAGGCCGGCAGCGACATGCCCCGCCTGACCGTCACGCCCAGCGGCACCATGATCACCGGGCCGGGCAAGACCCGCCAGCTGGGCGCGGCCGACACGGTCACCTACGTCTACGACGCGGCCAAGAAGAAATACGCCGAGAAGTAAGCCGCAAGGCAAGCCGCGACCATCGCATGGCAAGCCCGCGGCCGGACCCGCGGCTTGCGATGCCCCCCGTGTCGTCGGGGACGTGTATGGCCCGAAGTGACCTGCGATCGCCAAGGCCCATTGCATGGGCACCCGCGGCGACATCATCCAACCCAGGCGCGAGCGCACGATGCAGAAAATCGAAGGCGCGACATTGCAGATGGCCCATGACAAAGGCCAATCCCATTTTCAGAACCTGCATCTGCACGACTGCACGTTCGACAACTGCAGCCTGTCGATGGTGAAGATTCCCGCACGCATGTCACGCGTGCAGCACGTCCGCCTGTCCGGCTGCCGCGCCGTCAACGCGATGATCATGCCCTGCGTGTTCGAAGACGTGGTGGTTCAGGACTTGTCCACCAACCCCATCCTGCTCGTGTGGGCCTCATTCTTTCGGCGCGTGACACTGGCCGGCAAGATCGGCAAGATCAACCTCAACCTCGCCCCCGAAGCCTTCTGCCAAGACGGCCCGCGCCTGGCCCAGTTCGCCGCCGCCCGCGCCGCGTTCTACGCCAACACCGACTGGGCCCTGGACATCAGCGAAGCCAAGCTGCTGGGCCTGCGCTGCGAAGGCGTGCCCCTGCACCTGATCAAACGCGATCCGCGGACTCAGGTCATCCTCGACAAGCGAGGCCGCTATCCCGGCCACCAGGCCCTGGACAAACGCTTTGCCCAGGCCTTTCCCATTGCCGACAGCGTGCTGAGGGGATTCGATGAGTCAGACCATCCCGCCATGCTGATGGCCGCGTCGCTGGCCGCGCCCAAGAAGCGGCGCGACGAAGAGCTGGGCGCGATTGCCGAGCTGCGTACGTTGGGGTTTCTGGAAGACGCCTGACGCTAGCGCAGCGCCGTGACTTCAACCGAGCGCGCGCCACACGCCTGCACCAGCTCGGGGTCATGGCTGGCGAACAACACCACGCGGTCTTGCGCCCAGGTCTTGAACACCTCGGCCAGCACATTGCGCGCCGCCGTATCCAAGCCGTTGCTCGCGCCATCGGCAATCACCACCGCCGGATGCCCCAGGTTGGCCGCCGTCAGATAGACCTTGCGGCGCGTGCCCGTCGACATCTGCTCGAAGCGCTTGTCCAGGTGCGGCTCCAGGCCCAGGCGGCGCGCCAGATCGAGCGTGGCGTCGTCCAGCGGCACGCCTTTCTCGGACGCCACCTGCGCAAGCAAGCCACGGCCCGTCTGCATCGGCGCCGTCAGGCAGTTGTCCGGCACATACGCCAGCCGGGCTCGGGCCGCTTGCGGCGCGTGCGTCAGCGAATGGCCGTCGATCCAGACGTCGCCGGCATCCGGCGCGACCACGCCCGCGATGATGCCCAGCAAGCTGGATTTGCCCGTGCTGTCTTCTTCGCACAGCGCCACGCAACCCGGCGGGAACGTGTGCGTCAGGCCTTGGAAGACGACGTAGTCGCCGTAGCGCTTGGTGAGGTTTTCGATGCGTAGCATGCGGAGAGTTTACGCAGGAACACCGGGCGGGGCCAGATCGAATGGCCTTCGGGCGGGGGGTTCGTGTCGGAATCGCGAGCCGACACGCGGTGCCTCAAAATGCACCTGAACTTTTGCCGGTTTTTTTTCCAATTTGTCCGGTCTCTATTCCATTGAATTTTCAGGATTCTTCAATGAAATTGACCACTCTGCCGTCGAAAAAACTTCCGGTTATTTTGCCGCTCTATTTGCCGATTTATTGGCCTATTTTTTCCAGAATCCGGACTATCAGCCCAGGGGCTGTGGGCCCTCCCACCCTGGCCAGCGTCAGAACGGCTTCACCACCACCAGCAGCACAATCAGCACCGGCACCGTGAGCACCACCGGCAACAGCCGTCCGCGTCCCAGGTCGCCCGCATCCCCCGCCACGTCGGCCAGCCGCCGCAACCGCCCCGCCTGCATTCCATGCACCGCCGCCAGGGCCAGCACCAGCGCCAGCTTCACCGACAGCCATCCGCTGCCAAACCACCCCGCGCGGGTCGCCAGATACACACCGCTGGCCAGCGCGCCCACCATCGCCGGCGTGGTCAGCATGCGCTCCCACTTGCGCAGCAGGCGCAGCCGCGCCAGTTCCTGCGGCAGCGCCGGCCCCGGCAGCTTGTCGGCCGCCGCCAGCACGAACGCCTGCACCACCATCCCCGATACCCAGAACAGCACCAGCACCAGGTGCAGCGACTTGATCAGCAGATACGCCATCGCCTACGCCCGCACCGTGCGGCCCAGCGACCGCGCAATTACAAAGCCGCCAAACGGCACCACCGTCGCCACCAGCGTCCACACCAGCCGCTTGCGCGGCCACCCCTGCGCCGCCGCCACATTGCAGGCCAGCGCGAGGTAGACCATGAACGCCACCCCATGCACCGGCCCCACCCACGACACCACATTGGGCACGCCGGCCAGGTGCTTCAACGGCACCGCGATGCCCAGCAGGACGAGCAGCGTCACGCCTTCCAGCATGGCCGCCCATTTGAACAGGGCAGGGGTTGAGGGGTCGGGGTCTTTCAGGGACATGGCGGTGGTGCCTGGTGATGGGATCAGCCGCATTGTCGGGGGTGGCGGCATTGACGGCCATTGGCCAAAATGCCAATCTTCGAAAGAAATCGGCCAAGTGGGTTTGATTGCCAGATCCGTCGGTATCGGTCGTCCAAAGTGGGGCTGGCGTCCTTATCCGGCCGCCACTGCCGCGCCAAACGGGCGTGGCCGCCCAGATCCGCCTGTCCCCGCCACTCCAAGCGGGTCCGGCCGTCTGATCTGCCAGCCCCAGCCGCCCGTCCCAAACGCACCTCCAGCCCAACCCTTCGGAACTTGATGCATGCCCAAGCCAGCCCCTCACCGCGTCGCCGTCCTCGCCTTTGACGGCCTGGTTGCGGGCGACCTCGCCATGCCTTGCGAGATCTTCCAGCTTGCCGAAACGCTCGACGGACGTTTGCCGTACCACGTCGACGTCTGCGCCAGCCGGCCGCGCGTCAAGAGCCATGCCTACGACCTGCACGTCCGAGCGCGGCTCGACGTGGCGCGCACGGCGAACACCATCGTCATTCCCGGCTTGGCAGACCCCAGGCAAGACGTGCCGAACGACATCGTGGACGTCGTTCGGCACGCCCATGCGGCGGGCGCCCGGATTGCCTCCATCTGCACGGGCGCGTTTGTCCTGGCCGCCAGCGGCATCCTCGACGGCCTGAAGGCCACCACCCATTGGAAAGCCGCTGATCAGCTGGCGCAGCGCTATCCGAAGATTCAGGTGAACCCCAACGTGCTGTTCGTCGACAACGGTCAGGTGCTCACATCCGCGGGTGCAGCGGCCGGCATGGATCTGTGCCTGCACATGATCAAGCGCGATCACGGCGCGGCCGTCGCAGCCAATAGCGCGCGGTTGGCGGTGGTGCCGCTGGAACGCACGGGCGGGCAGGCGCAGTTCATCGTCAGGCCAACGCCCACGTCGCATACAGATCTGACGCAATTGCTGCATTGGATAGAAGGCCGGCTGGGCGAGAACCTCACCGTGCGCGCGCTGGCCGACCAGGCTGCGGTCAGCGTCAGGACGTTGAATCGGCGGTTTCAGGAACTGCTGGGGGTGAGTCCCCTGCAGTGGGTAATCCAGGCCAGGGTGAATCGTGCGCGGGGGATGCTGGAGACGACGGACCTACCCGTGGAGAGGGTCGCGATGGCGGTGGGGTTTGGGTCAGCGGTGTCGCTGCGGGAGCATTTCTTGGGGATCGTGGGAACGAGCCCGATGATGTATCGACGGGCGTTTCGACGGGTGGGGGAGGGCTTGGGTGACGGTTTGGCTGGCGGCTCTGGTGTGACGGCTGGGGCTTGATGCGCATCGCATTGTCAGGCCCGAGCCGTCTGAGCAGGCCTACTGCATCGATCTGGGCGCGTCGTGGGTAAGGCAGCCCAGGCTTGCGTCATCCGTGCAGGCACGCGCGGATTCCAGCAGGGCGTCGGTCAAGGTGCCCACATGCGCGCACAGGCCTTCCACACCGCCCATCAATGCGGTGATGGTCCATGCATCCAACGGCTGTGCGCCGGTCGCGTCAGGCTCAGCGGCGCTGTTGCCGACGAGGCGCGCGATGGTCTCGATCGCGAAGCGGGCGCGTTCGATGTTGTAGAGCGGGGCTAGGGGAACGAAGCCGTGTTCGGGGTCGGTGTCGACTAGCCAGGGGTTCTGGGTGAGGGGGTGGGATTGCATGAAGGGCTCCAAAGACTGATGAAGCCCGCTCCCCACTTCCAAATGGGGTGGGCGGGCACGAGGCAAGGTTGGAAGACCGGCGTCTTTGGAAACCGGCGTGCGCGAACGCACCCTCGCCAAGGCCCGCCCATAGGGACGTGCAAAGGCGCTCGGACATGAAAAAGCCGCCAGAGCGGCGGCGGTCCGCCAAAGACATTGCCGGCTTCCAAACCGGGCTACCGGTGGTGCGGTAGTGGGGGGAGTATACGTGAGCTGATCCGCCCCTGTGTTCGTGAGTGACATTTCAGCTGCACCCAAATCATGCCATCAGATGCGCGCTTTCCAACGGCTGCTACGCTTCGATTGCCGTCCTGCGTCGAGCGGCACCACCGCTATATATGCTCGCACCAATCGCTGAGGAGCAGCGTCAGGTCGTCTTGAAAATCCGGAATTGCCATAGTCACGTCTAACCCTGCTTGCCGCCTCGAAAACCACTCTCATCGAGACCTGCCGCCGACGTAAGCATCTTCAAAATCACCAGCGCAAACGCTCGGCTCTTGGTTTCGCTATCCAACACTTCTAGCGATAGCTTCTCGTGGTCAGTCATGGCATCCAGCACGGTGTCGAGCACGCGTTTAGGAAAAAGGCCGTGCATCACCTGTTCAACCGAGTGGTTGTTCACCTGGGCCATCACGTCCTCCTGGCGGCTAATGCGATTGGCAATGCCGGTGAGGAACTCCAACTGATCTTCATCACTCACCTCTGCACCGAAGATATCGTTCAGTGCCTCGATTATTTCCGAAAGCCGCTTCTTCTCCGAGTCATATGCCTTGCCGCTGCCCAACGCGCTGGCCGGGTCGAGGCCATAGACACCTTGCTCTTCATTCAGCCGTAGCTGATGTTCAGCACGCTTTGCCAGGCGGTAATGACTAAGTTGCAGTTCACCCACATCAACGTCCTCATGCTCCAGCCGATCCACGCGCAGCAGGGGGTACAAGTGCTTGGCGTACACGCACAGCTGCTCCAGCTCGCGATCCTCATATGGAATGATCTGCGAGAGGAATTCGTACAGGCGCACAAAGCTCTGCAGATTCTTGCGGAACAGATCGAGTTGATCCACCTGCTCACCGGCCTCCTTAACTGCTGCCTCGGCCTTCTTCTCGCCCAGGCTGTCACCGTTCTGCTCGGCGGTACGCTTGAAGTTCAGCGCATGCTGGCGTGATTCCTGCGCCAGCTTGTAGCGTTTGGCAAAGCGCTCCCTGGCCGGGGCGCAGTAGTAGCTGAGCTTGCTGGCGGCTGCCTTGGGATTGAAGAAGGCAAGCGCAAACGCGGCCACCTCTTCCCAGTGGTAAATACCCTCGGCATCCAGCTTCTTCTGCAGGTCATAGATGAGCTGCGGGTCAGTTACGTCGGTCAGTTCGGCCTTGGTGTAGTACGGCAGGAAGGCCTCGAGAATGTCCTGGGCGTCGTTGAAGAAGTCGAGGATGAAGGTCTGCTTGCCGGGGAAGGTACGGTTCAGGCGCGACAGGGTTTGCACGCAGTCCACGCCCTGCAGCTTCTTGTCCACGTACATGGCGCACAGCTTGGGCTGATCGAAGCCTGTCTGGTACTTATTGGCGGCGATCATCACGTTGAAGTCCTGGGTATCGAAGGCTTCCGCCAAGTCTCGCCCATTCAGGCCGGGGTTGAGCAGGCTGCTGCTTTCCGTCACCTCCTCCGGGATCACCCCATCCGGCAATACGCTGCCGGAGAAGGCCACCAGCGGATGCACATCGTTGTAGCCCATTTGCTTTACATAGGCCTGCACCGCCAACTGGTAGCGCACCGCTTCCTGCCGGCTACTGGTGACCACCATGGCCTTGGCCTGGCCGCCTAGCAGGTGGCGGATATTGGCGCGGAAGTGCTCGACAATCACCTCCACCTTCTGGCTGACGTTGTACGGATGCAGGCGCACCCAGCGCGCCAGCTTCATACGCGCCTTCTTCGAGTCCACTTCCTCGTCACCGTCCGGGTGGGCGATCTTCCAGGCTGTGCTGTAGGTGACGTAGTTCTGGAGCACATCGAGGATAAAGCCTTCTTCGATGGCCTGGCGCATGGAGTACAGGTGGAACGCCTCGGGCTTGTTGTCAGGGCCGCGTGGCTGCGTTGGATCAGGCTCACGACCGAACAGCTCCAGGGTCTTGGCCTTGGGCGTGGCGGTAAAGGCGTAGTAGCTGATGCGCTCGTTCGGTCCGCGTGCGGCCACGGCAGCATCCAGCAGTTCCTCTGCACTGATCTCTTCCGCATCCGGTGCATCGCTCCCGAGGATCTGCTTCAGCTTGCTGGCCGATGAACCTGTCTGCGAGGAATGCGCCTCGTCGGCAATAACCGCATAGCGGCCGCTAGCCAGTCTGGGGTACTTGTCCAGCGCATCGAACAGCGCCGGGAAGGTCTGGATGGTGACGATGACGATGCGCGTCTGCTCGGCCAGCGCCTCGGCCAGCTGCTCAGACTTGCTCTGGTTGCCGATATCCCGGGTGATGCACTTCACCACGCCCTGGGCGTGCTCGAACTGGTAAATGGTTTCCTGCAGCTGCTTGTCCAATACGGTACGGTCGGTAATCACGATCACCGAGTTGAACAGCCGCTGGCCCTCGGCATCGTAAAGCGAGGCGAGTTGATGCGCCGTCCAGGCAATGGAGTTGGACTTACCGGAGCCGGCACTGTGTTGGATCAGGTAACGCTTGCCCAGCCCTTCGGCTCGGCTGGTCTCGATCAGCTTGTTCACCACTTCCCACTGGTGGTAGCGCGGGAAGATCAGGGTTTCACTGGTAACGCGATTGCCGTCGGCATCTTCTTTCACAGTCTTCTGAAAGTGTAGGAAGCGGCCCAGCACCTTGAGCCAGGCATCAGGCTGGAACAGGCGCTGCCATAGGTAGCCGGTGGCGTACTGGCTGTCATCCGGCGCTGGCGGGTTACCGGCACCGCCGTCGAGGCTGCCCAGGTTGAACGGCAGGAAGAAGGTCTCCTTGCCGGCCAGCTTGGTGGTCATCGCCACCTCATCCTGGCTCACGGCAAAGTGCACCAGCGTGCCGCGTTTGAAGGTCAGCAGCGGCTCGGGCTTGCGCGTCAGCGGGTCTTTTACCGGGCGGTCGTAGCGATACTGGCGCTTGGCGTTTTCCACCGACTGCTTGAACTCGCTTTTCAGCTCCAGCGTGGCGGTGGGAATGCCATTGACGAACAGCACCAGATCCAGTCGCGGGTTGTACTCCCCTTCCCGGTAATGCGGCGAGTAGGACACCTCCGGCACCACGCGCAGGCGGTTGCACTGGTAGCGCTTGAGGGTGTCCGGGTTCATTCCGTGGTCGGGCTTAAAGCTGCAGGCCTCGACCTTTACCCCCGGTAGCTTGAAGCCATGGCGCAGCACATCGAGAGTGCCATCCTGCTCCAGCTCGCGCACCAACTTCTGCACCAGCACGCCTTCCGGATTGCTCGGATTGGCCTTGGCGAACTTGTCCCAGCGCTCCGGCCAGGCTTCCTGGAAGTAGCCGAGAAAGTCCTCGGTATACAGCGCCGTACGCCGGTCATAGCCACTGGCTGGGCCGGTACGCCAGCCCTGGGCGATCATGGCAGCGATGATGTCTTGCTGGAATTGAGCTTCCTTGCTGTCCGCCATTTATACGGCCTCGCGTACGGATTCTGGGGCTTGGGTGCTGGCCGGTGGTTGCCAACTGTGCACGTCGATTTTGCCGGTGACTGCGGCGGAGATTAGGGCTGAGCGGCGTTCTTGAAGATGATTAGCCAACAGTCCTGCTTCGTTAATCAAAGAATCGAAACTCGCCATCTCTGCATTAAGAAAATACTCTATGGATATCTGCTCATTTATGGGCGGAACCGTAATCTTGATCTTTGCGATATGCCCAGAGCTCAAGTTCATTTGACTAGTTTCGTTACCGCCATCCCGAATGTGCGGATACGCAGCAATGAAAAATAAGCGCAGATACTCTACGCGAATACGACTACCCACAAAGATCCCCGCGCAGGCCTGATTGTAGGCTGCCTCAATATCTAAAATAGCTACCCTCCCGCGCGTGACCCCCTGCCCATACATAGCCATTAGCAAGGTTCCTTTTGGAGCAACCTTGGCAGCGGAATTCTTAACGCCTTCGCGGGTTATATTCTCTTCGGCCTGAAAGATATTCTCGTAGTTAACCTCGCCAGTCTTTATCCAAGGTATATCTCCGCCCCAATACTCGGGAGTTCCTCTATCAGGGGTAGCCCCTGTATCAATTCCAGCAAAATACCCTAGCGCCCCGACCTGCCAATGCTGTGGTATCTCACGCAGCCACTCCACTCCGGAGTCCTTCATCGGCACCGTTGGGTCGAGTCCTTTGGTGACGCCGTGGGCGATCACGGCCTGGCGCTTTTCCTTGAGCAGTTCGATCAGGCGCTGCTGCTCGTCGATCAGCGCGTCAATCCGGGCGGTTTCATGGTCGAGAAAGTGGGCGATTTCCGCTTGTTCTGCCACTGGAGCAACTGGCATAGATAACGAGCCGAACTGCTCATATGTAATTGTCCGCCCCTCTCTAATTCCCGTCGTTACGGACTGCAATGCAGAGATATAAGAGCGCGCCTTAAGCAGGTACCTGAAATAGCCAGGAAAAATATTTGCCACATCTCTGCATCGAAGAACTGTATATGCAGGACTAACACACCCATCATATGCTGAGTATTCTATGCCACCCTGGAATGATCTCAGGCTTATCACAAAGTCGTTGACTCTCACCTCCCGAAAGCTCTCAGTGCCAGAAAGCGCCAGAACAACTTTAGTGTCGTTCTTTTCCATGAAATCCTTTTGAGGAATCACGCCATACGCCTGGGTTGCCGCCAACTGTTCAGCACAAGGCTTAGCCGAATCTCGTACATTGCGGAATAGCCGTTTAGCAGTGAGTACCGCCCAATGCTCCGGGATCTCTCCTAGCCATTCAACCCCAGAATTCCTGTACGCCGGATACTTCGGAAAGCTCATGCCGACAGCCCTTCGATCATCTGCTTGATCCGGTCAGTGCAAGCCTTCAGATCGCTGTCGATCTCTTCCAACGGACGTGGTGGCTGGAACACATAGAAGTGGCGGTTGAAGGGAATCTCGAAGCCGACTACTCCGACTTCGCCGTCCTGCTCATCACGCTTGCTCTCGTCGATCCACGCGTCCGGCACATGGGGTTTCACTTCGCGTTCGAAGTAGTCGTATACCGACTCGTCCAACGGCACATTCTCATAGTCGCGCAGGCTGGCATCCGGCTCCGCCTTGCCTTTGACCGTGCAGATATCCGCCTCAGGATCGCGTTCGCTCAAAGCGTTAAGGATGGCCTTCAACTCTGGTGTGCTGGGGAATACATCTTGGGCGTTGAGCGAATTTTTCAGCAGCTTGCTGAACTGCTCGCGGTTGCGGTGCAGCACGCGGGCGTCCACGGCCTTTAGTGCGCTGATCAGCCGCTGGCGGGCCGGAGCCATCATTTTCTCGATGACCTTTTCTTCCAGCACCTTGGCTATGCGCTCTGGACTTGTCTGGAAGTTAAGACGCAGTGAGCGTTCTACAGTGATGCGCCGGTAGCCAAAGGCATCAACCGGGAAGATCTTGCTCTGCAAGGTTTCCTCGAAGCGGCCATACAGGCGCACCAGCTCGTCGATCTGCTCCTCGGTGATGTACTGGCGTTTGCTGCCCAGCGACTTGCGCATCTTGGCAAAGTGCTGGCTGCCGTCGATCAGCTGCACCTTGCCTTGGCGCACGGCGGCTTTGTGGTTGCTTAGCACCCACACGTAGGTGGCGATGCCGGTGTTGTAAAACATGTCGGTGGGCAGGGCGATGATGGCTTCGACCAAATCGTTCTGCAGCAAGTAACGGCGAATCTCCGACTCGCCCGAACCGGCACCACCAGTGAACAGCGGCGAGCCGTTGAGGATGATGCCAATGCGCGAGCCGCCTTCACGCAGGTCGCGCATCTTGCTGACCAAGTGCAACAGGAACAGCAGCGAGCCATCGGACACACGCGGCAGCCCCGGGCCGAAGCGGCCGTTGAAGCCCTTCTCGGTATGCTCGTCGGTGATCTGTTTCTGCACCTTCTTCCACTCCACGCCAAACGGCGGGTTACTGAGCATGAAGTCGAAGCGGCTGTCGGCCAGTTGGTCGTCGGACAGGGTGTTGCCTAGCTTGATGTTGGTAACGTCCTGGCCCTTGATCAGCATGTCCGCCTTGCAGATGGCGTAGGACTCGGGGTTCAGTTCCTGGCCATGCAGCGATACGGTCACTTTCTCACTGATGGACTGGATGTACTCGTCACCCTCGGAGAGGAAGCCGCCAGTGCCGGCGGTCGGGTCGTAGATGGTGACGATGCTGTTGGGCTTGAGCTTGTCGTCCTGCCCGGTAATCACCAGCGAGGTGGTCAGATGCACGATATCGCGCGGGGTGAAGTGCTCCCCGGCGGTTTCGTTGGAGCTTTCCGCGAACTTGCGGATCAGCTCTTCGAAGATGATGCCCATGCCGAAGTTGCTGATCCGCTCAGGGCTCAGATCGGTAGCGGCAAAGCGCTCGACCACCTGATACAGTAGGTTGGCGGCTGAGAGCTGCCCCACGAAATCCTCAAAGTGGAAGTGCTCGAAGATCTCGCGGGCGTCCTTGCTGAAGGACTGCACATAGCTCATCAAGTCGGCGGCGGTCTGGACGTCGGACAGCGTTCCTAGGCTCAACTTGGAGGCGTTGAAGAACTGCTGCCCCGAAGCGCGCAACAGCAAGCGTTCACGTACCAGATCAGGCCGGCCTTCCTGCGCATAGGACTCACGGATCACCGCTTCCTTGGTTGGCTCCAGCACGCACTCCATGCGCCGCAGCAAGGTGAACGGCAGGATGATGCGACCGTACTGGGACTGCTTGAAGTCACCGCGCAGCAGGTCGGCAATCGACCAGAGGAAGGCGGCAGTCTGGGAATGGTTTTCCGTGTTCACGTAAAAACTCCTGGGGTGAACTTGAAAAATCCGGAGTTTAACTCGCCAACAGCTCGGACTTCATTTCTAGGCGTAGGGTTGCGCTCACACGGCGGAGGTTACCGCCACATGCCTCGCAAACAACACGCGGTGTGTAGCGTTGCTTGTAGGGCGGCTTGGGCTCATATGAATTAAAGGTGTCAGGCTACAGCCTTCATATCTAGGGCCCACGTGTTCGCTCGTTGCTTCTAGGCGAGTGACTTTGCCTAAAACAGCCATCATCTCGGGATTTGAAATCAGCTTCCGACTATAATCCCCTAAGAATAAATCCTCAGCATTTCTCCATTTTTCATAATCCTCTCCCCCAGAAAAACATGCCGTTTGGAAAAACCGTCAGGATTTTTTTGCCAGATGCGACCGTCATGGGTCTACGCCATGCGGAAATCATCAATAGAACGGCACAAGCGACAGCGTGCCCCCGTAGTCGGCTGGACGAATTAAAGCAGTGGCCAGAAACAGCGAAGCCCGGCGTCTATTTCTTGTTCGAAGCTCGACTGGGTGATGCTCAACCGACGGCGTACGTGGGTGAATCAGAGAATGCATCAGACAGGCTTCTCACTCATGATAGGCAGAAGGAATTTTGGAATGAAGTCGTTATCTTTACTAGTAAGGACGACAACCTCACCAAATCACACGTCAAATATCTCGAATCCAGACTCGACAGTCTTGCAAAATCTGCTGGCAGATACAGCCTCGACAATGCAAACACTCCAACGCAGTCCAACTTATCAAGAGCGGACCGCGAGGCGATGGAGGAATTTCTGGAAGATATACGACTAATACTCGGCACGCTGGGCTACCCAATTTTGGAACCGTTGCTTCACACCTCTAGATCACAGCCGGTTGCATCGGTCATCGCTTCGCCAAGTCTAGTGGCAGGGAAGGAACTGACTTTCACTGTCCATAGGTTGAAGGCCACGGGAGTACAGAGTGACGAAGGTTTCGTACTGAAGGAAGGCTCAACAGCATCGAAATCACATACGGACAGCCTCTATCCGAAGCTCCTCAAACTGAAGGACCAATTGTTATCAGATGGACGACTCGTTGACGAAGGCGACCATCTTCGACTTACACAGGATTTACTCATGAGCTCATCCAGCTACGCCGCTGCGCTAATCGCAGGGACTGCGCGCAGCGGCCCTCAAAGCTGGTTTGATTCCGATGGGAAATCGCTGAAAGAACTGGAAGATATTGCAGTCGAATAAGTGCTAGCCGAGGGTGCTGTAAATCCCCCCGCATCCTATTCCAACAGCTTGGAACACAAAAAAATGAAGGGCCGCAGCTCACGCTGCGGCCCTTCATTTCTTTCTACCGATTGAGGCGAATTACGCTTTACGCACCTGTGCGATCAACCCATCCAACTGCGTCAGCATCGTATCGATTTCCTCACCCGTCACATTCAACGCCGGCATAAACCGCAGCAAATTCCCCCGCGGCGCATTCAGCAGCAACCCAGCCGGAGCCAGATTCCGCGCAGCTTCCACAATCGCCGGAGCATCATCGCGATCCATCACCAGCGCACGCAGCAACCCCATCCCACGCTCGCCCTTCATGCCGTACTTGGCCGACAAGGCCAACAACCCTTCCGAAAGCTGCTTGGCACGCGCATTAACCGACTCCATAAAGCCAGGCGCAGCCAGCGCATCAAACACCGCCACCCCCACAGCCGCCATCAACGGATTGCCGTTATACGTGCCGCCCTGGTCCCCGTGCGAGAACACGCAGACTTCCTGACGCGCCAACAACGCCGCCAGCGGCACACCGCCACCAATCCCCTTGGCCAGCGTCATGATGTCCGGCACCACGTCCGACTGCTGGTACGCAAACATCGTCCCCGTACGACCCATACCGGTCTGCACTTCGTCCACGATGAACAACAGCTTGTGCTCATCGGCCAGCTTGCGCAGGCCCTGCATGAATTCCTTGGTGGCGGGGATGACGCCGGCTTCGCCCTGGACGGGTTCCAGCATGATGGCGACGGTCTGATCGTCGATCAGCGCACGCACCGATTCCAGATCATTGATCTCCGCCTTCGGGAACCCTTCGACCTGCGGCGCGAACATCTTGTCCCAGCCCGGCTTGCCCGACGCGGACATCGTGGCCAGCGTGCGGCCGTGGAAGCCGTGGTTCATGGTGATGATCTTGTAGGCGCCTTTCTTGTTGACCTGGCCCCACTTGCGCGCCAGCTTGATGGCGCCTTCGTTGGCTTCGCCGCCGCTGTTGGCGAAGAAGACGCGGTCGAAGACCGAGGCGCCGGTCAGGCGCTGGGCCAGTTCGATGGACGGCAGGTTGTAGAACGCCGGGGACGGGTTCATCAGCAGTTTGGACTGCTCGAGCAGGGCTTTCTGCATTTCCGGGGCGCAGTGGCCCAGGGTGTTGACGGCCCAGCCCTGGACGAAGTCCAGGTATCGCTTGCCCGCGTGATCCTCCAGCCAGGATCCCTGGCCGCGCACGAACACGAGGTCCGGGCGGGAGGTGATCTCCATGAGGGCGTTGACGTTGAACTGGCTGAATTCCATGGCGGTTCCTGCTGAAATGGGAGGACAGGGGTTGAAAAGGGTGGGAAACGCTAAAAGGTGAATTTAGCACCGGCGCGGGAATGCTATCGTGACGCACCCCCTGCCGATCCGCCCCCGGGCCGCCCCAAAAGGGCCGCCAGCGCGGGGCTCTCTATTTTATGCAACAGGCGCGGCACTGCGCGGCGCCTTCTGTCGCTTTTTACTGACCGATCATGACAAGAATTCTTTCCAGTCTCGCCGCCGGCCTGGTGCTGGCCGCTGCCGCCACGGCGGCGCATGCCGAATATCCCGACCGCGCTATCCGCCTGATCGTGCCTTTCCCGCCGGGGCAGGCCACCGACATTTTTGCCCGGGCCCTGGCCGAAAAGCTGGGCACGGCGCTGAAACAGCCCATCGTGGTGGAAAACCGCGCGGGCGCGGGCAGCAATATCGGCATGGAGCAGGCCGCGCGCGCGACGCCGGACGGGTACACGCTGGTGATCGCGGGCTCTGCGGCGGCGGTGAACCAGACGCTGTACAAGACCATCAATTACAGCCTGACGAACGATTTTGCGCCGGTGTCGGGGGTGTTTTCGGTGCCGCTGATGTTCCTGGCGACGCCGGCGTCGGGGATTACGTCGCTCAAGCAATTGGTGACGCAGGCGCGCGCCAATCCGGGCGAGCTGGCCTACGCCAGCGCGGGGATCGGCGGCACGCAGCATTTGTCGGCCGAGATGTTCAAGGCGGCGGCCAATATCGATATCCGCCACATTCCCTATAAGGGCAGCGGCCCGGCGCAGGCGGATTTCCTGGGCCATCAGGTGCCGTTGATGGTGGATTCGGTGACGGCGGGCCTGCCGCACGTGCAGAGCAAGAAGGCGGTGGCGCTGGCGGTGACGACGGCCAAGCGCCTGCCGCAACTGCCGGATGTGCCGACGGTGGCGGAAAGCGGCTATCCGGACTTTGAGGCGATCGGCTGGGCGTCGGTGCTGGCGCCGCGTGATACGCCGCCGGCGATTACGAAGTACCTGAGCCAGCAGATCGGCCATGTGCTGGGCACGCCGGAAATGCAGAAGTTCTTCCGGGATCGTGGCGCGGAACCGATGCCGCTGACGCCCGAGGCCACCGGCACGTTCATCGCGGGCGAGGTGGACAAGTGGGGCAAGGCTGTGAAGCAGTCCGGCGCGCAGGTGGATTGAGGGCGGTTGAGAGCAAGCGGGTCGCTGGCGTGCCTGGAGCGGCCCGGCGATCGGCCGTTTACCCGTGGTTCAGCGCCCCTTGCGGGCGCTTTTTTCTTTATGTCCCAGCGCATCCATGGCGGCCGCGACGATGTGGCCGCGCCATTCGCGCTTGACGTCCATGCGCGCGGCGGTCAGGGCGGCGATGCCCAGGCCACAGAAGGCGCTGGTGACGCGGACCACGCGGTCCAGTTCGAGCTTGGCCACGTCGATGCCCAGCGCGGCGTACAGCGTGAGGCCGGTCTTGATGAGTTCGGGTTCGACGTCGGCGCCTTGGTCCGCCAGACGGTTGGCCAAGGCTGACAGGCCGGGCCAGTCGTAGGTGAAGTCGACGGATGCCTCGACCACGGCGCGGTCGCGTTCGATGCCGACGGGGATATGCTCGACGCTCTCCAGCAGGGCCTGCATGTGGTCGGAACCGGTCTTGAGCGCCGCTTCGTAGATGGCCTGTTTGCTGGGGTAGTGGTGCAGCAGGCCGGCCTTCGAGTAATTCATGGCGTCGGCGATCTGCTGCAGCGAGGTATGCGCGAAGCCGTGGCGGGCAAAGAGGCCGGCGGCACGGTCCAGGATCTCGGCGTCTATTTCGGATTTGGTGGGTTTGGGCATGAGCAATTCTTCCGGTACGGCGCATTTTGCCTGATGCGGCCCTAGAGCGCTGCGCGGGGCAAGGCCGACATGATGCCGACAAAAGGCACCACGCGGGGCGGCGGCTCGGTCAGGCACAGGCAGGCGGCGGTGCCAAGCAGTAGCGCCAGGGCGGCGGCCCGCTTCAGTTTTCCGTGGCGGGACGCCGCCCGCAAGCGACTTGGGGCGCGCGACGGGGTCGGCGTAGGACAGGAACGGGGCAACGCGGTTTCCTAGGCGTGGGAACGGAACCACCGGCCATCGCCGGCCGGGCAGCCATCCCGGGGGAAGGGGAAGCGTCCGGCCATATTAAACCAATTCGGTATTTTTCCAACCATATTGGTTGAAAGTAAGATTTGTGGCCCGTTCGTGGCCGCAGGGGGTCATGGCGGTGCGAGCGATGCGCCAAGACAGCGCATCGCGCACCAGCACGGTGCGATAGCGCCTGCCGCTCACCCGCATGCCAACCCGGGGACAAGGCGCCGCGCAAATGGCACGGAACTTGCTTTTCCAGTTTTGTATACCGAATCGGTGTGCAACGCCCAACCCCGCTCTTGGGGCGGCGCGCCCTGGAGAGTTCCTCATGAAGCGTAGAACCCTGTTGCTGTCCCTTTGCACTGCCGCCACGTTGCTGGCCGCGCCGCTTACGCATGCCGACACGCTGGACGACATCGTCAAGAGCGGCACCATCAAGATCGCCGTGCCGCAGGACTTTCCGCCGTTCGGGTCGGTGGGCGCGGACATGAAGCCGCTGGGCTACGACATCGATACGGCCGCGCTGATCGCCAAGCAGCTGGGCGTGAAGCTGGAACTGGTGCCGGTGACCAGCGCCAACCGGGTGCCGTACCTGCAGACGCGCAAGGTGGACCTGGTGATTTCCAGCCTGGGCAAGAACCCGGAACGCGAGAAGGCGATCGACTTCTCGGACGCGTATGCGCCGTTCTTCAATGGCGTGTTCGGCCCCGCGGACCTGAAGGTGGCGTCGGCCGCCGACCTGGCGGGCAAGACCATCGGCGTGACGCGCGGCGCGGTGGAAGACATCGAGCTGACCAAGATCGCGCCGCCCACGGCCACGCTCAAGCGCTATGAAGACAACAACGGCACCATCACGGCCTTTCTGTCGGGCCAGGTGCCGCTGATCG
Organism: Achromobacter sp. FW305-C-28; assembly: GCF_058783235.1. Taxonomy (NCBI): domain Bacteria; kingdom Pseudomonadati; phylum Pseudomonadota; class Betaproteobacteria; order Burkholderiales; family Alcaligenaceae; genus Achromobacter; species Achromobacter sp. FW305-C-28. Next base: position 138,761 of record NZ_JBYSYL010000009.1, on the reverse strand, counting down.
CGACGGGCAATGTGGTGGCCGCGGCCATCCTGGCGCGCAACCCGCCCAAAAAGCCCGAGACCAAGTTCCTGATCAAGGATTCGCCCTGCTACATCGGCCTGAACAAGGACGAGCCCAAGCTGCGCGCCAAGGTCAACGAGATTCTCGCCAACGCCAAGCGTGATGGCTCGCTGGCGGCAATCTCCAAGAAGTGGCTGGGCGCCGATCTGCCCAAGGATCTGTAAGGCAGGCGCGCGCGCCGGGGCGCCCTGATGGCTTACCAATTCGACTTCGCTTCCGTGCTGGACTACACGCCGGTGCTCATCAAGGGCATCGGCGTGACGATCGAGCTGATCGCCTTTGGCGCCGTGGTCGGCGTGGCGCTGGGCATTGGCTGCGCCTGGGCGCGCACGCACGGCCCGCGCTGGTTGCGCGTGCCCGTCACCGCGTATGTAGAGACGGTGCGCAACACGCCGTTTCTGATCCAGCTGTTCTTTGTGTTCTTTGGCCTGCCGTCGCTGGGCATCCAGCTGGGCGAGATGCAGGCGGCCTGCCTGGCGATGGCGCTGAATCTGGGCGCGTACAGCGCCGAGATCATCCGCGCCGGCATCGACGCCACGCCCAAGGGCCAGTACGAGGCCGGCGCGAGCCTGGCGATGACGCGTGGGCAGGTGTTCCGGCACATCGTGCTGAAACCCGCGCTGGCGCGCATCTGGCCGGCGCTGTCGTCGCAGATCGTGATCGTGATGCTGGGGTCGGCGGTGTGTTCGCAGATCGCGGCGGAAGACCTGACGTTCGCGGCGAACTTCATTCAGTCGCGCAATTTTCGGGCGTTTGAAGTGTATTTCGTGACGACCGGCATTTATCTGGCGCTGTCGGTGCTGCTACGCCAACTGCTGCGCATGACGGGCAAGCGGCTGTTTCGCAAGGCGGTGCGATGATCGAATTCTCTACCTGGGACATTGTCCGCAACCTGTTGCTGGCCGCGCGCTGGACGATCGTGCTGTCGCTGGTGGCGTTCGCGGGCGGCGCGTTGATGGGGTCGCTGGCGCTGATGATGCGTACGTCGCGCGTGACGCTGATGCGGCGCGTCAGCTGGGCCTACATCGAACTCTTTCAGGGCACGCCGCTGCTGATGCAGCTGTTCCTGGCGTTCTTCGGTTTGTCGCTGGCGGGCATCGAGGTGCCGCCGTGGCTGGCCGCGGGCGCGGCGCTGACGCTGTGGTCGGGGGCCTTTCTGGCCGAGATCTGGCGCGGCTGCGTCGAGGCGATTCCGAAGGGGCAGTGGGAAGCCTCGGCCAGCCTGGCGCTGGGCTACGTGCAGCAGATGCGCTATGTGGTGCTGCCGCAGGCGCTGCGCATCGGTGTCGCGCCCACCGTCGGCTTTGCCGTGCAGATCGTCAAGAGCACGGCGCTGACTTCGATCATCGGGTTCACCGAGCTGTCCAAGGCCAGCACGGTGATCACCAACGCCACCTTCAGCCCCTTCACCGTCTATGCCTGCGCCGCGCTCATTTATTTTGCGCTGTGCTGGCCCCTGTCGCGCCTCAGCCTTCGGCTGGAAAGGAAGTTGCATGCCCCTCATCGCCCTTGAAGACGTCCGCAAGAAGTTCGGCGACAACGAAGTCCTGAAAGGGGTGACGTTGCGCGTGGAGCCTGGCGAGGTGATCGCCATTATCGGCAAAAGCGGTTCCGGCAAAAGCACACTGCTGCGCTGCGTGAACGGGCTGGAGCAGATCGATGGTGGCGCGATCATGGTGGCGGACGCGCAGCTGGGCGAAGATGAATTGCGGTTACGCGCCCTGCGGCTGAAGGTGGGCATGATCTTTCAGCAGTTCAACCTGTTTCCGCACCTGACGGTGGGACGCAACGTGATGCTGTCGCCGATGGTGGCCAAGCGGCTGCCGGAAGCGCAGGCGGCTGACCTGGCGCGCGCCATGCTGACGCGCGTGGGGCTGGGCCACAAGTTTGATGCCTGGCCCGAGGAATTGTCGGGCGGGCAGCAGCAGCGCGTGGCGATTGCCCGCGCATTGGCGATGCAGCCGCTGGCGCTGCTGTGCGACGAGATCACGTCGGCGCTGGACCCGGAGCTGGTCAACGAAGTGCTGGCGGTGGTGCGCGAGCTGGCCGCCGACGGCATGACGCTGTTGATGGTGACACACGAGATGCGCTTTGCGCGCGAGGTGTGCGACCGCGTGGTGTTCATGCACCAGGGCAGGGTGCACGAGATCGGTCCGCCCGAGGAATTGTTCACGTCGCCGGCCACGCCGGAATTGCGGCAGTTTCTGGGGATGACGGATCTGGCCCGATAGGGCGTGCGCGGCTCAGGCGGCTGGCAGCCGGCCCGGCAGGGCAGCGAATTGGCCCAGGCGTACGTGACGCAGTTGTCCGCCCACCACCACATCACCATCCGGCAGGATGAAAACGCGCTGGATGCCGCTGTCCAGGTCAAGCGCGCCATGGCAGATGCGCAGGACCTGGCCGGACTCAAGATGCCATAGCTGGCCCAGGTCCAGGCTGCGATGGGGCGCGTGCCAATGGCCCAGCAGCAGCCAGCCTTGTGGCAACGGCTGCAAGGTCATGCCACCGGAGGGCAGGTGCTGGGGCCGCTGGCGGCTCACGGCCAAGGCATCCAGGTCGGCATGGCACAGCGCATCGTCTTCGAGCCACGCGAGGCTGGCGTCATCATAGGCGACGGGGGACGAGATATCCCCGGATGCGGCGTCGGGATAGTGCCATGCCAAGGGCTGCAATGGGCCGTCGCGCCACAGCAGCAACTGGCCCCGGCACAACACGCAAAGGCGTCCGTCCGCCAGCGGTATCACGGCCGAGCGGTCGCTAACGGGGCGCCGCTGCGGCGGCGCGGTGTAACGCAGCATGGGCTCGATCGTGGCCGGGTCGTCCTGTGTGGCGAAAGCCCGATACGCGAACACCATGCCGCGGTCGACCAGCAGCAGATCATCGCCCGCGAAACCCAGGCTGAATTCGGGCGTGCGGCGTTGCGCCTGCGCCGCGCGCGGCGGCAGCGCGATGCCGGGCCGATGGGCTGACACGCCATCGACCTGCCGCGCACGCAGCAAGTGGGCGTAGGGCGTGCTCGCCACGCCGTCGGGGCCTTGTTCGATCCAGGCATGCACGCCATTGGCGGCCACCGCCGACGCCAGCACGCCGCGGCGCGGCTGGAACTTGCCGGTGACGGCATGCAAGGTTGGCCAGTCGCGCAGATCCACCAGCTCCGGCACTGCCGTGTCACGATTGGCCACGCAGGCCCAGCCCGGCGCAAGCGCAACGCATTGGGACAGGTCCAGATAGTCGCCGGGCCGGGCCAGCGGGCCGGATACGGGAAGGGGCAGCGAGGCCTGGACACCCTGCGCCGCGCCGTCCTGCCGACGCAGCACGGCTTGCCCGCCTTGCCCGATGATTCGCGCCACGGTGCCGCGGGCGTCCGCCAACGGCACGATCAGCAGATGAATGCCGTCGTCGCCTTCGTCCTGCTCGATCAGCGCCAGACCCAGCGCTTCGAGGTCCTGGCCCAGCAGGGGCAGGTAGAGGTCGGCGCTGTCATCGCGCAGCGCGGCACACAGAGCATCCAGCCGCGCGGCGGCCAGGGCCGGGTAGCGCGTGGCATACGCCTGCCGCAGCGTGCCCAGCAGCTCGGGCAGCGGCGCTTTCCAGTCGAAGGACAAGAGCTCCATCGCGATCCGCCAGGCCGGTATCAGCGCGAGAAGCCGCGCGCCGAGATTTCCCAGATGTCCTGCACGATGCCGTCGCGAACCACCACCAGGCCGTCGTGCAGGTTGAAGGTGGGGTCGACGTGCGAGGGCACCAGCAGCAGCGTGTCGCCCAGCGCGGGGGGCTGCGTGCCTTCGGCGACGCGCACCACGCCATGCTCGTCGTTGATGGCGGCGTACGTCAGGCCCGGCGTGCCGTGGATCGCGGGTGGGCCGCATTCAGCGGTGGTGGATTTCAAGCCCGCGTCCAGGATGACGCGATCCGGCGCGGGCGTGCTCATCACGGTGGACAGCACGAACAGGCTGTTCTTGAAGGTGAGCGGGCCGTCCCATTCATTGGCGCCGTAGTCGCCGTCCATGAACGCGTACGAGCCGGCCTGCAATTCGGTGAAGACGCCGCTGGCGGCGTCGAATTCGGCGCTGCCGGTGCCGCCGCCCGTGATGGTGTCGCAGGCGATGCCGCTTTCACGCAGCAGCAGCTGATACGACGCGGCGATGCGCGCGGCCTGGCGGCAGACGTCGGCGCGTTCCTGGCGGGTGCGGAAATGCTGTACCGACCCGTGATAGGCCTGCAGGCCGGCGAATTCCACGCCCGGCAGCGCGCGCGCCTGTTGCGCCAGCGCCAGCACCGTGGCGTCGTCGGACACGCCGCAGCGGCCCTGGCCGACGTCCACTTCCACCAGCACGTCGATCTGGGCGCCCGCCGCGGCCATGGCTTGCGAGATCTGCGCCAGGTTGGCGGCATTGTCGACACAGACACTGATCTTGGCCACGCGCGCCAGCTGGGCCAGCAGTTTCAGCTTGGCGGGGCCGACGACTTCGTTGCTGATGTGGATGTCTCGGATGCCGGCAGCCACGAAGGGCAGGGCCTCGCTGACCTTCTGGCAGCAGATGCCGCGTGCGCCCAGCGCCAGTTGGCGCAGGGCGATTTCGGGGCACTTGTGGGCCTTGGCATGCGGGCGCAGCGCGACCTCGTGACGGTCGGCCCAGGCCTGCATGGCGCGCAGGTTGGCCTCGAAGGCGGTCAGGTCCAGCACCAGGCTGGGCGTATCGACGCTGGCCAAGGGATCGCCCACCTGGGCGGGCGGGGGCAGCGCGATGCCGCGTATGACTTCCTGGGACATCTGGACACTCCGTTGTCTGGACTGCAAGAGAGGTAGCCACCCCCTGGTAAACGATAGCCTTGCAAGCATTGGCTAGGGGGTGCCGCCATGCCAGAATTTCACCACAAATAGAGCCTCCCACGGCAGGCCCGCCCAAGCGGGCTTTTGCTCGATAGGGGGGCCAGGTCACGAAACGGCCCGCAGCGCAATGCATGCCCCTTATCGAACCCTGGAGAAGCTCGCATGAAATCAAAAAGCTGGATCACCACCCTGGCCTTGGCGTTGTCCCTGACGGCCGCGGCCGGCGCGGCGCAAGCGCAGCAGTTCTTCCGCATCGGCACCGGCGGCACCGCCGGCACCTATTACCCCATCGGCGGCATCATCGGCAACGCCGTGTCGCAGCCCGGCAAACTGATCGCCACGGCAGTGGCGTCCAACGGGTCGGTCGCCAACATCAACGGCATCATCGGCGGCTCGTTCGAAGCCGGCTTCACGCAATCGGATGTGGCGTTCTGGGCCTATAGCGGCACCGGCACGTTCGAAGGCAAGCCCAAGGCGCAAGACCTGCGCTTGATCGCCACGCTGTATCCGGAAAGCATCCACCTGGTCACGCGCAAGGGCGCGGGCATCAAGGGCGTGGCCGACCTGAAGGGCAAGCGTGTGTCGATGGACGAACCCGGCTCTGGCACGCTGGTGGACGTGCGCCTGATCCTGGGCGCCTATGGCCTGACCGACAAGGACATCAAGGCCGAATACCTCAAGCCCAACCAGGCGGGCGACAAGCTCAAGGACGGCGGGCTGGACGCGTTCTTCTTCGTGGGCGGCGCCCCGGCCGGCGCGATTGCCGAACTGGCCTCCACCGGCGGCATCGAACTGGTGCCGCTGGTGGGGCCGGAAATTGATGCACTGCGGGCCAAGCAGGAGTTCTTCACGCCTGACGTGATTGCCGCCAACACGTACCAGAACGTGCCCGAGGTGAAGACCATTTCGGTCAACGCGCAGATGGTCACGTCGGCCAAGATCCCCGAGCAGACCGTGTACGAGGTCACCAAGGCGCTGTACAGCGACGCCACCCGCAAGACGCTGGATTCGGGCCACGCCAAGGGCAAGCTCATCACGCGCGACAACGCGGTCAAGGGCGCGGGCATTCCGTTCCATCCCGGCGCCGAGAAGTTCTACAAGGAAGTCGGGCTGCTGAAGTAGGGCGCGGTCGTCCGCGAACGCAGTCCGCGCACCGAAGGCCGCGATCAGCAGGCCTGGAACCGGACCGCAACCCCCCGCGCGGATTGCCGCGCGGCGTCTGGGCAGGGCCACGCGGCCCTGCCCGCGCAGCCCTTGCCGAGACCCATGGTTATGGAAATCGACCACCAGAAGACCCAGCAGTTGGCGGAAAAGTACGACTCGGAAATCCGCTTCCGCCCGCTGGACAAGACCGCCACGTGGATCGTGTCGGGCCTGCTCGTCACGCTGTCCCTGTTCCATTACTACACGGCGGGCTTCGGCCTGCTGCGCGAAGCCACGCACCGCGGGGTGCACCTGGCGTTCGTGTTGAGCCTGATCTTCCTGGTGTTCGGGTTTTCCAAATCACACTACCAGCGCGAGCCGCGTTCCACCTGGTACGCGCCGGGCGGTATTCCGCTGTATGACTGGATCATCGCCGTGGCGCTGGCGCTGTCGGTGCTGTACATCCCATACATCTTCGAGGACCTGGCTTTCCGCGTGGGCAACCCGATGCCCCTCGATGTCTTCATGGGTTCGATCCTGCTGATCGGCCTGCTGGAGGCCACGCGCCGCGCCATGGGCTGGCCGCTGCCCATCATCGCTCTCGTATTCATGGCCTATGCCATGTTCGGGCCGTATTTCCCCGGGCTGCTCAAGCACGCGGGCAACAACTGGTCCCAGATCGTCAACCACATGTACCTGACCAGCCAGGGCGTGTACGGCGTGGCGGTGGGCGTGGTGGCGACGTACGTCTTTCACTTCGTGCTGTTCGGCGTGCTGGCCACGCGCATCGGCCTGGGCCAGCTGTTCCTGGATGTGGCGTCCACCATCGCGGGGCGCTATGCCGGCGGCCCGGCCAAGGTGTCGGTGTTCGGGTCGGCCATGTTCGGCATGCTGTCGGGATCATCGGTGGCCAATGCGGTGACCGTGGGCTCGCTGACGATTCCCGCGATGATCCGCGTCGGCTATCCGCGGCATTTCGCGGCAGGGGTCGAAGCGGCCAGCAGCACCGGCGGGCAGATCACGCCGCCCATCATGGGTGCGGCGGCTTTCCTGATGATCGAATTCCTGGGCATTCCGTATCAGCAGATCGCCATCGCGGGCATCTTCCCGGCGTTTCTGTATTTCTTCGGCATGTTCATGCAGGTGCACTTCGAGGCCAAGCGCGAGGGCCTGCGCGGGCTGACCGAAGCAGAAATGCCCAAACTCAAGCAATCGTTCAAGATGCGCTGGCCCACGCTGATTCCGCTGTTTCTGCTGATCGGCGTGCTGGCCAGCGGCCGCACGCCGTACCTGGCGGCGTTCGCCGGCATCACGGGCTGCATCGTGGTGGGCTTGCTCAATCCGTTCCAGCGGTTGCGCTGGCGCGATCTGTACGAAGCCTTCGAGACCGGTGCGAAATATGCGCTGGCGGTCGGCGCCGCGGCGGGCACGGTGGGCATCGTGATCGGCGTAGTCACGTTGACCGGCGTGGGCTTCAAGATCTCGTACATCGTGATCGCCGCCTCGCAGGCGCTGGCCGGCGGCGCCGCGATGTTCATTCCCGACGCGCTGGCCGACTTGCAGTCGCTGACGCTGATGGCCGCATTGATCATGACGGGCATCGTCTGCATCCTGATGGGCTGCGGCGTGCCCACCACCGCCAACTACCTGATCATGGTCGCGGTGGCCGCGCCCACGCTGGTGCAGCTGGGCGTGCAGCCCATCGCCGCGCACTTTTTCGTGTTCTATTTCGGCATCCTGGCCGACATCACGCCACCGGTGGCGCTGGCGGCCTACGCGGCGGCGGGCATGGCGGGCAGCGATCCGTTCAAGACCGGCAACACCGCGTTCAGGCTGGGCATCACCAAACTGATCGTGCCCTTCGTGTTCGTGTTCTCGCCGTCGCTGCTGATTTCGGTGCAGGGCTTCACCTGGTACGACTTCTTCGTGACGCTGTTCGGCTGCATGGTGGGGCTGGTGCTGCTGTCGGCGGCGTTCTCGCGCTACATGCTGGTGGGCATGAAAAGCTGGGAACGCTGGCTGTGCACGGTGGGTGCGCTGCTGACCATCATTCCGGGCTTGGCGAGCGGACTGATCGGCCTGGTCATCTGCATACCGGTGTTCCTGCGCCAGTTTGCCCAGCTCAAGCTGCAGGCCGCCCCCAAAACACCTGAAGGAGTGGGTCCTTGAGGGGGACGCGAGGGGATGGGACGTTAAAAAGGGGCAGACCCTGAAAGGCTGCCCCTGGCGTAGGGGAATCGCTGATTTTGACAGGCTCGGGGCGCAGAATGTGTGACTGTAGCGGGCCGACGACGGCCCGCGCCCTGGTCCTTGTCGCCGGTTGCCCGGCTAAATAAATCAGCGTAAAGTAAAATTCATGTTTGCTGGTCTGCCGATATGCGGGCCGACTGTGCAAACAGGCTCAAAACTGCGCCATATGTTCGATATCCTGGTTTATCTGTACGAGAATTACTACACGCCGCAAGCCTGTCCCGCCGCCGACGTGCTGGCCAAACGGCTGGCCGCCGCCGGGTTCGAGCACGAAGACATCGACGATGCGCTCGGGTGGCTCTACGGCTTGGCCGAAACCACCGAACGTTGCGTCGATCTCGCCACGGCGCCCACCACCGGCACCCGCATCTACACCGATAACGAATACCAGCAGCTGGGTTCCGAATCCATCGGCTTCATCGCCTTCCTGGAATCGGCCGGCGTGCTGCCCGCGCCGCTGCGCGAGATCGTCATCGACCGGGGCCTGGCTTCGCCGGAATCGCCCGTGCCGCTGTCCAAGATCAAGATCATCGCCCTCATGGTTCTCTGGAGCCAGGAAGCCGAGATCGACAACCTGGTCCTGGAAGAGCTGCTCGACGAAGACGGCGTACGCTTGCTGCACTGAACGACAGGCGCCGGCCGGCGCCAGGTTCTGTCTCTCGAAGGCGCCGCGTGCCTTTGCGCGCGGCGCCTTCACGTCTCAACCCCGTTGATCCCCATCGCCGCACCGTGACCTACATCGGCCGCTTCGCCCCCAGCCCCAGCGGCCCGCTGCACGCCGGGTCGCTGGTAGCCGCCCTGGCCAGTTGGCTGGACGCCCGCGCCCACGACGGCCGCTGGCTTTTGCGCATCGAAGACGTGGACACGCCGCGCACGGTGCCGGGCGCGGCCGAATTCATCATGCAGCAGCTGCGGGCGCTGGGCCTGCGCTGGGACGGCGACGTCATCTGGCAATCGCAGCGCGGCGACGCCTACCAGGCGGCCTTCGATACGCTGGCGGCCCGTGGCCTGGTGTACGGCTGCGGCTGCACCCGCCGCGAAATCGCCGATTCCGCCCTGCGCGGCCAGGCTGCCCCCGGCGCGGACGGCGAACGCCCGTACCCCGGCACCTGCCGCCACGGCCTGCCGCCCGGACGAGAGGCCCGCGCCTGGCGCGTGGTGATGCCGGAAGGGCTGGAACGCTTCGATGACCGCTGGCTGGGGCCCCAAGAGCAGGACGTGGCCCAGGCGGTGGGCGACATCGCCCTGAAACGCGCGGACGGCCTGTGGGCCTATCAGCTGGCGGTGGTGGTGGATGATGGCTTCCAGGGGGTGACCGACGTGGTGCGCGGTGCCGATCTGCTCAGTTCCACGGCGCGCCAGCGCGTACTGGGCCGGCTGCTGGGGCTGCCCCCGGTGCGCTACCTGCACGTGCCACTGATCCTGGACCCCGCCAGCGGCCTGAAACTGTCCAAGCAGAATGGGGCCCCGCCCATCGACATCGACGCGCCCCAGGCGTCGCTACAGGCCGCCTGGCGCGCCTTGGGCTTTGCGCCCTTGGCGGCCACCGACGTCCAGACTTTCCTGCGCGAAGCGACGGCGCACTGGGCGGCGCGCTTTCCTTAGTACCGCTGTCGCGCATCAGCAAGCAACCGGTACGCGCAGGGTATCCGCCGCCCGGGCGTGTGCCAGCGCGGCCGCGTCACCGCGGCCCGTTTGCTACAGCGGCTGCAAGTCTTCTCCCAGCATCCGCACCAGCAGCGCTTCGCCGTTTTCCGCCACACGCAGTTCGCCGAACTTGGCGACCTGGTAGCGTTCGGCCTGACCTTCGGGGAAGAAATAGGCGTTGGTGACGATGCGCACGCCGTTGTCGCGCACGCGGTAGCGCAGCGGCACTTCGATATCGGCGTGCGGCTGCGCATCAGGCTGGATGCGCACGGCCTGCGACACGCCGCGTGCATCAGCGGTCAGCATCACGTAGCCGTCGGGCTCGAAGCCCGTGACCGAGTCGCCGTCCTGGCGCTCGCCGCCCAGCCGCATCCGGGTGACTTCGCGGCCCGCGGCGAAATTGAGCGCCATGTAGTCGCCCTGCATCAGGGACCGGGGGTCGACCGGGGCCAGCTCCAGGATCACGACCTTGCCGGTGGCCAGCAGTTTTTCACGCTGCCAGATGCCGCCGTTGGCCACCACCAGCACCAGCGCCAGGCCACCCAGGATGGTCAGGGTGCGCCAGCGCAGCGCGCCGGACACCGGTGGCAGGGGCACGCGGTGCGAAGGCGCCTGGGTGCGCATCAGGCGCGGCACCAGCCACACCAGGCCGCGCAGCACGAACAGCAGCACCGCCGCGCCGCCCAGCCACCGGGCTTTTTGCAAAAGCGGCACGTCCAGCTGGTAATAATAGATACCCAGATAGGCCAGCAGGCTCAGCACGCCGAACAGCGCCACCCGCGGCTGGTTCATGCCAAAGCCCAGCAGCAGCCAGGCCAGCGCGAAACCCACGCCGGGGCTGGGCAGCCAGAACAGGGCCAAGAGCAACAGGGCAATCGGCACGCCAACGGTCACGCCGGCCGTCAGCACGCGGCGGCGCGGCCACAGCACCGCCAGGGCCGCGGCCGCGGGCAGCAGCGCGCCCGCGCACACCAGCACCGCGGTCGGCGCGTTGACGTGCCACATGGCCGGCAGTTGCATGACGGACAGGCCGCCGGCCAGCCAGACCATGCCCTGCACCGACAGCAAGAAGGCCCAGGCCAGCGGTTGCAGCGCGTGGCCGCGCTTGCCCCCCAGGCGCCGGCCGACGGTCAGGAGCACCGCCGTGGCCCATGCGCCGGTCACCGCGATCGGCAGCCAGACGAAGGTGGCGGCCCCCAGGTCAAAGAAGCGCAGTAGCGTGTCCAGCATGTCCCGGCGCACCAGTTCCGGCGCCAGGCTGCGCCAGATCAGGCCGGCACCGGCCAGGGCGATGAGCAGGCCGCTGAGAAAGCGCAGGATCACGTCCGGCCCCAGCACGTAGACCGCCGTGGCCATCGCCAGCACGAACAGGCACGCATTGCCGAACGAAGCCGAGTCGGACATGCCGTAGATGATGAGGATCTGCCCGGCAAAGGCCATGGCCGTGCCGCACTGGCGCCAGAACGGCCCCGCGTCGCTGCGCAACACCGCCACGCCGGCCGCGCACAGCACCAGCCCGGCGATCAGTGCGCCTTCCTCTGAATTGATCACGCCGGAGAACGCCACGAACACCAGCAGCAGCAAGGTCGCCAGCCAGGCGCTCAGCCCCAGCAGGCTTTGCACGTACCAGGGCGGTTCAGTGTGCGGGACGGCGGGCGGGGCCAGTTGGGCCACCGGTTCGCCGGCATCGGCGGGGTCGACCGCATTGCCGGCCGACGCGGCGGCCGGTTCAGGGTCGGCCGGCGCCACGGCCGCTTGCGGCGGCTGGGCCAGCCCGCGCAGCCAGCGGGCCGCCCAGACGGCCTCGGCCATCAGCAGCGCCGCCAGGGGCAGGGCGGCCCAGACGCCGGGTTCCAGACGCAGCAGCCATTCACCCACCACCCGCAGCGACACGCAGATAACGCCAGCGGCCAGCATGGCCAGAATGACCAGGTCGCGCCGTCCCCGCTGGTAGTAAAAGCCCAGACCCAGGGTGACGGCCAGCCAGGCGATGCCACTGGTGACGCCTGCGCTGCGGCCGATGAAGGCGTCGGACATCAGCGACATCACCAGCACGCTGATCACCAGTGCGACCAGGACGCGCGGTCCGACGAGCGTGCTGGCACGCCAGCGACGGGCGGCGATTTCCCAGCCCAGCAGCATCACCAGGTTCAGGGCGGCGATGAACAGGCTGGCCAGGCCAGGCCCGCCCAGGATCAACCACCAGGTGAAAGCGCGTTCGCCCAGCCACAGGACCAGCGCCACGTTCATCACCAGCGCCCACAACAGCCAGACGGCCTGGCTGGCGGCGGCCAGTGCCCAGGGCAGCAGCAGGACCGCCCACCAGGCGAACAATTCCCAGGTATCGGCGCCAGTCTGGTAAGTTTGGCCTAATAACGCGAGCAGGGCGCCAAGCAACATGCCCGCCAAAGCCAGCAGGGCGCCGGGAATGCTGCGGCGCACGCCAGGGGTGCCGCGAAGGCGCAGTCCGGCCCAGGCGGCGACCAGCGCGCTGACGGCCAAAAGGCCTTGCACGCCGGCAAAGCGCTGCACTTTTGTCATGTCTTGCCAGTTGGCCGCCACCCAGCAGACGGCGGCGCTGCCGAGCAGCAAAACGCCCAGCCACAGCGTGCTTCGCGCCAGGAATTGACGCCAAGCGTGCAGTTCGGATCCCGCTTGTCTTTCAGTGCCGACTTGCATCTGGCGAATCTCCGATCTTATTATCCGCGCTACTAAGGCGGGACTACCGCCACTGGATACACATGAATAAAACGCTGATTATTGCCGAGAAGCCCTCGGTGGCCCTTGATATATCACGCGCCTTGGGAGGCTTTGCGCGCGAGGGCGACTATTTTGAAAGCGAACGTTACGTACTCGCGTCCAGCATAGGCCATTTGCTGAGCCTGGTCGCGCCCAACGATCCGGTCAAGGGAAAGTGGAGCTTCACGCACCTGCCCGTGATTCCGCCTGAATTCGAACTGGGCCCGACCGACAAGAAGTCGGCCGAGCGCCTGAAGCTGCTGGTCCGCCTGGCCAAGCGCAAGGACGTCGATGCCATCATCAACGCCTGTGACGCGGGACGAGAAGGCGAACTGATCTTCCGCTACATCATTCAGTACGCTGGCGTGAAAAAGCCGATCCAGCGCCTGTGGCTGCAATCGATGACGCAGGCCGCCATCCGCGAGGCCTTCGCCAACCTGCGTGACGACAGCCAGCTCAAGCCGCTGGAGGCCGCCGCGCGCTCGCGCGCCGAAGCCGACTGGCTGGTGGGCATCAACGGCACGCGCGCCATGACCGCCTTCAACAGCAAGGACGGCGGCTTTTTCAAGACGCCAGTGGGCCGGGTGCAGACCCCCACGCTGGCGATCGTGGCCGAGCGCGAAGAGCGCATCCGCCGCTTCGTGCCGCGCGACTATTGGGAAGTACGTGCCACCTTCGTGGCAGCCGCCGGCCTGTACGAAGGCCGCTGGATCGACCCGGATTTCAAGAAAGACGACCGCGACCCCGAAAAGCGCGAATCGCGCCTGTGGTCGCAGGCCGCCGCCCAGAGCGTGGTGGCCGCCTGCCGCGAACAGCCGGGCAGCGTCACCGAAGAATCCAAGCCGTCGACCCAGATGTCGCCGGCCCTGTACGACCTGACGTCGCTGCAGCGCGAAGCCAACGGCCGCTTCGGCTTTTCGGCCAAGACCACGCTGGCACTGGCCCAGACCCTGTACGAACGCCACAAGGCGCTGACCTACCCGCGTACCGATTCGCGCTACCTGCCCGAGGACTACATCGCCACGGTGCAGGAAACCATGCGGGCGCTGGCCAAGGGCGGCTCGAACGCCGTGGGCGGCCTGTCGCGCCACGCCGAAACCGTGGTCGGCCAGCACTGGGTCAAGCCGAACCGCCGCATCTTCGACAACAAGAAGGTGTCGGATCACTTTGCCATCATCCCCACGCTGCAGATCCCGCACGACCTGAGCGAAGCCGAGGCCAAGCTGTACGACCTGGTGCTCAAGCGCTTCTTGGCCGTGTTCTTCCCCGCGGCCGAATACCGCGTCACCACCCGCCTGACCGAAGTGCAGGGCCACCGTTTCCGCACGGACGGCAAGGTGCTGGTCAACCCGGGCTGGCTGGCCGTCTACGGCAAGGAAGCCCAGGGCGAGGATGCCAACCTGGTACCGGTGGGCGACGGCGAGACCGTGCGCACCGAAGACGTCGAAGCCGTGGGCCTGACCACCAAGCCGCCGGCGCGCTTTAACGAAGGCACGCTGCTGTCGGCCATGGAAGGGGCCGGCAAGCTGGTGGACGACGAGGAACTGCGCGAGGCCATGTCCGAGCGCGGCCTGGGCACGCCGGCCACCCGCGCCGCCATCATCGAAGGCCTGCTCAACGAGGTCTACCTGCGCCGCGAAGGCCGCGACCTGGTGCCCACCGCCAAGGCTCGCCAGCTGATGACGCTGCTGTCGGGCCTGGACGTGTCGGAACTGACCTCGCCCGAACTGACCGGCGAATGGGAACACAAGCTCAAGCAGATCGAGCAGGGCGCGCTGGACCGCCAGGCCTTCATGCGCGAGATCGCCCAGATGACCCAGGTGATCGTCAAGCGCGCCAAGGAATACGAGCGCGACACGGTGCCCGGCGACTACGCCACGCTGCAGACGCCGTGCCCCAAGTGCGGCAACGTGGTCAAGGAAAACTACCGCCGTTACGCCTGCACCCACTGCGACTTCTCGATCGGCAAGCACCCGGGCGGGCGCACGTTTGAGATTCCGGAAGTCGAGGAATTGCTGGCCAAGCGCGAAATCGGTCCGCTGCAAGGCTTCATCAGCAAGATGGGCCGGCCGTTCGCCGCCATTTTGCGCATCAGCGACGAGTTCAAGCTGGAATTCGACTTCGGCCAGAACGACGAAGACGACAACGAAGCGGTGGACTTCTCGGGCCACACGCCGGTGGGCAGTTGCCCCAAGTGCCAGTCGCGGGTGTTCGAGCACGGCATGAGCTACGTCTGCGAGAAGTCGGTCGGCCCTGAAAAGACCTGCGACTTCCGCTCGGGCAAGGTCATCCTGCAGCAGGAAATCTCGCGCGAGCAGATGGAAAAGCTGCTGACCGACGGCCGCACCGACCTGCTCGACGGCTTCGTGTCCAGCCGCACGAATCGCAAGTTCAAGGCTTTCCTGGTGCGTCAGCCCGACGGCAAGATCGGCTTCGAGTTCGAACCGCGTCCGGAGAAACCCGGCCGCGGCCGCGCGCCGGCCAAGACGGCAACGAAGACCGCCACCAAGACGGCGGCCAAGACCGCAGCGAAGAAGGCCCCGGCCAAGAAGGCGGCCGTGAAAAAGGCCGCCACCAAGACCGCGACCAAGACGGCAGCCAAGACCGCCGTCAAGAAAGCGGTGAAGAAGGCCGCCCCCAAGAAGACGGCGGCCTAAGCCCCCACGCACCGCACGCTTGCCGCGTGCGGCGCCAGCAAAACGCCCGGGCGACCGGGCGTTTTCCATTGTTGGACCGGAACCGCTGCGGTATTGTTTCGCCAAACAGCTGCAACCCAATCAACGCCGAGGATGACATGCGCAATCGCCCTGACTTCACCACCCGCCGCCGTGTGCTGGCCGCTGCCGGCGCGCTTGCCGGCGTCAGCCTGCTCGATGGCCGCGTGGCCTTTGCCCAGCCCAAGCTGGGCCGCGTCGTCTACGGCCAGGGCAGCATCGACCCGTTCTTTGCCGCGGGCTACGTGGCGCTCAAGAAGGGCTATTTCGGCGATGCCGGCCTGGAAGTCGAGTACCTGAATTCGCAGAGCGGCCCGCGCACCAACCAGCTGCTGGCGGCCGGCCAGATCGCGTTCGGCGCCACCGCCGCCACGGCCGCCCCCGCGCTGACCCTGGCCGGCAAGCCCGCCACGCTGGTGTTCGGCTTTGACCGCAAGCTCACCTATGCCAACGTCATCGTGCGCCGCGAAGACTTCGACAGCGGCAAGATCAAGTCGCTGAAAGACCTGGCCGGCAAGCGCGTGGGCGCCACCCAGCCGCAGTCCAGCACCTGGCTGATGGCGCTGTACCTGATGCAGAAGGCCGGCGTGGCCGACAAGGTCGACATCCGCCCCCTGGGCGACCTGGCGACCATGCTGGGCGCGCTCAAGACCGGCTCGGTGTCGGCCAGCATGGCCACCATGTCGATGATGGAACAGGCCCGCCAGGAGGGCTGGGGCGTGCCGATCTTCGATGCCACCACGGAAAGCTCGTGGAACGAATTCATGGGCGGCGACGTGCCCGGCATTGCCGCGTTGACGCTACAGGACACCATCCAGAAGCGCCCGGAAACCGTGCAGGCCTTCGTCACCGCGCTGGTGAAGGCGCAGGATTTCATCTCGGGCCACAGCGCCGCGGCCGTGGCCGACGCCATCTACGACGACTACCTGAACGCGTTTCCGCGCGCGGCCATCGAAAAAACGCTGGGCGTATACCAGGAAACGGTGTTCCTGAAAGATAACCTGATCACGCAGGACGCCTACGACCGCATGACGGCCATCATGGGCGACGGCCGCCAGTTCTCGAACGACGAGATCAAGACCGTGCCCTACGCCAAGTGCGTTGACATGAGCTTCGTGCGCCGCGCGCGGGGGCTCTGATGATCACGCTGGACAGGGTCGGCAAGGCCTACCAAAGCCGGCAGGGCACGACCCACGCGGTGGGCGAGGTCAGCCTGGAGATCGCGGCGGGCGAGTTCGTGTCCATTGTCGGCCCGTCCGGCTGTGGCAAGAGCACGCTGCTGAACATGATTGCCGGCTTTCTGCCGCCCACCACGGGCCAGATCCGGGTCGATGGCCGCGTGGTCGATGGCCAGGTGCCGCCGGCGCTGGGCTACATCTTCCAGAAAGACACGCTGCTGCCGTGGTTCAGCGTGAAAAAGAACGTGGCCCTGGGCCTGAAATTCCAGGGCGTGCCGCCGGCCCGCATCGCCAGCCGCGTCGCCGACCTGCTTGAACTGGGCCACCTGACGGCCTTTGCCGACGCCTTTCCGCACCAGCTGTCGGGCGGCATGCGGCGCCGCGTGGCGCTGCTGATGAGCCTGGCGGTGGAACCGCGCATCCTGCTGCTGGACGAGCCCTTTGGCGCCTTGGATACGCACACCAAGACCCACCTGCACCGCGAGCTGATGGAGATCTGGCGCAAACTCGGCCAGACCGTGGTGCTGGTCACGCACGACCTGGACGAAGCCATTTTGCTGTCGGACCGGGTGGTGGTGTTGTCCGGCCCGCCCAGCCGCGTGCTGCTGGACGAGCGCATCCGCATTCCGCATCCGCGCGACGTCTTCACCGTGCGCGAAACGCCGCAGTTCGTCACCCACGTGCAAAGCCTCTGGAGCGTGCTGGGCCAGCAGTTCCGCGCCGCCGCCTAGGTCTTCCATGAACGCTACCCCTATCGCCGATTCCCTGCAGGACCAGCTGCGGCTGGACCGCCGCGCCAGCGCCGCGCGGCGCGTGCGCATCACGTTGTGGCAGGTGCTGATCCTTGCCATCATCCTGGGCTCGTGGGAAACGCTGACGCGCATTCCGTGGTTCACGCAGAACACCCTGTTCGACCCCTTCTTCATCAGCCAGCCGTCGCGCGTGGCCGTGCGGCTCTGGGAATGGCTGCAACCCGGCCCGCGCTCGGTCTGGCCGCACCTGTGGCTGACGCTGCAGGCCACGCTGGTGGGGCTGGTGGTGGGCGTAGGCAGCGGCTTCATCGTCGGCATGACGCTCAGCCGCAGCCGCTTTCTGGCGGATGTCTTCAACCCCTTCATCGTGGCGTTCAACTCGATGCCGCGCATTGCCTTCGTGCCGCTGATCACCATGTTCTTCGGCCTGGGCCTGGCGTCCAAGGTGGTGACGTCGTGGTTCGTGGTGTTCTTCCTGGTGTTCTTCAACACCTACAAGGGCGGACGCAGCGTCGAACGCGAGCTGGTCGACTTCTGCCGCACGCTGGGCGGATCGCCGCGGCAGATCCTGTGGCGCGTGCGCATCCCCACGGCGGCGGCCTGGACCTTCGCGGCGCTGCCCAACGCCATCAGTTTCGCGCTCATCGGCGTGGTGCTGGCCGAATTCGTCGGCTCGACCACCGGCATGGGCTATTTGATGATCACCGCGCTGGCGACCCTGAACGCCACCGACATGTTCGCGGCCGTCACGCTGCTGTCCATCGTCGGCATCGCGCTGGTGTATTGCGTAACCTGGCTGGAACGGCGGCTGCTGCACTGGGCGCCGGAGTTCCGCGAATGAACGGAGCCGCCCCCATGACTGCCTTGCCCTACCTGAAACAATTCGACCTGAGCGGCCAGGTCGCGCTGGTGACCGGCTCGGCCCGCGGGCTGGGCCTGTGCATCGCCCGCGCACTGGCCGGCAGCGGCGCACGCGTGCTGATCAACGGCCGCAATGCCCAGGCGGTGGACGCCACCGTAGCCAGGCTGCGCGCCGACGGCCTGGATGCCCATCCGCTGGTGTTCGACGTCAGCAACGACGCGGCCCTGGCGCAGGCATTCGAGCGCATCGACCGCGAGCACGGCCGCCTGGACATCCTGGTGAACAACGTGGGCGCGCGCAACCGCAAGACGCTGGCCGACGCCAGCGCCGCCGAGATCCGCGAATTGATCGACACCGACCTGGTAGCCGGCATCCTGCTGGCCAAGCTGGCCGCCGAACGCATGGTGCGCCAGGGCGGCGGTCGCCTGATCGCCATCACCTCGGTCGTAGGGGAACTGGCCCGTGCCGGCGACGCCGTCTACCCGGCGGCCAAACAGGGCCTGACGGGCCTGGTGCGGGCGCTGGCGGCGGAATTCGGCGGCCGCGGCATCACCAGCAACGCCATCGCGCCGGGCACTTTCGCCACCGAAACCAATGCCGGCATGGTGGCCGACCCCGACTTCGGCCCCCGCGTCGCGGCGCGCAACCCCACCGGCCGCTGGGGCGAACCGGAAGAGATCGCGGGCGCCGCGGTGTTCCTGGCCTCAAAGGCCGCCTCGTACGTCAACGGCCACGTGCTGGTGGTGGACGGCGGCTTGTCGATCCAGTTCTAAACGGCAACCCGAATTAGACGGCGAATCGAAGGACCGCACGCCGCGAGCAATTTGTTTTCACCTGCTCGCCAGAAAAGCCGCCCGGCCGCCCGAAGGCCGGGCAGCCCCCTCGGGGGGCAGCAAGCGCGCGAAGCCGCGCGCGGCGTGGGGGTCAACCCTCCTCTTGGTACCAGACGCCTTCGGCCAGCATCATCTTCTGGTGGCCGTGGCCGGCGGGCATCATGGGGAAGCAGTTTTCCTGCGCGGTGACCGCCACGTCCAGGAAGTAGGGACCGTCATGCGCCAGGCACTCGGCCAGCGCGGCGTCCAGCTTGGCGGGGTCGTCCACCCGGGCTGCGCCCCAGCCGAACGCGCGCGCCAGCGCCACGAAATCGGGCAGTGACGCGTTGTAGCTGTGGCTGTAGCGGCCGCCGTGGATCAGTTCCTGCCACTGGCGCACCATGCCCATGTAGCCGTTGTTGCACAGCACGACCTTGACGGGCGCCTGGTGCTGCATGGCCGTGGACAGCTCCTGGATGTTCATCAGCACCGAGGCGTCGCCGCTGACGCACACCACTGTCTTGTCGGGATGCGCGATCTGCGCGCCGATCGCGGCCGGCACGCCGTAGCCCATGGTGCCGGCGCCGCCGGACGTGAGCCAGCGGTTCGGCTGGTCAAAGCGCAGGTACTGCGCCGCCCACATCTGGTGCTGGCCGACGTCGGTGGACACGATGGCGTCGCGGTCTGCCAGCACCGTATTCAAGCGCGACATCAGGTGCTGCGGCAGGATCGCATCGGCGGCCGGCGTGTAACCCAGGCAATCCTGGGCGCGCCAGGTTTGCACCCGCGCCCACCAGGGCGCCAGGCGGGCCGGGTCCAGCGGCGTGTCACCCAGTTCGGCGTGCAGCGCGCGCACCAGCGGCAGGCAATCGCCCACCAGCGCCACGTCCACCCGCACCACCTTGTTGATGGATGCCGGGTCGATGTCGATGTGGATCTTGCGCGCATGCGGGCAGAATTCGGACAGCTTGCCCGTGATGCGGTCGTCAAAGCGGGCGCCGATGCACACCACCAGATCGGAATTGTGCATGGCCAGGTTGGCTTCCACGGTGCCGTGCATGCCCAGCATGCCGACAAACTGCGGATCGGACGCCGGAAACGCCCCCAGGCCCATCAGCGTCAGCGTGCAGGGCGCACCGCTGGCGCGCACCAGCTCGGTAAACGCCGCGCAGGCCTCGGGGCCGGCGTTCACCAGGCCGCCACCGCCGTAGAAGATCGGCCGCTTGGCCTGGGCGATCAGCGCGGCCGCGCGGCGCACGGCCGATTGCGGCAGCTTGGCCGCCAGCTTGCCCGCCTGGCGCCGGGCGCGCAGCGCGGCCAGCTTCTGCTGCGACGGCGCATACGAGTCATCGTCGGCATCGCGCGGCACGGCCAACTGCACGTCTTTGGGAAAGTCCAGCAGCACCGGACCGGGCCGGCCCTGGCGCGTCAGTTCGAAGGCGCGGGCGGTCACGGCCGCCACGTCGTCCACCGCGCGCACCTGCGTATTCCATTTGGTGACCGACCGCGAGATGCCGATGGCGTCGCATTCCTGGAAGGCGTCGGTGCCGATGGCCGCCGTGGTGACCTGGCCACTGATGCACAGCACCGGGATCGAATCGCACATGGCATCCAGCAAGCCGGACGTGGTGTTGGCCATGCCGGGGCCGGACGTGACGAACACCACCCCAGTACGGCCGGTGCTGCGGGCGTAACCCTCAGCCGCATGCACGGCCGCCTGCTCGTGGCGCACCAGCACGTGGCGCAGCCGCGGCTCGGCGTACAGGGCGTCGTACAGCGGCAGCACGGCCCCGCCGGGATAGCCGAACACGGTATCCACGCCGTGCGCAATCAGCGTATCGAGCAGAATCTTGGCCCCGTTGGCAGGGGGCAGTTCAGGGGCGGCAAGCGCGGTGACGGCGGAGGGGTGCAGGCGATCGTTCATGCTATCCATCTTAGGGGCAAGTCCGAAGAATTTTTATCTTCTTTTCCACGAATTGCCGCCAAACGCAGTAAATTTGTCTGCAAATCGGAGGGATTGAAGAAAATGAACCTGGACAAGTTTGATTTGGCGATTCTGCGCGTGCTGCAAGAGAACGCCCGCGCCAGCCTGAACGACATCGGCGCCGCCGTCGGCCTGTCGTCTACGCCGTGCTGGAATCGGATCAAAAGAATGGAAGCCGCCGGCGTCATCCGCGGCTACACCGTCGACATCGATCCGGCCAGCCTGGGCTTCATGGACACCGTCATCGTCCACGTCACCCTGGAAAGCCACAGCGAAGAAACGCTCTATGAATTCGGCCGGGCGCTGGCCCAGATCCCCGAAGTGCTCGAAGCCTTCCTGGTCTCTGGCGACTACGACTACTACATCCGCATCGCCGTGCGCGACACCCGCGACTACGAACGGCTGCTGCGTGAGCAGCTTTATCGCATCCCCGGCATCCGCCACAGTAAATCCTGCTTCGTCTTGCGCCGCCTGAAGGAAACCATGCTGCCCTTGACCGGGCCGGCCACCTGAGCGGGCTGCGCCCTTAGCGCAACACGTAATCCACCGGCTTGGCCGGCTCGGGTAGCGGCCGCACGCCCAGCCCTTCCAGCAGGTCCGTCTCGATCACCCGGGCCAACGCCGACAGCGGCAGGTCGTTTTCCTCGAGCCCGAACGGATCTTCCAGCTCGTCGCCCAGCGCATCCAGCCCGAAGAACGTATACGCAATGATCGTCACCGCCACCGGCATCAGGTATTCCAGCGTGCCCACCAGCCCGAACGGCAACAGCAGACAGAACAGCCACGCCGTGCGATGCAGCAGCAGCGAATACGCAAAAGGCGAGGGCGTGAACTTGATCCGCTCGCAAGCCGCCTGGATCGCCGCGCACTGCGCCACCCGCTGCGTCAGCCCCTGGTAAAGAATGTCGCTCAGTTCCCCGCGCCGCAGACAGGCCGCCAGGTCCCGGTTGATCGCCATCAGCAGCGCGTCCGGCACATTGCGGCAACCGGCCAGGGTCTCCAGCTCGTCCGGCTGCACCCACGGCTGCACCGCCGCCACCATGTCTTCATCGCGCAGCCGCGCCGCCAACGCATAGCCAAAGCCGATACAGCGCCGCACCAGCCTTTCCTGCAACGGATTCGCCGTGCTCGCCGCCAGCAGCACCGCGCTTTCGCGCGCCAGGCTGCGCGCCTGCACGATCAGGTCGCCCCACTGCTTGCGCGCTTCCCACCAGCGGTCATAGCAGACGTTGTTGCGAAACCCCATGAACACCGACAACGCCAGCCCGAACAGCGAAAACGGCACCGCCGACAGATGCGTCGGCGAAAACCATTGCCGGTGATACATCCACACCACCACGCACGACAGCAGCGTGATGACAAGAATCCGGCTGAAGATGCGGGGAATGATGGAGCCGCGCAAAACAAAGAACAGAGCCAGCGCGGAAGGACGCGGACGGACGATCATGGTGCGTATCGGTAAGGAACAAGGCGGCGCTCACTATACGCCTGTCATCCCGTCATGAGCACGCCGATATAATTCTGTTTCGTCTCACCGCCTACCCGCCGCCAATGACCTCCGAAGACACCCCCATCAAGCCCTGGCACGTCGTGCGCCGCTCCAAGCTGCACGGCAACGGCGTCTTCGCCGCCCGCAAAATCCCCGCAGGCACCCGCATCATCGAATACGGCGGCGCCCGCATCAGCGCCAAAGAAGCCGACCGTCGCCACCCCACCAACCCCGACGATCCCTTCCACACCTTCTTCTTCGCCCTGAGCTCCGGCCGCGTCATCGACGGCGGCGACGAAGGCAACGACGCCCGCTGGATCAACCACTCCTGCGACCCCAACTGCGAAGCCCAGGAAGGCAAGCACGGCAAACGCGTCTACATCGTCGCCCTGAACGACATCCCGCGCGGCACCGAACTGTCCTACGACTACGGACTGGTCCTGGACGGCCGCATCACCAAGGCCCTCAAACAAGGCTACCGCTGCCTGTGCGGCACCCCCCCGTGCCGCGGCACGATGCTGGCCCTGCCCAAGAAAAAGAAAAAGAAAGAAGCCGAGCAAGAAGCCACGCCGCCAGCACAAAGCCCACACCCGCAATAAGCATATTCTCCCCCCCTTCGAAGACAGGCGTAAAATCAACAAGTCGTGAAAAACACGACAAGCAGTACGTCTTCAGGGCGGGGTGCAATTCCCCACCGGCGGTAAGCCATGCAATGTGGCAAGCCCGCGAGCGCCCGGCGTCCACCAGGACACCGGGGTCAGCAGATCTGGTGAGATGCCAGAGCCGACGGTCATAGTCCGGATGAGAGAAGATGTGCCGTCACATAACCAGCTGCCCGGGCCGTCAAGCGCCTGGCCAGCGGCTTTGCGTTCGGCTGTCGAATAGCCCTGAAACGTTTTTCGCCCCCTTAATCCGCGAGAGCGTTTCAATGTCCAACACCATCGTCACCCAGCAGTCCCCCATCCCCAGCCTGGCTTCCCAGCCCTTCGCCGTGCGCCTGCAACGCGCCCTGCATCACCTGCGCCTGGGCCGTCCCGTCATTCTCATGGATGACTTCGACCGCGAAAACGAAGCCGACCTCATCGTCGCCGCCGACAAGCTCACCGTGCCCGTCATGGCCCAGCTCATCCGCGACGGCAGCGGCATCGTCTGCCTGTGCCTGCCCGGCGAAGTCCTTGACCGCCTTGACCTTGCCCCCATGGTCCAGCGCAACCAGAGCCGCTTCGCCACTGCCTTCACCGTTTCCATCGAAGCCCGCGAAGGCGTCAGCACCGGCGTGTCCGCCGTCGACCGCGTCACCACCATCCGCGCCGCCATCTCGCCCACCGCCCAAAGCGACGACATCGTCAGCCCCGGCCACGTCTTCCCCCTGCGCGCCCAGGCTGGCGGCGTTCTCACCCGCCGCGGCCACACCGAAGGGTCCGTCGACCTCGCCACCCTGGCCGGCCTGCGGCCCGCCGGCGTGCTGTGCGAACTCATGAACGCCGACGGCACCATGATGCGCGGCGCCGCCCTTGAGCGCTACGCCGCCCAGCATGGCCTGGTTGCCCTGACCATCGCCGAACTCGCCGACCACCTGCAACGCCTGCGCGACGGCCAGGCCGAAAGCATCGACGACCAGGTCCTGGAAATGGCCGCCACGGTCTGACGAAAAACGGCGCCCGCACAAGCGGGCGCCGTCAACGATGCATCAAGCAACGTGCGGCCACATCAATCGGCCGCCCCGCCTCTTGCTACGGAGCCGCCACCCGGCCCCGCAAGGCCATGGCCACCGCCACCGCGCCCAGCGCGCACGCGCCCCCCATCGCATACACCGCACCGTAGCCCTGATAGCCGGCCAGCCACCCGGCCAGCGGACTCGCGATACCCAGCGCCACGTCCAGGAACGCCACGTACGCCCCCATTGCCGCGCCACGGCTTGCCGCTGGCACCCGCCGCACCGCCTCCACCCCGAACGCCGGGAAGGCCAGCGAATAGCCCGCGCCGCTGAGCAACGCGCCCGCAAACGCCCAGACTGGCGTCGCGCTCGTCCAGATCAGCCACTGGCCCACCGCCTCGATCAACACGCACACCAGCGCCACCCGCGCGCCGCCCAGCTTGTCAGGCAAACCGGCAAAGAACACCCGCGCCAGAATGAAGCCGCCGCCGAACAACGTGAACATCCACGCCGCACCGCTCCAGCCGCGTTCGGCGAACAACAGGCTGATGAACGCCGTGATCACCCCGAAGCCCACGCTGGTCAGCGCCAGGCCCAGGCCGGGCAGCAGCACCAGCCCCAACACCCGGTAAAACGGCGTACGCACGCCGCCCGTCGCGCGCACACCGCGTTGCGGCAGCACCAGCGCCAGCGCCGCCACGGGAATCAGCACCGTCGCCCAGGCGATGCCGCCAAAACCCGCCGCACCAAACAATCGCATGCCGGCCGGTGCCCCCAGGCCGAACGCGGCGTAGATCGCCACGCCCACCCAGGCCATCACGCGGCCCGCGTTCTGCGGCCCCACGCGGCCCACGCCCCAGCTCAGCGCGCCGGTGACGATCAGGCTTTCTCCGCAACCCATGATGGCGCGGCCGGCCATCAGCGCGGCCAGCGCCGCCTGGGGCTGCTGCTGCGCCAGGCCATCGGCCAGCAGATAGAACAGACCCGCGAGCGAGCCCAGCAGAAAGCCCACCACCACCGCAAGCTTGGCGCCGCGGCGGTCCGCCAGCGACCCCGAATAGGCGCGCGACAGCAGCGCCGCCGCGAACTGCATGCCGGCCACCACGCCCACCATCAGCGCGCCTTGCGCCAGCACGCCGTCCACGTACAGCGGCAGCACCGGCATCGGCAGGCCCACCATGAAAAAGCCGACGAAGACGGCCAGCGCCAGCGGCAGTATCTGCATGAAAACGGGGCGCGCGACCCCGCCGGCCGCGGGCATGGCCCCGGCCGTCGATGAATTCGACATAGGTATTCCTTGAAAGGGAGAAGTGCAGCGAGATGCCTGGCCGCCGGAATCGGCGATGGCATAATCCGCCAGTACAGGGCGGACTCAAGCTGCCTGCCAGAAATTTTATGAGCCAACGCTCAGGTTTGAAACTCGCTTTCCCCGAACTCCATGACCAGCATCCCGCAGCCCCGTAAATCGCCGCGCCAGCAGCGGTCGCAGCAGACGGTCGAGACCATTCTGCAAGCGACAGCTCGCGTTCTGGCCGAACATGGCTACGCCGGCACCAATACCAACCTGATCGCCGAGACGGCGGGCGTCAGCGTCGGTTCGCTGTACCAGTACTTTCCCAACAAGAATGCGCTGATCGCCGCGCTGCACGACCGCCACGACAACCAGATGCTGGATGTCATCGACCAGGCGCTGCTGGGCAACCCGGCAGCCACCCTGCGCGAGCGCGTCGCGGCCATCGTCGGCGCCTCGCTGCATGCGCATCTGCTCGAGCCCGCGCTGCACCGCGTGCTGGAACGCGAATTCCCGCTGTTCGACCAGCCGCGCGACCACAGCCGCGCCGACCAGGATATCCACCGGCGCATGCGCCACCTGCTGGAATTGCACCGCGCCGAGATCGCGCAACACGATCGCGAACTGGCTACGTACGTGGTGCTGCGCATCATCGAATCGCTGGTGCATGCGGCCGCATTGGAGCCGCCGGCCGGCTTCACCCCGGCGCAGCTGGAA
This sequence comes from Achromobacter sp. FW305-C-28, assembly GCF_058783235.1. Taxonomy (NCBI): domain Bacteria; kingdom Pseudomonadati; phylum Pseudomonadota; class Betaproteobacteria; order Burkholderiales; family Alcaligenaceae; genus Achromobacter; species Achromobacter sp. FW305-C-28. The sequence continues at coordinate 112,632 of NZ_JBYSYL010000009.1, read as the reverse complement.
CAGGCGGTGGTGGATGCCGTGATGGGTTACCTGGGCACGCCGCAGGCGGCGGCCCCGGCCAAGCCAGCTCGCAAGACGGCAGGCAAGGCCGCGCGCGGCGCCAAGGCGCAGGCTTGACACCCGGCGGGCGCATCGCGCCGCCCGCCTCCCTTATTCACGCGGGATCTTGCCTGGCCCGCGCCATGCGGGCCAGGCAATCGGCAGCGTCGCCCACCACGATGTGCGCGCTGCACGCCAGCATCAGGTTCAGGTTCATGCCGAAGTCTTCGACGGTGAACCCTTGCGCATCCACGGCACGTGAAGCGTCGTCGGCGGCCACGCCCACGGCGGATTGTTCGAGCAGGCTGCCGGCCTGCGAGGTATAGCCCCATACCGGCTTGCCGCAGGCAATCGCGTAGCCGACCTCGAACGCCGTGCCGGAATCGGGCTCGGCGCCGCGGAAGGGGTTCAGGTTGGCCATGACCAGGTCGGCCCGGCGGATCATCGCCACATTGGCGCGGTAGATCCATTGCGCCAGCGGCGCGCCGGCCAGGCCGGGCGGCGGCACATTGTCCAGCGGGTACAGGCCTTCGAAACCATAGGTGGCCACCAGCGCCTTGAGCCGCTGGCCGTGCGCCACGGCATCCGGCAGGAACACGTCGAAACCGGCCAGGTAGACGCGGCGCATGGCGGGTTATTCCGGGTCGGTAACGGTGAACGCTTCGCCGGTGGCGAAGAACGAGCCGCCCGCCAGGTAGTGCACGGACCGGCGCGAATCATCGTTGAAGTGCCAGCGGTTGCCCGAAAACACATCGGGCGCGGCCCACGCGGCCACGACTTCGCCGATGAACAGGTCGTAGGCCTGCTGGTTGTGCGGCTCGGGCACGACCTTGCATTCCAGCCAGCCCAGGCAGCCCTCGACCAGCGGCGCGCCGATCTTGCTGGCGGCAAAGGTGGACAGGCCCGCGGCCTGGAACTTGTCGGCGTCAGTGCCCGAATGCGATCCCACCTGCAAGGTGGCCTGCGCCTGGGCGCGTGACGGAATGCACAGCGCGAATTCGCCCGAGGCCTCGATCAGCTTGCGGGTGTAGGTGTTCTTGTCCACCACCACCAACATCTTGGGCGGGCTGAAATCCAGCGGCATGGCCCAGGCGGCGGCCATGACGTTGCGCTCGCCGCCGTGCGCGCTGGTGACCAGCACGGTGGGGCCGTGGTTCAGCAGCAGGTAGGCACGGGGCAGGTCGACGGGTTCGATGGCGGACATGGGGGCCTGTGAAAACTAGAACATGCCGTTCTTGTTGGCGGGGTTTTCCGGGATTTCCTGGCTGACGTCCCAATGCTCGACGATCTTGCCGTTTTCGACGCGGAAGATATCCACCACGGCCTGGCCGCGGTCTTCGGGCGATTCTTTCCACAGGTTGTGGATGACGACCAGATCGCCTTCGGCGATCACGCGCTTGATGTCGACCGTGGCCTGCGGATGCTGTTCGAAGTAATGGGGGAAGAAGTCCACCATGGGTTCGACGCCGTCGCGCATGTAGGGGTTGTGCTGCGTGTAGTTGTTCTTGGCGACATACAGGCGCACCGCCTCGTCGATCTCGCGGTCCTGGAACATCATGCGGAAAAACGCCACCACGATGTCCTTGTTCGACTGCGGGGCGGCCGCCTGCGCCGGCGCAACCGCCAGGCAGCTGGAGGCCAGCAGCATACAGAGGGCCAGCGATTTCAACTTCATGCTCATACAACTACTCGGGTCGTGACGCCTGGTGGCGGCCTGCCAGTTTACAAACAAATGGGGACCATTCGACCCTACTGGCAGCGCGGCATTGGCGCAAAACGAAGCCCCCTTGGGGCGCAAGGGGGCAACGGGGCGGCGGCTATCGCGCGCAAACAACACTGGCGGCGATGCCGCCGAAATCGCTTGCCCGGGTCAGTAGCCCACGGTAAAGCGGCGGCGCGAGTGCTTGGGCGTCTCGATTTCGTCGGCCAGGGCGATGGCGTAGTCTTCCATCGAGATCCAGCTCTTGCCGTCATCGTCGGCCAGCAGCGAGTCGTCGCCGATGCGGAACGTGCCGGTGCGTTCGCCGGGTTCGAACAGGGCCGAGGGCGACAGGAACGTCCAGTTCAGCACTTTTTCCTGGCGCAGCGTGTCCAGGAACACGACGCCCGCGCGGGCCTCGGGCTTGTAGGCGTCGGGGAATTCGGGGGTGTCGATCAGCATCTTGCCGGGCGCCACTTGCAGGCTGCCCGCGCCGCCCACCACCAGCAGGCGCGGCACGCCGGCGTCTTTCACGGCGGCCAGCAGCGGCTTGGCGTCGGCCGACACGAAACGCGAGGCGCTGACCACGGCATCGTGGCCCTTGAGCAGCGGGGTCAGGCCTTGCGGGTCGGTGGCGTCGCCCTGCTGGATGGTCAGGCCGGGCTGGGGATTGACGTCGCCCAGGTTACGGGCGATGCCCGTCACCTGGTGGCCACGCTTGAGCAATTCGTCTGCCACGCGCGAACCGACGCGGCCGGTAATTCCGATCAATGCGATTTTCATGGTCTTGCTCCTTGGAAGGTTGGACAAAGCCATACTATTCGGCCAGATCGGTTCCAGGAACTCACGGAGACGGAAGAGTTTTTTGCATTCCGTGCACCAATGAGCCCCTGGCGGCCCGGCCGTATCAGGTCGCGGCGCGCTGCGCCTGATACACCTGCAGATGCGCGTAGGCCGTGCGCAGCGTGGTGGCGTCCACGCCCAGCGTCTGCGCGCGGCGCACCATATCGCCGACGATGTGGTCGGCCTCGACCGGCAGGCCCTGGCGCAGGTCGCGGAACATCGACGCGGTCATGGGTTGGGTCGGATCGGTCAGGATCTTGAGCGCGGCGGCATCGGCATCGGGCCGCACCGCGTGGCCGCTGGCGGCCGCGACCGACTGCGATTCGCGCAGCAGGCCGCGCACGATGTCGGCGCCGTCATTGGTGGACACGATCTGGCCGACCGTGCCGCGCATCAGGCAGGTGGCGGCGGCCAGGGTGGTCAGGAAGACGTATTTTTCCCAGATGTCCTGGTGGATGTCTTCGCTGAGACGGCTGACGTATTCGCCGCCGTCCAGCGCGTCGGCCAGGGCCGTGCAACGGGCGCTGCGGGCCGGGCCCGCGCGTTCGCCGAAGACGATGCTGGCGTGCTTGCCCAGGTGGATGACCTGGCCTTCGGCGCCCAGCGTGGCGTTGATCTGGCACAGGCCGCCCAGCACCCGGTGGGGCTCGAATTCGCGGTCCAGCACGTCGTACTGCAGCACGCCGTTCATGATGGGCAGCACGGCGGTGTCCGGCCCCACGGCGGGGCGGATGGCGTCGATGGCGCTTTGCAGGTCGTAGGCCTTGCAGCTGAGCACCACCACGTCGTAGAAGCCTTGCAGCGTGTCGGCGGTGGCCAATTGGGGTTGCAGCGTGGCGTCGCCGAACGGGCTCTGGATGCGCAGCCCCTGTTCGCGCAGCCGCGCCGCGCGGGCCTCGCGCACCACGAAGGTCACGTCCGCGCCCGCCTGGGCGGCGCGTCCGCCGAAATAACCACCGGTGCCGCCGGCACCCAAGAACAACAACCGCATGCCTGTCTCCTGTGCCCGTCGGAAGCGCGGGCCGATAACGAAATTATGCGCCCGGGCGGCATCGGCCGCAGGGCCGGCCGAGCTGGCCGCCCACGGCCCGGACAGCCGGGCGGCGGGTCAGGCGGGTGTCAGGTGAAATGACCGTGGCGCGGCCCCGGCCGGACCCGAAGGCCCTGGGCCGGTCAGGCAGGGTGGACGTGCCGAGCCCAGGCCTCGTAGCCGCCGCGCAGGGCCCAGGTATTGGGATAGCCGGCGGCCCGCAGACGCGCGGCCAGCATGGCCGCCGAGACCTCGTTGGGGCAGGCGCAATAGACCACGATGTCGGCGGCCTGCGCATCGGCCGCCAACGCTGGCAAAGGCGCGCGAAGGTCGACGGCGATGGCGCCGGGGATGCGGTCGGCCTCTTGCTGCGCCTCGGGCCGAACGTCGAACACCAGCGTGTTGCGGCCGTCCTGGCGCCACTGCATCAGTTCGTCGACCGACAGCCGCGGAATCACGCGCAGGTTGCGCTTGAGCACCCAGCGGCGCAGGCCGCGCGCCGTGATGTACAGCGCCAGCACCGCCGCCAGGATGGCCAGCCCCATCGGGCCGTAGGTGCCCAGCACGTCCAGCACATCGTTGACGACGCTGTGGAACAGGCCGCCCAACAACAGGGCAGAGCCCGCCCAGATCAGGGCGCCGACCAGGTCGTAGGCCAGAAAGCGCCGGTAGGGCGTATTGGTCAGCCCCGCCATGACGGTGGACAGCGCCCCCGCGCCGGGCAGGAACTTGCACACCAGCAGGGCGCGCACGCCGATGCGCAAGTACAGCCGCTGAGTCTGGCGGATGCAGGAATCCTGCGACAGCGACAGCTTGCAGACCACGCCCAGCAGCCGCGAGCCATAACGCCGCCCGGCCACGTACCAGAGCGTGTCAGCCAACAGGCAGGCGACGGTGGCGGCCAGCCAGGGCGTCAGCCAGCCGCCCGCGCCGGCCAGGGCGCCCGCGGCGATCAGCATGGGATAGGCGGGCACGGGCAACCCGGCCTGCTCGACCAGCACGTTGGCGAACACGAGCCACCCGCCGTACTGCTCGAGCAGCAATTGAATATCTTGCATGGTGTTTTCCGGCTTGCCGCGCCCAACGCGGCTCTTTGCTGGAATTTTAGGCTTCTGCCCAGCCCGCGGACGCTCAAGCGGACCGCAACAGGCTGTTCCAGCGCGAAAGTGTCCACGCCCCGCGACGGTGCGCACCATCTTGGTGCCACCTTTCCCCGCCAGGGTGCCTATAATCCCGCCCGGCCATCAGGATTCCCCCGACTTGCCGCGGGAATGCCCCATGGCATACAACTTGCTTCGCCAGGACTGGCTGCGAACCCGCCCATTCGGATGGGGCGCGCTGCCCCGGCAGCCCCTCTTCCGATGACCGATCCCACGCCTTCGTTTCCGCCCGCCCACGCGTGCCGCGCCGCGACGCCCGGACATCGCCGCCTTTCTCCCCATTCCCTTTCCATCCCCGCGAAGGAGCCTTCCGCATGAAATCCTTTTCCCTCCCGGCTGCAGGCGGCATTGCCCGCCGCGGCCTGCTCAAGCTGGCCGCGGCAGCCGCCGCTGGCGCGCTGCTGTTCTCGGGCGCTGCCCAGGCGCAAGCGCCCGCCAAGCTCAAAGTGGCCGCCATCTACACGGTGCCGGTCGAGCAGCAATGGGTGTCGCGCATCCACAAGGCGCTGACCGCCGCGCGCGACCGCGGTGAAATCGACTACACCTTCTCGGAAAACGTCACCAACGCCGACTACGAACGCGTCATGCGCCAGTACGCCGAGCAGGGCAACAAGCTGGTGGTGGGCGAAGCCTTCGCCGTGGAAGCCGCCGCCCGCAAGGTGGCCAAGGACTATCCGCAGACCGCCTTCCTGATGGGCTCTTCGGGCAAGCCGCAGCAGCCCAACTTCTCGGTGTTCGACAACTACATCCAGGAACCGGCCTACCTGACCGGCATGATCGCCGCCGGCATGAGCAAGACCGGCAAGATCGGCCTGGTGGGCGGCTACCCCATTCCTGAAGTGAACCGCCTGATGCAGGCGTTCATCGAGGGCGCCAAGGAAGTGAACCCCAAGACCGAATTCACCGTGACCTTCATCGGCTCGTGGTTCGATCCCCCCAAGGCCAAGGAAGCCGCCTTCGCCATGATCGACAAGGGTGCGGACGTGCTGTACGCCGAACGCTTCGGCGTGTCGGACGCCGCCAAGGAACGCGGCAAGCTGGCCATCGGCAACGTCATCGACACCCAGCCGCAGTACCCGGAAACCGTGGTGGCCTCGGCGCTGTGGAGCATGGAGCCCACCATCGACGAAGCGCTCAAGCAGGTCAAGGGCGGCACGTTCAAGGCGGCGGATTTCGGCCAGTACTCGCTGATGAAGTACAAGGGTTCGTCGCTGGCGCCGCTGGGCACCTTCGAAAGCAAGATCCCCGCCGACCTGATCGCCAAGGTGCAGGCCAAGCAGAAGGCCATCCTGGACGGCAGCTTCACGGTGCAGGTCGTCGACAAAGAACCCAAGTCCTCGGCACGATGAACCAAGCGCCTCTCGCCCTGCGTCTTGCGGGGATCACCAAACGCTTCGGCAGCCTGACGGCCAACGATGATGTCTCGCTGACCCTCGCGCAGGGCGAGGTGCTGGCCTTGCTGGGCGAGAACGGCGCCGGCAAATCGACCCTGGTGTCGATTCTGTTCGGCCACTATGTGGCCGACGCCGGCAGTATCGAAGTCTTCGGCCAGCCCTTGCCCCCCGGCCGGCCCGACGCCGCGCTGGCGGCGGGCGTGGGCATGGTGCACCAGCACTTCACGCTGGCCGACAACCTGACCGTGCTGGACAACATCATGGTCGGCACCGAATCGCTGTGGAAGCTGGCGTCCGGCCGTGGCCAGGCGCGCCGCCGCCTGGTCGAGCTGGGCCAGCGCTTCGGCCTGGGCGTGGACCCGGATGCGCGCGTCGGCGGCCTGTCGGTCGGCGAAAAGCAACGCGTCGAAATCCTGAAGGCCCTGTACCGCGGCGCCAAGGTGCTGATCCTGGACGAGCCCACCGCGGTGCTGACGCCCCAGGAAGTGCAGGACCTGTTCGCGACCCTGCGCGGCTTCGTGGACGAGGGCCTGGCCGTCATCTTCATCTCGCACAAGCTGGACGAGGTGATGGCCGTGTCGCGCCGCGTCGCGGTGCTGCGCCAGGGCAAGCTGGTGGCCGAACGCGACACCGCCGCCACCACGCCGGCCGAATTGGCCGAGCTGATGGTGGGCCGCAAGGTCGCCATGCCGCATGCCGAAGCGATGGCGGCGGCCGGCCAGGCCGCACCGGTGGTGACGCTGTCGCAGGTCACCGTGCGCGACAGCCGCGACGGCGCGCCGCGCCTGGACAGCCTGGACCTGGTCGTGCACAAGCACGAGATCGTGGCCATTGCCGGCGTGGCCGGCAACGGCCAGCAGGCGCTGGTGTCGGTGCTGACCGGCCTGCGCCTGCCGTCGGACGGCACCATTCGCCTGGGCCCCGAGCATGCGGCCGCGCCCACCACGCCGGCTGGCTGGACGGCGGCACAAGTCGGCCGCATTCCCGAAGACCGCCACGGCGAAGGCGTCATCGGCGACAGCCCGCTATGGGAAAACGCCATTGTCGAAGACCTGAAGGACCCCCGCTTCGCCCGCTACGGCGTGGTGCGCGCCAGCGCCGGCCGCGCCTACGCGGCGGCCCTAGCCAAGCAGTTCGACGTGCGCGCGGCCTCGCTGGACGTGCGCACCCGCAGCCTCTCGGGCGGCAACATGCAGAAGCTGATCCTGGGCCGCACGCTGGCGCGCGAACCGCGCCTGATCGTTGCCGACCAGCCCACCTGGGGCCTGGATATCGGCGCCGTGGCCTACGTGCGCGAGCAGCTGCTCGCCGCGCGCCGTCGCGGCGCGGGCATCCTGCTGGTGTCCGAAGACCTGGAAGAAATCTTCGCCCTGGCCGACCGCATCGCGGTGCTGTGCGGCGGCAAACTGGTCGCGGTCAAGCCCGTCGGCCAATGGACGCCTGCCACCGTCGGCCTGGCCATGACGGGCACGCGCGCGTGACGCGCCGCGCCCTTACTCATTGAGCATTTCTAGAATGAAACTGACCCTGGAACGCCGCCCCGAGCCCAGCCGCGCCGCGCTGGCCCTGGCGCCTATCGCGGCCATCCTCTTCACCCTGGCGGTCTGCGCGCTGCTGGTGGCCTGGGCGGGCGCCCCCGTCGGCCGCACCTATGCGCTGCTGTTCGAAGGCGCGTTCGGCTCGCGCTTCGCGCTGTCCGAAACCCTGACCCGCGCCACGCCGCTGATGCTGACCGGCCTGGCCTGTGCCGTGGCGTTTCGTGCACGCTTCTACAACATCGGCGCCGAAGGCCAGCTGTACCTGGGCGCGCTGGCGGCCGTGGCCGTGGGCGGCATGCATGACGGCACGGGCTTTGACCTGCCCTTGCCGGTGCTGTTCTCCGGCATGATGCTGGCCGCGGCGCTGGCCGGCGCCTTGCTGCTGCTGATTCCCGCCTTGCTCAAGACCCGCCTGGGCGTGGACGAAGTGGTGACCACGCTGCTGGGCAACTTCATCGTGCTGCTGTTCGTATCGATGATGCTGGACGGCCCCATGAAAGACCCGATGGCCATGGGCTGGCCGCAGTCGGTGGCGCTGAACCCCGACCTGGAACTGGGCAAGCTGATCGAACGCACCCGCGCCCATACCGGCCTGCTGTGGGCCGCCGGCCTGGCGCTGGGCCTGTGGCTGCTGAACCGCTACACGGTGTTCGGCTTCCAGATGCGCGCGGTCGGCGCCAATGCGCACGCCTCGCGCTTCCTGGGGCTGCCGGTCAGCCGCGTCATGCTGGGCACCGCCATGCTGTCCGGCGCGCTGGCAGGGCTGGCTGGCGCCATCGAAGTGGCCGGCCGCACCGGCTATGTCACCCTGGACATGTCGCCGGGCTATGGCTACACCGGCGTGGTGGTGGCCATGCTGGCCGGACTGCATCCGCTGGGCGTGATCCTGGCCAGCATCTTCGTGGCCGGCATGCTGGTCGGCGCCGACAGCATGAGCCGCGCCATCGCCGTGCCGAACTACATCGCCGACGTCATCGTCGCCACTTCGTTGCTCGCCATGCTGGTCGCGACGCTATTCGCGCAGTACCGCCTGCGCCGCCACCGGGCTTGAGGAGCACGCCATGGAATGGATGGACCTGTTGAGTTCCGCGGCCTTCTGGGTCGCCGTGTTGCGGCTGGCGACGCCGCTGATCCTGGGCACGCTGGGCGTGCTGCTGTGCGAACGCGCCGGCGTGCTGAACCTGGGCATCGAAGGCATCATGGCCGCCGGCGCCTTCACCGGCTGGCTGGTGGTGTACCTGGGCGCGCCGCTGTACGTGGGCGTGCTGGCGGCCGCGTTTGCGGGCGCCGTGTTCGGCCTGCTGCACGCGGTACTGACAGTGCCGCTGGGCCTGTCCCAGCACGTCTCCGGCCTGGGCGTCACCTTGCTGGCGACCAGCCTGAGCTACTTCGCCTATCGCGTCACGTTCCCCAGCGTGAACACCCCGCCCACCATCACGCCTTTCGCGGAAATGAAGTTCCTGAATGGCATTCCGCTGATCGGCCCGGTACTGGCCGGCCAGACGCCGATGACGCTGCTGGCGTTGGCCGCGGTACCGCTCCTGGCCTGGGTGCTGAACCGCACGCCGGTCGGCCTGGCTATCCGCATGGTGGGTGAAAACCCCGCCGCCGCCGAAGGCCAGGGCCTGTCGGTCACGCGGCTGCGCATGGGCGCCATCGTGGCCGGCTCGGCGCTGATGGGCGTGGCCGGCAGCTTCCTGACGCTGGCGGCGTTCAATGCCTTCTTCTTCAATATGGTCAACGGCCGCGGCTGGGTCTGCGTGGCGCTGGTGGTGTTCGCCTCGTGGCGGCCCGGCAAAGCGCTGCTGGGCGCGCTGATCTTCGCGTTCTTCGATGCGCTGCAGCTGCGCCTGCAGCAGGGCGGGGCGGCCTTGCCGGGCCTGCCCGAACTGCCGTATCAGGTGTACCTGATGCTGCCCTATATCCTGTCCATCCTGGCCCTGGTGGTGATGGCGCGCCGCGCCGCCTACCCGCAGGCCCTGATGAAGCCCTACCGCAAGGGCGAACGGTAATCCACAAGGTGTGACTATGCTCGATCTCATCATCAAGAACTGCACGCTGCCCGACGGCCGCCAGAACATCGACATTGGCGTGGCCCAGGGCCGCATCGCCGCGCTCGAACCGGCGCTCAAGGCCCAGGCAGCCCAGACGATAGACGCCGCCGGCCAGCTGGTCGCGCCCCCGTTCGTCGATGCGCACTTTCACATGGACTCCACCCTGTCGTTCGGCCTGCCGCGCGTCAACCAGTCGGGCACGTTGCTCGAAGGCATCGCGCTGTGGGGCGAGCTCAAGCCGCTGCTGACGCAGGAAGCGCTGGTCGAACGCGCGCTGGCCTACTGCGACTGGGCCGTGGCCCGCGGCCTCCTGGCGATTCGTTCGCACGTGGACGTCTGCGACCCGCGCCTGCTGGCCGTGGAAGCGCTGCTGCACGTGCGCGAAAAGGTCAAACCCTACCTCGACCTGCAACTGGTGGCCTTCCCGCAGGACGGCGTGCTGCGCGCGCCCGGCGCGCTGGACAACCTGAAGCGGGCGCTGGACATGGGCGTGGACGTGGTGGGCGGCATTCCCCACTTCGAACGCACCATGCAGGACGGCGCGGAATCCGTGCGCATCCTGTGCGAGCTGGCCGCCGAACGCGGCCTGCGCGTGGACATGCACTGCGACGAAAGCGATGACCCGCTATCGCGTCACATCGAAACGCTGGCGTATCACACGCAACGCCTGGGCCTGCAGGGCCGCGTGACGGGTTCGCACCTGACGTCCATGCACTCGATGGACAACTACTACGTGTCCAAGCTGATCCCGCTGATGCGCGAAGCCGGCGTGTCGGCGATCGCCAACCCGCTGATCAACATCACGCTGCAAGGCCGCCACGACACCTATCCCAAGCGCCGCGGCATGACGCGTGTACCCGAGCTGCTGGCCGCCGGCGTGCCGGTGGCCTTCGGCCACGACTGCGTGATGGACCCGTGGTACAGCCTGGGTTCGGGCGACATGCTGGAAGTGGCGCACATGGGCCTGCACGTGGCCCAGATGACCGGCCAGGACGCCATGCGCGCCTGTTTCCAGGCCGTGACGGCCACGCCGGCCGCCATCCTGGGCCTGGACGACACAGGCCTGGCCGTGGGCAAGCGCGCCGACCTGGTGCTGCTGCAAGCGCGCGACCCAGTCGAAGCGCTGCGCCTGCGCGCCACGCGCCTGATGGTGCTGCGCGCCGGCAACGTCATCGCAACCACGCCGCCGGCCACCGCCACGCTGAACCTGCCCGGCCGTCCGGCCCAGGTCAGCTTCCAGACGCCGGCCCGCTGAGCCGGCTGCGGGCCGCCCCGGATCAAGCTTCCGACGCCGGCCCGCCAACGTATCCCGGCCGCTTGGCGGCCGTGACGATGATCTCGACCAGCAGGTCGGGCGAGGCCAGCTTGGCTTCGCAGGTGGCGCGGGTGGGCAAGGCGTTGGCCGGCGCCCACTCGGCCCACACGGCGTTCATGCCGGCGAAATCACGGTCGATGTCCTTCAGCCAGATCTGCACCGACAGCAGCCGCGTCTTGTCGGTGTCGGCCTTGGCCAGGTAGCCGTCGATCTTGGCCAGCGCGTCGCGCGTCTGTTCGGTAATGCCGCCGGCCGCCGACGAGGTGACGCCGGCAACGTACACCGTGTCGCCGTGGATCACGATGCGGCTCAGGCGCTGATTGGAGTCCTTGCGCACGATATCAGTCATGGATGCTGCTCCTTGGGGAATGAGGCCGGCGCCTGCTCGGCGCTGGCGAAACGATCGATGGCGAAGGGCGCGATTGGAAGATCGGTCGCCCCGGTAGTGATCAGGTCGGCCATGATACGGCCCACGATGGGGCCCAGCTCGAAGCCGTGTGCCGAAAAGCCGAACGCATGGAAAGCGCTCTCGTGACGCTGGCTGCGGCCGATGACGGGAATTTCATCGGGCATGGCGGCTTCGATGCCGGCCCAGCCGCGATTCACCACCGCGCCGCGCATGTGCGGAAACAGGTCGCACACGGTGCGCGCGCCTTCGGCAAGCGAGCGGAAATCCAGCTCGGTCCATTCCGCGTCGCGGTCGACCCAGGCGCGACGGCCGCCGCCGATCAGCACCGTGCCGTTGGCCCGCTGCTTGAACGACAGCGGACGGCCGGTACCCAGCACCACCGCATCCAGGAAGTGATCCATGCGCAGCGTCACCAGCATCATGGGGCTGATGGCGACGAGCGGCACCGCTTCGCCCCAGTCGGCTGCCACGCGGTCGGCCCAGGCGCCCGCGCAATTGAGGATCTGCGGCGCGGTGTAGACCCCAGCGTCCGTCTCGACGCGCCATTGGCCGGCTTCGCGTGCGGTGCGCTGCACCCGTACCCCTTCCTGGAAACGCGCACCCAGGCTGGCGGCCTTGCGGCGAAAGGCCAGCGTGGTGCGGTAGGGGTCGGCAGCCGCGTCCTCGCGTGCGATCAGGCCGCCGTGCACGGTAGGCGCCAGCGCCGGAATCATCGCCAGCAGATCCTCACGGGATATCCACTGCTCGTGGGTATAGCCGTGCGACTGCATCGTGGCCAGCCGCTCGCGCAGCGTGGACGCATCAGCCTCGTTTTCGGCCACGCGCACCTGGCCGTGCTGTTCGAAGCCGCAGTCGTCGTCGACCAGCTCGCCGATGCGGTACCAGAGGTCGCGCGAGGCCAGCGCCAGCGGCACCTCGGCCAGATGCCGCGCCAGCGTGCGCACGCCGCCCGCGTTGACGCCGGACGCATGGCGGCCGACGTAGTTCTTTTCAATCACCAGCGCCGGCACGCCCGCACGGGCCAGGTGCAGGGCAGCCGAACTGCCGTGCAGGCCGCCGCCGATGATGATGACCGCGGCCGACCGGGAAGCGTCCGTCATGTCGGCCCTCCTATTTTTTCAGGCGCACCACTGCCTGGCGGGAATCATCGGTCTGCGGCAGCGACGCCAGCTCGCCCAGGGTCAGCGGCTTGGTCGGGAAGCGCAGCCGGTAGTAGCCCACTTCTTCTACCGGCACGCCGCGTTCCTCGGCGATGATCTCCGACACGGTCAGGCCGCAGAACCGCCCTTGGCACGGACCCATGCCGCAGCGCAGGAAGGCCTTCATCTGATTCGGACCGCTGCAGCCCAGCTTGACGGTGTCGCGCACCTGCGCCGCGGTGACTTCCTCGCAGCGGCAGACGATGGTGTCTCCGGTGGGGCGGCGCAGGGCTTCGGGCGCCTTGTACAGCGCATCGAAGAATTCGCGGCCGCGCACAGCGCGCGCCAAGGCGGCGCGGGGCGCGGCGGCCTCGTTGTCGCGGCGGGCGGCGTCGATGCGGCCCAGCAGATGCGCCGCTTGCAATGCGGCCAGCCGGCCACGCTGTTCGGCCGCCAGCGCACCGGCAATGCCGGCGCCGTCGCCCGCCATGCCCACGCCATCCACCGACGTCAGGCCCCAGTCGTCCACGTCGGGCTCCCAACAGTCCAGCGCACCGTTCCAGCGGTGCTCGATGCCTATGGCGCGCGACAGGTTGACGTTGGGCACCACGCCCTGGTGCAGCATCAGCTGCTGCGCCGGCAACGTCTTGGTCACACCGCCCACGGTGTAGCGCACGCTTTCCAGCTTGCCGTCGCCCAGCGCTTGCAGCGCCGTCACGCCCTTGATGATGGGCACGGCGGCTTTCACGGCGCGCAGCAGCGACAGGCCCTTGCCCAGGTAGGGCGACCGCAGAAAGCCCCACACCTTGGGCAGCGCCTGGCGCAAGCGTCCCGGCGGCGTGGTTTCGAGCAGGGCGTCGATCTTCACCCCTGCATTCAGGTATTGCCAGGCCACCAGGTACAGCAAGGGGCCGCTGCCGGCCAACACCGTGCGGTCGCTGGGCACCATGCCGGCGGACTTCAGCAGGATCTGCGCCGCGCCCGCCGTGATGACGCCGGGCAGCGTCCAACCCGGAATCGGGAAGGGCCGTTCCTGCGCGCCCGTGGCCAGCAGCAACCGGCGCGCATGCAGGATGCGTGCTTCGCCCGCCACCGAATAGGCCACCTCGAATCCCTGTTCGGGCTGCGGCGCGGTGCGTTCGGCCACGGCCCACACGGTGGCACCCGGCACGTAACGCGCGCCGGATTGCTTGAACGGTTCGACCAGCGAGGCGCCGTGCCAGTAGTCCGGCCCCAGGATCGCGCGGTTGGTGACCGGCGTGGTGGTGATGGCGCGGTAGATCTGCCCGCCGGGCGCGGGTTGCTCGTCCAGCAGCACCGTATCCACGCCCAGGCGTGCGGCCGCCGTCGCGGCGGCCAGGCCGGCAGGGCCGGCGCCCACCACCAGCAAATCGCATTGCGTCGTCTCGATCATGCCTGCACCTTGCGCGCGCCCAGCTGGCGCTCGATCTTCATGCCTTCGCGCACGGCCGTCATGCAGCCCTGCTGGTTCGCCTGACCATCGATGGTGACCAGGCAGTCGTAGCACACGCCCATCATGCAATAGGGTCCGCGTGGCACCTCGCCCACGGCCGTATCGCGACAGGCCTGCATGCCGCCGGCAAACAGCGCCGCGGCGACGCTGTCGCCCTGGCGGCATTGCAGGTCGGCGCCGTTGACCGTTACCCGCACCGGCGCGCCCTGCGCCTGGCGCTGAGCCTCATCAAGCCTCTTGAACATGGAACCTCCGGGTCGAGAAGGGCGCCATGTCGTCGGCCAGCGTGCCGGCGGCGATCATGGGCGCAAGTTTGAGCGCGTGCGCGGCGGCCAGTGTCACGCCGCTATGACAGGTGGCCACGAAGGCCCCGGGACACGTTTCGGATTGCTGGTAGATCGGAAAGCCGTCTTGCGACATCACCCGCAGCGCGGCCCAGCTGCGCACCACGCGCACCTCGCGCAGCGCCGGCAGCGTGCGCAGTGCACGATCGGCCAGCGTACCCAGGATGGGCAGGCCCACCAGGTTGTCCACATAGCCGGCCTCTTCCTGAGAATCGCCGATCAGCCACGTGCCTTCGTCGGTCTGGCGCAAGGTCGACAGCGGCGTTTCCAGCAGGCGGCGGGTGCGTTCCAGCACCACGATCTGGCCGCGTTGCGGGCGCACCGGCACGGCCAGGCCCACCTGTTCGCCCAGCGCCTTGTTGGACAGCCCGCCGGCCAGCACCACCTTGCGCGCGCGCACGGTGCCGGTGGGCGTGACAATCTCGAACACACCCTCGCGCTGGCGGATCTGCTGCGCCGGACAGCGCGGCAGGTAATCCACAACCCGCTGTGCAAAACTCATGTGCAGCGCGCGCAGCAGCTTGAGCGGATTGGCGATGCCGTCGACCGGCGTCCAGGTCGCGCCGCGCACGTCCGGGCCGATGCCCGGCACCAGGTCGGCCACCTCGGCGCGGTCCAGCATCTTCCAGTCATATTGCGCCATGCCGGGCTGGGCCAGCAGCGTCTTCATGAAGGTGGCGCGCGCGTCCATCTCTTCGTCGCTCAACAGCACATGCAGACCGCCGCGCTGTTCCAGGTGCACGTCCACGCCGGTTTCTTCCTGCAGCAGCGCCGCCAACTGCGGCCAGGCCGTGGCCGACGTCATGGTCCAGACGCCGTAACGCGGCAGGCCCATGCCCTTGCTCTGCACCCACACCAGGCCGAAGTTGCCGCGCGACGCGCGGTATGCGACATCGCCCTCGTCCAGCACGGCGACGTGATCCAGTTCGCGCCGCAGCCCGTAGGCCACGGCCGAACCGACCAGCCCGCCACCGATCACCGCGGCATCGTAGATCCCCCGGTGCGTCGGCGCGCGCGGCGCCCGTTCTTTCTCGTCCGTCATTAGCGTCCCTTTCCAACAAACAGCTTTTCCAGGCCGACCAGGCGGTCCAGGATGAAGATGGCGATGATCGTTACGTAGATCAGCACGGCGGACACCGCCGTCACCAGCGGATCGATGGTGTCTTCGATGTGCAGGAAGATGCGCACCGGCAGCGTGGTGGTCGACGGCGATGCAATGAAGATCGACATGGTCAACTCATCAAAACTGGTGATGAAGGCAATCACCCAGCCGCTCACCACGCCTGGCAGCAACAGCGGCAGCACCACGCGCCGGAAGGCCGTCCAGTTCGAGGCGCCCAGCGATTGCGCGGCGCGCTCCAGCGCAGGGTCGATGCCGGTGGCCGACGCCAGCACCAGCCGCAGGGCATAGGGCATGACCAGGATCACGTGCGCCACGACCAGCCCCACATACGTGCCGGCCAGGTTCACGGTGGTGAAGAACTTCAGGAAGGCCAGGCCCAGCACCACGTGAGGAATCATCAGCGGCGACAGGAAGAACGCCACCAGCGCCTCGCGGCCGCGAAAGCGGTTGCGCGCCAGCGCCAGTGCGCTGGGCACGGCCAGCGCAATCGCCACGGTGGCCGACAAGGTGCCCAGGCCCAGGCTGAACCAGAACGCCTCGACAAAGCGCGGATTGTCCAGAATGGCGCGGAACCACCGCAGCGACAGGCCGCCGCTGGGCAGCGAGATGAAGCCTTCGGACGTGAAGGCCACCGCGCACACCATCACGATGGGTGCCAGGATGAAAAGTATGAAGACGGTGTGGAACAGCAGGCCGATCGGACCATTGCGGAAGTTCATGTCAGGCCCCCGATTGGTTGAAGACCGCGCCATAGCGACGCTCGATGATCCGGTTGGCCGACAGCAGCACCACCACGGTCGCCACCAGCAGCACCACCGCCAGGGCCGCGCCCAACGGCCAGTTCAGCGTGTTCAGGAACTCGTCGTATGCCGCGGTGGCCACGTTCTTCAGTCGGCGTCCGCCGATGATGGCCGGCGTGGCGAACGAGCTGGCCGCCATGGCGAACACCATGATCGCGCCCGACAGAATGCCCGGCATGACCTGCGGCACGATCACGCGCCGGATCACGGTGAACTGGCTGGCCCCCAGCGACAGCGCCGCGGCTTCGGTGGACGGATTGATCCGCTGCAACGAGGCCCACACCGAGATCACCATGAACGGCACCAGCACGTGGGTCAGCGCAATGCCCACCCCCAGGTTGCTGTACATCAGGTCAATCGGCGTGGACACCAGGCCGATGCCCATCAAGGCCTTGTTGATGAGACCCGTGGACCCGAACAGCAAGGCCCAGCCCAGCGTGCGCACTACCACCGAAATCAGCAGCGGCCCCAGCACCACCATCAGGAAAAGCCCCTTCCACGGATTGGCCATGCGCGACAGCACATAGGCTTCGGCCGTGCCCAGCACCAGGCAGGCCACGGTGACCAGCGCCGCCACGCCAAAGGTGCGGGCGTAGATCTCGTAGTAATAGCCGTCGCCCAGGATTTCCAGATAGTTCTTCCAGGTGAACGTGGCCTGCATGCCGCCGTAGAACTGGAAGTCGAAGAAGCTGATCAGAAACACCAGCGCCATCGGCACCACCAGGAAGGTGGCGTACACCGCCAGCGCCGGCGCGCTCAGCAGCCAGGGGTTGGCGCGGGCGCTCATGGCGTGGGCTTCCCGGCCACAAGACACATGTCCTGCGCGCGCCAGCGCAGGTGCACCGGCTGGCCTTCAGCCGGCACCGGCACGCCGTCGTTCTGGCGGATCACCATCACTTCGCCCACCGACGTTTCCACCTGGCAGAGCCAATGGTTGCCCTGGAACACGCGCGTCTTCATGCGGCCGGGCAGGGCACAGGCGCCCGCGTCGGCAAACAGGATCTTCTCGGGCCGCACGATCACCGCGCCCTGCGGCACCGGCTGGCCGTCCATGGGAATGTGGGCTTCGCCGATGCGTGCGCGCGTCTCGCCGTCGAACTGCTGGGCGGTCGGCGTGAACACGTTGGCCTTGCCCAGGAAGCCGCCCACGAAATGGCTGGCCGGCCCTTCGTAGGCCTCGAACGGATCGGCCACCTGTTCGACCCGCCCCTGGTTCATCACCACGATGCGGTCCGACAGCGCCAGCGCTTCGGACTGGTCGTGCGTGACCAGGATGGTGGTGGTGCCCACCGTGCGCTGGATGCTGCGCAATTCCAGCTGCATTTCCTCGCGCAGCTTGGCATCCAGGTTGGACAGCGGCTCGTCCAGCAACAGCACGCTGGGCCGGATCACCAGTGCGCGGGCCAGCGCCACGCGCTGCTGCTGCCCGCCCGACATGCGCGCCGGATGGCGGTCAGCCAAATGCGACAGGCCCACCAGCTTGAGCGCATCGGCCACGCGGGCCTGGCGCTCGTCCTTCTTCACCCGCTGCATCTCCAGGCCGAACGACACGTTCTCGGCGGCGGTCATGTGCGGGAACAGGGCGTAGTTCTGGAACACCATGCCCAGCCCGCGCTTGTTGGCCGGCATCTTGCTGACGTCTTTGCCGTCCAGCACGATGCTGCCCCCGCTGGGTTCGACAAAGCCCGCGATCATCTGCAGAGTGGTGGTCTTGCCGCAGCCGGACGGGCCCAACAGGGAAATGAACTCGCCGCGCTTGACGGACAGGCTCAGGTCCTCGACGGCCGTCAGGTCGCCGTAGCGCTTGGAAAGGCGGTTCAGTACGAGATAGCTCATGAATGCTCCTGCGGGCGGCGCATGCGCCGCCGTTGCCTCAACGCTCGATTTCCCGCGTCCAGCGCTTGTTCCAGTCGTCCCGATTCTGATTGACGGTGTCCCAGTCGATCACGATCAGGTCGGCGGCGCGCTTGCCGATCGGCAGCGGCACGCGCGGATCATCGGCGACCTTGGCCTGCTTGTTGACCGGGCCGTAGCCGTAAGCGGTGGCGAGTTTTTCCTGCACCGCCGGGCTGACCAGGTAGTTCACGAAGGCCTGGGCCAACGGATTGGCGTTGGCCTTGGCGACCGGGCACACCGACGACAGCAGTGCATAGGCGCCTTCCTGGGGATACACAAAGCCCACCGGGAAGCCGGTGTCGGCAAAGGCCTTGACGCGGCCGCTGCCCCAGACCGCGATGGTGGCCTGGCCGCTGGAGAACAGTTCAGTCATCTTGCCCGGCGACGGCTCGTACACCAGCACGTTGGGGCCGACCTCGTCCTTGAAGGTCTTGAAGCCGGCGTCGATCTTCTTTTCGCCTCCGCCGCCTTCGCGGGCGTACTCCACCAGCGCGTGCAGGCCGTAGGTATTGTTCAGCGGCGGCACCACCAGCTGCTTCTTGTACTTGGGGTCCTTCAGGTCTTTCCAGGACGTGGGCGCGGCCCATTTGCGTTCGTCGAAGACCTTCTTGTTGTACATGATGCCGGTGGCGACGATGCCGATGGCCACGGCCTTGTCGTCCTTGTAGCGCGCGGTGCCATAGATATCGTCGGCGGGCAGGCCCTGGATCGGGGCGCAGAAGCCCAGCGCGATCGCCTGGTACATGGGGCCGTCATCGATGATCGCGACGTCGATCTGCTGGTTGCTTTTCTGGGCCTGCAGACGCGCCACCGTGTTGGTGGAATTGCCGGCGACGTAGTCGAGTTCAACGCCGTGCTGCTTGGCGAAGGGCGGGAAGATGTCTTGCCGCATGATGTCTTCGAACGAGCCGCCGTAGCCGGCGACCACCAGTTTCTGCTGCGCCTGCGCATTGGCGCCCACGCCGGCGGCCATCGTCGCCGCCGCGAGCACTGCAAGTACCTTGCCCATGAAAACCCCCGTGTATTGGAAGAGAACTGCAAGAACTGCCTGATGCCGCTAGATCGGGAAAGGACGCGCCGCTGCAAAAAAAGAACCGCCCCGCTTGCCCCGCGAACCCATGTCGGCCGTACAATTTGTCCGTACATGAATGTCCGGACAAATAATGGATCGGACGAGACAACGTTGTCAATCGGTTATTGTCCGTACAAACCCCGATAGAACGAGCCACAAAGGAGCCCCCATGACCCGATCTTCCGAACGCGTGGCCGCGCCGAATGGCGCGCGCGAAGCGCGCGGCCGGGCAGAGGCCCCGGACGCTGACGCCGGCGGCCCGCGCTACAAAAGCATCTACCAGCAGCTGGCGCGTGACATCGGCGCGGGCCGCTATCCGGTCATGACGCTGCTGCCCACCGAACACGAGCTGTGCGACCAGTTCGGCGCCAGCCGCCACACCATTCGCGAAGCCATCCGCATGCTGACCGTGGCGGGCATGGTGTCGCGCCGGCCCGGCGTGGGTACGCGCGTGGAAACCGCCAGCGCCAGCACCCGCTTCACGCAGCGCATTTCGCAGTTCCCCGACCTGCTGCAGTACGCACGCAATGCCGCGCTGCTGGTGCAGGACGTGCGCACCATCAAGCTGACACGGCGCCTGGCCGAAACGCTGGGGTGCGAAGCCGGCCAGTCGTGGCTGCACATCAATTCGATCAAGACGCTGGGCGACCAGGACACGCCCGTGGCCTGCACGCTGATCTACGCCGACCCCGCGCATTCCGACCTGCGTGCCGACATCCAGCCGCGCATCTCGTTGCTGCGCCTGATCGAAGACCACTTCGGCAACCGCATCCACGAGGTCAACCAGGAGTTCTCGGCCACGCCGATTGCAGCCAGCATCGCGAGGCAACTGCAGGTCGAGCCGAAGACGGCGGGCTTTGTCATCACCCGCCGCTACTACGGCAGCGGCGGGGTCTTGCTGCTGGCCACCATCACCACGTTCCCGCACGACAAGATGAAGTACTCGATGTCGCTGAACGTGGCGTAGCGCAGGGCTAAACGCCGTAATCCGACCTTGCGGCCGCGGCGCTGATCTTGCCGTCGGCCAGGTCGCGTTCGATGCGGGCACGGCTGCGCTGGGCCGGCGCCCCATAGCCGCCCGCCCCCGGCGTTTCGATGCGCACGCTGTCGCCCGGCGCCAACGCGATGTTGGCGGTCTTGGAAAACAGCTCTTCCTCGCTGGGCGTGCCGAAATTGCGGATGAGCCGAGCCCGGCGCCCATCGCCACCGCCGTCCACGCCCGCAGCCACGCCCACCGTATGGCTGTCCGAGCGCGCCGAGAACACGATGCCCGGCCCCACCGCGCGGATCTGCTTGGCGATGCCCATGCCGCCGCGCGTGCGGCCCGCGCCACCCGAGTCCTGGATCATCGCGTACTCGTCCATCAGCAACGGGTATTCGTTTTCCAGCGCTTCCACGGGCAGGTTCGACGTGTTGGTCATATGCACGTGCACCGCATCCATGCCGTCGGCATCGAAGCGCGCACCCGCGCCGCCGCCCAGCGTTTCCAGGTATACGAAATGGCCCGCGCGTTCGCGCCAACGGCCCGAGAACACGATGGCGGGGCAGCAATCGTTGCTGGATGCCATGGTCTTTTCTGCCGGCAGCAGGCCACGGAATGCGCCGAAGATGGCGCCCGCCACTTTCTGCGCGGTGATCGAACGCGCGCCCACCGCCGCGGGATGTTCGGGGTTGGTGATCGTGCCGACCGGCGCCGACACGCTGATGGGATCAAACAGGCCGGCGTTGGGCGCCAGGTCAGGGTCCAGCAGCGCCTTCACGGCGTAGTACACGCAGGCCCGCAGGGCGTTGAACGGCAGGTTCATCGCGCCGCGCGCCTGCTTGCCCGAGCCTTCGAAATCGAAGTGCAGTCCGTCGCGGCTGACGGTCAGCGTCACCTGGATCGGCACGGGGTCGCCGCCCATGCCGTCATCGTCCAGGTCGCTGCGGAAGGTGTAGCTGCCCAGCGCCAGTTCCTGGATGCGGTTGAGCAGACGGCGACGTGTATAGGTAATGACGTCGTCGACCGAACGCAGCACGGCGTCCAGGCCCATCTGACGGATCAGCCCCTGCACCGCGGCCGCGCCGCGACGGTTGGTGGCCATCTGCACCCGCAAGTCCAGCACGCGCTCTTCGGGATCGCGGGTGTTGGCGCAGATCAGGCGCAGCATGTCTTCGTCGACCTCGCCGGCGCGCGCGATGCGGCAGGCGGGAATGCGGATGCCTTCTTCGAAGATCGATTTCAGGCCGCCCGCGATGGACCCCGGCACCGCGCCGCCTACGTCGGAATGGTGCGCGATGTTGGCGGCAAAGAACCGCAGCGTGCCGGCCCAGAACACCGGCGTGACGATATTGATGTCGGGCAGGTGGCTGCCGTCCGCCAGATAGGGATCGTTGCAGATGAACACGTCACCGTCGCGAATCTCGCCCTGCGGGAAGGTGCGCAGGATTGCACCCATGGCGCCATCCAGCGAGCCCAGGTGCAGCGGAATCTGCGTGCCTTGCGCCACCAGCCGGCCGGTGGCATCGAACAGCGCCACCGAGCAATCCTTGCGTTCCTTGATGTTGGTCGAGAACGACGCACGTACCAGCGTGTTGTTCATGTCTTCGGTAATGGACAACAGGCGGTTGCAGAATACCTCCATGCCGACGGGATCGGCCAGTGCCGCGCCCGATTCTTCTTTGGCTTCACGCATCGGAGCCTCCTTGCAGACGGATAATCAGGTTGCCGTAATCGTCGACCGTGACGTCCTGGCCGGCGCCCACGACAGTGGTCGAGCTCATTTCTTCCAGCAGCGCCGGGCCGGTGAAGCGCACGCCGGTGGGCACGCGGTCGCGGTCATACACCGGCGTATCCAGCCAGCCGTGGCGGGCGCCGAAATAGGCGCGGCGTTCGCCGATGCGGGCATCCTGCAACGTGCCGCCGACATGGCGCGGCGCCAAGGGCGCCTTCACGACCTGGCCCACGGCCTGCATGCGGCAGTTGATGATCTGCACCTTGCGGTCATCGACCGTGTAGCCGTATTCGCGTTCGTGCGCCTCGTTGAAGCGGCGCGCGAATTCCGCATAGCCGCCGGCGCCGGCGCCGGTGTCATCCAGGCTGACCTGCACTTCGAAGTTCTGGCCTTCGTAGCGCGCATCGATAGCGCTGCGATATAGGCGCAGCGCGGGTTCGACGCGTTCGTCATCCAGCCAGCGTTCGGCCTGGCCGCGCAGGCCCTCGAAGATGGCGGACACGCCGGCCCAAGTGGCCTCGCTGGCCAGCGAGATCTCGCTGCGCACGAAGTCGAACGAGATATCGCTCAAGAGAATGCCGCGCGCGCACATGGTGCCGGGTTCCTGCGGCACGATCACCACGGGAATGCCGCATTCCTCGGCGACTTCCACCGCATGCAGCGGGCCGGCGCCGCCATAGGCATACAGCGCAAACTGCGACAGATCGTAGCCCCGCTCGGTGGACACGGCCCGGATGGCGCGGCTCATGTTGGCCGCCGCGATCCGCAGGATGCCTTCGGCGGCCGTTTCGCGGTCCAGTCCCAGTGGCCGGGCCACGCGCGCATCGATCACCTGGCGCGCGGCTTCGGCGTGCACCGGCATGCGGCCGTTCAAGAGCGCCACCGGGTTCAGCCGCTGCAAGGCAATCTCGGCATCGGTGATGGTCGGCTCGGTGCCGCCACGCCCATAGCCGACCGGCCCGGGCACCGCGCCCGCGCTGTGCGGCCCCACTTTCAGGGCGCCCGCGTCATCCAGCCAGGCAATGCTGCCGCCGCCCGCGCCGATCACGTGGATATCCACCATCGGCGTCTTGACCGGATACCCGGCCACCTGGCGATGTGACGTGAACAAGGGCCGTCCATCGCAGATCAGCGACACGTCGGTGCTGGTGCCGCCCACGTCGAACGTCACCAGGTTCAGGCTGCCGATGGCGCGTCCCACCGCGGCGGCGCCCACCACGCCCGCGGCCGGCCCCGACAGGCAGGTGCGTACCGGATACTGGCGCACGGTGGCGATCGACATCAGCCCGCCGTTCGAATGGATGGTGTGCGGCTCGTGGGCGATATCCAGCTCGCGCACGCGTTGCAAAAAGCGCTCGAGGTAGCGCGCCATCTTCGGCCCCACCGCGGCATTGAGCACCGTGGTGGACAGGCGTTCATACTCGCGGAATTCCGGCAGCACGTCGGACGACAGGCTCACGTACGCATCGGGCATTTCCTCGGCCACGATGCGCGCGGCGGCCTGCTCGTGCGTCGGGTTACGGTAGGCGTGCAGAAAACAGATCGTCACGGCGTCGATGCCGGCCTGGGCGAACTTGCGTGCCGCGGCGCGCACCTGCTCGGTGTCCAGCGCGGTCAGCACGTCGCCCTGCGCGTTGATGCGCTCTTGCACCTCCACGCGGAACTCGCGCGGCACCGCCACCGGCGGCTTGCCGACGCTGTAGTCATACAGGTGCGGACGCGTCTGCCGGCCGATCTCCAGCACATCGCGAAAGCCCTGCGTGGTGATCAGCCCCACGCGGGCGCCCTTGCGCTCGATGATGAGATTGGTGGCCACCGTCGTGCCGTGGCCCACGTGCGACACCTGCGACGGCGACACGCCGTGGTCCGCCAGCATCTGGCCGATGCCGGTGGCAATGGCTTCTGACGGGTCCTGCGGCGTGGACGGCACTTTGTGAAAGTGCACCACGCCCCGGTCTTCGTCGATCATCGTGAAGTCGGTGAACGTGCCGCCGACGTCTATCCCTATGCGATACATGCTTGTGCTTCCCAGAAAAAAATGAAGGGCGCCGACGCGCTCAATCCAGGCGGATGCCGGCCTGCTTGACTACGCCGCACCACTTGTTGATTTCGTCCTTGATCATGTCGCCGAAGGCCGGGCCGGATACGTCCGACACCTGCGCGCCCTGCTGTTCCAGATAGGTCTTCATGGCCGGCGCGTGCAGGGTCTGCACCAACGCATCGGTCAGCTTCTGGCGCAGCGGCTCGGGCAGCTTGGCCGGCGCCAGCATGCCGAACCACACCATGGCCTCGTAGCCTGGATAGCCGGACTCGGCCACCGTGGGCACATCGGGCAACATGCTGGAGCGCTGCGGCGAGGTCACCGCCAACGCCTTGATCTTGCCGTCCTTGATGTAGGGGTAGGACGTCATCACCACGTCCATCATCATGTTGATCTGGCCGCTCACCAGGTCGATCAACGCCGGGCCAGAGCCGCGGTACGGCACGTGCACCATGGACACGCCCGCCGTGTTCTTGAACAGTTCGGCCGCCAGGTGGTTGGAGGTGCCCTGGCCGTTGGAGGCGAACGAGTACTTCTCGGGATCCTTCTTGAGCAGCGCCACGAATTCCTGCAGCGTGTTGGCCGGCACCGACTGGTTGACCGACATCACGTTGGGAATGGTGGCCACCACACTCAGTGGCGTGAAGTCCTTGACCGGATCGTAGGGCAGCTTCGAATACACGCAGGGCGCGCTGCCGTGCGTGCTGACGGACCCCATCAGGATGGTGTAGCCATCGGGCGGCTGGCGCGCCACGTAGTCGGTGCCGACGGTGCCGCCCGCGCCAGGGCGGTTTTCAACGATGACATTGGCGGACAGGCGTTGGCCCAGTCCTTCGGCGACCTTGCGCGCAATCAGGTCGGTCGAGCCGCCCGCCGCGAAAGGCACGACGATGCGGATCACTTTGTCGGGCCAGTCGGCTCGCGCCGGCAGGGCGGCCGCGGCTAGCGCGACGCTCCCGAATACAAGACAGCACTTGCGAATAAACGCTGCGTTCATGGCTTGGTTTCCCCTTGTTGATAGAACTTCCTTGCGGCCGGATCATGCGTGTCCAGCCTGAGAGGCATTGCCTCGGGTTCACTGCAACAACGGGAACATCCTAGGCTGGGCGGGCATCTGCCAGCAGCCCTGGCGGTTTATATTGGTATAGATGCCATTTATAGGTGGGCAGTCGTGAAGAATCCGGACCTGAATCTGCTGCTGCATTTCGATGCGCTGATGGCCTGCCGCAATGTGTCACGCGCGGCCGAGCAGCTGGGCATCAGCCAGCCCGCGATGAGCGCGGCGATGAACCGGCTGCGGCAGTTGTTCGGCGATCCGCTGCTGGTGCGCGAGGGCGGTTCATGGCAGCCGACGCTGCGGGCACAGGAGCTGCACCAGGGCTTTCAGCCACTGCTCGAAAGCTGGCGCCGCGCCACCCGTACGCGGGAGGTGTTCGACCCGGCGCATTCGTCGCGCAGCCTGTCGTTCTATGCGACCGACTATGTGCAGTACACGCTGCTGCCCAAACTTATCCCCAGGCTGGCGGTGGACGCACCGCATTTCCAGCTGCTGATCGTGCCGGCGCGGCCGCAGCACGGCTTGAGCATGCTGGACACCAACCATGTGGAATTGATCGCGGGCTACTTTCCCGACCCGGCGCCGGATCTGCGCACGCGCTTCCTGTACCAGGAACCGGCGGTGTGCATCGTGCGCGAAGGCCACCCGTGCCTGCGCAAGCGCTGGAACCTGGATGCCTACCTGAGCTATGGGCACCTGGACCTGGCGGCCCACACGCGTTATTTCAGCACCGCGATCGATCGCATCCTGATGGGGCAGAACCGCAGCCGGCGGATCGTGGCGACGTTGTCCAGCTACATGGTGTGCCCGTTCATCGTCGAGGCCTCGGACCTGATCGCGACGATGCCGGTGAGCATTGCGAAGGCGATGTCGGGCAGCGCGCGCATCGTGACGCTGAAGGCGCCGCTGAGCCTGCCGGCGATCACGGTGTCGCTGTATTGGCACGAGCGCTACCAGGACGATCCGGCGCACGCGTGGCTGCGGCAGTATCTGGCGGGGGTGTTGGGCTAGGGCCTGTTGAGGTCAACAGGCCCCCGGGGGGTTGCGTACGCCGGGGTGGCGGGCCTATTTCAGCGGCATGCAGATGCGCGTCTGCAATTGAGCGGGCGGGGTGGTGCGCGGGTCGTTCAGGTACTGCTCGAACATGGGAAAGTCGGCCGGCACGGCGCCGCTGGCGGGCAGCCATTCGGAGAACATCCAGTTATAGGGCTTGTCCATTTCGTTGTAGGGCCCGGTGTAGGTGAGGATGGCGCAGCGGCCGGCCGGGATCTCGAAGCGTTCGAGTTCGTCGCCCAGGTCGGCGTCGGGCGCGACGGACATGCCGGCCAGGGACCGCAGCTGGCCGACGGGCACTTGTTCGGGGTCGTCGAAGTAGACGCCGAAGCCGATGGATTCGGGGCGGGCCAGGCCGCGGCTGCCGGCCAGCATGAAGGCGCGGGTGAAGACGGGGCCGATCTCCTGGTAGCTGCCACGGTGCGGCAAGGCCGCCAGGATGGCGCCAGGAAAGGTTTCGATGGTGATGGGGTACATGCCTGACTCCTGAGGGTCGAAGGGACGGGAGCGGGCTTCGCGATAGCGTCCCGGCGAGATGCCGAAGGTGGCGCCGAAGGCTCGGCTGAAGGCAGCGTCGGATTCGTAACCGGCTCGCTGCGCAACGTCTCGCAGTGATGCCCCGGTGCCACCCAATGCGACGGCCGCGCGATGCATGCGGATGCGCTGCACGGTGGCGTTGACCGTTTCACCCATCATCGCGCGGTAGACGCGGTGAAAGTGATACGGCGACAGGCAGGCGAGGTCGGCCAGGTGATACAGGTCCGGGTCGGCGTCGGGGTTGCTTGCCAGCCAGCGCAGGACGGGGTCCATGCGGTGGGCATATTGGGTTCGGGTTTGGGGTTTCACTTGCGGGCTCCTTGGGGAGCAATGTAGGTTTTGTTCGTTTGCAGATTTTGCGGTTTTTTTGCTGATTGGGGGGTGGGGTTCTTTAGACGCCTGGGGCGCCGGGGCAGTGGGGGTGCGGGGCTACGATTGCGGTCCGGAGCCTTCGCTCCGGACTTCCCCGTCCTCATCCTCGTCCTCGCCTTCGGCGACTCCTTCGGATTCCGTCGGGCGCATCTACACGCCCCGCACCCCCACTGCCCCGGCGCCCCAGACTCTGCTCGTTTCAGCTTGGCGGGTGGCGCTGCGCGCTTGCGCAAAGGGCTATCAGTAGCCGCGTGACGGGTCGTAGATGTTGGGAAGGGCTTCGCTGCGTTCGTTTGCTTCGATCAGCCAGGCGGTGTGTCTTGCGCGTTCTTCGCGGTCGGGGATGGCGGCGCAGTGGGGGGTGATGATGATGTTGGGATGGGTCCAGAGGGGGGAGTCTGGGGGCAGGGGTTCGGGGTCGAAGACGTCCAGGACGGCCTGGTGCAGGTGGCCCGAGTTCAGGGCGTTCAGGACGTCCTGGGTGACCATGTGGGCGCCGCGGCCGGCGTTGATGAGGCTGGCGCCGCGGGGGAGTTGGGCGAAGGTGGTGTGGTTGAGGATGCCGCGGGTGGATTCGGTGGCGGGCAAGAGGCACACGAGGAGGTCGGTGCGGGACAGGAATTCGCCGAACTGGGCCTGGCCGGCGTAGGACGGCAGGCCGTCGGGCAAGGTGCTGGCGCCGCGGGACCAGCCGGCGACGGGGAAGCCGACGCGGGACAGCAGGCGGGCGGCGGCGATGCCCAGGTGGCCCAGGCCCATGATGCCGACGCGGATGTCGGCGGCGACGCGCAGGGAGTCGTACAGTTCCCAGTGGCGGCGGGCTTGCTGGTCGATGGCGCGTTTGACGTCGCGGGTCAGCATGAGGGCGCTGGTCAGGACGTATTCGGCCATTTCGGTTTCGGTGCGCGGGGTGACCATGCGGGCGATGCGCAGGTGGCGGGGCCAGGCGGGGTCGGAAACGATGTGGTCGACGCCGGCGCCGGCGCTGATGATGAGTTTGAGGTTGGGGAAGGTGGCGAGGCGGCCGGGGTCGGGGGCCCAGACCAGGGCGTAGTCGACGGTGGCGGGGTCGATGTCGTCGTGCCAGTCGACCACGTCCAGGGCGGGCGCGTGGATCTTGAATTTTTCACGCCATTCGTCGATGGCGCGAGGGCTGCCTGACCTGATGATGAGCCGCATGCCTGGCTTACTCCGTAGCGGGCGCGGTCGCGCCCTGGGGGGATCGGCGCCGCGCCGTCCTCGGTGGGGACGGCGCGGCGCGCCTGTGGTCAGCGTTCGACGGTGCGGTTCCAACGCGCATTGAAGGCGGGACGGGTGGCGTTGATCTGGTCCCAGTCCAGGATCTTGGCGTTGGCCATGTAGCCCTGGAAGCGCGTGAGCGCCTCTTCGTTGCCGGCCGGCGGCTGAACGTTCTTATTGGACGGGAAATGGCCGCCCATTTCCAGTGCCTTGGCCTGGGCCTGGGCGGACAGCAGGTACAGGGCCAGTTTCTGGGACAGTTCGGGTTCGCTGTTCTTGGCGATGACGCATTCGCCGACCATCAGGATGACCGAGCCTTCCTTGGGCTGGACGTATTCCACGGGGATGTCGCGCTTTTTGAGGCGGGCGATGGCGGTGGGGGTCAGCGGGAAGATGGCGGCTTCGTTGGACTGGATCATCTCGGCCAGCTTGGCCGAGTTGGGGATGTATTCCAGCACGTTGGGGCCGATGGTGGCGGGCCACTGCTTGAAGCCGGGTTCGGTGTTCTGGTCGGTGCCGCCCTGGATGCGATTGAACATCAGGAAACCGTGCAGGCCGAAGGTGCTGCCGGAGGCAGACTGGAAGACGACCTTGCCTTTGTATTTGGGGTCGGCCAGGTCCATCCACGAGGTGGGCGGGGCCCAGCCTTTGTCGGCGAACAGCTTGGTGTTGTAGCCCAGGCCGGTCATGCCGATGTCGATGCCGGCGGCCATGCGGTCTTTCATGACGGCGGTGGGGTACAGCTCTTTGAGCACGGGATCGTCGTTGAGCTGTTCGCACAGGCCCATGGTGATGGCGCGCGCCATGATGCCGTCGTCCAGGAACATGACGTGCATCTGCGGCTTGTCCTTGAAGGCCTGGGCCTTGGCCAGCACGTCGGTGGACGTGCCGGGCACGACGACGATCTTGACGTTGTTGGCCTTCTCGAAATCGGGGAAGACGTACTGGGTGAAGGCGCGCTCCATGTCGCCGCCGTTCATGCCGACGTACAACGTCTTTTGCTGCGCCATGGCGCCGACCGACAGCGCGGTCAATGCAGCGCCCAGCAGCCACTTCCCCTTGTGCAGGCGGCCCTTGCCGCCCTGTTTCTTGTCCATCATGGTGACTCCAGCGTTTGCTCACGAACAGGCCCCAACCGAGGCACGGCGCCGTGAGCGGCCCCCGTGTATCGTCCAATGCCGAAGGCATCGATGGGAATGGAAGACCGGCCGTGCACGACCAGTTCGGAAAGCGCTTCGCCCACGGCGGGGCCGATCTGAAAGCCCGCACCCGACAGGCCGAAGGCGTGGAACAGGCCCGGCACGGTGCCGCTGGGGCCCAGCACCGGGTTGTGGTCGGGCATGTTGCCTTCGACGCCGGTCCAGAAGCGGATGACCTGGGCGCCGCGCAGTGCGGGCAAGAGGCGCTGCGCGTTGGCCATGAGCGTGCCGGTGGCGTCGCGGCCGGGCCGGGCGTAGTCCGGGCCGGACGCGACCGCGCGGCCGCCGCCGATGACGCAGTTGCCGCGCGCCACCTGGCGGGCATAGATGCCGCCGCCCTGCATGCCCAGGCTGACATCCATGAACAGCGGCAGGGGTTCGGTCACCATCATGAGCGGATGGATCGAGGTTTCGGGCACGGTTTCGCCAAAGCCCTGGGCGAAGCGGCCGGCCCAGGCGCCGGCGCAGTTCAAGAGGAAACGCGCGCGCACTTCCAGTTCACCGGCGCGCAGCACGAAGCGGTCGCCGTCGTGACTGGCTTCGGTGACGGCGGTGCCTTCGCGCACGTCCGCCCCCAGCGCGCGCGCGGCACGGCCAAAGGCCGGCGATACCAGGCGCGGATTGGCGTGGCCGTCGTCGGGGCAGAGCGATCCACCCATAACCTGTTCGCCCAGCCAGCCGAAGCGGCGCGCGAGCGTGCGCCGGTCCAGCATCTGCAGGTTCATGCCAAAGCCACGGGTCTGATCGCGATAGGCGTGCAGTGCTTGCAGGTCGGCTTCGGAACAGGCCAGCTTGAGGTGGCCCGAGCGCACATATTCGCCGTCGATGCCGATCAGCTGCGGCAGCTGGCCCCAGAGTTCGTGTGCGCGGCGTGCCAGCGGCATCTGTTCCAGCCCGCGGCCCTGGCGGCGCACGCCGCCGTAGTTCACGCCGCTGGCGCGGGCGCCGCACAGCGCGGCTTCCAGCAGCACCACCGGCACGCCCAGGCGGCGCAGGAACAGCGCGGCGCTGCCGCCGACGATGCCGCCGCCGATGATGGCGACTTCGGTGTCGATGCGTTCGATCATGGCGCGGCCCTTGCGGAACGGTCCAGGCAGACGATGTCCACCGGGATGGGCTTGACCGGGGGCTGGTTGCGCAGGCGACCCACCGTGTCGGGCGATGCGCCGCAGGCGTGCGCCAGCACTTCGGCGGCGCCCGCGCCGCACATGCGGCCCTGGCAGCGGCCCATGCCCACGCGGGTCAGCGCCTTCAGGCGGTTCATTTCGCGCGCACCCGTCGTGTGGATGGCGGCGCGCATCGTGCCCGCGGTGACTTCTTCGCAGCGGCACACCACCGTGTCGTCGGCGATATCGGCCGCCCAGTCGTCGGGAAACGGAAACGCGCGTTCCAGCGCATCGCGCACGCGGCCGTTGGCAGCCAGGCGGGCTTCGAGTTCGCGCGCGCGGCCGCCGGGCTGTGGATAACCGGCATCTTCCAGCAATGCCAGCGCGGCGCGCTCGCCGGCCAGCTCGGCCGCATCGGCGCCACCGATCCCCGCACCGTCGCCCGCCACGTAGACGCCGGTGACGCTGCTGCGCCCGGTGGCATCGCGGCGCGGCGTCCAGTTGCGGTCGCGGGCATGGAATTCGAACTGGCAGCCCACCAGGCTGGCCAATTGCGTTTCGGACCGCAGGGACAAGCCGTAGCCCACCGCGTCGCAGTCGATGCGGTGCTGCCGTGCGCCTTGCCGATAGACCAGGCCGCTGACACGCAGGTCGCCGTCGACCTGCACCGGCCGCACGCCGCTTTTCATTGGCACGCCGTGCGCACGCAGCCACGCCATGTAGTACAGCCCCTTGGCCAGCAGCCCTGGTGCGCGCAGCAGGCCAGGCAGGGCGGCCAGGCGGTCCGCGAAGCGCGAGGTGTCCAGCACCGCGGCCACCGTGGCGCCGGCCTTGGCGTATTGGCAGGCCACCAGGTACAAGAGCGGACCGGTGCCCAGGAACACGACGCGCGAACCGATGGCGCAGCCCTGGTGCTTCAACGCCACCTGCGAGCCGCCCAGGGTATAGACGCCGGGCGTCAGCCAACCGGGAAAGGGCAGCACGCGGTCGGTGGCGCCGGTGGCCAGGATCAAGTGCGTATAGGGCACCGGGGCGCTGGCGCCGCCTTGCAGCACGTCCAGCACCTTGCCTTCGGCGTTCCAGACCAGGCTGCCGGGCCGGTAGTCGATGCGCGGCAGCAGTTCGTCCATCTGGCGGTGCAGGGCATCGGCCTTGCGGTGTTCGAAGCCGTACAGCACCTTCTTGGGCCGCGAGAAGCCCGGTGGCGGCTGGCGGTAGATCTGGCCGCCGGCGCGCGGCGCCTCGTCCAGCACCACGGGCCGCAGGCCCTGCGCGACCAGCGCCTGGGCCGCGCGCACGCCGGCCGGGCCGGCCCCCACGATCACGGGCAGGATGATGCTCATGGCGCCTCGCCCTCGGCCCAGCTTGCCGCCAGCGTTCCCGCCACCGCGCCGGGCTGCAGGGGGCTGCTGCGCAGGCGCATGTCCGGCTCGATATAAGTGGAACAGGCGCGCAGCCGGGTGCCGTCTTCGCGCTGCATCCAGCAGTCCTGGCAGGCACCCATCATGCAGAACCCGGCGCGCGGCGCGCCGCCGAATTCCGACAGCCGCAAGCGCTCGGCCTGGGTCAGCACTGCCGTCAGCACCGTGTCGCCGGCCAGCGCTGCGCAAGGCTTGCCGTCCAGCGTGAACGCCACGGTGGGCCGGGCCATTTCGGCCAGCCGTTTCAGTATCGCCATGGTTCCCGGGCCTCCCGTCCCGCGTCCGGCATGCAATTCATTTCTGCCCCACCAGCACCCGATCCAGCCCGTAGGCGCGATCCAGCAGCAGCATGGTCACCGCGGTCAGGCCGATGACCAGCGCCGACACGGCCGCCATCATCGGATCGATCGATTCGGTGGCGTACATGTACATGCGCACGGGCAGCGTGATGGTCGACGGCGCGGTGATGAACACCGACATGGTCAGTTCGTCGAAGCTGTTGATGAACGCCAGCAGCCAGCCGCCGGACACGCCGGGGATGATGAGCGGCAGCGTCACCTGGAAAAAAACCGTGGCGCGGCTGGCGCCCAGCGACAGCGCCGCGTGCTCGATCGAACGGTCAAAGCCCACCAGCGCGCCGATCACCAGCCGCATCACGTAGGGCGTGATGACCACGACGTGGCTGAACACCAGCCACGGAAAACTGCCCGTCATGCCCAGCAGCGCAAAGAAGCGCAGCAGCGCCACGCCCAGCACCAGGTGCGGAATCATCAGCGGCGACAGGAACAATCCATTGAGCGCATCGCGCCCCGGAAAGCGGTAGCGCGTGATGGCAATCGCCGCCGGCACCGCCAGGCACACGGCGATGCTGGCCGACAGGAACGCCAGCCACAGGCTGTTCTGGAAAGCCTGCATGAAATTGGGGTGCTCGAACACCGCGCGGAACCAGCGCAGCGAGAACTGCGTGGTCGGCACCGTCAGCGTCGACTCGGGCGTGAACGCCACCAGGCACACGATGACCAGCGGCGCCAGCACGAACGCCACCACCAGGAAATTGAACGCCAGCGCGATAGGACCGTTCTTCTGCATGATCGTGTCCCCTTCAGCCCAGGCTGCGGCGGTAAGAGCGTTCCACCACGCGGTTGTAGGCCATCATGATGATCACGTTGACCACCAGCAGCACGATCGCGATGGCCGCGCCCAGCGGCCAGTTCAGCTCGGTCAGGAACTCGTCGTAGACCACCGTGGCCACCATCTTCAGGCGGCGTCCGCCCAGCAGCGCGGGAATCGCGAACGAACTGGCCGACAGGCCGAACACGATCAGGCTGCCCGACAGAATGCCCGGCATCGCCTGCGGCAGCACGATGCGCAGCAGCGTCTGAAAGCGCGAGGCATTCAGCGACAGCGCGGCATGCTCGACGGCCGGGTCCAGCTTCTGCAACGACGTCCAGACCGGAATCACCATGAACGGCAGCATCACGTGCACCAGGCCGATGATGACGGCAGTGGGCGTGTACAGCAGCGGCCCCAGGCCCACCGCGGCCGCCGCACGGCCGATCACGCCGCCAGGTCCCAGCAGCATGCTCCAGCCGAACGCGCGCACCACCAGCGAGATCAACAAGGGCGACAGCACCACCAGCAGGAAGATCGAGCGCCACGGTTTGCCCATGCGCGACAGGATGTAGGCCTCGGGCGCGCCGATCAGCACGCAGATCAAGGTGGTGACGCCCGCGATCCAGAACGTGCGCCAGAAGATCTCCAGGAAATAGCTGTCGGTCACCACCGCCAGGTAGTGCTCGAACGTGTGCCCCGGCAGGATGCCCGCGCCGTAGTCGAACGGCCGGAACGACAGCACGAACGTCAGCGCCAGCGGCGTCAGCACCAGCGTCAGGAACACGATGGCCAGCGGAATCGAGCCCAGGATGGCCAGGAGGCCGTCGGTGCGCGGCTTGGGCGCGCTGGCGGCGCCGGGTTGGGTCAGCGTCGCCATGTCAGGCCTCTTCGGCCACGGCCGGTGCGCGCAGCACACGCAGCACGCCCTCGGCCCAGTCGAGCCCGATGGCGTCGCCATCTTCGTGCGGCCGGCGACCGTCGTTGGGCGTCAGCACCGTCAGCGCGCCCACCGGCGAATCCAGGTCATACATCCACTGGCTGCCCAGAAAATAACGCGTGCTGACCACACAGGCCAGCTTGCCCTGGCCCGCCGCCACCGGTACCAGCTTTTCCGGCCGCAGCGACAGCTGCACGCTGTCGCCATGGCGCAGGCCCGTGCCATCGACCAGCACGCGCAGCGCGCCCGTTTCCACCTCGGCCTGTTCGCCACAGCGCGTCACGCGGCCGGGCAACAGATTGGTCTTGCCCACGAAGCGCGAGATGAATTCGGTCTGCGGATGTTCATACATGCGATAGGGCGCATCCACCTGCGTCGCGCGACCCTCCTGCATCACCACCACCCGGTCGCTGATCGACAGCGCCTCGGCCTGGTCGTGCGTCACCATCACCGTGGTCGTGCCGATTTTCTTCTGAATGCTGCGCAGCTCGAACTGCATGTCTTCGCGCAGCTTGGCGTCCAGGTTGGACAGCGGCTCGTCCAGCAGCAGCACCGGCGGGCGAATCACCAGCGCACGCGCCAGCGCCACCCGCTGACGCTGGCCGCCCGACAATTCGCGCGGAAAGCGGGCCGCGTGCTTGTCCAGCTTGACCAGGGCCAGCGCCTCGCGCACCCGCTCCAGGCGCTCGGCACGCGCCACCTTGCGCATCTTCAACCCGAAGGCCACGTTGTCCGCCACCGTCAGGTGCGGAAACAGTGCATAGCTCTGGAACACGATGCCCAGGCCACGCGTGTTGGGCTTGGCGTGCGTGATGTCGCGGCCATCCAGCGTGATCGCGCCCCGAGTCACGTCGGCAAAGCCCGCAATCATCTGCAGCGTGGTCGTCTTGCCGCAGCCCGACGGGCCCAGCAACGACACGAATTCCCCTTTCTCGACCGCCAGGTTCAGATCCGACACGACCCGCAGGTCGCCGTAATTCTTCGAGACGTTATCCAACCGCAAAAATGACATAGTCCAACCCCGTGGCCCGATATGGAGCGGTGCGCAGACCCGCCGGCCCAGCCGGACTTCCGCCGCGCATTCGATGAGGCAGTCTAGGAGTCGCCGAAAAGGGCGGTCAATTAGGGTTTTCCGAAGAATCGAATTTTCTTAAAGTTATTTCCGACTAACCGAATTTACTGATAAAAATACAGCTAGATATTTTGATTATCGGAATTGAACAATGAAGAAATCAGAAACCAACGAAGACGCCGGCGGCCAGGGCGTCCTGCAACGCGCCTTTGCCGTGCTGCGCGTACTGGCCGACGCCAAGGGCGAAAAACTGCGCCTGACCGACATCGCCACCCGCACCGGCCAGGCGCAGGCCACCGTTCACCGCGTGCTGCAAGGGCTGGTGCAGGAAGGCATGGTCGAGCAGCCTGCCAACAGCAAGGGTTACCAACTCACCGTCGCCTTCTTCTCGCTGGCCGCCGCCGCCGGGAACCACCAGTCCACCCTGCGCTCGATCTACCGCCCCGCCATGCTGCGCCTGTGCGGCATGCTCAACGACACCGTCTTCCTGCTGGTGCGCAGCGGCTTTGACGCCGTCTGCCTGGACCGCATCGACGGCGCCTTCCCGGTACGTTCACACACCGGCGACATCGGCGGCCGCGTGCCCCTGGGCCTGGGCCAGGGCGGTCTCGTCCTGCTCGCCAACCTGCCCCCCGCCGAACGCGAAGAGGTCCTGCGCTTCAACATCCCGCGCCTGCACCACCTGGGCTTCGTCGACGAAATCTCCATGCGCGTCGGCATCAAGGAATGCCTGGAACTCCAATACGCCCGCAGCAAAGGGCAGGGCGTCTTCCCCAACATCGCCGGCCTCGCCGTCCCCGTCCACGACCCCAACGGCGTCACCGTCGCCGCCCTGAGCGTCGCCGCCCCCGTCGAACGCATCAGCGACGAACGCCTCCCCCTGATCGTGGAAATCCTGCGCCGAGAAGCCGCCGGCATCAGCGCCCAACTCAACCCCTTCGACCCCGCGCTACGCCGCCCCAGCCAGTTCCTGGGCACGGGCAACCGCGAGTAAAGGGAAATCGACCCACGCGCCAGCCACAAGCTGACTACCGTCACCGCGCCCACTCCAGGCGAGCGAAGCAACGCCGCGCAAGCGCGCAGCGAACCCCGTCACGACGCAACACACTGCGTAAGCTCAGACCCGGCCGCCCGCGCGGCCGGTCTGAGCGGGCGACGCAACCCTCTCCCCCATCCCCCGGCCTGGCAGCGCCCCATTTCTCCACACCCGTAGCCCGGGGCGGGTGGTGCACACGTGGCGCGCGCCGTCGATGCGCCCGAGGGAATTCGAAGGGAGCCGAAGGCGGACGAGAATGACGAAGGGGCAGTCCGGCGCCCGCGCGCCGGACCGCAATCGTTGGCGCGCGCCACGTGTGCACCACCCGCACCGGGCGGCCTACGAAGCAATCCCCGCCAACAAAAAACAAAGGCCGAGCAAGTCGCGCTAAGCGACTCCCCCGGCCTAGACAGCCCAACAGAACTCAGACCGGATAGGTCCCAGGCAGCAAGATGCTCCGATCCCCCACCTCGATGCTGCGACGCCCGCAAAGCGCCATCGTCGTATCCATTTCCTTGTACAGAATCTCAAGCACCCGGCGCACGCCGTCCTGCCCATAGGCGCCTAAGCCGTACAGGAATGCCCGCCCGATCATCGCGCCGCGCGCGCCCAGCGCCACGGCCTTCAAGATGTCCTGGCCGGAGCGCACCCCGCCATCCATCCAGACCTCGATCTTCGAGCCCACCGCATCCGCGATGCCCGGCAACGCAGCGATCGACGACATCGCGCCATCCAGCTGACGCCCGCCATGGTTGCTGACGATCAGCGCATCGGCCCCGCTATTGGCCGCCAACTGCGCATCCTCGACATCCAGGATGCCCTTGATGATCAGCTTGCCGCCCCAGCGCTGCTTGATCCATTCGACGTCGTCCCAGCTCAGCCGCGGATCGAACTGCTCTGCCGTCCATGCCGACAGCGACGACAGGTCGCTCACGCCCTTGGCGTGGCCCACGATATTGCCGAACGTGCGGCGCTTGGTGCCCAGCATGCCCATGCACCAGCGCGGCTTGGTCGCCAGGTTGATCAGGTTGCGGATCGTGGGCTTGGGCGGCGTCGACAGCCCGTTCTTGATGTCCTTGTGGCGCTGGCCCAGGATCTGCAGGTCCAGCGTCAGCACCAGCGCCGTGCAGCCGGCCGCCTTGGCGCGGTCGATCAGGTTGGCCACGAACTCGCGGTCACGCATCACGTACAGCTGGAACCAGAACGGCTTGCCCGTGGCCGCGGCCACGTCTTCCAGCGAGCAGATGCTCATCGTCGACAACGTGAACGGCACGCCGAAGTCTGCCGCCGCCTTGGCCGCCAGGATTTCACCATCGGCATGCTGCATGCCCGTCAGGCCCGTGGGCGAAATGGCCAGCGGCATCACCACGTCGTGACCCACCAGCGTCGTGCGCAACGAGCGGCCTTCCATGTTCACGGCCACGCGTTGGCGCAGCTTGATCTTCTGGAAATCGCTTTCGTTGGCGCGGTACGTGCCTTCCGTCCAGGCGCCCGAATCGGCGTAGTCGTAGAACATGCGCGGCACGCGCTTT
This sequence comes from Achromobacter sp. FW305-C-28, assembly GCF_058783235.1. Taxonomy (NCBI): domain Bacteria; kingdom Pseudomonadati; phylum Pseudomonadota; class Betaproteobacteria; order Burkholderiales; family Alcaligenaceae; genus Achromobacter; species Achromobacter sp. FW305-C-28. The sequence goes on along the minus strand of NZ_JBYSYL010000009.1, from coordinate 74,874 downwards.
TGCGCAATAGCGCGCAGGTCTTCGATGCAGGTGATCGTGGAGAGATTAGCGGTCATGGTTATTTTTCTGGGAGAAGAGGGACGCAGTCCCAGAGCGGCCTGCCTGCTGCGCGAACGCCCCGCGCATCGATGCGCACCCGCCGTCCGCGCAAGGCGGCGACGCCCTGCGGCGCCGCCCAGTATACGCGCCGGGGCCGGCAAGCGCCCCTTGCCGGCCCCGATTTCCCCTTGTTTACAGGCCTCGCCCGGGCCTCTTGCCGCCGCTCGCGTTACCTTGGCCAGACCTTGCTGACCGCGCGTATCGTGGCCCATGCCACCCAGCGCGGGCTGGTCAGGCGCGCCCCCGGCAGGCGCCGCAGCACGTCCACCGCCAGGCCGCCGCGGCGGTGCCATTCCTTCTTGCGTGTCTGGCTGTCGGTCCAGCGCCCCTCCAGCCACGGGAATTCGCGCCGCCCCGGCTTGTAGACCGGCGGCGTGTTGTAGATGAGGATGTACGCCAGCCGCGGCTGCGGCGACGTATTGGCGCCCGTGAAATGCAGCGTGCGAGCATCGTGCACGGTGCAGCCGCCCGGCTGCAGCGGTTCGGCCACGGCCTGGCTGCGCGGAAAATCGGCGCAGCATTCCAGCGGATGCAGCGTCTTGTCACCGCCCGGCGAGCGGTGTTCCAGCACGTCGCCCTTGTTCGAGCCGGGAATGAACTGCATGCAGCCGTTTTCCAGCGTGGCCGGCTGCAACGCCAGCCAGATGCTCAGCTCGTTGTAGACGAAGTCGGGCGAGCGAAACGCCTCGTCCTGGTGCCACGGCGTTTCGGGGCCGTTCAAGGCCGGCTTGAGCAGCGCGTGTTCGCCATACAGCGCGGCATCCTCGCCCAGCAGCTGGCGCGCCAGTTCCAGCGTGCGCTCGTGATAGCTCGTCTTCAGCAGGCCCGGGGCATAATGGCGCGGATCGTGCAAACTGGGAAACTTGGCCGGCTTGGATGGGTCGTCACGGCTGATGAAGTCGTATTGGGCCCCCTCGTTGTAGCCGGTCTTGTTCGCGAACAGGTCCAGCAGCGTGCGCCGGATGTACCCCACTTCATCCTGCGGGCACATGTCCGGCAGGGCCAGGTAACCCTGGTCTCGATAGCGCGCTGTTTCTGCTTCCGACAACAAACTGGTCTCTTCCATAATGGCTTCTCCAAGCTTTGCTTGCGGGTGGTCCCGTTGGCACGTTTTGACATGTGCTCTAACGTATCGCTTCGATGCCCAGAGGGCCTATCGACCATCCGCCGTAGCCGGAAGCGCCTAATGCGCCGGTGCCTGCGGCGCATCATCCGAAGGAAATTTCCATGCAAGACCCTCATTCCGACAGCCATATCGAAACCGTTCATGTCACCGTCAGCGGCACCGTCCAGGGCGTGGGCTACCGCCATGCCGCCGTGCGGCGCGCACACCTGCTGGGCGCCCGGGGATGGGTGCAGAACATGCTGGACGGCACGGTGGAAGCGCTGGTGCAGGGCACGCCCGACCAGGTGGATCACATGCTGGAATGGCTGCGCCGCGGCCCGCCGGGCGCCTATGTGGCCGAGATCATCACGCGCCGGGAATTCACCGACAAGCGTTACGCCCATTTCGAACAGCTGTAGGCGCCGCGCGAAAAACAGCCGCCCCGTCATCCGAAAGCGGGGTGGAGAGCGCGAAGCAAAAGGATGAACCGGACGCGAGGCCCGCGCCGGTCAGGTGGCCACCGTGGGCGATCAGCGGTTGCGCAGCCAGCGCCCGCCAACCTGGTTGACGATCAGGCCCGCCAACACGCCGCCCGCCCCCAGCCATTGCAGGGGTTGCAACTGCTCGCCAAAGGCCGCCGACGCCGCCCACAGGCCCACCACCGGCACCAGCAATGAGAACGGCGCGATCTTGGCGGCGGGGTGGCGCGTCAGCAACTGGGTCCATAGCGTGTAGGCCAGCAACGTCGCCAGCACCGCCAGGTACAGCACGGAAAGGGCTTCGCTCCAGCCAATGCCGGTGATCATGCCGACGACAGGTTCCCAGCCATCCGCCCACACCGCCAGCGCCAGGAAGGGCAGCACCGGCGCGGCGCTGCTCCAGGCAATGAACGCAAAGGGGTCGTAGCCGGGCGACTTGCGGCTGGCCAGCCGCACGATCATGTTCGACACCGCCCACATGAATGCGGCGCCCAGGGTCAGGGTGAAGCCCAGCATGGTCATCTGGCCCGGGCCCTCGCCGCGGCCGGCGGCAATGACGGCCAACCCCAACGCGGCCACGCCCAGCCCGATCCAGTGGTGCCTGCGTGCGCGCTCGTGCAGCACGGGCGCGGCCAGCAGCAGCGTGAAGAACGCCTGGGTCTGGATCACCAGCGAGGCCATGCCCGCCGGCATGCCGAATTTCAGCGCCGTGAACAGCAGGCCGAACTGGCCCAGCCCCTGCACCAGGCCGTAGGCCGCGATCCAGTGCCAAGGCAGCCGCGGGGGCCGCACGAACAACACCAGGGGAAATGCCGCCAGCGCAAACCGCAGCGCGCCGAGCATCATGGGAGAGAGGCCTTTCAGGCCGAACTTCATGACGACGAAGTTCAGGCCCCAGATCACCACTACCGCCAAAGCGCAGAGATAATCTTTCCTGGAGAGGTGGGTCGCGGACATGCGTCATTATCGCATCGCCAGCCCTCTCCAAAGGCGATTTCAGCGGCTGGAAAGCACCTTTTTGAAGGCGTCGATCGCGGCATCGATGCCGGCGTCATCGATGTGCCGATGGGTCACGCAGCGCAGCCGCGTGCGGCCCCACGGACGGGTCAGGAGACCCGCCGCTTCCAGCGCCGTCACCCAGTGCGCATTGGTCATGCCGGTGTCGGCAGTTTCGACCTGCACGATGTTGGTCTGCGGCACCGTCGCCGACAGCACCGGGTCCAGCCGGTTCAGCCCGTCGCTCAGACGGCGCGCGCGGGCATGGTCTTCGCCCAGACGGGCGCCCATGTGCTGCACGCCTTCCATGCCGGCCGCGGCCATGATGCCGGCCTGGCGCTGCGTGCCGCCCAACATGCGGCGCAGCGTGCGCGCCCGCGTCATCACCGCGCGCGGCCCCGACAGCACGGCGCCCACCGGCGCGCTCAGGCCCTTGGACAGGCACAGCGACACCGTGTCGGCATGGCGCGCGATCTCGATGGGTTCCACGCCCAGCGCCACCGCGGCGTTGAACATGCGCGCGCCGTCCAGGTGCACCGCGATGCCACCGGCATGCGCCATGCCGTAGACGGCCTGCATGTGATCCAGCGGCAGCACCGTGCCGCCGGCGTTGTTGTGCGAGGTTTCCATCGCCACCAGCGAGGTCTTGAGCTTGTGACCGCCGGACAGCAGCGCATCTTCCAGGCGGTTCAGGTCCATGGCGCCGTCGGTGCCGGGCACGCCCTGGTAGAACAGGCCGGTGAAGGTGGCCGCGCCCCGTTCCGATGTGTACATGTGCGCGGCCGATTCCAGCACCACCTGTTCATTGCGCTGCGTCTGCGCCAGCACGGCCAACAGGTTGGCCATGGTGCAGCTGGGCACGAACAGCCCGGCTTCCTTGCCCAGGCATGCCGCCACGTGGGCTTCCAGCGCACGCACGCTGGGGTCGCCATCCAGCCCGTCGTCACCGATGGGCGCCGTTCGCATGCGCTCGTACATCTCGGCGGTGGGCTGGGTCACCGTGTCGCTGCGCAGGTCGACAAGTGCGCGGGATGGGTCGACGGAGATCCGCTGGGTCATGACTATCAGTGCTGCAAAATTTTGGAAAGGAATTGGCGCGTGCGAGGAGCACGTGCGTCTACGTTGCCGAAGAACTCGTCCTTGACGCAGTCTTCGACGATCTTGCCGCCGTCCATGAAGATCACCCGATCGGCAACGCGACGGGCAAACCCCATTTCGTGGGTCACCACCATCATCGTCATGCCGTCGCCGGCCAGGTCGGTCATCACGTCCAGCACTTCATTGACCATCTCGGGGTCCAGCGCCGAAGTCGGTTCGTCGAACAGCATCACGACCGGGTCCATCGACAGCGCACGGGCGATCGCCACGCGCTGCTGCTGGCCGCCCGACAGTTCGCCGGGGTGCTTGTCCTTGTGCGCCGACAGGCCCACGCGTTCAAGCAGCGTCAGCGCCCGCGCGCGGGCCTCGTCCTTGCCGCGCTTCAAGACCTTGACCTGGCCCAGGCACAGGTTCTCCGTCACCGTCAGGTGCGGGAACAGCTCGAAATGCTGGAACACCATGCCGGCCACCGAACGCAGCTTGGGCAGGTTGGTGCGGGGATCACCCACCGCAATGCCGTTGACGATGATCTCGCCCTTCTGGAAGGGCTCCAGCGCGTTCACGGTCTTGATCAGGGTGGACTTGCCCGAGCCCGACGGGCCGCACACCACCACCACCTCGCCGCGGCCGACGGTAGTGGTGCAGTCGTCCAGCACCTGGAAGGCGCCATACCATTTGCTGACCTGGCGGATCTCGATCATCGGAGGGTTCGAAGAAAGTTGCATCGTTGGACCTGTGGATAACCCGGGGCGCCTAGCGCAGCACCCGGACGCGCTTTTCCAGCCGTTTGACCAGACGGGATGCCGTGAAGCAGATCACGAAATACACCACCGCCACGAAGAGATAGAGTTCGACCAGCCGGCCGTCGCGCTGGCCGATCTTGGACGCCGCGCCCAGGAAGTCGGTCAACGACAACACATACACCAGCGACGTGTCCTGGAACAGGATGATGACGCGCGTCAGCAACGCCGGCACCATGTTGCGCACGGCCTGCGGCAGGATCACGTAGCGCATGCCCTGCCAATGGTTCAGGCCCAGCGCCATGCTGGCCGAGACCTGGCCGCGGGCAATCGACTGGATGCCGGCGCGCATGATTTCGCAGAAGTACGCCGCCTCGAACAGCGTGAACGTCACAACCGCCGAATTGAATGCCCCCACGCGCAGCGGCGTGGGCGAACCGACGATCCACGCCGCGATATACGGCACCAGGAAATAGAACCAGAAGATCACCAGCAAGAGCGGCACCGAACGCATCACGTTCACGTAGATGCCCGCCGGCACCGACAGGATCTTGTGGCGGGACAGCCGCATCATCGCCAGCAGGGTGCCCAGCGCCAGCCCCATCACCGCTGCCAGCAGCGTGAGGGTCAGCGTGAACGTCATGCCGGTCTGGAACAGGTACGGCAGCGCGCTGCCGATGACGTCGAAATCGAATTTGCCCATGGCTGCCCCTAGCGACCGTTCTTGGCCGCCGCGCCGATCAGGCCGGGGACCGCCACGTGGCGTTCAAGCATGCGCATGCCGAGCACGACGATGCCGTTCAGGATCAGGTAGATCACCGTCGCGGCCGAGAAGGCCTCGAAGATGTGGAAGCTGAATTCCGCCATGGAACGGGACTGACCCGTCAGCTCCAGGAGGCCGATGGTCAACGCCACCGACGAATACTTGACTGTGCCCATGAACTCGGAAGTCAGCGGAGGCAGCACGATGCGATAGGCCTCGGGCAGGATGATGTAGCGGTACACCTGCACTTCGGTCAGGCCCAGCGCCGTGCCGGCCTGGAACTGGCCGCGCGGCAGAGACTGGATGCCCGCGCGCAATTGTTCGGCCACGCGCGCCGAGCCATAGAACCCCAGGCACATCACCGCCGGCACGAACTGGCCCCAGGGCTGCGGCATCTGCTTCATCGCCAGCCCCCAGGCATGCGGCAGCAGCTCGGGCAGCACGAAATACCACAGGAACATCTGCACCAGCAGCGGCACGTTGCGGAAAATCTCGACATAGGTGGCGCCGACGGCATTGGCCACGCGCGACGACGCGGTGCGCAGCACCCCCAGACAGGAACCGAGCAGCAGGGAGAACACCCATGCCGTCAGCGCCAGCGCCAGGGTCCAGCCCACGCCGATCAGGATGGTCTCCAGGAAGGTGTGCACGCCGTCGGGCGACATCTCCAGGAAGACGCTCCAGCTCCAGTTGTAATTCATGCTTCGGGACCTGTAGAACTGAAAGGAGGCGCCGGCAGGCGGCGCCTTGTCCGCACATCGCCGCGATGCCCGAGGGGGCATCCGCGGCGTGGCCGGCTTACTCGTAGGCCTTGGGGTCGCCCGAGTCGGTCGGATGAGCCAGGGCGCGCTTGAGCGCGTCGCTCATCGGGTACTTCAGGTTGATGTTCTTGGGCGGGATCGGCGAATTGAAGTACTTCTCATAGATCGCCGCGACGCGGCCATTCTTGATCAGTTCCAGCACGGCCTCGTCCACCACCTTCTTGAAGGCGGTGTCGTCCTTGGGCTGCATGATGCCGTAGGGCGCCAGTTCCAGGCCCTTGGTGCCGATCACGAACACGTCGGGGTTCTTGGCCGAGGCCACGGCGCCGTAGGCGATGCCGTCGTCATTGGCCGAACCGGCGGCGCGGCCCGACTCCACCATCAGCAGCGTTTCCGCCGTATCCTTGGTGGGCGCCATGGTGATGCCCAGGCTGCCCTCGGCGTTCAGGCGCGAGATCAGCTTGAACGTCTGGCCGCCGGCCTGCGCCGCGATCGACTTGCCCCGGAACGAGGCCAGGTTGTTCGGGTCCACGCCGCCATCCTTGCGGGCCACCAGCACGACCTGCGCCACGAACGTGGTGGGCGCGAACGACACCAGCTTGTGGCGTTCCAGGTTATTGGTGGTGTTGCCGCATTCCAGATCGATGGTGCCGTTGGCCAGCAACGGGATCCGGGTGGCAGAAGTGGTGGGGTTGTAACGCACGTCCAGCTTGGGCAGCTTGAGCGCGGTTTTGACGTATTGGGCGATTTCCTGGCAGATCTCGACGGTATAGCCCACCGGTTTCTGGTTGCCGTCCAGGTAGGCGAACGGCACCGAGGTCTCGGGGTGGCCGATGGTGATTACGCCGGTTTCGCGGATCTTGTCCAGGCGGCTTGGGCCTTCGGCGTGGGCGGCGGCGCTGCCGAGCAGGGCGGCGGCGACCGAGATCGCGGCAAATGCTTTCATCGTATTCCCTTGGCGCCATGCGAGCGGCGCGTGTTTATGTTCACGAACAGCGGTACCAGACTGCCTATATACCGCCGCGTCCCGCGATGAGCCCCGCGGCTGGCAAAAAGTATCAACTAGCGTTATGGTTTTATCCAGTTCCAATCGGGTATTCCTCTATACGGATTTGATATGGCCATTACACGAATGGGCTTACGGCACATCGAGGCTTTCCGGGCCGTCATGATGACCGGCTCCATGACCGCGGCCGCCAGGCGAGTACACACCTCGCAGCCGCACGTTAGCCGCTTAATCGCGCAATTGGAAGCAATCACCCAGTTTCCCCTGTTCGACCGCAATGGCAGCCGCCTGACCCCCACCCAGGACGGTTCGCGCTTCTTTCAAGAGGTGGAAAAGACCTTCATCGGCCTGGCCGGCCTGGAATCGGCGGCGGCCAGCATCCGCTCGTTCAGCGCCAGCCGCTTGAGCGTGGCGGCCATGCCACGGCTGGCCGGCGGCCTGCTGGCGCGCATCGTGGCCGCCTTCAAGACCGAGTACCCGGATGTGATGGTGTCGATCCACTCGGGCAACGCCAGCGCCGTACACAACTGGATCAGCTCGGGGTTCTGCGACACCGGGCTGGCCATGCTGTCAGGCGATTCGCCCGGCATCCAGGTCGAGCCCGTGCTGACGATGAATTGCGTGGCGGTGCTGCCCAAGGGCCACCGGCTGACCAAGCTGAAAAAGCTCAAACCCGCCGATTTCGCGGGTGAGCCCTTCATTGCCTTCCCCAGCGCCACGCCGCTGCGGGAAAAGATCGACGCCGTCTTCAAGGCCGCCAAGGTCGAACGCCAGACGGTGGCCGAAGCCGGCCTGGGTTCATCGGTCTGTGCACTGGTCGGCGCCGGGCTGGGCGTGGCGCTGATCAACCCGTTGGCGGCGCGCGAGGAATACGAAGCCAACGGGGTGGAGGTGCGCCCCTTCAGCCCCGCCGTGCCGGTCACGGTGGCGCTGCTGTACCCGCCGTACCACACCCGCACCCGCCTGGTCAGCGTGTTCTCGCGCTACGCCCACCAGTTGATGCAGGAAGAAATGGCCGACCTCAAGGCCCGGCCGGCGCGCTGACGGCTAGCGGGCCGGTTCTGCCCCTGGCGCCCCGTCCAGGTAGGCCTGGGCCTGGCCAGACAGCTTCATCGCCTCCCATTGGGCCAGCGTCAACTGGGGCATCTGGAAGGCGGCCTGCGGGCGGCAATACCAGCCCGGGTTGTGCAGGCGGGCCAACAGGTCCATGCGCGGGCCGTCCAGGTACAGATGGTCGCGATCCGCCACCATCTCGTCCTGCACATGCATCGCCGCCACCTCGGCCACCACCAGGCTGCGCCGATCGATGCGGATCAGCTCGCGCACCCGGCATTCGAACGCCACCGGCGACTGTGACACCCGCGGCACGGCGATACGCTCTGACGGGGCCAGCGCCAGCCCGGCCTCGAGCGATTCGTCCACGCCCGGCGGAAAATCCACCGCCGTCACGTTCATGCGCGTCGCCAGCCGGGCCGACACCAGGTTCACGGTGAACTCGCCGCGTTCGGCCAGGTTGCGCGCCGTGTCCTTGGGCACGTCGCCGCGCACGCCGATGCCCACGCAGATCAGCGCCGGATCGCCGGACATGAGATTGAAGAAAGAGAAGGGCGCCACATTGGTGGTCCCACGCGCATCGCGCGACACGATCCACGCGATCGGCCGCGGCACGATCGCCGCGGTCAGGAGCTTGTAGCGGTCTGGCCCGGGCAGGGCATCCAGGTCGATGAACATGACGATGTCGTTCACGCCTGCCCGGCCGACGGCGCGGCGCCCGCGGCCGCCTTGGCGTCGGCAAAGGCGCGGTCGCTGCGCTTGCAGCGGCAGCGGCCGATCTGGTGCAGCTCGATCAGGTTGCCCACCGGGTCCCGCAGGAACAGCTGCATCAGCTCGGGCGCGGCCACGTTGTCCAGCTTCCAGTAGTCCACCGCCAGGCGCTGCAGCTCGGTCTCGGCGGCGGCGATATCGCGCACCGCCAGCGCCACGTGGTTTTCCACAGGGTCGCAGCCCGGCCCCTGTGCATAAGGCGACGGCCCGTCGCTGCCCAACAGGTGGATCTGGCAATCGTTACCCATGTCCAGGAAATAGCCCGCGATGCCGGGAATCTCCCAGCGCCCCTGGTCCGTGTCCAGGCCCAGCACGTCGCCATAGAACGCCCCCATCGCCGCCACCTTGCCCAGCGGCATGCGCACCGCGTGATGATGCAGTTCCAGCACTTCCAGCGCCATTTGTCTCTCCTTGGTCGGTGCGGCACATCCACGCGCCGCGATGGCGCCCATCTTCACGCGCACCGACGCCGCGGAAAATGCCTTGCCGCACAAACCACGATTGCATGCCGCGCAATCCGCGCGCGTGGCCCGTCGCGCTATGCTTGCCCACATGACATCGCCCGACCTGAACCTGCTGCTGACGCTGGATATCCTGATCCAGGAAGGCAGCGTCGTGGGCGCCGCACGTCGCCTGAACCTCAGCGCCCCGGCCGTCAGCCGCAGCCTGGCCCGCATCCGCCGGGCGGTAGGCGACCCGGTGCTGGTGCGCTCGTCGCGCGGCCTGGTGCCCACGCCGCGTGCCTTGGAACTGCGCGAGCAGATCCGACAGACCGTGGACCAGGCACAGGCGGTATTCACGGCGTTCAGCGCCAGCCTCGACCTGGCAACGTTGACGCGCGTCTTCACCCTGCGCGCCAATGATGTGTTCGCCGGCGGCTACGGCGGACGGCTGCGCGAACACCTGCGCCGCTATGCGCCACGCGCCGTGCTGCGTTTCGTCTCGGAAGGCGACGACGACACGGCCGCGCTGGGTGGCGAGACCGATCTGTACATCGGTTCAATGCAGAAATTCGGCGCCGACATCAAGGTGCAGACCTTGTTCACCACCCCGTTCCTGGGGGTGGCCCGCGCCGGGCACGCGATCTTCAAGGGCGACATCACGCCCCAGCGCCTCGCGGCCTATGACCACATCAGCGTGTCGCGGCGCGGCCGCGCGCAGGGGCCTATCGATACGGCCCTGGCCGACCTGGGCCTGGCACGCCATGTGTCGCTGATCGTGCCCACGTTCCACGCCGCCTTGTTCGCCGTTGCCGATTCCGACCTGATCCTGCCCGCCATGCCCGAACACCTGGTGCCAGGGGCTGAACGGTTGGGCCTGCGCGCCTTCGCCATGCCGGTGCCCTCGGCACCGGTGGCCGTGGTGCAGGCCTGGCCGCCCCGGCTGGACAACGACCCCGCGCACCGCTGGCTGCGGCAGACCATCAAGCAGGTGTGCGCGGCGCCCCAGGCGGCGTAGCCGCAACCGCCTCGGCGGTACGCAAGTCCAGCCAGGCCACCAGCAGCAAGCCGCCCGCCAGCCCCAGGTGCTCGAAGAAAGCATTGGCGGCCATGAAGCGGTCTTGCCCCAGGGGCATTTCCCAGAACCGCAATGCCAGCCCGGTGGCCGCCAACGTGAAACCGGCCAGCGCCACCGCCCCCAGCCAACGCAGCCGGCCGGTCAGGATCATGGCCGACGCCGCCAGTTCCAGCACAATCACCAGCACCGCGAAGAGCGGCTCGGGCGATAGGCCGAAATGCGCCATCTCGCGCAGGGCGCCGGGAAAGTCCGTGAGCTTGACCCATCCGCCTTGCAGATAGGCCGCGCACAGGCCCAGGTAAGCCAGGAACCGCACGGCAGGGGAACCGAAGAGCGGCCGGGCGGCGTCCGCCAGCCGCTGTTCCCAGGAAGTAGACGCTTGCATGACCGGACTCCCTCAAACCGCCCAGCACGCGCAGCCCAGCGCGCCGAAAAAGCCCTGCAGGTCGCCGCTGGGCGCCGTCGAGGCCCACGCCTTGGCATGGTCGTGGCCGTGCACGGCGCAAGCGCTGGCGCAGCCGCAGGCGGCCATGTTGCGGTAGCCCAGGGAGTTACGGCCGGCGCCCTCGGGATCCCCCCAGGCGGCATAGCCGCCGAACAGGCGCGTGGGCGACCAGTCCGGCATGGCGGGCGGCAACGGGTTCTCGTCCAGCGGCCCGAAATCACCGCCGCCATAGACCACGCGGCCACCCACCACCGTCAGGTCCGACGTCAGGAACGAGATGTCGTCTTCGGCGCAGCTGAAATAGTCTTTGCTGGGCACGATGAAGTCGGCCAGCTGGCCGGCCTGGATGCGGCCGCGCTTGCCTTCCTCGTTCGAGAACCAGGCGACGTTCTCGGTCCACATGCGCAGCGCCGTTTCGCGATCCAGGCAGTTGCGCGCCGGATACAGGCGCGTGCCGCCCACGGTCTTGCCGGTGATCATCCAGGACAGCGATACCCACGGGTTGTAGGATGCGACGCGCGTGGCGTCCGTGCCTGCCGATACCTTCACGCCCCGCTGCAGGATCTTGGCCACGGGCGGCGAGGCCTCGGCGGCCGCCGCGCCGTAGCGCTCGATGAAGTATTCGCCCTGGTAGGCCATGCGGTGCTGCACGGCAATGCCGCCGCCCAGCGCGGCAATGCGGTCGATCGACTTGTCGGAGATGGTTTCGGCGTGGTCGAAGAACCAGTTCAGGCCGGTCAGCGGCGTGTCCTGGTGCACTTTCTCGAACACGTCCAGTGCCCGCGAGATGGTCTCGTCATAGGTCGCATGCAGGCGCCATGGCCAGCGGTTCTGCGCCAGCACCCGCACCACTTCTTCCAGCTCGCCTTCCATTTCCGCCGGCATGTCCGGCCGCTCGACGCGGAAGTCTTCGAAGTCGGCCGCCGAGAACACCAGCATTTCACCCGCGCCGTTGTGACGGAAGTAGTCGGTGCCTTGCTTGTACTTCACGCTGGAAGTCCAGTTCAGGAAGTCTTCCTTTTCCTGCTTGGGCTTCTGGGTGAACAGGTTGTAGGCCAGGCGCACCGTCATCTGGCCATCGTCGGCCAGCTTCTGGATGACGGCATAGTCGTCGGGATAGTTCTGGAAGCCGCCGCCGGCATCGATCACGCCGGTGACGCCCAGGCGGTTCAATTCCCGCATGAAATGGCGCGTCGAATTGAGCTGGTAGTCGAACGGCAGCTTGGGCCCCTTGGCCAGCGTGGCGTACAGGATGGTCGCGTTGGGCTTGGCCAGCAGCAGCCCGGTGGGGTTGCCCTGGCTGTCGCGGATGATCTCGCCGCCGGGCGGGTTGGGCGTCGTCTTGGTGTAGCCCACGGCACGCAGCGCGGCGCCATTGAGCAGCGCGCGGTCGTACAGGTGCAGGATGAATACCGGCGTGTCCGGCGCGATGGCGTTGATCTCGTCGATGGTGGGCAGGCGCTTTTCGGCGAACTGATGCTCGGTGAAGCCGCCCACGATCCGCACCCACTGCGGGGCCGGCGTGATGGCCACCTGGCGCTTGAGCATGCCCATGGCATCGGCCAGCGAACGCACGCCGTCCCAGCGCAGTTCCATGTTGTAGTTCAGGCCGCCGCGTACCACGTGCGTGTGGTTGTCGAACAGCCCCGGCAGCACGCCGCGGCCCTTCAGGTCGACGCGCCGGGCGGTGGAGCCGGCCAGCGCCATGACCTCGGCATCAGTGCCGACGGCAACGAAGCGGCCGTCCTTGATCGCGACCGCGCTGGCCTGCGGTCGGGCGCGGTCCAGCGTAGTGATGCGGCCGTTGTAGAAAACGACATCCGGGGTAGCGTTTGACGGGTCGGACATGGAGGAATCTCCTTGGGATCGGGCAATGGCGCGGCGGCCCAGCAGGCTATTGAGCGCCAGGGTAGAAGCAACACCAATGAGGTCGCGGCGAGTAGGCATACGATATTCCTTTGGTGCGTGATGGGGGTCAGCCCTGGGCCTTGTCCTCGGGGGTTTTGTCCTGTGCCTGGCGGCCGGGCAGTTGCCCGAAGACATGGCTCACCGCCTTCTCTTTGTCGCAGGCAGCGACAAACGCGGTGCCGCTGAGCCACTGCTTGCCCACCGGCACGATCTGCTCGCCGACCAGGATGCCGAGCAGGCCGATCAACGCCACCAGCGGCGGTGCCGGCGAACGCACCTGCAACAGGCTGTACACCACGCCGACCAGCAGGCCGGCGCCAAGGGAAAGTAGATAAATCTTCATGGATGTCCTTGCGGGATGAATGGGGTCAGGCATGCGTATCGGCCAGCAGGACTTCGGTGTCGTCCAGGGCCATGAGGCGTAGATCGGTTTCATCGTGGATGGCAACGCCGTCGCCGCCATCCACGGGGATGTCGTTGACGGTCAAGCGCCCCTTGGCAGCCACCAGGTAGCCGCGGCGCGCACCCTGTGCAAAGCGGTAGGTGGCCGCTTGCCCGGCCTTCAGCGCAACCGCCAGCACACGCGCGTCGCTGCGAATCGGCAACGCGTCATCGTCGCCCTCCAGGCCGCTGGCCAACGTGACGAACTGGCCATGGCAAGCCTCGCGGGCAAAGGTCTTGCGGCCCCAGCTGGGCGGCACGCCGCGGCGGTCCGGCTCGATCCAGATCTGAAACACGCGGGCAGGGCCGCCTTCCATGTTGAATTCGGCGTGCGTCACGCCGCTGCCCGCGCTCATCACCTGCACATCGCCCACCCGGGTGCGGCCCCGGTTGCCCAGGTCGTCTTCGTGCGTCAGCGCGCCTTCGCGCACGCAGGTGATGATTTCCATATCCGTCTGCAACAGCGGCGGAAAGCCCGCGCCCGCCGCAATCGTCTCATCGTTCCAGGCACGCAGCGCCCCCCATCGCATCCGCTTGGGGTCCTGGTAGCCGGCGAACGAAAAGTGGTGCTTGGCATCGAGCCAGCCGCGGCGGGCATGGCCCAGGCTTTCAAGGGGACGGCGCTCAATCATGGCGTGCCTCTTTCGATGATCCCTGCTTCAACGCCAGGAAGTGATGGACTTCCGGCTTGTCCGGCCCGATATGAAAGCGCAGCGTCTCGGCCTGCAGATCGGCATCGGCATGCGATACCCGATGATGCTGGCGCAAGTGTTCGGCCCACGATTCCACGAAGAACCACTCCACCACGCGCTGCGGATTGTTCGTGTGTTCGACCACGCCCCAGGCATAGGCGCCATCGCGCAACCGTTCCTGCGACAAGCGCTGCATCGCGTCCAGGAACGCCGGGCGGTCTTCCTGGCGAATGCGGTATTCCACCTGCACCATCACCGGCCCGCGGTCGTTGGCCACCGATTCCGCAACCAGCGGCTCGGGCCAGTGGTTGGACGCCTGCAGATCCGCTTCGCCCACCGGCAGGCGAACACGGTGGAACAACAGCGCCACCAGCACCAGGCCTGCCGCGCTGGCCGCCAGGGCGTACGGCACGCCGATCTCGCGGGCCACCAGGCCCCAGCCCAGGCTGCCAGCGGCCATCGCGCCGTTGAACACCATCAGGTACACGGCCAGGCCGCGACCACGCACCCAGTTCGGCAGAATCGCCTGGGCCACGCTGTTGAAGGTCGTCAACGCAGTGATCCAGCCCATGCCCAGCAGCACCAGCAACAGCACGGCCAGCCACTTGGGCGGGGCAAACACCAGCATCGCCATGACGGCCGCACTGACCACCGACGCCAGCAGCACCAGCCCGTCCGTATCCAGGTGCGCGCTCAGCCGCGGCATCACCAGGGCGCCGATGATGGCGCCAGCGCCCACCGCGCCCAGCAGCACACCGTAGAAGCCCGCGGTGCCGCCCAGCATCTGTCGCGCCACCAGGGGCAGCAGGGCCCACACGGCGCTGGCAAACAGGAAGAACACGGCGGCGCGCAGCAGCACGCGGTGCAGTTCCTTGCTGGCCCGCGTGTAACGCAGGCCAGCGCGGAAAGCCCCCAGGAAGTTTTCCGACAAGGCGCTGTCGGTGGCGGCCGGGCGCTTCCACCAGAGCAGGGCGGCAATCACGAAGACGTAGCTCAGCACATCCATGCCGTAGGTCACCGCGGCGCCGAAGCTGGCCAGTATCAGACCGCCCGCGGCCGGGCCGATGGCGCGCGCAATGTTGATGCCCAGCGAGTTCAGCGCCACCGCACCCTTGAGGTTTTCTCGCGGCACCAACTCGGGCACGATGGACTGCCAGGTCGGTCCCATCAACGCCGCGCCGATACCGCCCACGAAGGTCAGCGCAATCAGGTAATCCACCGTCAATGCGCCAAAGTGCGACAGCACCAGCAGCGTGCCGCTGACCGAGGCCAGCAGCAGCTGCACGACGATCAGGAAACGCCGCCGGTCCAGAATGTCCGACAGCACGCCGGCCGGAATCGCCAGAAGAAAAATCGGCAGCGTCGCCGCCGTCTGGATCAGGGCCACGGCGGTCGGGCTGGCGGACAGGTCCGTCACCAGCCAGGAGCTGGCCACGTCGCGCATGAAGCTGCCGACGTTGCCCAGCACCGTGGCCGCCCACAACACGGCAAACACGGGCTGGCGCAGCGCCACGAAGCTGCCTCCCGCGGAATGGTTCTTCTGGTCTGGCACGGTGCGCTCCTGGTTCCGGGATTACTTGGCCGGGTTGGGGCCGATGCGTTCGCCGTGCTGCACGCGCTCGGCCAGCTTGTGAACGTGGGTCACGGCGTAGTCGATGCCCATGCCGTACGCGCCGGAGTGTTCCTTGACGATGGCGGTGACGGCGTCATAGGTTTCCTTGCGGGCCCAGTCGCGCTGCCATTCCAGCAAGACTTGCTGCCAGGTCACCGGCACCACGCCGGCCTGGATCATGCGGTCCATGGCGTACTTATGCGCATCCGCCGAGGTGCCGCCCGAGGCATCGGCCACCATGTAGATCTCGTAGTCGCCTTCCAGCATGGCGCACAGGGCGAAGGTGGTGTTGCAGACTTCGGTCCACAGGCCCGCCACGATGACCTTCTTGCGGCCGTTGGCGGCCAGCGCGTCACGCACGTTCTGGTCGTCCCACGAATTCATCGAGGTGCGTTCCAGGATCTTGTTGTCCGGAAACACGGCCAGCAGTTCAGGGAAGGTATTGCCCGAGAAGCTCTCGGTTTCCACCGTGGTGATGGTGGTGGGAATGTTGAAGGTGCGCGCGGCCTTGGCCAGGCCCACTACGTTGTTCTTCAGCGTCTGGCGGTCGATCGACTGCACGCCGAATGCCATCTGGGGCTGCTGGTCGATGAAGATGATCTGGCTGTTCTCGGGGGTCAGGACTTCGAGGTATTTGCGGTTCGACATGGCGGGTCTCTCTTCCAGGGGATCAGTCAAAAAAGGGGCGGCGAAATGAATTCGGGGTCTGAGCAGGCCTCTGAGACCTGCACCGTTTGCGCGGTGTCGGAAGCGCCGCTTGAAGCTTCCGTCTGCGTTGTCTGTCGGTGTAGGCATATTAGGGATGGGCCCATCCCCTGAGAATCCGCCGCACGGAATTCCATCCTTTCCATTTTTTGCATGATCCCTCTGGCGGACTGCGATTGCGTGACCCTTTGCAAGGCGATCTTGTATGGGTAATAGGCAGCCGCTATCATCGGCGCGAACCGATACATGAGAGCGCACGATGAATAAACTGCCCGATCTGGAAGGGTGGGCGATCTTCGCCAAGGTCGCCGAGACCGGGTCGTTCGCCAAGACCGCCGCGGAACTGTCGGTGGCCCAGGCCACGGTTTCCAAGACCATCACCCGGCTGGAAACCCGCATGAAGACCACGCTGTTCCACCGCACGTCGCGCAGCATGACGCTGACCGAATCGGGTTACGCTGCCCTGGAGCGGGCCGCCCGCATCCTTGAGGAAGGCGAAGCGGTCGAAGCCGAGGTCACGGAAAAATCCACCAGCCTGCGCGGCAAGATCCGCCTGGCCGCACCCATGTCGTTCGGCGTCACGCACCTGGCGCCGATGCTGCCGCCCTTCATGCAGGCGCATCCCGACGTGGGCCTGGAAATCGAATTCAACGACAAGCAGGCCGACCTGGTGTCAGAGCGCTTCGACGTGGCGCTGCGCATCTCCAACCTGGTGGATTCCACCTTGCTGGCGCGGCGCTTGTGCTCGGTGCGCATCCTGCTGGTGGGTGCACCCGGCTACTTCAAGCGTGCGGGCAAGCCCAAGCACCCGCGCGATCTGGCGCAGCACAGCGCGCTGCAATACATGTACGCGCGCAACGGCGCCAGCTGGCGTTTTCGCCACGAGACGCACGGCGAGTTTTCGCAGGCCTTGCCCATCCACCTGAACGTCAACAACGCCGAAGCCCTGGCGCCCGCGCTGCGGGCCGGCATGGGCCTGGCGCTGCAACCGGAATTCCTGGCCTGGGAAGACCTGCAATCGGGCGCCCTGGAAACCGCCATGGACGACTGGCAGGTGGACCCCATCGCGCTGCACATCGTCACGCCACCGGGGCGGCGCCGGCCGGCCCGGGTGCAGGCGCTGATCGAATACCTGGCGCAGCGCCTGACGGCCGAGCCGTGGGCGAATGACGTGCAGGCTTGATGCAACCCGCGAGCAAGTCAACAAGCAAAGAAAAAGGGGCTGCCTGAGCAGCCCCTTCTTATGTCATCCCGCAGCCCGGGCGGGCCGCTCGATGATGGTCTGACCGCCAGCGATCAAACGTCGATATTGCCCGCCGACAGCGCGTGCGCTTCGATGAAGTTGCGGCGCGGTTCGACGTCGTCGCCCATCAGCGTGGTGAAGACCTCGTCCGCCGCGATGGCGTCTTCGATCTGCACGCGCAGCAGGCGGCGCACCTTCGGGTCCATCGTGGTTTCCCACAGCTGTTCCGGGTTCATTTCGCCCAGACCCTTGTAGCGCTGCTTGGAGATGCTGCGGTCGGCTTCGCTGCGCAGCCATTGCATGGCTTCGCGGAAGTCGGACACGACCTGTTCCTTGCGCTTGTCGCCTTCGCCACGCGCGGCCAGCGAGCGCGGGCCGACCTTGCCGGAAAAGCTCTTGGCGGCCTTGGACAGGATGGCGTAGTCGCTGCCATTGACGAAGTCGGCGTCGATGATGCTGACGCGCACGTTGCCGTGGTGCATGCGCTGCACCGACAGGCGATGGCGTTCGGTGGCTTCGTCGAACTGGGGCACGACGTCCACGCCATTGCCGCTGACCGGGTCACGCATGGCATCGGCCAGGCGCTTGGCCGAATCGGCGGCGGCTTCGGCCGAGTCCAGGTTGATCTCGACGCCTTCGGCCATGGCCGACAGCGCGGCCACGTCGAACACGCGGGCCAGGCGGGCCATCACGCCGTCAGCGGCCACGTACTGGCGAGCCAGGTCGCTGAGCTCTTCGCCGCGGATGATGTTGCCGCCCGAGATGATCTCGGCGTCTTTGAGGGCCAGCTGCAGCATGAACTGCGCTTCTTCCTGGGCATCCTTCAGGTAGCGTTCCTCGCGGCCAACCTTGACCTTGTACAGCGGCGGCTGGGCGATGTAGACGTAGCCGCGTTGCACCAACTCGGGCATCTGGCGGTACAGCAGCGTCAGGAGCAGGGTGCGGATGTGCGCACCGTCAACGTCCGCGTCGGTCATGATGATCAGGCGGTGGTAGCGCAGCTTGTCGACGTTGAAGTCGGGGCCGATGCTGGTACCCAGCGCGGTGATCAGCGTGGCGATCTGTTCGCTGGCGATCAGGCGGTCAAAGCGCGCCTTTTCCACGTTCAGCACCTTGCCGCGAAGCGGCAGGATGGCCTGGAACTTGCGATCACGGCCTTGCTTGGCCGAGCCGCCTGCCGAGTCACCCTCCACGATGTACAGCTCGCACAGCGCCGGGTCTTTTTCCTGGCAGTCAGCCAGCTTGCCGGGCAGGCCGGCGCCTTCCAGCACGCTCTTGCGACGCGTCATTTCGCGCGCCTTGCGGGCGGCTTCGCGGGCACGGGCGGCTTCGACGATCTTGTTGCACAGGGCCTTGGCGTCGTTCGGGTGTTCGAGCAGCCAGGTTTCCAGCGTGCGCGCCACGGCTTCTTCGACGGCCGGACGCACTTCGCTGGACACCAGCTTGTCCTTGGTCTGGCTGCTGAACTTGGGCTCGGGCACCTTCACCGACAGCACGCAGGCCAGGCCTTCGCGCATGTCGTCGCCGGACGTCTCGACCTTGGCCTTCTTGGCCAGCTCGTTGTCGGTGATGTACTTGTTGATGATGCGGGTCATCGCCGCGCGCAGGCCGGTCAGGTGCGAGCCGCCGTCGCGCTGCGGAATGTTGTTGGTGAAGCACAGCACGCTTTCGCTGTAGCTGTCGTTCCACTGCATCGCCACTTCCACGCCCACCGACACGCCGCCCGCGGCGGACTCGGTGCTGACCGAGAACACGTTCGGGTGCAGCACGGTCTTGGCTCGGTTGATGTATTCGACAAAGCCCTTCACGCCGCCCGAGAAGGCGAAGTTCTCTTCCTTGCCCTGGCGCTGGTCGATC
Organism: Achromobacter sp. FW305-C-28; assembly: GCF_058783235.1. Taxonomy (NCBI): domain Bacteria; kingdom Pseudomonadati; phylum Pseudomonadota; class Betaproteobacteria; order Burkholderiales; family Alcaligenaceae; genus Achromobacter; species Achromobacter sp. FW305-C-28. Next base: position 55,582 of record NZ_JBYSYL010000009.1, on the reverse strand, counting down.
AGGCGGATCTTGACGCCGTTGTTCAGGAACGAGAGCTCGCGCAGGCGCTTGGAGAGAATCTCGTAGTGGTATTCGATGTTGTTGAAGATGATCGGGTCGGCCAGAAAGCGCACTTCAGTGCCGCGCTTGTCGGTCGTGCCGGTCACGGCCAGGGGCGCGACGCGCTCGCCCTGGCGGAATTCCATCTGGTGCACTTCGCCGTTGCGGCGGATGGTCAGGCGCAGCCATTCGGACAGGGCGTTCACGCAAGACACGCCCACGCCGTGCAGGCCGCCGGACACCTTGTACGAGTTCTGGTCGAACTTGCCGCCGGCGTGCAGTTCGGTCATGACGATTTCCGCCGCGCTGCGATGGAATTCGTCGTCCTTGTGGATATCCGTGGGGATGCCACGGCCGTTGTCGGTGACCGAGATGGAATTGTCGGTGTGGATCGTGACGACGATGTCGTCGCAATAGCCGGCCAGCGCTTCGTCAATGGCGTTGTCGACGACTTCGAACACCATGTGGTGCAAGCCGGTGCCGTCGGACGTGTCCCCGATGTACATGCCGGGGCGCTTGCGCACGGCCTCCAGCCCCTTGAGCATCTTGATCGAGTCGGCGCCGTAGCCGCCATTCTCGGGAGTGGTGTTCTGCTGATCTGACATGTCTGTATCGATAACGCTTTAAAGAACGGCCTGGCGGCCGGACCGCCGACGAGCCATCAGGCCCGTGGCGGCACAAACCCACATGAGCGCGGACTTAGATCCGCATGGGCATGACGACGTATTTGAACTGGTCGTCTTCGGGCAGGGTGATGAGCGCCGACGCGTTGGCATCGGGCATGACCGACCACTGGATGTTGTCCACTTTGACGTTGGCCAGCACGTCGAGCAGGTAGCCGACGTTGAAGCCCACGTCCAGCGGTTCGTGGCCGTAGTCGATGTCGATTTCTTCCTGCGCCTCTTCCTGCTCGGCGTTCGAGGACGAGATCTTCATCTGGTTCTGCGCCAGCTGCAGGCGCACGCCCTTGAACTTGTCGGTGGTGAGAATGGCGGCGCGTTGCAGGCTGCCCTGCAAGGCTTCGCGGCCCACCAGGAAGTGGCGCGAGTAATTCGTGGGAATCACGCGCGTGAAATCGGGGAACTTGCCTTCGACCAGCTTGGACACCAGCTCGACGTCGCCGAAGCGGAAACGGATCTGGCCCGGCGCCACGTCGATCGACACGACTTCGTCGGAGTCTTCGAGCAGGCGCTGCATTTCAAGCACGGTCTTGCGCGGCACGATCACCTCGTGGCGTTCGCTGATGCCGTCTGCTTCGGTGGAGCAGTGGGCCAGGCGGTGACCGTCGGTGGCAACCGCGCGCACACGGCCCGGTTCGAACACCAGCAGCATGCCGTTCAGGTAATAGCGGATGTCCTGCTGGGCCATGGCGAAGTGCACCATGTTGAACAGGTGGCGCAGCGTGCGTTGCGGCATGGTCAGCGACACGTCCCACTGCTCGGGCTGAGCCACGGTGGGGAATTCGCTGGCGGCCAGCGTCTGCAGGGCAAAGCGGCTCTTGGCCGACTGCACCGACAGCTTGTTGCTGGCCAGCGCCAGGCGCACGTCGCCCGTATCGGGCAGGGCCTTCAGAATATCGAGCAGCTTGCGCGCAGCAACGGTGGTGGACTCGTTGTCGTGGCCCACGCCGAAGTCGGCATGCGTCGTGATCTGTACTTCGAGGTCGGTCGCAATGAAGGCAACCTTGTTGCCTTCCTTGCGCATCAGGATGTTCGCCAGGATGGGCAGGGTATGGCGTCTTTCGACGATGCCCGCCACGGTCGACAGCGGTTTCAGCAATGCATCGCGTGTGGTTTGTACGAGTTGCATGGTCATCCTTTTAGAGTTTGTTCCAACACGTGCAGGGTATGGTTGAGCTCCGCTTGCTTTGCGCGGGCGTCGGAAATCTTGCGTACGGCGTGCAGGACGGTGGTGTGATCACGACCACCGAACAGGTCGCCGATTTCCGGCAGGCTTTTCTGGGTCAGCTCCTTCGCCAGGTACATAGCGACCTGGCGCGGCAACGCGATATTGGCCGGCCGGCGTTTCGAATACATGTCGGCCACTTTGATCTTGTAGAAATCCGCCACCGTCTTCTGGATGTTTTCCACGGTGATCTGTCCGTTGGACACGGACAGCAGATCCTTCAGGGCTTCCTTGCAGACGTCCACCGTCAGCACGTCGCGGCCATGGAAGCGGGCGTAGGCCAGCACCTTGCGCAACGCGCCTTCAAGTTCGCGCACATTGCTGCGCAGGTGCTTGGCGATGAAGAACGCCACTTCCTCGGGCATGGGCACGCCTTCGGACTCGGCCTTGCGCAGCAGGATCGCCACGCGCATCTCGAGTTCAGGCGGCTCGATCGCGACCGTCAGGCCGGAATCGAAGCGCGAGATCAGGCGGCTGTCGATGCCCGACAGTTCTTTCGGGTACGTGTCGCTGGTGATGATGATCTGCTTGCGCTGCGCGACCATCGCCTCGAACGCATAGAAGAATTCTTCCTGCGTGCGGTTCTTGCCGGAGAAGAACTGGATATCGTCGATCAGCAGCAAGTCCAGCGAGTGGTAGTAGCGCTTGAAATCGTCGAACGCCTTGCGCTGGTACGCCTTGACCACGTCGGACACGTATTGGTCGGCATGCACGTAGCGCACGCGCACCCCGGTGCCCGCCGCCACCATGGCGTTGCCGATGGCGTGGATCAAGTGGGTCTTGCCCAGGCCCACCCCGCCATACAGGAACAGCGGGTTGTAGGACGTACCCGGGTTCTCGGCCACCTGCAGCGCGGCAGCGCGCGCCAGCTGGTTGGCCTTACCCGTCACGAAGTTCTCGAACGTCAGGTCGGTGTTCAGGCGCGAGCGCTCGTACACGATGTTCGCGGCATCCGCGTTGACGGCAGCCGCGCCCGCACTGGGTGCGGGGGCTGCCGGCGCGGCGGGCTGCGCGGCCATGCCGGGCGGCGGCGCGCCGCCTGACGGCGTGGCACCGGACAGTGGCGTGTGCGCGGGTTGCTGGGCGCGCACAGGCGCGACAGGCATGCGCGGCGTGGCGCCCTGCGAGGGCAACTCGAACAAAACCTGTACCGGACGCTCGAACCACTCCGCGGCCAACGCTTCGATCTGGTGGGAGAAGTTCTTGCGCACCCAGTCCAGCTTGAACCGGTTGGGGGCGGCAACGCGCAGCACCGCCTGCGTCTCGTCATACGCAAGCGGGACCAGCGGTCGTATCCACGCGCTGATTTGTTGGGGGGGGAGTTCCTGCTCAAGACGACTGACGCAGGTCTGCCAGAATTCTTTCATGTCGCTCTTATTCAAACCTCGATTCTACCTTGCCTGGGCATGGGTTATCCACAGGGTAGGGCATAAGCTTGCACATGCCGCCAGCTTAACTGTTTGACAAGACAGGGAAAACTTGCTGAAATGGTGGGCTTTTCCGAATTCTGTCTGTCAGAAGGTTTCGCAGAAGGCCCAGTATCAACGTGAGCGCTACACTAGCGTTCGCCTGGAATCCTGGCCTTGCTGAATAGGTCGCCCGGGGAATCCCCGGCCCCCAAGCCCCGTCTACAAGTCTGATTTTGCTGGCGTTTTTGCACCTTGGTGCCATGACGCGGCGCAATCGCTTACTAGATACCCGCTTTGGATCCGCGACCAGGAACCCTCCGGGCAGGTCCCTTCTGACTTTTGTTCTTTTTGTGGATCGTCCATGAAACGTACCTACCAACCTTCCGTTACCCGCCGCAAGCGCACCCATGGCTTTCGCGTGCGCATGAAAACCCGCGCTGGCCGCGCCATCCTGAGCGCCCGCCGCGCCAAGGGCCGCAAGCGTCTGGCCGTCTAAGTCCCGCGTTTCCGGTCTTTTGCCGGAAGCCTGACTTTTTTTGCACGGACCGGCCATATTGCAAGACCTCTCGCAATCCCGTCCCGGTTCCGCGCAAACGCCTGACCCGCAGTCCATGCCGCGCTCCACGCTTCCCCCGGAGGCGCGGCTGCATCGCCCCTCCGAGTTCGCCGCCGCCCTTAAAGGCCGGCGTCTTGCCCGAGGGGCGTTTTTCGTTGTGAGCGCCGCTCCCAACGATCTGCCTCCCGGCCAGGACGCCTGTGCCCGCCTGGGCCTGGTGATCGCCAAGCGGTTCGCCGCCCACGCCACCACGCGCAACGCCTTGAAGCGGGTCATCCGCGAGGCGTTCCGTCACCGGCGCCTGGCGCTTCCGGCAAAAGACTACGTCGTGCGGCTGCACTGCAAAGTGGCGCCCGCCACGCTCACCGCGCTTAAACGCGCGGCCAGAGCCGAAGCGGACGCTCACTTCGAGCGGATCGCGCGATGAACGGCCCATCCCCCCGGCAGGCAAGCCGTCCGCGACGCGGGCGTTCCGTGGGGGCCGCAATACTCATTGCCCCGATCCGGTTCTACAGGTTCTTCCTGAGCCCCTGGATCGGCCGGCAGTGCCGCTTTACCCCGACCTGCTCGGCGTACGCGATCGAGGCGATCGAACGCCACGGTCCCTGGCGCGGCTTCTGGCTGATGGTCCGGCGCATCGGCCGTTGCCATCCCTGGTCGCCCGGCGGCTGGGACCCGGTTCCGCCGGCCAAGGGAACCAACGGCGGCGCTTGCTGCTCCCATGGCCACCGCACCGAGCACGATTGACGCTAAACTGGCGGGCTTTGCTGGCCCGTATTCACTTCAGTAGGCACCATGGATATCCGACGAACCGTCCTCTGGATGATTTTTTCCTTCTCGCTGTTGCTCCTTTGGAACAACTGGCAGATCCATAACGGCAAGCCGTCGTTGTTCGGGGGCCCCACGCCCGCGGCCAGCACGAACGCCAACGGCACGCCGGCCGCCGCGAACAACGCGACGCCTTCGGTGCCCAATGCCCCCAGCACCGCCAGCGCCCCCGCGCCCTCGGCCGTGCCGGGCGCCGCCACGCCGGCCCCGACGCGCTCGGAAGAAGTCGTCATTACCACCGACGTACTGCGCCTGACGTTCGACACGCTGGGCGCCCAGCTGGTGCGGGCCGAACTGCTGAAGTACCCGGCCACCGGCCAACCCGACAAGCCCACCGTGCTGCTTGATCGCGCCGCCGGCCTGAACTACGTCGCCCAGACCGGCGTGGTCGGTGCAGGCAACGGCCAGAGCTTCCCGACGCACCAGACGCCTTTCCGCGTCGTCTCGACCGATCGCCAGCTGACCGGCGACAACCTGGACGTGACGTTCGAAGCCGAATCCGGCGGCGTCAAGGTCACCAAGACCTTCACGCTGCATCGCGGCCGCTACGACATCGACGTGCGCCACGACCTGGCCAACGTCGGCTCCGCCCCCGTGACGCCCGCGCTGTACCTGCAGCTCGAGCGCGACGGCAACGACCCGGCCGATACCTCCAGCTTCTATCACACGTTCACCGGCATGGCCGTCTACTCGGAACAGGACAAGTTCCAGAAGATGACCTTCGCCGACATCGAAAAGAAGAAGGCCAACTACATCAAGCAGACGGACAACGGCTGGATCGCCGTGGTCCAGCACTACTTCGCCACCGCCTGGGTGCCGCCGCAAGGCAAGCCGCGCAGCAACGAAGTGCTGGAAGTGCAGAAGAACCTGTACGCCGCCCGCACCATCGAAGCCATCGGCGAGATCGCCCCGGGCGCCGCTGCCCGCGTCGATTCGCACCTGTGGGTCGGCCCGCAAGACCAGAAGGCCATGGCGGCGCTCGCCCCCGGCCTGGAACTGGTGGTCGACTACGGCTGGCTGACCATCATCGCCAAGCCGCTGTTCACGCTGATGACCTGGCTGCACTCCATCCTGGGCAACTGGGGCTGGACCATCGTTGCCCTGACCGTGCTGATCAAGGCCCTGTTCTACCCCCTGGCCGCCGCCAGCTACCGCTCGATGGCCCGTATGAAGCAGGTCGCCCCGCGCCTGCAGGCCCTGAAGGAAAAGTACGGCGACGACAAGCAGAAGCTCAATGCGGCCATGATGGAGATGTACCGCACCGAAAAGATCAACCCGCTGGGCGGCTGCTTGCCGATGGTGGTGCAGATCCCGGTGTTCATCTCGCTGTACTGGGTGCTGCTGGCCAGCGTGGAAATGCGCGGCGCGCCCTGGATCCTGTGGGTCCATGACCTGTCGATCCGCGACCCGTTCTTCATTCTGCCCGCCATCATGATGGCCACCATGTTCCTGCAGATCAAACTGAACCCGACGCCCCCGGACCCCGTCCAGGCCAAGGTCATGATGATCATGCCGCTGGTGTTCGGCGGGATGATGTTCTTCTTCCCGGCCGGCCTGGTGCTCTACTGGTGCGTCAACAACACCCTGTCGATCGCCCAGCAGTGGTCCATCACCCGCGCCATGCAGCGCAAGGCAGAAGCCGCGGCCAGCCGCTGATCGCTTCGCGCCACGAAAAGCCGGCCTCTTGGGGCCGGCTTTTTTTCGCCTGCGTTCCAGGATGGTTGGGCGGCGATGGACATCATGTCGCGCCATCGATAGTTATTTTTAATCAAATTTACTAGTTCAATCAACTTCACAGTGGAAACATAGACCCCTATGATGTGTCGGAGATATTCCCCGGCCGGCTATGTCCGGGGCGGTATCCATCACGTTGCGCGGCCCGGCCCAGGCGCCGCGCATTCCAGGAATTACGTAGGGAGTGTGTGCCATGACCGACAAGAAGCAGCATCTGACCACCGCCTCTGGCGCCCCGGTGGCCGACAACAACAACACGCTGACCGCAGGCCCTCGCGGTCCCGCGCTGTTGCAGGACTTCTGGCTGATTGAAAAGCTCGCCCATTTCGACCGTGAACGCATCCCCGAACGCGTCGTGCACGCCAAGGGCTCGGGCGCCTATGGCACCTTGACCATCACCCACGACATCTCGCGCTACACCCGCGCCAGCATCTTCTCCAAGGTCGGCAAGCAGACCCCGCTGTTCCTGCGCTTTTCGACCGTGGCCGGCGAACGCGGCGCGGCCGATGCCGAACGCGACGTGCGCGGCTTCGCCATCAAGTTCTATACGGACGAAGGCAACTGGGACCTGGTGGGTAACAACACGCCGGTGTTCTTCATCCGCGACCCGCTCAAATTCCCCGACTTCATCCACACCCAGAAGCGCGACCCCAAGACCAACCTGCGCAGCGCCACCGCCGCCTGGGACTTCTGGTCGCTCAGCCCCGAATCGCTGCACCAGGTCACCATCCTGATGAGCGACCGCGGCATTCCCGCCAACCTGCGCCAGCAGCATGGCTTCGGTTCGCATACCTTCAGCTTCGTCAACGCCAACAACGAACGCTTCTACGTGAAGTTCCACTTCAAGTCGCAGCAGGGCATTGCCTGTCTGAGCGACGAGGAAGCGGCGCAAGTGGTCGCTCACGACCGCGAAAGCTCGCAGCGTGACCTGTACAACAACATCGAACAGGGCAATTTCCCGAAGTGGTCGCTGAAGGTGCAGATCATGCCCGAGGCCGAAGCCGAGACTTACCACATCAACCCGTTCGACCTCACCAAGGTGTGGCCGCACGGCGACTACCCGCTGATCGACGTGGGCGTGCTGGAACTGAACAAGAACCCCGAGAACTACTTCGCCGAAGTCGAGCAGGCCGCCTTCACGCCGGCCAACGTGGTGCCGGGCATCGACTTCTCGCCGGACAAGATGCTGCAAGGCCGCCTGTTCTCGTATGGCGACACGCACCGCTACCGCCTGGGCATCAACCACCACCAGATTCCGGTGAACGCGCCGCGCTGCCCGTTCCACAGCTACCACCGCGATGGCGCATCGCGCGTGGACGGCAATGCCGGCGGCACGCTGAACTACGAGCCCAACAGCGCCGGTGAATGGAAGGAAACTCCGTCGGCCGGCGAACCGCCGCTGGCGCTGGACGGCCAGGCCGCGGCCCGCTGGAACCACCGCGTGGACGACGACTACTACTCGCAGCCGGGCGCCTTGTTCCGCCTGATGACGCCGGCACAGCAAGAGCTGCTGTTCGGCAACATCGGCCGCCACATGGCGGACGTGCCCGAGGAAATCCAGCGCCGCCAGCTGGAACACTTCCGCAAGGCCGACCCGGCCTATGCCGCGGGCGTGGCCAAGGCGCTGGGCCTGAAGCTGTAACGCACCAGCACGGAAGCCGCGCGGTATTTGCCGCGTGGCCCAGGCGGGCGGCCTTCGGGCCGCCCGTTTTCATTGCGGCCTGGTCGTTTGGCGCCGAAAGACGCCGAAAATTCCTGCCAGCGACTTATCCCCAGAGGGTGGGGCGGAAAGTTATTCTTTTTTATCCACAAGCCTTTCACAGGCAATCCACAGGACTTTCACAGGGATATCCACAGCTTTGGCCTACATTGACCCGATTTTGCGTTGAATCGGGTATCCCGGGCCTAATACTTCAAGCCGGTGTCGCACAACACGGTGGCCACCGTCGCATCCGGCCGCAGCCGTCCGGACTGCAACAGCTTCACCGCCGCGCACACGTTGGCCGCGGCCGAAAACCCCACGTAAAGCCCCTCGCGCACGGCCAGCAGGCGGCGCCAGTCCTCGGCCTCGTCGTCGGTTACCGCCAGGCTCAGGTCCATCAGCGTGGCATCCCAGTGGGGCGGCACGGCGCCGTAGCTGGTGCCCTGGATCACGTGGCGAGCCTTCACGACGAGCGCCCCCGCCAGCACTTCGCAGCCCTGCGGCTCGACTGCCGCGCAGACCGTCGCCAGATTGGCCGCCTTCAAGGCGCGCGCCACGCCCATGAATGTGCAGCCCGTGCCCACGGCTGCGACCCAGCCATCTGGCGCACTACCCAATTGATCCAGAATTTCCCGGCCCGTGCCCGCTTCGTGCGCCGCAATGCATTCGACGGCGTTGAACTGGTCGACATAGAAGCCGCCGCGTTCGGCCGCGACGCGAGCCGCGACATCAGCGGCGGACTGCACGTCGGCGCCGGTGACCTGCCCGGGGGCGCCATCCACTTGCGCCACCAGCACCACCTCGGCGCCCAGGCCTTCCAGCATGCGGGCACGGGCAGGGCTGTTGCCGGCAGACATCGTCACCACCAGCGGATGCCCCAGCGCGGCGCAGGCCACGGCCAGGCCCGCCCCCATGTTGCCACTGGTCATCTCCACCACCGGCATCCCGGGCTGGAGCCTGCCGTCCGTCCTGGCGGCCAGCAGGATCGCGCGGGCAGCGCGGTCTTTGACGCTGCCTCCGGGCTGCAGAAATTCCGCCTTGGCGACGACGCGCCCGGGACCGTCGTGAATGCGGCTGAGCGTCACCAGCGGGGTATTGCCGATCAAGTCGATGGAAGAGGTTGCCAGCATGTCAGTCCTATGGCGCCGAGTCGTCTGGCCCGGTGAAGACCCGGACCGGCAGGGCAATCGAAAGGACTTATTGTAGAGAGGCGAGTCGACGACTCGCTCAGGCAAGCGTCCGATAGCGCCAGTCCCGCGGGATATCCACAGGACAGGCCTGGCGTGGCATGAGCCTCGCGCCTATTGAACCGCCAACAGGACGGCGGAGCTTTGCACCGCGAGTGCGGGAGTGGGCGAAGCGAGAGCGACCAGCGCAAGCGCCAACGCCAAGCCGGCACCGGTCGCGGTGCGAACCAGGCGTTCACGTAGTTCAGAGGAAAGACGCATGGCGGTCCTTGTGGATAAGTACGGGGGCGGTGAATGAACCGGCGTCAGACCGGCACATCGCCTTCAATCGTGGTGCGGTAAAGCTTGCGGCGCAGATGGTCGGGCGTGCCGCCGGCCAGGTGGATCAGCGAACGGTTGTCCCAGAACACCAGGTCATGCGGCTGCCAATGGTGGCGGTACAGGTGTTCCGGCCGAATGCTGTGTGCAAACAGTTCGTCCAGCAACTGGCGGCTTTCGTCTTCCGGCAAGCCTTCGATGCGGGTCGTGAATCCCTCGCTGACGAACAGCGCGCGGCGTCCGTTCTCCGGATGCGTACGCACCACCGGATGCACCACTTCCTGCACCTGCGCCACCTGCTGCGCGCTCAGGTTGGGGCGCCAGTTGCCTTCCTTCTGCAGCTGGCCGTACTTGGCCAGGTAGGAATGCACCGCGCGCTTGCCTTCAACGGCGCTGCGCAGCGCCGCGGGCAGGGTGTCGTAAGCCAGGTGCATGTTGGCGAACAGCGTGTCGCCACCTTCGGCCGGCAGCTCCTGCGCATGCAGCAGCGACCCCAGGCTGGGCAGTTCCTTGTACGAGATGTCCGAATGCCAGTACTTGCCGGCATCGCCCAGACCGACAGGCTTGCCGTCTTGGACGATGTTGGACACGATCAGGATTTCAGGGTGCCCGGCCAGATGGAACTGGTGCAGCACGTGAATCATCAGGCGGCCAAAGCGGCGGCTGAAATCGATATGCTGCTGCGGCGTGATGCGCTGGTCGCGAAACACCAGCAGATGGTGATCCAGGTGCGCCTGGTGCACCCGCGAGAAGTCGGCCGACGTCAGCTCGCGCGACAGGTCCAGGCCGATGATCTCTGCGCCAACCGGGCCGGCCAAACGCCGCAGCTCGAACGTCTGCGATTGGGGGGCGGCGGCGCCGGCCTCCACACGCCGCACGGCATTGCTCTGGGACATCGATCGCTCCGGTTCACGAGGCGGCAATGCCGCCTGCGCTGGCTCTGCGATCCGCCCACGGGCGGATCAGGAATGATCGATTATGGAAAGCGCGCCTTGTATCTCAAACGAAGATATCGGCGTTTGAACAAAGCTTCCCGTCATATAGAAAAGCCGCCCAGGGGAGGTCGGGCGGCTTCATGCGCTGCATGCATAAGCTAATAGCGCTTATGGCTGAAGGGCGGTGCGAATCCGCGGCCAGAACGTCAAGGAATCACTTCTGCGCGGGCAGGAAGGCCTCGACCAGCTTCACCCAATACGTCGCGCCCACCGGCAGCAAGGCATCGTTGAAATCGTAGTTGGGGTTGTGCAGTTGGCACGGCCCCATGCCGTGATAGCTTTCCATGCGATGGTCGCCGTCACCGTTACCCAGGAACAGGTACGTACCCGGCAACGCTTCCAGGAAGAAGGAAAAATCTTCCGCCCCCATGAACGGCGGCATCTCGCGCACCACGTTCTCGGCGCCAAAGGCGTCTTCGGCCACCTGTGCGGCAAACGCGGTTTCTTTTTCCCAGTTCACCAGCGGCGGATAGGCGCGCACGAAATCCAGCGTGCCGGTGCCGCCGTACACCTGCGGCAGCGTCGTGGCGATGCGCCGCATGTCGGCTTCGATCTTGTCCAGCACCGCCACCGAATAGGTGCGTACGGTGCCGCGCAGCACGGCTTCGCCGGGAATCACGTTGTAGGCGTCGCCCGCGTGAATCTGCGTGATCGACAGCACGGCCTGCTCCAGCGGGTCTTTGCTGCGCGAGATGACGGTCTGCAGCGCATGCACCATGTCGGCGGCCACGATGATCGGATCGACCGACGCGTGCGGCTGCGCGGCATGGCCGCCCACACCCTTGATGACGATGTCCCAGCGATTGCTGGACGCCATGGTGGGGCCGGTGCGAAAACCGAACTGGTTCACCGGCATGCCCGGCATGTTGTGGATGCCGAACACGGCATCGCACGGGAATCTGTCGAACAGGCCGTCCTGCATCATTGCCCGCGCGCCGGCATTGCCGCCTTCTTCGGCGGGCTGGAAGATGAACACCACCGTGCCGTCGAAATTGCGATGCTTGGACAAGTACTGGGCCGCGCCCAGCAGCATCGTGGTGTGGCCATCGTGGCCACAGCCATGCATGCGGCCGCTGATGGTCGACTTGTGCGCGAAACGGTTGTGTTCGGGCATGGGCAGCGCGTCCATGTCGGCGCGCAGGCCCACCGTCTTGCCGCCGTTGCCGCCGCGCAATACGCCGACCACGCCGGTTTTCCCCAGGCCGGTGTGCACTTCCAGCCCCCACTCGCGCAGGCGCTCGGCCACCAGGTTCGAGGTGCGCGTTTCCTGGAAGGCCAGTTCGGGGTGGGCGTGGATATCGCGGCGCAGGGCGGTCAGATCGCCGTGGGCGCGTTCGATTTCGGCTAGGGTTTTCATGGCTGTGGATAAGCGGTCGGTAGAGGTTCGGATCGAAATGGCAACGTCTGCATAAACGGACTATCGCAGGAATTCTCGCGCTGGCCACCCGCCGCGTCCAGCCTTGTTACGGATGAGGCTCAGTTCGCATCGTTCAGATGGCAGGCGCTGAATTGCCCCGGCGCAATCTCGCGCAGCAGCGGCCGTTCGGTCTTGCAGCGCGCCATCGCCTGTGGACAACGCGGGTGAAACGCACAGCCGCTGGGCGGGTCCAGCGGCGACGGCAACTCGCCCTTGATGGGCTGGTAACTACGACGTCCCGGCGACAACGTAGGCAGCTCTTTGAGCAGCGCCTGCGTGTACGGATGGTTGGCGCGCTGGAACACCATGTCGGTGGGCGCCAGCTCGACCACGCGCCCCAGGTACATGATGGCCACGCGATCCGAAATATGGCTGACCACGCTCAGGTTGTGGCTGATGAACAGGTAAGTCAGGTCCAGGTCGTCGCGTAGTTGCTCGAACAGGTTCAGCACCTGCGCCTGGATGGACACATCGAGCGCAGCCACGGCCTCGTCGCAGACGATCACCGACGGCTTGAGCGCCAATGCCCGCGCGATGCCGATGCGCTGGCGCTGGCCCCCCGAGAATTGATGCGGATAGCGCTGCGCAAAGCTTGGGTCCAGCCCGACCTGGCGCATCAGGCCGGCCACGTACTCAGCCTTGTCGCGGGCCCGTATCAGGCCATGCGCCACCGGCGCCTCGCCGATGATCTCGCGCACGCGCATGCGCGGATTGAGCGATGCATACGGGTCCTGGAAGATCATCTGCACGCCCAGCTCGTAGGCGCGTCGCGCGGACCCCGCCATGGCCTTCACGGCGTGGCCCTGGTAGTGCACTTCTCCGGAAGAGGGCGGCAAAATGCCGGACACGATGCGGCCCAGCGTCGACTTGCCGCAGCCCGATTCGCCAACGATGCCGATGACCTCGCCGGGCTGCACGTCCAGGTCGACGCCGGCCACCGCATGTACCACCTGCGTCTTCAGGCCCGCCCCCAACAGGTTGGCGATGCGGCCGGCCAGGTCCACGGGCTGCGTGAATCGCAATTCCACACCGCGCAGGGACAGGATGGGGGCGGCAACGCCGCGTTCTGCTGCGGTCATTTGATGTCTGGGTCTCCGGCATGCCAGCAGCGCACCCATTGCGCCGGGCGGACTTCCACGGGCTGCGGTTCGACCAGACAGGCGTCGGTCGCGCGCGGACATCGCCCGCGAAACGCACAGCCTTGCGGCAGGTTCAGCAGCGACGGCGTCATGCCGGGAATCGGCACCAGCGGCCGACCACGCGATTCAGGCGTGGGAATCGACGCGATCAGGCCATGCGTATACGGGTGCATGGGATGGCTGATCACATCCTGCGTGCTGCCGGTTTCCACCACGCGGCCGGCATACATCACCGACACGCGATCGGCCAGGCCCGCCACCACCGCCAGATCATGCGTGATCCAGATCAGGCCCGTGCCGGTCTCGCGGCACAGCTTCTGCACTTCGAACAGGATCTGCCCCTGGATGGTCACATCCAGCGCCGTGGTGGGCTCGTCGGCGATGATCAGGCGCGGCGAATTCAGCAGCGCGATCGCGATCGCCACGCGCTGGCGCATACCGCCGGACAACTGGTGCGGATACGTGCGCAACCGTTCCTGCGGTGACGGGATGCCGACCATCGTCAAGGTCTGCAACGCCCGGTCGCGGGCCTGGTCGCGCGACACCTTGTGATGCGCCTGCACCGCCTCGATCATCTGCGTATCGACGCGCAGCACCGGGTTCAGCGTCATCATCGGGTCCTGGAAGATCATGGCGATCTCCTGGCCGCGAAGCTGGCGCCAGCGCGCAGGCGATGCGCCGCGCAGGTCTTCGCCATTCAAGCGCAATTCACCGTCGACGATGCGGCCCGGTTCGTCCAGCAGGCCCATCAACGAAAAGCCCGTGATGCTCTTGCCCGATCCCGACTCGCCCACCAGCCCCAGGATCTCGCCTTCGGCCAAGGTCAGGTCGACGCCATCCACCGCCTTCACCACGCCGTTGCGCGTGAAGAAGTGCGTCTTCAGTCCGTGCACTTGCAGCACGGGGCCTGACGTGGCCAGCGGTTTTTCCACAGCTTGGGTCTGCATCGCGTCCGCCCTCAATTCGCGTGGCGCGGGTTGAGCACATCGCGCAGGTGGTCGCCCACCAGGTTGATGGCGATGATGGCCAGTGCCAGCGCAATGCCGGGAAAGAACGAAATCCAGTATTGGCCCGACAGCAGGTATTCGAAGCCGTTGTAGATCAGCATGCCCAACGACGGCTCGGTCACCGGCACGCCCACCCCCAGGAACGACAGCGTGGCTTCCAGCGCGATGGCGTGCGCCAGGTCGATCGTGGCGATCACGATGAGCGGCGGCATACAGTTGGGCAACACATGGCGAAACAGCACCCGCCCCCAAGACAAGGACATGCAACGCGCCGCCTCGACGTATTCCTTGCCGCGCTCGACCAGCGCCGCGCCGCGGGCCGCGCGGGCAAAGTAAGCCCACTGCACCACGATCAGCGCGACGATCACCTTATCCACACCCTTGCCCAGAATCGCCAGCAGCATCAACGCCACCAGGATCGCGGGAAACGACAGCTGGATATCCACAATCCGCATCAGCAGCGCGTCGATGCGGCCGCCAAAGTACGCAGCGATCAGCCCCACCGTGGCGCCGATGCCGAAGGCCGCCAGCACCGACACCGTTGCCACCATCAGGCTGGTGCGCATGCCATACAGAATGGCCGACAACAGATCGCGCGCCTGGCCATCCGTGCCCAGCCAATAGCGCATGGCACCATCGCCGCTCTCGCTGCCGGGCTTGAGCTTGGAGTCCATGATGTCCAGCGACGCCAGGTCGTACGGATTCTGCGGCGCGATCCAGGGCGCCAGCAGCGCCGCGCCGACGATCACCACCAGCATCACCAGGCCCAACGTGGCCAGCTTGCTGGCAAAGAAATCCGCCACGAAGCGGCGCCAGGGCGTCTGTTCCTTGGCCGCGGCGGGCGGCGCGCTTGCGGTCGCGGGCGTATTCATCGGCGGCTATCCAGGCGTACGCGGGGGTCCAGCACCGTATAGATGATGTCCACCACGAGGTTCAGCATGACAAGGAAAAACACGATCAACAGCAGATACGCCACCACCACCGGGCGATCCAGGTTGATGATGGAGTCGATCAGCAGCTTGCCCATGCCCGGCCACGAAAAGACGGTCTCGGTCACCACGGCGAACGCCATCACCTGGCCGAATTCCAGGCCTGCCACCGTCACCACGGGAATCAGGATGTTCTTGAGCAGGTGCACGCCCAGCACGCGTTTTTCCGACAGCCCCTTGGCGCGCGCGAACTTGATGTAATCCATCGGCAGCGCCTCGCGCGTGGCCGCCCGCGTCACGCGAATGATCATGGCGCACTTGGCGAATGCGATGGTGGCCGCCGGCAAGGCCAGGCTCAACCAGCCGTTCAGCGTCAGCACGCTCAGTTGCAGCGACCCGATGCTGACCGTCTGGCCGCGACCGCCCGCCGGCACCCAGCCCAGCATCACCGCGAACACCATGATCAGCATCAGGCCGACCCAGAAGTTGGGCAAGGAAAAGCCCAGCACCGAACCCGTCATGATGGCGCGTGAGCCCGGCGCCTTGGGCTTGAGCCCGGCCAGGATGCCCAGCGGCACGCCGATGAGCACCGACAGCAGCATGGCCACACAGGCCAGCTCGACGGTGGCCGGCATGCGCTCGAGAATCAAATGCATGGCCGGCTCGCCAGTCAGGAAGCTATTGCCGAAATCGCCGCGCACCGCCTGGCCCATGAAGATCAGGTACTGTCGCCAGAGCGGCAGGTCCAGGCCCAGCGACGCACGTATCGCGGCGCGTTGCGCTTCGGTGGCCTCCGGGCTGGCCAGCATCGATACCGGATCGCCCACCATGTAGATGCCGGCGAAGACCAACGCCGACATCACCAGCATGACGACGATGGTTTGCAGCAGCCTTCGTACGATTGTCGCTAACACGGGAACCTGCCCAACGACCGCATTACTTCTTGAGCGTCGCGAACTGCGCCAGCGTCACCTGGTCAGGACGGCCCTGGTAGCGGATGTCGCTCTTCATCGCCCACACCGACAGTTCGAAGTGCACCGGCAGCATCGCGTAATCGTCCATCGCGATATTGCTGGCCTGCGACAGCAGTTCGGCACGCTTGGCATCATCCATGGTGGACGAGGCTTCCTTCACCAGCTCGTCCATCTTCGGATTCGAATAGCGGCTGCGGTTGGTGGTGCCCAGGCCCGCCTCGGGATTGCGCGTCACCAGCAACGACGTCAACGCATTGGACATCTCGCCGCTGGTCACCGACCAGCCCGCCAGATAGGCCGAGAACGCATAGCTGTCACGGTTCTTGAAGAACACCGGCGGCGCCATCGCATCCACGCTGGTCTTCACGCCGATGCGCGTCCACATCGACGCAATGGCCTGCGCCACCTTCGAATCGTTGACGTAGCGGCCCGACGGCGAGCCCAGCGTGATAGAGAAGCCGTTGGGATAACCCGCTTCCTTCAGCAGCGCTTTCGCCTTCTCGACGTCGGCCTTGGGCGCCTTGGAATGTTCCTTGCTGGACCCGAACATGGGGTAGGGCAGCAGGTTGCCGGCCGGCAATGCCACGCCCCCCATCACCCGTTCCACCAGCGCATCGCGGTTGATCGCCAGGGACAGCGCTTCACGCACGCGCTTGTCCTTCATCGGATTCTTGTCGGTGCCCTGGATGCCGGGCGAGGGCTCGGCATATTGATCCAGCGCCACGTACACCACGCGCACCGACGGCGTCTCTTCGACATACAGCTTCTTGTCGCCCTTCAGCTTGGGCAGGTCGTCGGTGGGGGGATCCTCGATCATGTCGACGTCCCCGGCCAACAGGGCGGCCACGCGCGCCGCGGCATTGCTGATCGGGCGATAGATCACCTTGTCCCAGGTCGGCTTCTTGCCCCAATAATTGTCATTGCGCGCCAGCACGAATTCCGCGCCGCGCTTCCACGACACGAACTTGTACGGGCCGGTGCCCACCAGGCCATCGCCGCTATTGAGTTCCGTCGTCGTCTTGCCTTCGGCCGCAGGACCCGATGCGGCCTTCTTGGACATGATCGGCAATTGCGCCAGGTTCACCAGCAGGTTCGGAGCGACTTCTTTGGTGGTCACGCGCAGCGTCATCGGATCCACGGCTTCCGTCTTGGCGACAGACCCCAGATACAGCGTGAATGGCGACGGGCTGTTCGGCACCTTGGGGACGCGGTCATATGTGAACACCACGTCTTCGGCGGTGAACGGCGTGCCATCCGAGAATTTCACCCCGGGACGCAGCTTGAACGTCCACACCTTGCCATCTACAGTCCAGGACTCCGCCAGCGCCGGCACGGGCTTGAGCTGCGCGTCGGTCGCGACCAGCGTATCGAAGATGGTCTGGGAGATTTGCGTATTCGGCGTCAGGGCGTGGTACTGCGGATCCATCGACGACGGCTCGGTTTTCAGGGCAATCACCAGATCGCGCGCCAGCGCCGAACTGAAGGTGCCGAAAGCCAGCATTACCGCGGCCGAACCACAGGCCAACGCACGCGAAAACCGATATGCCATCGTGATCTCCCTGAGCTGTTTTGGGTTTTAAACCTCGGGGCCACCTTAACCAGCAAACAAGCCGCCGCGCAACAGTTATATTCCCCTATTGTTCTCGCTTAGCCTTGTCCCTGATATGTCTGTCCACGCCCCCATCGCCGCCATTGCAACCGCCCCCGGAAGAGGCGGCATCGGCGTCGTGCGCGTTTCTGGTGCGGACCTGTCCGAATTGGTGCGCCGCCTGTTCCAGCGCGACCTCACGCCGCGCCACGCCCACTACCTGCCGTTCAAGTCGCAGGACGGCGAACTGCTCGACGAAGGCATCGCGCTGTACTTTCGCGCGCCGCACTCGTATACCGGCGAAGACGTGCTGGAACTGCAGGGCCACGGCGGCCCGGCCGTGCTGCGCCGCGTGCTGGAAAGCTGCCTGGCCGCGGGCCGCGACCTGGGCGCACGCCTGGCCGAGCCCGGTGAATTCACGCGCCGCGCGTTCCTCAATGACCGCATGGACCTGGCCCAGGCCGAAGCCGTAGCCGATCTGATCGAAGCCTCGTCGGTGGCGGCTGCCCGCGGCGCCATGGCCTCGCTGTCCGGCGAATTCTCCGCCCACGTCAACGATCTGTCCGACCGCATCATCAACCTGCGTATGCTGGTCGAGGCCACGCTGGATTTCCCTGAAGAAGAAATCGACTTCCTCGAGAAATACCAGGCCCGGCCCACCCTGGAGAAGCTGGCCGACGACCTGAACCGCCTGATCGCCCAAGCCCGTCAGGGTGTCATCCTGCGCGAAGGCCTGCACGTGGTGCTGGCCGGCCAGCCCAACGTGGGCAAGTCCAGCCTGCTCAACGCCCTGGCCGGTGACGATATCGCCATCGTCACGCCCATTGCCGGCACCACGCGCGACAAAGTGGTGCAACAGATCCATATTGACGGCGTACCGCTGCACATCGTCGACACCGCCGGCCTGCGCGAAACCGACGACACGGTCGAAAGCATCGGCATCGCCCGCACGTGGCAGGAAATCGAGCGCGCCGACGTCATCCTGCACCTGCAGGACGCCACCGCCCCCGGCGACGAACTCGATGCCCAGATCACCGCACGCCTGCCGCCGCGCACGCCGGTGCTGAAGGTGTTCAACAAGGTCGACCTGTTATCCGCAGCCTTCGCACCCGGCCCGGGCGAACTTGGCATCTCGGCCAAGCGCGGCGCCGGCCTGGACGCGCTGCGCGCCGAACTGCTGCAGATTGCCGGCTGGAACCCCGGCGCCGAATCCCCCTGGCTGGCCCGCGAACGTCACCTGCACGCCCTGCAGGACGCCGCCGAACACCTGGCCCTGGCCGCGGAGCACGCGGAACAGGACGACCGAGTGCTGGACCTGTTCGCGGAAGAGCTGCGGCTGGCGCATGACAGCCTGTCGAGCATCACGGGGAAATTCACCAGCGATGATTTGTTGGGGGAGATCTTTTCCAGCTTCTGCATCGGGAAATAGCGCAACAGAAAGTCGCATTTGCCGATTTTTCCTACAGTCGATGAGCCCTGCCGACACGCACAATGCGTGTTTTCGGCGTGAAGCAGGGCTGCCTGCATACGCCGATCTATCTGAACATAGGGCTCATCACCAGACCATGACGCGACCGTCCTCGAAAAGAGCCGAGGCCTTGAGAGCCATCAGCGTGCAAGACGAGATCGTCTACTTATTGTCATCACTGAAAGACCCCATCATTACGGAATTCCGAGAGCACTGGAACAAGCACTGCGACGAGTGGATTCAAGAGATGGACGCGGGCAAAGTGTCAGCGGCGGCTTTGACAAGTAGCATGATGCAGTCATTGCGGGAAGGCCTGTCCATTTTCTCGCGGGCTGCCCCACCGAAAGGTCGCCATGCGTTCAACATGGCATACCGAGCGATCGTGATCGCTACCTACCCCGACTTTTACGAGCAGGACGAGAGGAAGCTTGATGCGATCATCAAGCGCGGCAAGATCAGGAATGACGATGAGTTCTATCTCGTCGGGTTCTTTTTCGAGCAACAGCAAGAGATCGACCCTGATGGCCCCGAAAGCGCGGCATTGCGCCGACTCATGGACGATTTCGAGTTCGGAGAAAGCTGAAATTTGCTAGAGTCGATCTGCACGGAAATTGCATGGAGAAATCGTGTCTTCGACGCCCACGACCCGTCAACACCGCATCCGCCAGGCCACTACCGCCGACCTGGCCGCCATCAAACGCATCGTCCACGACGCCTATCGCCACTACATTGACCGCATCGGCGCCACGCCGGGCCCGATGCGTGACGACTACCGCCAACGCATCTCGCAAGGCCAGACGCAAGTGCTGGAAGACGACGCCGGCGTGCAGGCCGTGCTGGTGTTGGTGCGCGAGCCGGACTGCTTGCTGCTCGACAACGTAGCTGTTTCTCCGGCCGCGCAAGGCAAGGGATATGGACGCGAACTGATGCAGTGGGCCGAGATTCAGGCGCGCCAGGCGGGCTATCGGCAGATACGGCTTTACACGCAGGAATCGATGACCGAGAACATTGGCATCTATCAACGCTATGGCTACGTTGAAACGCACCGCGCCGAAGAGATTGGTTTGAAGCGCGTGTTCATGACCAAGCCTCTGCGATGAGGCTCCTTTTAATAAATGAGTAATCACTCATATTCTTGAAGATCACGAACGCGCATGATCATACGCGCTCCAACGCCATATTCAACTCTGAAAGCCAAGAAAAATGGCGATGTCGCTTTCATCATTTCTTGGGCAACAAGAACAATATGAGCTTTTACTCATAAAAAACAAAAGGGGATTTCACCCCTTTATTAAAGCACTTTTCTCAAGATCTCCCTGGCTTGTCGACAGGCAATGACGGCACTGCACGGATCTGTTCCCGAGCAATCCGATTGCTGGCCAACGACTTGGCATACACCGAATCCGGCCGGATTTTCTGCGCGATGACAAAGCCCGTGATGCAGGCGAGCATCAGCGGCAGCATGACCTCGTAGCTCAACGTCATCTCGAAGATCATCAGTATCGACATCAATGGCGCATACGTCGTGGCAGCAAGCAGCGCCCCCATGCCCACCACGGCATAACTCGACACGGCGGACAGGTCACCCGCAGGAAACAGCGCATGCAGCCCGCTGCCATAGAGGGCGCCGACCGCCGCCCCCACGAACAGCGTTGGCGTGAACACGCCGCCAATCGCCCCCGAGCCCACGCTGGCGCCAGTTGCCACGATCTTGAACAGCAGCACCGCCGCCACCGCCTGCCAGGCCCACTCGCTGTGCAGCATGCTGTTCACCACGCTGTAGCCGTTGCCCCAGACTTCGGGCTTGAACACCGACAACGCCCCCACCACCAGTCCGCCTGCCGCCATCCGGGTCCACAATGGCAACGGCATGCGCCGAAACAGTGCCTTCGACGTATCCAGAAAACGCAGGAATTGCGGCGCCACCAGGCCGGCGATCAGCCCCAGACCTAGATAATTGACCACTTCCCAGCCCGATACGAAGTCGAACGGCGGCATATGGAAAACCGCGTCGTAGTGCAGGATCTGGCGGGTCACGATGTTGGCGACCACCGACGACACCACCAGCGGAACCAGGGTGGCCGACGAAATCGCGCCGTAGACGATTTCGGAAATGAACAAGGCGCCGGCAATCGGCGCGTTGTACGCCGCGGTGATCCCGGCCGTGGCGCCGCAGGCCACCAACAGGCGCAGATGGCGCGGCGGCAACACCAGGTAGCGGCCGGACAATGAAGAGAACATCGCAGCCAGCTGCACCATGGGGCCTTCGCGGCCGATGGATGCGCCGGAACCAATTGAAAACAAAGAAGAAATACTACGTGCCACGGTCTGCCGAAAGCCGATGACACCGCGGCCGATGGAGATCGCTTCCATATAGTCAGCGGCGCCGCGCCTGGGCAGCCGGCTGGCCGCCCATTGCAGGATCAGCCCGGCAATCGCGCCGCCTATTGCCGGCAGCAGGAATCGTTGCCAGGCCGACAGGCCCCGCGCCAGCGAGACCATGCCGTGCGGTTCGTCCGCCCCGGCCAGCAGCATCTGGATCCCGCCCAGCAATTCTCGAAATATCACAGTGGCCAGCGCGCCGGCCAGTCCCATCAATGCCGCCGCGCACAGCGTGACGGGCAAGTTATCGGCCAGCAAACGGCCCCTCAGCCAGGTCGCCCAGGCCGGTTTCTTGATTCTGATTTGTCGTGCCATGGCCGAATTCTACGGCGGAAAACTGCTCACTTTTTGTTCAGGCAATCGTCAACCGCGGCAGGGATTCCTCCCCTGGCAAGGCCGATTTTCCAAGCGCTTGCAGGGCCCTTTACGGGGCTGGAAAGGGGCGAAAACCAGGGTAGGCAATGGGCGGTTTTTCGGGGTAAAAGTGCCGCTTCCGACCCCGGCTTCCCAAAAAGGGCCTGTGGATAACTCCTAAGGCGGCAGGTTGTGCACATTGTGTGGAGGCAAGTTGAACAAGCTGGGGTTTTGGGCCGGGTCCGAAATCTTGTCCAACTTCAACTTTTTTCCCACACAGAGTTCTTGCACAGCCAAAAACGGCCGCAAGTTCATGAAAAAGCACAGGTTTCCAAGGTTAAGGTAGTTATCCACAGGCCTTATTAATCATTAGTCTTTATATAAAGAGAAATACAGGGAAAAGACAAACATGCTTTCTCCTATCTCCCAGCCACGCCCCCCCGGACTCCGTCCATGCGCATCCTCCTGATAGAAGACGAAGCTGAACTTGCTCGCTGGTTGGCCAGAAGCCTGGCCCGACATGCGGGTTTCGTCGTCGAGTGGGCTGATGACGGACTGGTCGCCGAAAGAAGGTTGGCCGTCGAAGAATTCGATGCGGTCGTGCTGGACCTGGGATTGCCAGGCATCGATGGCCACACTTTGCTGGCGAAGATTCGCGCGCGGGACGATCGAACGCCGGTCCTGGTCCTGACCGCGCGCGATTCACTGGCCGAAAAAATCGGGACACTTCACCAGGGCGCAGACGATTTCCTGCCAAAACCGTTTGTTGTGGAAGAGTTGGAAGCGCGTTTGATCGCTTTGGTACGGCGTAGCCGAGGTCGCGAACATCCGCGACTTGCCCTGGGAAACCTGGTTTTCGAGACTTCCGCGCAAAAATTCTCGGTCTCGGGACAGACTTTGCAGTTATCCCCACGTGAACACGCGGTACTTCGGGTCCTGATCCAGAAAAGCGGCGAACCGATCAACAAGCAGCAGATCCTGGATCGGATCGTGACCGACGATGCCGACATCAACCTCGAGGCCATCGAGGTTCTGGTGCACCGGTTGCGCAAAAAATTGGCGGAAACAGGCGTGCAGATCACCACCATGCGCGGCATGGGCTACTGCCTGGAGAACGCTGTTGACAACTAGTTTTCCGGAAAAAACCCGGTTTTCCAGGAAAAAAAACCGCACGCGTACCCTGAAGACGCAGCTTCTCTGGTGGCTGATCCCCACATTAGTTTTAGTAATGATGGGTGCCTTGTGGCTGTCGAACCACCAGCTGCGCAACCAGGTCGACATTGCGTACGACCGCTCGCTTGCGGGCGCGCTGCGCGCGATCGACCACAACATATCCACAGCCAGCGGTGGATTAGCCATGGAGCAGCCATACCTGATGCTGGAGTTTTTTGAGCTGACGGCCAATGGCAGCGTGTTCTACCGAGTGGCGACCGAAGACGGGCTGGCCGAAATCGGCCATCCTGAGCTGCCCATGCCCACTCAGCCGCTGGTGTCCGGCGAACCGCAGTTTTTCTATGCGACATACCTGGGCATGCCGGTTCGGGTCGCCGCGCTGGCGCGGGCGATGGATCCGCCGCTCTATGCGAACAAAGGGGGACGGGTTATCGTCCAGGTCGCCGAAGGCCTGGAAAGCCGCCAGGCGTTCCTGCACCAGGTGCTGGTGCGGTCGGTAGAGCGTGACCTGGCCGTGATCCTGATCAGCGTGCTGGTGATCATCCTGGGCGTTTTCATGGCCTTGCGACCCCTGGCGCGGTTACGGCAAGAACTGGAAAGGCGTCCTGCAGACGATTTAAGCCCCGTCAGCGCGTTTGACCTGCCGGGTGAGGTCCTACCCCTGGTGGGCGCTGTAAACCTCCACATGGCCCGCTACGCGGCCCAGGCGAGGGTCCAGAGCCAGTTCCTGGACGACGCCTCGCACCAACTGCGTACGCCGTTGTCGGTCTTGCGTACCCAGACCGCCTACGCCTTGCGGGAAACATGCCCCCAGGAGGTCCGTACAGCCCTTCTGGCGATGCAAGAGGGGTTGGACAGGGCCGTACGCACCACCAACCAGATGCTGGCTCTGGCGCGCGCTAAAGACGCTTCCCTCGCCGAGGGAGGCTTTTCGCTGGAACCCGTCGACCTGGCTGTGCTGGCCGACGGGGTCATCCGCAGCCTGCTGCCCACGGCCCGTGCCCGGCAGATGGACATCGGCCTGGACGCTGATCCTGGTCCGGCCATCGTCTCGGGCGCCGAATGGTTGCTGCGCGAAGCGGTCGGCAACCTGGTGGACAACGCGATCCGTTACACCTCGCCCGGGGGAACGATCACCGTGCTGGTCCGGCGAGAACCCGGGCAACTGCGGCTATCCGTGGAAGACAGCGGCCCCGGCATGTCAGCCGAGGACATTGCCCGTGCCGGCATCCGCTTTCGCCGTGGAGCTGCCGGCAAGAACAAGCCGGGCGCCGGCCTGGGGTTGGCCATAGTCGGCACGATCGCCGAAGCCCTGGGCGCCCGCCTGGTGCTGGAGAACCGCGCCCCCTTGCCCGGGCTGCGAGCATCCCTGGTGTTTTCCCTGGAATCTGTCGCGAATGTTGCGTCGCACCAGGAAAAACCCGTTTTTTGAAAGGTGTTAGAAAGCTTCGGTTTTGTACGGTTGCATCCGCTGGACCCGCCTTGCCGTGCTTCGCCGGGTCGCCAGCCATACCTAGACCTATAAATCACGGAGACACAACAATGCAGACCAGCCTGAAGCTGCGCCTGGCCGCCGTCGCGGCGCTTGGCGCGATGACCTTGTCCCTGGGCACTGCCCAGGCGGCCGACGAACCGCGCCGCCCCGAATGCATCGCGCCGGCCCAGCCCGGTGGCGGTTTCGACCTGACCTGCCGGCTGGCCACCGAAGGCCTCAAGCAGAGCGGGGCGCTCAAGAGCGCCATGCGCATCGTCTATATGCCGGGCGGCATCGGCGCCGTGGCCTACAACAACATCGTGGCGCAGCACCCCAACGAACCCGGCACCATCGTGGCCTTCTCGGGCGGTTCGCTGCTGAACCTGGCACAGGGCAAGTTCGGCAAGTACAACGTCGACGACGTGCGCTGGCTGGCAGCCATCGGCACCGACTACGGCGTGGCCGTGGTGCGCAACGATTCGCCCTATACCGACCTGAAGGGCCTGATGGACGCGTTCAAGCAGGACCCGACCAAGATCGTGCTGGGGGCCGGCGGCACCGTGGGCAGCCAGGACTGGATGAAGGCAGCGTTGACCGCCAAGGCAGCCGGCGTCGATTTCAAGAAGATGCGTTTCGTGGCGTTTGAAGGCGGTGGCGAGGCCGTCACGGCGCTGCGTGGCGGCCACATCCAGGCCTACATGGGCGACGCCGCCGAAGCCTTCACCATGCTCGAGGGCGGCGCCCCCATCCGCGTGCTGGCCGTATTCAACGACCAGCGCCTGCCGGGCAAGCTGGGCACCGTGCCTACCGCCAAGGAACAGGGCTACGACATCGTCTGGCCGATCATCCGCGGCTTCTACGTGGGTCCCAAGGTGTCGGATGCCGACTACCAGTTCTGGGTTACCGCGTTCAACCGCGTCACCAGCGCCCCCGAATTCTCCAAGCTGCGAGAACAGCAGGGCCTGTTCCCCTTCAACAAGACGGGTGCCGACCTGGATGCCTACGTGAAGCAGCAGGTCAAGCAGTACGCCGAACTGGCCGACTCCTTCGGCCTGGTCAAGAAATAAGCCGCAAGGCATTCCTTCCGACCGCGCCTGCAGGCGCACCCCGTTGCCGCCGGCATTGTCAGCGGCCCGGGCGGGCTTGCGCCGCGTGGTCCTGCTACCAACGGAAATCTGATCATGAACGATCGCATCCTGGGCATCGCGGCGCTTGCGCTGGCGGCCTTCATGACATGGGCGGGGTGGGGCATTGAAGCGCCGTTCGCCTACGAACCGGTGGGGCCGCGCGCGTTCCCGCTGCTGCTGGCATTGATCATCGGCCTGTGCGGCTTGAGGCTGGCCTACAAGGGCGGCAACGCCGTCGAGGCCAACCCGGCCGGCGCCAATGTGCGCATCGTGATGATGGTGCTGTTCGCCACGGCGTATGCCTTTCTCTTCCAGTGGCTCGGCTTCATCATCGCCACCGCGTTGATGACGGTGTTTGTCGGCCGCCTGTTCGGCGGCGGCTGGCTCAAGTGCGCGATTGGCGGTCTCGTCATGAGCGCTTTCTTTTTCGTGTTGTTCGACAAGGTGCTGGACGTGGTCCTGCCCGGCGGGCTGCTGGAGAACCTGATATGAGCGGAATCCTTGATCACCTGTCGATCGGCTTCGGTGTTGCGTTCTCGTGGACCAACATCCTGGTGGCCGCCATCGGCTCGTTCTTTGGCACCATGGTGGGGGTGCTGCCGGGCCTGGGGCCGATCAACGGCGTGGCGATGCTGATCCCCATCGCATTTGCGATGAACCTGCCGCCAGAGACCGCGCTGATCCTGCTGGCGGCGGTGTATGTCGGTGCGGAATACGGCGGCCGCATCACCTCGATCCTGATCAATGTGCCGGGCGAAGCCAGCGCCATCATGACGACGCTGGACGGCTATCCGCTGGCGCGCCAGGGCCTGGCCAACGTGGCCCTGTCGCTGTCCGCGTGGTCGGCGTTCTTTGGGGCGTTGGTGTCGGTGGTGGGCGTGGTCCTGCTCGCGCCGACGTTGGCCAAATGGGCGTTGGCGTTCGGCCCAGCCGAGTACTTCGTGCTGATGATCTTCGCGTTCTGCTGCCTGACCAGCCTGCTCGGCAAGCAGCCGGTGAAGGGCGTGCTGGCCGCGATGATCGGGTTGTCGATTTCGGTGATCGGTGTGGACGCGAACTCTGGGGTATACCGCTATACCTTCGAATCCGTGCACCTGGCCGACGGCATCGATTTCGTGGTGGTGGTGATTGCCTTGTTCGCGGTCAGCGAAATGCTGGAAATGCTGGAAAAGGTGATGGCCGGACATAGCGTCGAGGTCAAGTCCAGCGGCCGCAAGATCTTCAATCTGAAAGAGCTGGCCTTCACCTGGTGGAGCGTGGTGCGCAGCGCCTTCGTGGGCTTTGGCGTGGGCGTGTTGCCCGGCGCCGGCGCGAGCGTGGCCGCGGCCGTGGCGTACTCGCAAGAGAAGCGCATCATCGAGGCCAAGGATCCGGACGCCAAGTTCGGTCGTGGCGACATGCGCGGCCTGGTGGCGCCGGAAGCGGCGGCCACGGCATCGGCCATCGGCTCGTTCGTACCGATGTTGACGCTGGGCGTGCCGGGGTCGGGCACCACTGCGGTAATGATGGGCGCGCTGACGCTCTACAACATCACGCCGGGTCCCGTGCTGTTCGAATCCAAGCCGGAACTGGTGTGGGGATTGATTGCGTCGCTGTTCGTGGCCAACGTGTTGCTGTTCATCATGAACGTGCCGCTGGTGCGCGTGTTCTCGAAGGTGCTGTCGGTGCCGGGTTGGCTGATGGTGCCGGGCATCCTGTGCATCAGCTATATCGGCGTGTACGCCATCAATGCCGGTACGTTCGACCTGTTGCTGGTCGCGGCCATCGGTACGCTGGGCTACCTGCTGCGCAAGTTCGGCGTGCCGATGGCGCCGCTGGTGCTGGGCGTGGTGTTGGGCAACATGATGGAACAGAACCTGCGCCGCGCCTTGTCGATGACCGATGGCAATGTGTCGGTGCTGTTCTCCAGCCCCGTCGCCATTACGTTGTGGGTGGCTGCTGCGGCGGTGGTGGTGGTGCCGCAGGTCATGCGCCGGGTGCGTCGGGCCAGGAAGGTTGCCGCCGAACCGGTGTGAAAAAAATGAAAAGCCCCTTGCGGGGCTTTTTTTCTGGAAGAGGTATTGCGCGTTCAGACTTGCGCCAGGCGCTCCAGCGCCGCATCCAGCGTGGCGTCTTTCTTGGCGAAGCAGAAGCGCACGATGCGGTGGTTCGATTCCGGTGCATCGGGCTTCTGGTAGAAGGCCGACACCGGGATCACCGTCACGCCGTGGCGCACCGTCAGGTCACGCGCAAAATCGGCTTCGTTCTGTTTGGAGATATCGCTGTAGTCCGCCAGCAGGAAGAAGGTTCCGGGGCTGGGCAGCGGCTTGAAGCGTGTCTTGGCCAGACCTTGGGCCAAGCGGTCGCGCTTGGCCTGGTAGAACGTGGGCAGGTCCAGGTAGGGCTTGGGATCGCGCATGAATTCGGCCAGCGCGAATTGCATGGGGGACGGCACCGTGAACACCATGAACTGATGTACCTTGCGCAGCTCGGCGCTCAGTTGGCGCGGCGCGCAGCAATAGCCGATCTTCCAGCCGGTGGTGTGATACGTCTTGCCGAACGACGAAATGACAAACGCGTGTTCGGCCAGCAACGGGCGACGCGCCACGCTGGCGTGCGGCTTGCCGTCGAACACAATATGTTCGTAGACCTCGTCGGACACCAGCAGCACGCCGGTGTCGCGCACGATGGCTTCCAGCGCGTCCAGGTCGCTGTCGTCCAGCACGGCGCCGGTGGGGTTGTGCGGAAAGTTCAGCATCAGCAGGCGCGTCTTGGACGTAATGGCGTCGCGCACGCACTGCCAGTCGATGC
The DNA here is from genome assembly GCF_058783235.1 of Achromobacter sp. FW305-C-28. Classification (NCBI taxonomy): domain Bacteria; kingdom Pseudomonadati; phylum Pseudomonadota; class Betaproteobacteria; order Burkholderiales; family Alcaligenaceae; genus Achromobacter; species Achromobacter sp. FW305-C-28. Next base: position 27,087 of record NZ_JBYSYL010000009.1, on the reverse strand, counting down.
GGTAGTAGGGGTCGTCCGCGGTGGGCGCGCGCAGCGGCACCGGCACGGCCGTGCCGCCGGCCAGGCGAATGGCGGGCAGGTACGAGTCGTAGCAGGGTTCGATGACCACGACTTCGTCGCCGCTGTTCACGGCAGCCAGTACCGTGGCCATCAGGGCCTCGGTGGCGCCACTGGTGACGGTGATCTCGGTTTCGGGGTCATAGGCGCGGCCGTACAAGGCCTGCGTCTTGGCGGCGATGGCTTCGCGCAGCGGCGCCACGCCGGGCATGTAGGGATACTGGTTATGGCCATCGGCCATGGCCTTGCTGACCAGCGCACACAGCGCCGGGTCGGGATCGAAGTCGGGAAAGCCCTGGCCCAGGTTGATGGCCTTGTGCTCGATGGCCAGGCGGCTCATGACGGTGAAGATGGTGGTGCCGACGTCGGGAAGTTTGGATCGGATCATGGTGGGCGCGAAGGTGAACGCTAGGTATGCACGGGAGTTTTCGTAAGTATCCCACTAACTCATAATTCCGGTTTCTCATGAGCTTATGGCGTGGACGGTGTCGTGGTGCAGAACATGTTGTTGAGAGTCTTCGGCGGATTGGCGATCGCGTTGACGGGGGCCTTGCTGGCGGTGTGGGCGCACATCCCGCTGCCCTGGATGCTGGGGGCGCTGCTGTTGACGGCGGCGGTGCGGATCGGCGGTCTTCGCACGGTTTGTCCGCGGCCGGCGCGCAACGCGGGGCAGTGGGTCATCGGCACGTCGTTGGGGCTGTATTTCACGCCGCAGGTGATCGGGCACATCGGCGCCAACGCCGGGCCGATCATCGTCGGCATGTTGTTCGCATTGGGGTTGGCATTCATCGGCACCGCCATCCTGCGGCGCTACACCGATGTCGATTTCAAGACGGCTTGGTTCTCCTGCGCGATGGGCGGCGCCAGCGAGATGGCCAGCCTGGCGGAACGGCACGGCGCGCGTATCGATCGCGTCGCCACGGCGCACAGCGTGCGCGTGTTGATGGTGGTGTTGACGGTGCCCTTCATTTTCCAGTGGTGGGGTGTTGCGGGCATCGATCCGACCGTGCCAGGGCCGCGCACCGTGGATGGTGCAGGCCTGGCTGCGCTGGTGGGCCTGACCTGCATCGGAGGCCTGTTCTTCATGAAGCTGAGGCTGCCCAACCCGTGGGTGCTGGGGCCGATGCTGGTGGCCATGCTGCTCACCAGCAACCGCATCGAATTGTCGGCGTTGCCGGACTTCGTGCCCAAGATCGGCCAGCTCTTTATCGGGTGGTCGTTGGGGGATCGCTATCGGCCCGATTTCTTCCGTGCGGCGCCGCGTTTCATCGCTGCGGTGGCGGTGTTCACGGTCATCGCATTGGCGTTGGCATTTGGCTTGGGCGCGTTGTTGTCATTGTGGTCCGCGGCGCCGATTCCGACGTTGATCCTGGGCACGACACCAGGTGGCATTGCAGAGATGGCCATCACCGCGAAAGTGCTGCAGCTAGGGGTTCCCGTGGTCACTGCGTTCCACGTCACGCGCATGGTATTCGTCGTGATCGTGACCGGTCCGATGTACGCGTTGCTGGCGCGTCGGCATGCTAATTCCGCGTGACGGGATTGAGCTTCCAGTCAGAAAAATACGACATTGGGGTAAACAACTATATGAGTCTGTAATGTCGGATGAGTATGCTGATTCCGCAGTTGATTCAAGCAGCGCGCGGACTCGTTCTGCTGCTTTTGCGGCATGCGAGAACGCAGCAGCAACGCAGGTATCCCTACCGGTCGTTCAGTTCTCACGGCGTCCTTGATTCATTGCATTTCGAGTTAATTACAGGACGCTAGGAAAATGGCTCAGAAGGGCAAAGTTAAGTGGTTCAACGCTGACAAGGGTTACGGTTTCATCACGCCGGACACCGGCGGTACCGATGTTTTCGCACACTTTTCCGCCATCCAGGGCCGCGGCTATCGCAGCCTGAACGAAGGGCAGGAAGTCGAATTCGAAGTCAAGGATGGTCCGAAAGGACCTCAAGCGGCCGAAATTCGCCCGCTCTAAATCGGGAAATCCCAATTTCCCGTCTGCCAGGCCAAGCCTGGCTACGACGCCCCAGAACCTCACGGTCTGGGGCGTTGTTTCATTCCGGCCGAGGTTTGTGCCGCCCCAGATCAGCCCGATGTTAGTGATCACTAACATATCCTCCAACCTTGGATAAGTTTGTGGATAATTATTTTCGGGCATGAGTATCAGACTGCTCAGTAATGAAGCAACCGTGAGTTTGAAATCACGGTTTTGCACATTTTTCGACACCTCATGAATTGCGTTCTTGACGCCGATCACCGCGCTGACAGCACTGGGCTGCCAGCTTGCCGTTCCATGGGAAATAGCGCTTTTCCCTAGGGAAACCATGTGGTTACGCGGCTTTTGTTGATTGTTTTTCTGCGCGGACCGCTATTTTTTTACGCCGGCGGGCCGAGGCAATGACGGCGTTTTGGGTCGCCTCGGCGGCGGTTGTTCACAAAGATATCCCCATCCCGGTTATGCACAGAATTAGGCCTTCGGCGGCCAAATGATGGGTGCTCAACCTGTGGATAGAAATGGGGATAGCAGTCCTCGCGTGACCACGGCCGGGGGAATCTGGTGTTTTGAGTGGGTCGTGGCCGGCGCCTATGATCGGGCTGCTGTGGATTTCACGTGAAAGGAAAATTCGCGTCGAATTTCCTTCCGTCGACTTTTCCACAGGTGGCTGGCATGCCGCCTCAGCCAAATGGATGATGGCGTTGCCCGTGAGGGGAGGGCAAGATATTTGTTGCATCAAGCGTCCCGGCAACTTGTGCACAGCGCAGCGCTTGATCGCAGATCTGGATAAGGTTGGGGATAAGTAGGGCGCGTGTGCGGCAGTCGGATCCAGACGGAGCGGCGATTGGACTTCGGCAGGGATGTGAAGTTCCCGAGTGGGTGTGACCCGCATCGAACACGTTTGGCACGCGGTCTGGTTGGGGCACATGCGCATTGTGGGCAGGCGCATCGAAGATTTTAAGAAAGCCAATGGGTTCGATAGCGCTGACTTATCCACAATTTTTTCCACCGTTTTTCATAGGCTGATTAGTGCGTCGCCATATCCTCCCGTACGGACGGTGAAGCGGGTCGGACGCATAGCAGCGCACGGGCTCTGAAGACAATTTCCCTGGGAAGGGATTGCCGTTTTGTGCGTTTTGCCAAATCTGGGTATTTGAATTGCCGTCGGTACTTCGTGGCTGATGACGGGGCAATCTCTTCTGTCGAACCGGAGCCTCTTCCCAAGTTATCCCCAAAGTTGTTCCACGTGAAACCGGCCGATCGCGGCCCGAGCGGACTGTGGATTGATATGTTGATAAATCATGGTTGCCCTGGATGCTGGGCGCGGGATGAAGTTACTGCTGGGGTGCTGCCTTGGTTTGCGGTTGCACTGGAGGTTGGGTCGGATCTCACCAGCACGTAGTCGTGCCGAATTGCGGGGACGCATAAGCGATTGAGCCGGTCCGGCGGACCCTGGTTACCGACTGCCCGCAGTGTTCGAAATTCTTGCCTTGCTATTTTTCATTCGGATGACGGGAGATGGTCAGCCGGCCTGGTGCCGGGCGTAATCTTCCGTGAGGATCGTGAATTTTCCGCTCACCAGGATAGGGAGCTCGGGCACGGCCTCGGTCTATGTTTCACGTGAAACCCGAAAATCCACCATGTTTTTGGGTAAGGGGTAGGGTAGGGCCCAGAAAATCGTTTCTTTTTTCATTCAGATGCGATCGGGATGGGCATGTGAATGTCTTGTTAGTTGGGTGTGTTGTTGTGACCACATCCTGCGATCGGAGCTGTTTTGCATGTTCCCCGGCAGTTGGGCGCAACGATATTGGTTCCTACGGTCGGTTGGATTTGATATGTTCCACGTGAAACGTCAGCTCTGCTATACGCATAAGGTCTATGAAGCTGGATGGTCTGCAGTAGTTTGCGCGTGTTTCACGTGGAACATTTTCAATAGACTGATGCACTGTAGGGATCGGTCGAACCCGCGCTCAGACGTAGTAGCGTGCAGTGGGATTGCACTTTCGATGTTGAATATTAGAACCTCCGTGCGATGTTTCACGTGAAACATCGGCAGTCGTTCCTCGCTGTGACCTGATCAATTAGGTTGGCGTCGCATTCGACCATGCCTTGTTGGTGGTTTTCTGTCCGTGGGCAGTGAGCTATGATTCACGTGAAACATGCAACGATAAGCCTCATCCAGCCCTCTGGACGGCATATGGAGCGGTCATTCTTACCCTCCCATCCTGCGCGGGGGATATCAATACCAAGGCTACAGGCCGATGTTTCACGTGAAACATACTGCCCGAACATGGCGAAGAGCCTCAACCTTGGCGGGGCGTTATCGCTTATGTTGGGGCCGGACCGGCACGCGGGCCATGTGACCGGTCATAGATGGCATGTGAGAGGAGGGTGATCTTCCGTGTTCCACATGAAGCCGGCTCGGACCGACCTCTGCTGGCGGACGCATGGTTCACGTGGAACATGCGCGGGTAAGAGCAGGGCGCCGATGTGTTTCACGTGAAACATCCACCCAACAGAGGCAATTGCCGACATATTTGACTGCTCAGACCCGACGCCGCGTTGCCATTTGCAGACGAACAGGGGAAGACCGCATGGCCCATTGCTGCACCGAACCATGTTTCACGTGAAACATGCCCCCCCTGCCTCTATAATGAGCATCGAACGCTCTCTTACCTCCCCATCATGGATTATCCCCGCGAATTCGATGTCATCGTCGTTGGTGGCGGCCACGCCGGCACCGAGGCGGCGCTGGCTGCAGCACGCGCTGGCGCCCAGACGCTGCTGCTGACCCACAACATCGAAACCCTAGGTCAGATGTCTTGCAATCCCTCCATTGGGGGGATCGGCAAAGGCCATCTTGTCAAAGAAGTCGACGCCCTTGGCGGTGCCATGGCACTGGCAACGGACGAGGCGGGGATTCAGTTCCGCATCCTCAACGGCTCGAAGGGGCCGGCCGTACGCGCAACCCGCGCCCAGGCAGACCGGGTGCTGTACCGCCAGGCCATCCGTGGCCGTCTGGAAAACCAGCCCAACCTGTGGCTATTCCAGCAAGCGGTCGAGGATCTGATGGTCGAAGGCGACCGTGTGGTCGGTGCCGTTACCCAGGTTGGGCTGAAGTTCCGAGCCAAGACCGTGGTGCTGACCGCCGGCACGTTCCTCAACGGCCTGATTCACGTGGGCTTGCAAAACTACTCGGGTGGCCGTGCGGGCGATCCCCCCGCCATTTCGCTGGGCCAGCGCCTGAAAGAACTGCAGCTGCCCCAAGGCCGCTTGAAGACCGGCACTCCGCCGCGCATCGACGGTCGCAGCATCAACTACAGCATTCTTGAAGAACAGCCGGGCGATCTCGATCCGATTCCCGTCTTTTCGTACATGGGCAATGTGGCGATGCACCCCCGGCAGTTGCCGTGCTGGATCACGCACACCAACGCGCGTACCCACGACATCATCCGCGGTGGCCTGGATCGCTCGCCGATGTATAGCGGCGTGATCGAAGGGGTGGGGCCGCGTTACTGCCCGTCCATCGAAGACAAGATCCACCGTTTTGCCGACAAGGAATCCCACCAGGTCTTCCTCGAGCCCGAAGGGCTGGACACGCACGAGGTCTACCCCAACGGCGTATCGACCAGCCTGCCGTTCGACGTGCAGCTGGACCTGATCCATTCCTTGCCTGGCCTGGAAAACGCACACATCCTGCGCCCGGGCTACGCGATCGAATACGACTACTTCGATCCACGTGGATTGAAGAGCACGCTCGAAACCAAGGCCATCTCCGGGCTGTTCTTCGCCGGCCAGATCAACGGCACCACCGGCTACGAAGAAGCTGCGGCCCAGGGCCTGCTGGCTGGCGTGAACGCCGCGTTGCAATCGTTGGGCCGCGATCCTTGGACGCCGCGCCGGGACGAAGCCTATCTGGGCGTGTTGGTCGACGACCTGGTGACGCGCGGCGTGACCGAGCCGTACCGCATGTTCACGTCGCGCGCCGAATACCGTCTGAGCCTGCGTGAAGACAACGCCGATCTGCGCCTGACCGAAATCGGCCGTCGGCTCGGAATCGTCGATGACGCCCGCTGGGAAGCCTTCAACCGCAAGCGCGATGCCGTCGCCACGGAAGTCGAACGTTTGAAGTCGTCGTGGGTGAACCCGCGGCTGCTGCCGCTGGAAGTGGCCGAGCCGTTGCTGGGCAAGGCAATTGAACGTGAGTACTCACTAGCTGATCTGCTGAAACGCCCGAATGTTTCCTATGAAGCGTTGATGGCCGCCCGCAATGTCGACGGCACGCTCCTGGCCGGCCCGGGTGTCGTGGCCGACGAGGTGCTGGCCGAGCAGGTCGAGATCCAGGTGAAGTACGCCGGTTACATCGCCCGCCAGCAAGACGAAGTGCAAAAGCAGATTGCCCACGAACAACAGCCCATCCCGGCGGACGTCGATTACGACGCCGTGACCAGCCTGTCGTTCGAAGTGCGCCAGAAATTGAAGACGCATCGGCCCGAGACCATCGGCCAGGCCGCCCGTATTTCGGGCGTGACGCCGGCGGCGATCTCGCTGCTGCTCATCCACCTGAAGCGCCTGCATTACGGCTCGCGCAAGCAAGCCGCATGAGCGCCCATCCCAATTCGGCCGGCGCAGACATGGCCGGCCGTCTCTCCCTTGCCTTCGAGCAACTGGGGCTGCAGGCCGATGCCGGCGCAGCGCCCAAGCTGCTCGACTACCTGGCGCAGATGCAGCGCTGGAATCGAACCTATAACCTGACCGCCATCCGCGATCCGCAACAGATGCTGGTGCAGCACCTGTTCGACAGCCTGGCCGCGGTGGGCCCGTTCAGCGAGGCGCTGGGCCAGCCCGGTACGCCGGCCAAGGTCTACGACGTCGGATCCGGTGGCGGCTTGCCTGGCGTCGTCCTGGCCGTCATGCGGCCAGAATGGTCCGTGACCTGCGTCGACGCCGTCGAAAAGAAAACCGCATTCGTCCGGCAGATGAGTGGCGCGCTGGCCTTGCCCAACCTGCAGGCCCGCCACGCACGCATCGAAACGCTGGACCCCGCCGACTGCAACATTGTGACGTCACGCGCCTTCGCATCCTTGGATGATTTTGCGATGCTCGCGGGCAGGCACGTCAGCAAGGGTGGTACCCTCGTCGCGATGAAGGGCAAGGTCCCCGATGATGAGATCGTAGCGCTGCACGCGCGCGGGGATTGGCAAGTCGACCATATTCAGCAACTCCGGGTGCCGGAGCTGCAAGCAGAACGCTGCCTGATCTGGATGCGCCGCAGTCAAGGAACCCTATGAAGAACTTACCCCCCAGCTCGTCCGCCCGTGTTTTCTGCATCGCCAACCAAAAAGGCGGTGTGGGCAAGACGACGACCGCCATCAACCTGGCGGCCGGCCTGGCGACGCACAAGCAACGCGTGCTGCTGGTGGACCTGGACCCTCAAGGCAACGCCACGATGGGCAGCGGCATCGACAAGAATTCGCTCGAGTCGAACCTGTACCAGGTGCTGATCGGTGAATCCACGATCGAGCAGGCACGTGTGCGCTCGGAATCGGGCGGCTACGACGTGTTGCCCGCCAACCGTGAATTGTCCGGCGCAGAGATCGACCTGGTGCAGATGGACGAACGCGAGCGCCAGCTCAAGGCCGCCATCGACACCGTGGCCAGCCAATACGATTTCGTCCTGATCGACTGCCCGCCCACCTTGTCGCTGCTGACGCTGAACGGCCTGGCAGCCGCGCACGGCGTCATCATTCCGATGCAGTGCGAGTACTTCGCGCTGGAAGGCTTGTCCGACCTGGTCAACACGATCAAGCGCGTACACCGCAACATCAACGACGACCTGCGCGTCATCGGTTTGTTGCGTGTCATGTTTGACCCGCGCATGACGCTGCAACAGCAAGTGTCCGCGCAGCTCGAAGCGCACTTCGGCGACAAGGTCTTCAAGACCGTCGTGCCGCGCAACGTGCGCCTGGCCGAGGCCCCCAGCTATGGCATGCCCGGCGTGGTCTACGACCGCGCCTCGCGTGGCGCACAGGCCTACATCGCCTTCGGCGCCGAAATGATCGAGCGCGTTCGCGACCTGAACAAATAAGCCGTACAGCATGTCCGCCGCACCGCGCCATTCTTCGACCCACGCCTTGCCCCACACGCCGCCCGCCGACGTGCGCGATGCGCTGCGCGTGCGGCTCGAAGAGGCGGCGCTCAACGCAACGGCGGTACGCGCGCAAGTGCTGTACGACGGTTGGCTGGTGCGTTTTTCGGCGTCATCGGCCAAACGGGTACGCAGCATCAATGTGCTGGGGTTATCCACACGTCCGCTGGACGAGCGGCTGGCGTATTGTTCAACGTTGTATGCGCGCCATGGCTTGCCCATGGTGCTGCGCATCACCTCCATCGGTCCCGATTTCGCCCTGGACGCCGACCTGGAGTCCCGTGGTTACATCCTCACTGGCGAGACCCGAGTCATGAGCATGCCGCTCGCCCCCAGGCCTGGTGCCCGGGGCGATCTGCTTTTCAAGACAGTGGACGCTGCCCGATTCGCGGCGGCGGTCGGACGCATGCGCGATTCCCGTCCGGAACACATCGCCGAGCACCAAGCGCGCCTGGAAGGACTGGCTGTGGATATCTTGCCGGTGCTGGCCACAGACAGCGAGGGCCATTGCGTGGCTGCTGGCATGGCCGTGCGCGATGGTGATGTCGTGGGGTTGTTCGATGTGGTGACGGATCCAGGGCAACGGCGCAAAGGGCACGCCGCGACGCTGGTCGAGCATTTGTTGGCTCGCGGTGCCGAGGGTGGCGCTACTACGGCTTATCTGCAGGTCGAGCCGGAAAACACCGCGGCGCGCGCCTTGTACGGCCGCTACGGTTTCAAAGACTGTTACGCGTATTGGTACCGCCTGCCCGCCGAGCAGGCGGACGCCTGAGCCTGGCTCGGGATACAAAAACAGAAGGAAAGAGGATTTAACTATGGCCACCAAGAAACCCAAGGGTTTGGGTCGCGGACTTGACGCCTTGCTGGGCGCCGACGCGCCTGCGATCGACAATATCGGCAAGGCTGCGGCCAAGCCCGAGGGTCTGCCGTCCACCTTGCCTGTTTCGAAGATGCGGGCCGGCAAGTATCAGCCGCGCACCCGCATGGACGAGGGCGCGCTGGGCGAGCTGGCCGAATCGATACGCACACAAGGAATCATGCAACCCATTCTTGTGCGCGCGCTGGGCGATGCGCCCGGCCACTATGAGATCATCGCGGGAGAGCGTCGTTTCCGCGCGGCCCAGTTGGCGGGGCTGAAAGAAGTGCCGGTGCTGGTGCGCGAAGTCGCCGACGAAAATGCGGCCGTCATGGCGCTGATCGAAAACATCCAGCGCGAAGACCTGAACCCGCTGGAAGAAGCGCATGGCGTGCGCCGCCTGCTCGATGAATTCGGCTTGACGCACGAGCAGGCCGCCCAGGCCATCGGCCGCTCGCGTTCGGCCACCAGCAATCTGCTGCGCCTCTTGAACCTGGCCGCTGCCGTGCAGACCATGCTGTTGGCCGGCGACGTCGACATGGGCCATGCTCGCGCGCTGCTGGCCGTGGATGCCGCCACGCAGATCCAGCTGGCCAACCAGATCATCGCGCGTCGCCTGTCGGTTCGCGAAGCAGAAAAGCTGGTCGCCAAGACCGCCAAGGAAGCCGAGACCGCGGCGTCGCCCAAGAAAAAGACCAACGGGGCGTCGCGCGACCTGACGCGCCTGGAAGAGGCCTTGTCCGACCATCTGGGCACCCGTGTGGCGCTGAAGGTCGGCGCCAAGGAAAAGGGCCAGATCGTGATCGACTTCCACGGCTGGGAACACCTGAATTCGCTGCTCGAGCGTCAAGGCTTGTCCGGAGTGGTCGATGCCTGATCAGGCTTTGCCGGTCATCGCCGTACTGGCCACCGGCGGCACCATTGCCGGCGCCCAGGCCGACGCCACCGCGGCCGGCTACAAAGCCGGCTCGTTCTCGGTAGGCGACCTGCTCGCGGCCGTGCCGCAGTTGGCGGGCCTGGCGGACATCCGCGCCGAGCAGGTGGCCAACGTGGGCAGCCAGAACATGACGCACGACGTCTGGCGCGCGTTGGCGCAGCGCGTGGATGCGCTGTGCGCCGATGCATCGGTGGCCGGCATCGTCATCACCCATGGCACGGATACGCTTGAAGAAACGGCGTACTTTCTCAGCCTGGTGATCCAGCACGACAAACCGGTGGTGCTGGTGGGCGCGATGCGTCCCGCTACCGCGTTGGGCGCCGAAGGCCCCGCGAACCTGTACAACGCGGTGGCGCTGGCGCGGCACCCTGACGCGCGTGGCCGCGGCCCGCTGGTCGTCATGAACGAAGACGTGCACTACGCACGCGAGATCCAGAAGATCGCCTGCGCGGGCATCAGCGCCTTCGCCTCGCCCAATCGCGGACGCGCAGGAGTCATGCACGGTGGCGTGCCGTGCTTTTATTCGCGCAACACCACCACGCATACGGCACAAAGCGAGTTTTCACTCGCATTGTTGGAAAAGGCCGGTTGGCCGCGTGTGGACATCATTTATGCGCACGCCAATCTGCAAGCCGACGTCATTGCATTCGTTGCTGGCAAGGCCGACGGCATTGTGCTGGCCGGCGTGGGCGATGGCAATGCCACCGACCTGGCCGTCGAGGCCTTGACCCGTGCGGCTGCCGATGGCGTGGCGGTGGCGCGGTCCAGCCGCACCGGCAGTGGCCTGGTGGCGCGCGATGTCGAACTGGACGACGCGGCGCTTGGCTTTGCCGCCGCCCGCGACCTGAATCCGCAGAAAGCACGCATCCTGCTGATGCTGGCGCTGTGCATCACCCGCGATCCTGCCGCCGTGCAGGGTTACTTCGATCGCTATTGAAGGCTTGCGGGGTTGGGTGCGGCGTCTGCATGCCGCGCCAACCCCAGGCTGGCCTTGAGCATGTCGTAGACCTGACGCGTCAGCGGATTGATCAGGTCACGCCTTATCCACAGGAAGTACGTCACGTCCGGCAAGGGCGGCAGGCCTTCCTTTTCGCCCAACACCCGCATTTCCGGCCCCAACAGCTCCACGCTGCGCGCCGTTACGCCCAGCCCTGCGCGTAGCGCCGCCTTGATGCCCACCAGATTCGGCGCGACATAGTTGGTGTGCCAGCGGACCTGCGCCTGTTCCAGCGCAGTCAGCGCCAGGCGGCGGAAGATGCTGGGTTCGTCGGCCAGCACCAGCGGTACGGGCGCATTCACATCGTGCACATAGTCGGCCGACGCCAGCCAGACAGTCGGGGAGGTGCGCAGCGCCACCCCTTCGAAATCCTGATCAAAGCGCGTCGAAATGGTCAGGTCAAGTTCACCGGCCCGCAGCGCGTCCATCAGGAAAGGGCTGCGATCGGCACGGATCTCGAGTTTCACGCGGGGCGCCGAGCGCGCAATGTGCGTCAGCAGCGTGGGCAGGATGGTGTCCGCGACGTCCAGCGGCGCGCCCAATCGCAAATCGCCTTCCAGCGGCCCGTCCTGCAGTGCGCGCAGCGCCTCGTCGTTGATGGCCAGCATGTGGCGTGCGTATTCGACCAACCGCCGCCCATGGGTGGACAAGGCCTTGTTGCGCCCTTGCTTTTCGAATAGCGGCAGGCCGATGGTGGCCTCCAGGCGCTGCATTTGCTGCGTGACGGCCGATTGCGTCTTGTGCAGCCGGTTGGCCGCTTCGGAAAACGTGTCGTAGCGCGCGATCGCGGTCAGCGTCCGCAGCAGGTCCAGATCCAGATTACGCATGTCGCTTGAAATCTAAAGTATTAGCAATGCTTATGGAATATTAAGGCAATTTAAATTGTTGCGCCCCGCCCGTGGCGATACAGTGACTCAAATAACTCATGAAACAAGAGGGAAAGTCACTGTGGGCAATGCGCATCCTCACCAGCAGGGCATCGACAGCACCGTTGGAAATATTAAAAATACTTTAGGAAATAAGGGCCTGAACCGCGACAGCCTGAAGGCCGTGCTGGACGACCTGATCCAGCTGGCCGGCCACACCGACTGGTGGGCGCAGGACCGCTACCCGGCGCCAGAAGAAGGCGAGCGTCAGGCGCGCTACCTGATCAGCGAAGACGCCGACAAGCAATACGCGCTGTACTTGAACGTGATGCGGCCGGGCAAGCAGATCGTGCCGCACAACCACACCACCTGGGCCTGTATCGCGGCCGTGGAGGGGGTGGAATACAACTACGTCTACGACCGCACCGACGACGGGTCGGTGCCGGGCGTGGGGCATCTGGAAAAGACCGGCACCGTCGTGGTCGGCCCCGGCGCCGGCATCGCACTGATGCCCGACGACATCCACGCCGTCGAGATCCAGGGCGACAGCGTCATTCGTCACCTGCACATGTACGGCCGCGCGCTGGAAACGCTGACCGAGCGACTGGCCTTCGATCTGGCCGCCGGCACCTGCAAAGTCATGCCTATCGGCGTGCAGACCCGTCGCTGATCATGGACAAGCCCTATCGGTCCGCGACGCGGCTGCTGCGCGCCGGGCGCCCGCATGGCGGCTGGGTCAACACCCCGGTCACGCGTGCCAGCACCTATGTGTTCGACAGCGTCGCGGCCTGGCGCGACACGCGAACGCGCCGCGAGCAGGAACGCCTGCCGTCCTACGGCGCGCGCGGCACCGATAGTACGCACGCACTGGAAGACGCGCTGGTCGAACTGGAACAGGGCTTTCGCGCCAAGCTGTTTCCCACGGGGCAGGCAGCCATCGCCACGGTGCTGCTGGCCTATCTGCGCGCCGGCGACCACGTGCTGGTGACTGACGCCGTTTACGAGCCGGTGCGCCGCTTTTGCGCCGAACATCTGTCGCGCCTGGGTATCGAGTTCTCGTATTACCCGCCGGATGGCAACGGCCTGGCCCAGTTGGTGCGTCCGAACACCCGCATGATCTACGCCGAATCGCCGGGTTCGCTCACCTATGAAATGCCGGACCTGCGCCGCCTGGCCGAGCTGGCACGGCAACACGATTGCTGGCTGGCTGTGGATAACACCTGGGCTTCGGGATTGCTGTGCCAGCCGCTGTCTCTGGGCGCCGATATCTCGATTCTTGCCGCCACGAAATACCTGGGTGGCCACGCCGACGTGATGATGGGCGCGGTGGTGACCAACCCGCGCGCCTGGCGGCCGTTGGACCGCGCAGGCATCGACTTCGGCCAGACCGTCGGCGCCGACGATGCCTTCCTGGTGCTGCGTGGCATGCGTTCCCTGCCGCTACGCCTGGCCCAGCATGCCCGTAGCGCGATGCGCGTGGCCGAGTGGCTGCAGGGCAGGGCAGAGGTCGCGCGCGTGCTGTGCCCGGCGCTGCCTGGCGATCCTTCGCATGCCGTCTGGCAGCGTGAATGTTCCGGCACCAACGGCCTGTTGACACTGGAGTTCGTGGCGCCCATTACCGATGCCGACATGGAGCGCGCCATCGATGCGCTGCGACTGTTTGGCATCGGCGCTTCGTGGGGCGGCTTCGAAAGCCTGGTGATTCCGGTGCAACTGGGCAATGCGCGATCGCTGCCGACGCCGCAGAAGCCCGGTCCGATGTTGCGCCTGCATATCGGGTTGGAAGATCCGGAAGACCTGATCGCCGACCTCGAACACGCGTTGACCCAGCTGCGGCCTCAGCGCTGATATCCGCCTTTCCCCCATTTCCGATTCCCGAGAATTCACTGATGCATTCCCATTCCGCCCTGAACACGGCCGACGTCGATTCCCACACGCTCAAGGACTGGCTGCACGACGGTAGCGAGATCGCGCTGCTGGACGTGCGCGAACATGGTCAATACGGCGAGTCTCACTTGTTCTATGCCGCGCCGGTCCCTTACAGCCGACTTGAAGTCGACATCGCGCGGCTGGCGCCGCGTCGCGGTGTGCGCGTGGTGGTCTATGACGAGGGCGGCACGGACGACACGGCGGCTCGTGCGGCGCACGCATTGCGCGGGTTGGGTTATCCACAGGTGTATCGCTTGGCAGGCGGCATTGCCCAATGGCTGCGCGACGGCTATGCGGCATTCGCCGGCGTCAACGTGCCCAGCAAAACCTTTGGCGAACTGGCTGAAGAAGTTTTCCACACTCCCCGCATCGGCGCACGTGAACTGGCCGAACGCCAGCGCCGCGGCGATGACCTGATCGTGCTGGATGGCAGGCCCTTTGCCGAATACCAGAAGATGAGCATTCCGGGCGGCATCTGCTGCCCCAATGGTGAACTGGCCTTGCGTGCACACACCCTGGCCAAGGACCCGGCCACCACCATCGTGGTCAACTGCGCAGGGCGCACGCGCAGCATCATCGGTGCACAGACGTTGATCAATCTTGGCGTGCCCAACCCTGTCTACGCGCTGGAAAACGGCACTCAAGGTTGGTATCTGGAAGACTTCAAGCTCGACCATGGCGCGCAGCGCCGCTACGCTGATAGCGTGGCGCCCGAAGACCTGCCGGCGCTTGTGCAACGTTCAGCCAATCTGGCCGAGCGCCATGCCGTGCCGCGCGTCAATGCAAGTCAGGTACAGCACTGGCTGAATGACGCGAACCGCAGCACCTTCCTGTGCGATGTCCGCAGCGCCGAAGAATTCGCGCAAGGGTCCTTGCCCGGCGCACAGCACACGCCGGGCGGCCAGCTGATCCAGGCCACCGACCAATACCTGGCTGTGCGAGGCGCGCGAATCGTGGTGTTCGATGCCGAAGGCGTGCGTGCGCCGGTCGTGGCCAGCTGGCTGCGCCAGATGGGCTGGGACGCAAGCGTGTTGCAAGAGGGCGTGGCTGCCGTGTTGAATGTCACCGCGGCTTCGGTCGATGCGCCGGCCGTGTCGGTGCTCGACGATACCGCGCTGGCCGCTGCATCGGCCCAGGGGGCGCAGCTGGTCGATATCCGCGCCAGCATGCGTTATCGCGCGCAACATATCGCGGCGGCGCAATGGTCGATCCGCCCGCGCTTTGCCGATCTGGTACTGGATCCCGCGCAACCTGTGGTGCTGCTGGCCGACGAACTGGCCGTAGCCGCCTGGGCGGCGGCGGATCTGCGGGCGCTGGGTGTGCGCGACGTCAAGGTCAATCTCGGTTCGCCAGCCGGCTGGTCGGCCGCGGGCCTGGCGCTGCAAGCCACGCCTGACGAGCCCGCCGACCGCGATTGCATCGACTACCTGTTTTTCGTGCACGACCGCCACGACGGCAACAAGGCCGCGGCGCGTCAGTACCTCGCCTGGGAAACCAACCTGGTCAAGCAGATCGACGAGCGCGAACGCGCCGCGTACCGCTTCCCGGCGTCGTAGCCCTCGCGCTGCGCAAGCGGCCGCACGACATGCTTTATCCGATCAGCACGCCCCGGCGCCCAGCCGCCGGGGCGCGGACGGTTCATGGCGAACCGAAATGCAACGGACAGCCGAGTATCCGGCTGCCGACAACAAGGGGAAGTACCGATGACAAAGCAACACGTGCTGCAAGCCTGCAGAACCGCGGCGGCCCTGGCCTGCCTGGCTTGGGGGGCCAACGCCCACGCCCAGGCGCTCGCGCCGCTGGCCGACTATCCCAAACAGGCGATCACGGTCGTATCGCCGTTTCCGCCCGGGGGCGGCAACGACGGCGTGGCGCGCCTGATCGCGCAGGAGCTCGGCGCGATCACGGGGCAAAGCGTGGTGGTGGAAAACCGATCCGGCGCCGGTGGCAACGTGGGCACCTCCCAGGTCTCGCGCGCCAAGCCTGACGGCTACACGCTGGTGATGTCGCAGACCAGCGTCATGGCCGTCAACCCGCGTCTGTACAAGAACGTGGGCTTCGATCCGGTCAAGGACTTCGTGCCCATCTCGCAGATCACGTCCGCGCCGCTGGTGCTCGTGTCGCGCAGTGAAAGCGCTTACAAGTCGTTGGGCGACTACCTGGACGCTGCACGCAAACAGCCCGGCGTCATCACTTACGCAACGCCTGGCAACGGCACCATGAGCCACCTGATGGGCGCGCTGCTGTCGCAAAAGGCTGGCGTGAAACTGGTGCACGTGCCATACCGCGGCGCTGCGCCCGCCATCACCGACCTGATGGGCGGCACCGTGGACATGCTGATCACTTCGCCCGCATCGGCCGAACCCATGGTGGCTGCCGGCAAGCTGCGCATCCTGGCGCTCAGCCACGACAATGGCATCGGCATCTTCAAGACCGCGCCCACGCTCAAGCAATCGGGCATGGACGGCATCACCGCCGATGACTGGTATGGTCTGTTCGCACCCGCCGGCACGCCGCCCGACCGCATCGCCTATCTGGCCAAGGCCGTGGCCCAGGCCATGAAGTCGCCCAATGTGATCGCCAAGATCCAGGCGGGCGGCAGCCAACCCGTGGGCAGCGCGCCCGATGCTTTCCAGAAACGCTTGCAGCAGGACACGGTGTACTGGGCAGACATGGTGAAGGTGGCGGGTGTGTCGGTGGATTGACGCGGGGCTAGACGGCTAACGTCTTGCCCACCGCCGCTTTCAGCGGCGCGAAGGCCGGCATCTTTTCAGCATTGGTGTTGGTGACCAGGTGATCGATGCGGCCCACCTCGCAATACGACACGCGGCTGCACAGACCGATCTTGCTGAAGTCGGCCAGCAGCACGCGTTGCTTGGCGTTGGCGGCCATGGCGCGGGCCACTTCGGCCTCGCGCAGGTCGTAGCTGGTGGCGCCGCATTCCGCATCCACGCCCACCGGCGAGAGCAGCGCCAGGTCGGCGCGGTAGCGGTGGATTTCGGCGATGGTGATGTCGCCGGCGGTGGCGCACACCGGGCCGCTCACCGCTCCGCCGAGCATGATCAGTTCGTTGGCGCCGTTGCCGGCCGCGCCGACTTTCAGCGCCACGTCGAACGAATTGGTGATGATGGTCAGTCCGGTCAGCTTGGCCAGTTCGTCGGCCAGCACGCTGGTGGTGCTGCCCGCGTCAAGAAACAACGTCTGTCCGCTGCTGACCAGGCCTGCTGCGGCGCGCGCGATGGCACGTTTGTATTTGACGCGCGTATGGACGCGTTCGGTGATGGGCGGCTCGCTGTGCACCGGCACGGCGCCGCCGTGCACGCGGCGCAGCTCGCCCATCGCTTCCAGCTCCAGCAGGTCGCGCCTGACTGTCTCCCGTGATACCCCCAGTTCGCCGACGATACGATCGGTCGATACCTGCTGCAGGGAAGACAGCAGGGCGCGGATTCTTTGATACCGCTCTTCTTGCCACATATCGGATGCTTCCTAATCTATTTGCGGCGCCGTGCCGCCAGCGCGATCAACGCGCGCATCGCCAGCAGGGAACCGCCCACGACCAGCATGATAAGCGTCGAATAGGCCGCCGCCTGCGAGACGAACCCCGCTTCGTCCAGCCGCAAGACAGAAACCGGCGCCACGCTGACCGAGGGCGTCACCAGGAAAATCACCGCGGACAGCGTCACCATGGACCGCATGAACAGGAAAAAGAACACGCCCAGCACCGTGGGGGCGATCTGCGGCAGCACCGCATCGCGCAGTATCTGCCAGGTGCCGCCGCCCAGGCAGCTGACCGCTTCCTCCAAGGCCTGTGGCACTGCGCGCATGCCCGTCATCATCGTCAGGAAACCCTGCGTGTGATAGTGGTAGAAATTGCATAGCGCGATCAAGGCGGCGCTGCCGTACAGCGCATAGAGCGGCGTGGCTGGCGAGTTGAAGGCGAAGATATAGGACAGGCCCAGCACCAGACCAGGCACGCCCACCGGCAGCACCGACACCAGGTACACCACCTTGGCCCAGGCCCGCGGAATGCGGCACACTCCGAAGGTCAGGAAGAACAGCAGCAGCACGCCGCCGGACGCGGCGGCCAACGACAGGTACAGCGACGTCCACAGCGGCGCGTAGCCACCGCTGACGGTGATGTCGTAGTGCTTCAGCGTCCATTCCATGCGGTAGGGCCACAGGCGCATGAAGCTGGCGAACACCACGGTGGCCACCGTGGCGACGATCGCGCTGGCACACAGCAGCACGCCGGCCGTGAAGGCGCGATCGCGACCGCGCGCCGGCTGCGGCGTCACGCGCAGGCCGCTGGGCGAGGCGGCGCCGAACTGGCGCTGCGACGCCACGCGTTCGATCTGCACCGAGATCAACGACGGTAGCAGCAGCAGGATGCCCACCACCGATCCCATGCCGAAGTTCATCTGGCCCGACACCTGACTGTAGATCTCGGTGGCCAGCACCTTGTAGTTGCCGCCGATCACCGCAGCGTTACCGAAGTCGGTGATGGTGATGACGAAGACCACAAAGGCGGCGCTCAACAATCCGAACTTGCAGTTGGGCAACGTGATGTCGAAGAACTGCCGCGTGCTGGATGCGCCCATCACTTCGGCCGCATCGTAGTAGCGCGCATCGGTGTTGCGCAGCGCCGCCTGCAGGATCAGCACCGCCTGGGGCAGGGCGTAGAACACATTGGAAATCAACAGGCCCCAGAAGCCATAGATATCGAATTCCCAGCCGGTCCAGCGGTGCACCAGGCCGTTGCGGCCCAGGATGAAGATCAGACCCAGGCCTTGTACCAGCGATGGCGCCAGCAGCGGCAGCACCAATGCCAACTTGACGTAGGCCTTGCCGCGCATGCGGCTGCGGTCCAGCCCGTAGGCGATGGCAAAGCCCAGCAGCAGGCTGACGACGGTAGTGGCCGTGCTCATGGTCAGGCTGTTGGCGGTGGCGGTCAGGATGCCGCGGGTCGCGAACACCTCGGCATAGTTGCCCAGGCCGATCCCGCCGTCCTTTTCTACCAGGCTGCGCCAGGCCACCGTTGCCAGCGGAAACAGGAAGAACAGCGCCAGGCCCGCCATCGGTATGCCGACGCAGGTCCAAAGCAGCACCCGGTCCAGCGACCAGGGCACGCGGGCGGCGGGGGCTGATGCGGTCGCGCTCATGCGGGCCGTGCTCACGCGGTGACTCCCGGCCGCCCTGTCGCGGCTGCCGGCGTCATACGCGGACCCAGGCGCATTGTCCCGGCTCCATGTCCAGGCGTACCGGCGCGCCCTGCGACAGTCCGGCTGCGCCCTGTTGCTCCACCAGCAGTTCGCGGCCTTGCCAGTCCACCCGCAAACGCGTCAGGTTGCCCATGAAGGTCATCCCGCGTACGCGTCCGGGGCCTTGGTCGTCGGCGGCGATGCGCAGGCTCTCGGGGCGCAGGCAGGCCTCGAAACGGTCGCTGGCGCCTTCGGGCCGCGTGGCCAGCAGCGCTGGCATGGCCTGGCGTACCCAATCGGTGGGCAGCAGATTGCTCAGCCCCACGAAATTGGCCACGAACCGCGTCTGGGGGCGCAGATACAGGTCGGACGGCGATCCGACTTGCTCCACGCACCCGTCATTCATGCAGACGATCTTGTCGGCCAGCGTCAGGGCTTCCTCCTGGTCGTGGGTCACCATGATGGTGGGAATACGGAGCCGGCGCTGCACTTCGTGAATTTCCGCGCGCATGTCCGTGCGCACGCGGGCATCCAGCGCCGACAGCGGTTCGTCGAGCAGGATCAGGGCGGGGTCCACCGCCAACGCCCGGGCCAGCGCCACGCGCTGCTGCTGGCCGCCGGAAAGCTGGTGCGGATAGCGCTGCGCATAATCGGGCAGCTTGATCAGCGCCAGCAGTTCCGTCACGCGTGCGGCGATACGGTCGCGGCTTTCGCCGCGTATGCGCAGGCCGTAGCCGACGTTCTCGGCCACGGTCATGTTGGGAAAAAGCGAATACGACTGGAACACGATGCCGAAGCCGCGCTTGCGCGCCGGCAGCGCCGACAGATCGTGCCCCCCCAGCATGATGCTGCCCGCATCGAACGGCAGCAGTCCTGCCACGATGCGCAGCAGCGTCGTCTTGCCGCAGCCGCTGGGGCCCAGCAAGCAGACGAATTCGTGTTCGCCGACAGACAGGTCGATGCCTTCCAGCGCAACCGCGCCATCGAAGGTCTTGCGTATCCCGCGCAGTTCCAGGTACATGGCTGCTCCAGCTGGGCGCTGCGGCCGGCGGCGCCGGCCGCATGCCGTCAGCGTTTGATGGTGTCTTGCCAGGTCTTGACGGTGGCGTCGCGCTCGGCGGCCGATTTCTGGAAGTCCACGGGGTACAGCACCGCGGTCAGGTCCTTGGGCAGGCCGGCGGCCTCGGCGGCCTTGTTCGGCGCCGCGCCGGGAATGGTCACCAGTTCCTTGTACTTGCTGTACAGCCCGCCGGCCTGCGCCGACAGCGTCCAGTCCAGGAAGCGCTTGGCGTCCGTCGGGTTCTTGGCGGTCTTCATCAGGCCGGACGCTTCCAGCTCGTAGCCCACCCATTTCGACGGAATCACCATCTTGACCGGGAAGCCTTCCTCGATGGATTGCATGGCAGGGAAGGCGAACGACACGCCGATCGCATATTCCCCGGCACGCGCCATCTTGCACGGGCGCGAGCCGGATGGCGTGTACTGCGCCACGTTCTTGTCCAAGTCCTTCAGGTACGCCCAGCCCTTCTCGGCGCCCAGTCCTTGCAGCAGCGCCACGATCTGCAGGTAGCCCGTGCCGGAGGCCGCGGGACTGGGGATGACGATTTCACCCTTGTAGACCGGTTTGGCCAGGTCTTCCCACGATGTGGGCATGGGCAGGTTCTTCGACTTCAGCCGATCGGTATTCACACAGAACGCGGCTACATAGCCCGTCGCGGCGAACCACTTGTTGTCGGCGGCCTTGTACTGGGCGGGCAGGGCGTCGATGCCTTTCGCGGCATAGGGTTCCAGCAGCTTCTGCAGCCGCGGGTCCAGCATGTTGCTGACGGCAAAGCCCCAGATCACATCCTGCTGGGGGTTGCCCGCTTCGGCGATCAGGCGCGCGCCCAGGTCGCCGGTGGACAGGCGCAGCACGTTCACCTTCACGTCCGGCATGGCGGCGTTGGCGGCCTTCAGGTAGGCAGCGATCTCGTCTTCTTCGAGGGCGGAATAGACGGTGATGGCGCCCGCATGGGCGGCCTGTGCACAACTTAGGGAAATTACTGCAACCACAAGGCTAAGCTTCTTCTTACATTGCATGATGGAACTCCGGAAAGGAATACACGGCAACGGCGGTGAGCTACGGTTTGCGGACAGCGGCCTGCTGTAAGACGTTTGGGTTGCGTTTTTAGGTATATTTGCAAATTTGTGGCAACGTGTCTAGACTGGAAAAACCTTAATTCGCATGGGTTTTTTTGGCGCCGCACCACGCCTGGGAGCTCGTCAATGCAAACTTCGCCGCCGCTTACCGCGCAGCAACTGGCCGCTTTTTCCTCGTTCGCCCAATCGCTGGCGGACCAGGTCCGGCCCTTGTCGCGCCAGTGGTTCCGCCACCCGCTGTCGGTGGATACCAAAGCGGATGAAAGTCCCGTCACCCAGGCCGACCGCGAGGTCGAAGCCGCATTGCGCGCGGCCATCGCCAGCCAGTACCCCGACCACGGCATCTTCGGCGAGGAATTCGGCGCCAGCCATGCCGAAGCCGAACTGGTGTGGTCCCTTGACCCCATCGACGGCACGCGCGCCTTCATCTCGGGCAACCCGTTGTGGGGCACCCTGCTTGCACTGCTGCACCGCGGCCACCCCGTTTTGGGTCTGATCGATATCCCGATGCTGGATGAGCGTTGGCTCGGCGCCGCGGAGTCCCCCGCGCGCTTGAACGGCGAAGTCTGCCGCGCCAGCGGCTGCACCGAGCTGGGACAGGCGATTCTCTACGCCACCTCGCCCGACATCTTCGAAGGCGCCGATCTGGCCGCGTTTGATACGCTGACCCAGTCGGTGCGCATGCGCCGCTACGGCGGCGATTGCTACAGCTATGGCCTGCTGGCCAGCGGCCACGTCGACCTGGTGGTCGAGGCCGGCCTGCAGCCTTATGACTATCTGGCGCTGATGCCCGTCATCGAAGGGGCGGGCGGCGTCATTACCGATTGGTCGGGGCAGCCGTTAGGCCTCGCGTCGCAGGGCCGCGTGATTGCGGCCGCCACACCGCAACTGCATCGCGAGGCGATGCGAGTGCTGGGGGCGGCCAAGACCTGAAACGCCACGCCCCGCGACCCCGCAAGTCAACGCAACGCTTCAGCCACGGACAAGGTGAACAAGCATGCATGCACTAGGGGTAGCAACGGTGGAAGACGCAGAGCGGCTGGTGCAAGCCAGCACGCTCTCGCATATCAAGGTCGGCCTGTCTGACGTCGATGGCGTCATGCTGGGCAAGTACATCCGGCGCGACAAATTCCTGTCCGCGCTGCGCGGCGGGCTGGCGTTCTGCGACGTCGTGTTTGGCTGGGATCTGGACGACCAGCTCTACGACAACACCAAATACACCGGCTGGCACACGGCGTATCCGGACGCCAAGCTGCGCATCGTTCCGTCCACCGGCCGCCGGCTGCCGCTGGAACAAGGACCGGGCGGCGAAGACATGCTGCTGTTCCTGGCTGAGTTCGAAGGCCCTGCGGCCCAGATCTGCCCGCGTCGCCTGCTTCACCGCACGCTCGACCGCGCGGCCGACATGGGCTTTGAGGTCTACGCCGCGCTCGAATACGAGTTCTTCATGTTCCGCGAAACGCCGCATTCGGTGCGCGCCAAGCACTATCGCGACATGGAGAACTGGACGCCCGGCAACTTCGGCTATTCCATGCTGCGCAGCACGGTGCAGGGCGATTTCTATCGCAAGCTGCTGGACATGTGCGAACGCATGGACATGCCCATCGAAGGCCTGCATACGGAGACCGGTCCGGGCGTGCTCGAAGCCGCCATCGCGGTCGACCAGGCCGCGGCTGCCGGCGACAAGGCTTTTCTCTTCAAGACCTTCACCAAGGCGCTGGCGCAGCAGAACGGCCTGATGGCCACCTTCATGGCCAAGTGGTCGCATGACCATCCCGGCCAGAGCGGCCACATCCATCTTTCGCTACGCGAGCGCAAGAGCGGCCGCTCGGCCTTCTACGATGAATCGCAGCCCCACGGCATGAGCGCGACGCAGACTGCGTTCATGGCCGGCGTGCAGCGCTACCTGCCGGAATTCATGGCGCTGTACGCGCAGACCATCAACAGCTACTCACGGTTGGTGCCGGGCTACTGGGCGCCGCTGGACGCCACCTGGGGCATGGAAAACCGCACTACCGCGTTGCGGCTCATTCCGGGCAGCGATAAGTCGCAGCGCGTCGAAGTGCGCATCGGCTCGGCCGATGCCAATCCCTACCTGGCGCTGTCCGCGGCTTTGGCATCGGGCCTGTACGGCATCGAGCAGGGCCTCAAGCCCGAGCCCATGGTGCAGGGCAACGCCTATACCCAGCAGTTTCCCGCGCACCTGCGTTTGCCCACCACCTTGTGGGAAGCGGCCCAGCGCTTGCGTGAATCCGAAGCGGCGTGTCACCTGTTCGGCGATGCCTTCGTCGAGCATTACGCCGCCACGCGTGAATGGGAAGAGCGCCAGTTCCGGCGCCATGTCACCGATTGGGAATTGGCGCGGTACTTCGAAATCATCTGACCACGAAGACGCGCACCACACTTATCCACAGCTTGTACGCATAGGGCCGCCATGACGCAGGAACTTATCACCATCAGTCCCATCGACGGCCGCGAAGTCGTGCGTCGTCCCTACGCCAGTGAAGCGCAGATCGCGCAGGCGCTGGCCGACGCGCAGGCCGCGCAAGCGCCATGGCATTCGTTGGGCATCGAACAACGCGCACGCATTCTGTCAGAGGCCGTCACGCGTTTCGTCGCGGCAAAGGCCGAAGCGGCGCGCGCAATCACGATCCAGATGGGACGGCCGCTGCGCTATACGCCTGGCGAGGTCGACGGCTTCGAGGCACGCGCGCGCCACATGATCAGCATCGCCGCCGCCGCGCTGGCACCGATACGCGTGCCCGAGCTGACGGGCTTCACGCGCTTCATCAGCCGCGAACCGATCGGCGTGGCGTTGACGATCGCGCCGTGGAACTACCCGCTGCTCACGGCCGTCAACAGCATCGTGCCGGCATTGATGGCGGGCAACACCGTCATCCTCAAGCACTCCGACCAGACACCGTTATGCGCCGAACTGATCGGCCGCGCGTTCAGCGAGGCGGGCGTGCCGCCGGGCGTGTTCCAGTACCTGCATGCCAACCACGACATCGCGCAGCGGTTGATTCGTGCCCCGGAGATCGGCTATGTGTCGTTCACCGGCTCGGTGCGTGGGGGGCGCAGCGTGGAACAGGCTGCCGCCGGCCGCTTCATCGGTGTAGGCCTGGAACTGGGCGGCAACGATCCGGCCTATGTGCGGACGGACGCCAAGCTCGACCACGCCGTCGAAACCCTGGTGGATGGCGCGTTCTTCAATTCGGGCCAGTCCTGCTGCGGCATCCAGCGCATCTATGTGGCGCGCTCCCGCTACCAGGAATTCGTCGACCGCGCGGCGAGCCTGACCAACGACTACGTGCTCGGTGATCCGCTGCGCGCCGAAACGACCTTGGGTCCCGTGGTGCGCACGCGCGCAGCCGACGAGGTGCGGGAAGTGATCGACGAAGCCCTGTCGCGCGGCGCCCGCAACCTGGTCGACGCCAGCCGCTTCGAGGCCGCCCGTGCCGGCACGCCTTACGTGGCGCCCGCGCTGCTCACGCAGGTCGACCACCACATGCGCATCATGAACGACGAGTGCTTCGGGCCCGTGGTCGGCGTGATGCCGGTGGACAGCGACGAAGAGGCCGTCGCGTTGATGAACGACAGTCCCTACGGCCTGACCGCGGCCGTGTTCACGCAGGACGAAGACGCCGCATTGCATCTGGGCCGCCAGGTGCGCACCGGCACGTTCTTCATGAATCGCTGCGACTACCTGGACCCCGCGCTGGCATGGACGGGCGTCAAGCACACCGGCCGCGGCGTATCGCTGTCGCAGGTCGGCTACGAACAACTCACCCAAGCCAAATCCTTTCATCTGCGCAGCGTGGCCTGAGGCCGCGCGACCAGGAGCCGACATGACTGTCCCCAGCGTCAACTGGAACTATCCCACCGCCATCAAGGCGGGCCCCGGCCGTATCAAGGAACTGCCGCACTGGTGCCGCGAACTCGGCATGGCAAGGCCCTTGCTGGTCACCGACCCGGGCCTGGCGGCATTGCCCATGATTGGCGAGGCCGTACGCGCGTGCCGGCAGGCGGGCTTGGAATGCGGCCTGTTCCACGAAGTGAAGGGCAATCCGACCGGGCGCAATGTCGACGACGGTGTGGCGCGTTATCGCGAAGGCCGCCATGATGGCGTGATCGCGTTCGGCGGCGGTTCGGCACTGGATGCAGCCAAGGCCATTGCGCTGATGGCGGGGCAGAACCGTCCGCTCTGGGACTTCGAAGACGTGGGCGACAACTACCTGCGCGTCAATGTCGCCGGCATGGCGCCGGTGGTGGCGGTGCCGACAACGGCGGGCACCGGTTCGGAAGTGGGCCGTGCGTCAGTCATCACTGATGAAGCCGCGCACGTCAAACGCATCATCTTTCACGCGCGCATGCTGCCCGCCATCGTCATCCTCGATCCGGAGCTCACGACGGGCCTGCCGCCGAAGATCACCGCGGCCACCGGCATGGACGCGCTGTCGCACAACCTCGAAGCCTACTGTTCGCCGTTTTTCCATCCCATGGCCGCCGGCATCGCGCTGGAAGGCATGCGCATCATCAAGGAATACCTGCCGCAAGCGGTCGCCGACGGTACGGATCTGCAGGCGCGCCAGCAGATGCTGGTGGCTTCCAGCATGGGCGCCACCGCGTTCCAGCGCGGCCTGGGCGCGATGCATGCGCTGGCGCATCCGCTGGGTGCGTTGTACGACGCGCACCACGGCATGCTCAATGCCATCCTCATGCCCTATGTGCTCAAGGCCAACCAGCATGCTGTCGCGCCGAGGCTGCAGGCGCTGGCCCGCTACCTGGCGCTGCCGGACGACAACCCGGGCGCGGTGCTGGACTGGGTGCTGGCCTTGCGCGAAACCGTGGGCATTCCCCATACCCTGGCCGACATCGGCATCAACGACTCGGAAGCCGATCGGGTAGGGCGCATGGCCAGCGAGGATCCGTCGGGCGGAACCAACCCCGTGACCTACACGCCAGAGCAGTACGCTGAACTTTTCCGTGCAGCCGTTCGCGGAATCTTGTAAGCTTCGCCCCCTCTGCGCGGAAACGCGGCGGAGGTAGAACAAAAGATTTGAATATTTTTCATCCCAGGCGTTTGACAGCGGTTTTGAAAGTGTTCATAATCTCAAGTTCTCCGCTGGAGGGGTGCCCGAGTGGTTAAAGGGGGCAGACTGTAAATCTGTTGGCCTTGCGCCTACGTTGGTTCGAATCCAACCTCCTCCACCAGAGACCCATACCTGAATCCAGGCGATGTTTGCCTGGATTTTAAAATGTAGGCCTAGGGAACTGGGCGGCCTTCGCAACGAAGGTTGGAAAGTTCCCCGGGCCTTGATTTTGAAAGTTTGGGATAGAGATGGTGAAAGGGTAGCCCGCGGGTGTAGCTCAATGGTAGAGCAGAAGCCTTCCAAGCTTACGACGAGGGTTCGATTCCCTTCACCCGCTCCAAGATTTACATGCCCATGTGGCTCAGTGGTAGAGCACTCCCTTGGTAAGGGAGAGGTCGCGCGTTCGATCCGCGCCATGGGCACCACTAATTTCCAAAGTTCTTTTCTTCAGTCAGAAGCGCAATCCAGGTCAGGAGTCAGCCATGGCAAAAGGCAAGTTTGAACGTACCAAGCCGCACGTGAACGTGGGTACGATTGGTCACGTTGACCACGGCAAAACGACGTTGACGGCGGCGATCACGACCGTTCTGTCGAGCAAGTTTGGCGGCGAAGCCAAGGGCTACGACCAGATCGATGCGGCTCCTGAAGAAAAGGCTCGCGGTATCACGATCAACACGGCACACGTCGAGTACGAAACGGAAGCGCGTCACTACGCGCACGTTGACTGCCCGGGCCACGCCGACTACGTCAAGAACATGATCACGGGCGCTGCCCAGATGGACGGCGCGATTCTGGTCGTGTCGGCCGCTGACGGTCCGATGCCGCAAACGCGTGAACACATCCTGCTGAGCCGCCAGGTTGGCGTGCC
>NZ_JBYSYL010000008.1:0-331464 GCF_058783235.1 Achromobacter sp. FW305-C-28 | reverse complement strand
CGTTTCTTCTTCATCGGCATATCCATGATCTTTAGTCCTCATGATATGCCCCGCCCACAAAATCCCGGATAGGCCCTGCCAGACGCGTGCTACGACATGTCCGCCAGGGGCGGATTCAACAGCCGATCTTGGCTTCCTGGCCGTAGCCGAACGGCCAGCGGCGGCGGGTGGGTTCGGGCTTGGTGGTTTCTTCTTGCATGGTCTTCTCCTTGTCTTGCATTCCCGAGGATTCTATTTCCCCGGATGTAACAGCATTGCAAGTGATCGTTAGCACTCTATCGGTCGAGGCGTCGGATGTGGCCACGGTGTCTCAATCGGCCGCGAACAGGGTGACCTGGCGTTCGAGCGCGTAGGTGGCGCGGTAGCTGGCGGGCGTGGCGCCGCGGTCGATCAGGAGCAGGCCTTCGCGTTCGGCGGCGGCCAGGACGTCGCGCAGCTTGGGGCCGCTTTCCAGGCCGGTGGCCTCTTGCAGGCGGCCCAGCGGCAGGTAGTCGCCGTTTTTCACGCCGGCCAGGCGCGGGAAGGCGCTGAGCCAGATGCTGCGTGGGGGCGGGGTGTTGATCAGACTGGTCATGGTCGGGCCTCCCGTGCGGTCTATGTACTGTATGAATAAACAGTATATCCGATCAGTCCTATTTCGCTGGGTGGTGATGTCGCATCGGTCTGATATTGGCCGCGCCCGTATGCGCCAGCAGGCAGGCGACCAGCGCGTCGAACACCACTTTGCAGCGCGGGCTGGCGCGCAGGTCTTCGTGCATGGTGATCCACGTTTCCAGGGGAAAGGCAGCCTGGCGCGGCAGCACGCGCACCAGGGCCTTGTCGCGCCGGGCCAAGGCGGCCTGGCAGACGCCGATGCCGGCGCCGGCGCGAATCAGCGCCAGTTGCGCCAGGTCGCTGTCGGCACGCAGCGCGAAGGCGTCGCGGTGCCAGGGGATGGGGAAGCGTTTGCCGGCTTCGCGCAGAAAGGGCGTCAGTGCGTCGTAGCCGATCAGGGCGTGGCTGGCCAGGTCTCTGGGCTGGGTGGGGGTGCCATGGCGGCGCAGGTAGTCTTTGTGGGCGAACAGGCCGATGTCGACGGCGCCGACCGAGCGGGCGATCAGCTGTTCCTGCTTGGGTGGGGCCATGCGCACGGCGATGTCGGCTTCGCGCAGCAGCAGGTTCTGCACGCTGTTGGTGGGCGCCAGTTCAAGGGTCAGGCCGGGATGATCGCGCCGCAGTTGCGCCAGGACCGGCGGCAGCACTTCGATGCCGATGACTTCGCTGGCCGAGATGCGGACGGTGCCGGTGACGCCTGGGCCGTGGCCGGACGCGGCGCGTTCCAGTGCGGCGGCGTTGCTCTGCATGGCTTCGGCGTAGCCGCGCAGCGACAGGGCGGCGTCGGTGGCGAGCAGGCCGGTTTGCGACCGGGTGAACAGCACCTGGCCCAGGGCGCTTTCCAGGGCGGCGATGTGGCGGCCCACCGTGGGCTGGGTGATGCCCAGGGCGCGTGCGGCGCCGGACAGCGAGCCTTCGGCCAGGACGGCCAGAAAGCTGCGGTAGAGTTCCCAGCCGATCGTGTTGGTCATGCATAAATGTATAGCTGCTAGGCAAGGTTCAGCAATTTATTTATTGCTAGCTCGGCACCAGAATGTTTGCCATGGGACGACAGGAGCAAGACCATGAGCATGGCAACGATGATTCAGGCGCAGCGGCCAGGCACGGCACTGGTGTTGGGCGCCACCGGCGGGGTGGGCGGTGAAACGGCGCGCCAGTTGCGCGATGCCGGTTGGGGCGTGCGCGCCCTGGCGCGAGGGCTGGCGACGGAAACGGCGCAGCAGGACGGCATGACGTGGCTGCGCGGCGACGCGATGAACCGGCAGGACGTGGCGCGGGCGGCGATGGGGTGCGAGGTGATCGTGCATGCCGTGAATCCGCCGGGCTACCGCCGCTGGGGCGAGCTGGTGCTGCCAATGATCGACAACACGATCTCGGTGGCGCAGGCGCAGGGTGCCACCATCGTGCTGCCGGGCACGATCTACAACTACGGGCCGGATGCGTATCCGGTGCTGACGGAAAGCTCGCCGCAGCATCCGCAGACCCGCAAGGGGGCGATCCGGGTGGAACTGGAACATCGGCTGCAGGTGGCCAGCGGCCGCGGCGTGCGTGTGATTGTGTTGCGGGCGGGCGATTTTTTCGGGCCGCGCGCCGGCAACAACTGGTTCTCGCAAGGGTTGGTGAAACCGGGGCGGCCGGTGACCGTGGTGCAGGCGCCAGGCGCGCGTGGGGTGGGGCATCAATGGAGCTATCTGCCGGACGTGGCGCGCACGTTGGTGGAGGTATTGGCGCGCCGCGACGCCTTGACGCCGTTCGCGGCATTTCATATGGCGGGGCATTGGGATGCGGACGGCACGCAGATGTCGGCCGCGATCGTGCGGGTGGCAGGGCGTCATGGCGTTCGGCCGCGAGTGCGCGCGTTTCCGTGGTGGCTGCTGCGGCTGGCCGCGCCGTTCGTGCCGACGCTGCGCGAGCTGATGGAAATGCGGTATCTGTGGCGCCAGCCGCTGCGCATGGACAATGCGCGGCTGGTCGAGCTGTTGGGCGCGGAACCGCTGACGCCGCTGGATGAGGCCGTGGAGGCGACCTTGCGCGGATTGGGCTGCCTGCCCGAGTCGCCTGTCCGGGCCAAGGCGTTGGCCTGACCGGGCAGGCAGGCAGGCAAGCAGGCCCGCATGCAAGCAGAGACACCCAGGCGACCAATCAGCCAAGCCAGCCAGCCTGTCGGCCCGCCCGGCTTGCCCCCGTCAGACCCGGACATGCACAATGGCGCCACGCGGCCGTTGCCGCGCCGCGGGAGCCCCCGATGTCCGACCTGCCTTTTCCCGCGCCGCTGGATGCCAGCGAGCGGGTGACGATTGCCTTTGGCCCCCATCGCGCCGAGTTCGCGCCGGGGGGCGGCGGGCGCCTGACGCGCCTGTCGACCGACGCGCACGACTGGATCGTGCCGTTGGCCGAATCCGAATGGCCACCTGCGAAGTGGCCGCGCGCGGGTTCCTATCCGCTGGCGCCGTATTCCAACCGGGTGCGCGATGGCGTGTTTACCTTCAACGGTGCGCGGCATCCCTTGCAGTCGTTGCCGGGACGGCCGCTAGCCATTCACGGCAGCGCTTTGTACCAGGCCTGGCAGGTACGCCACCTGGCCGACGATGCGGTGGATCTGGTGCTGGACCAGCCCGCCGGCGTGCTGGGTTGGCCTTGGGCATTTGAATGCGTGCAGCGCTATCGGCTGGACTCGCGCGGCCTGTCGCTGACGCTGCTGATGATCAACAAAGGCGATTCACCGATGCCGTTCGGCTGCGGCATTCATCCCTATTTCACGGCCGAGCGGGTGTCGCTGCATGCGCGCCGCCACTGGCCGGCGGATGCCGATGGCTTGCCCACGGGCAGCCAGACCACCCATGTGCGCGAGTTGGGTTGGTCGGCCGCGGGCTGCGATACCTATCTGTCGCAATGGGGCGGGCGTGCCACGCTGCATTGGCCGGATGGACACGAACTGGCGCTGCACGCCGATCCGGCCTTCGCGCACCTGGTGGTGTACACGGCGCCGGGCTCGTCGTTCCTGTGCGTTGAACCCGTGACCAACGTGGCGGATGCCTTCAATCTGGCGGCGGCGGGGGACACTCGTACCGGCCTGCAAGTGCTGGAGCCCGGCTCGCGTTTCAGCGCGACCCTGCTGCTGGCGCTGCAACCGCCCCGTTGAATCTGCCGGCCGGTGTGAATGTCCGCTGGCAAGCGCCCGCTGCTACGGCGATAATCCGGCAAAACCAGTCCAGGAGTCGTTACGTGAAAAAGCTCAGCACCGAACAATTGCAGGCCGCGGCCGAGACGCTGCGCCGGGTCCAGGCCAAGCTGGCCCGCTCGGGCAACCTGCCGCTTGAGCCGACGATCTACGCCAGCGCCAAGGGCTTTCGGCGCAACGTGCCGGAATACGTGTGGTCGTGGCTGTCCGGCCTGCTGGCGCCGCACAAGAGCCTGTCCGCCTGGATGGATGCGCATCAGCCGGGCTGGCGTGAAGGCAAGACGCCGTCCGCGGTGGTGTATGCGCGCACCGAGAATGGCTGGTTCGATTGGCTGATCGCTCAATTGGATGCCGAGATCAGCGACCCCCATGCCCGCGCCAAGCGCGAGGGCCAGGCCTGACCCGGCGCGGTCTGCGCCCAGGCCGAACAGGGCGGGTGATTGATCCGTACCAACGGCCCGCGCCGTCAACGACGCCGCCGCATCCCGCCTATTTCACGACGATGGCGCGGCCTTCCACGAATTGGGCGGTGACGTCGCTGCTGCTGGCGTGGCGGCTGTGCTTGTCGTAGGTCGTGGTGGTGTCGGTACCCGTGACGCGTGCGCCATTGCCGGTCAGCAGGACGCCGTTGGCCCCCAGGCTGGCGGCCTGTTTCTTCAGTTCCTCGATGGCGTATTCCATCGATTCCTGCGCGCTGATGCCGGCCGAGCTTTCGGCCTTGACCAGGCCCACGACTTCATAAGGCGCATGCGGCGGGTCGGAATACAGCCGTACCGACGACGCCAGCGACGGCGCGTAGCGGTTGCCGGTGGGGATGGCGGTGCCGTCGGCGCAGCCTGCGCAGAGGGCCGCCAGGGACATGAGCACGGCGGCTCGGGCGGTTTTCATGGATCGATCTCCGAAGGGAGTCCACGGCCGTCGGGCGGCCGGACATTCGGCATTCTGATGCCGGCGGCCAGCGTTTTTTAACGGGATTTGATCAAGCTCTGTGAAGAAGCTTGCAGCGGCGTCAACGGGATGTAACCGCGCCGCCGACGGGGGCGGCATAGCCTGCCTTGCGGGTCAGGTCCGGGACCGCAGGCTGCGGGCGCGCAACCGCTGCAGCAGCAGGAACAGCCCTTCCAGCACGGCGGCCACCAGCAGGGCGGCCAGCACCGACCCCAGCACCAGCGAATCCCACATGCGCGGCGGGCCGACCCGGAACTGGATCGTGTCGAACACCAGCCCGGCGGTGACCCCGGCGACGACGGCCGCTTTCCACCCTTGCAGGGGGACCAGCCGCAGCATCAGCAAGGCGAACGCCACCATGCCCCAGAGCATGGGTTCCGCGGCTTGGCCGAACAGGTGACAGATCAGAGCAAACTCCTGAAAACGCGGCGACAAGCCGAAAGCCTGCCGCGCGCAGTCGAGTTTGTACCTCTTTCTTTACGGCAATGCGAGACAGCCGTCCTATTTTTTTCAGGGCCCGCCCGCGTCGTTTCTGAAACGGGCGGGTGGGTGTCAGAAGCCTTCCAGCACTACCTTGCCCTGGGCCTTGCCGCTTTCGATGAAGGCGTGCGCGCGGCGCAGGTTTTCGGCGTTGATCTTGCCGTAGTGCTCGCCCAGCGTGGTGCGCAGGGTGCCGTTGTCGATCAGCCGTGCGGCCTGGTTCAGCAGTTCGTGCTGGGCGATCAGGTCGGGCGTGCCATGCAGCGGGCGCGCGAACATGAATTCCCAGTGCAGCGAGGCCGACTTGCCCTTGAGCAGGCGCACGTCGATGGCCGCGGGATCGTCGATCAGGGCGATCTTGCCTTGCGGGGCGACGGCCTCGGCCATCTGCGCGAAGTGCTTGTCGGTCTGGTTCAGGCCAGCAATGAAGCTCACTTGCGGATAGCCGATGCGCTTGAGTTCTTCGGTCAGCGGCTTGCTGTGGTCAATGACATGGTGGGCGCCCAGCTCGCGCACCCACGCCTGGGTTTCGGGCCGCGACGCGGTGCCGATGACGGTCAGGCCGGTCAGTTGGCGGGCCAGCTGGACCAGGATGGACCCTACGCCGCCCGCCGCGCCGATGACCAGCAAGGTGCCCTGGCTGGGGGCGGCGTTGTCCAGCACGCGCAGGCGGTCGAACAGCAGTTCCCACGCGGTGATGGTGGTCAGCGGCAGGGCGGCCGCCTGGGCGAAGTCCAGGCTTTGCGGCATGCGGCCGACGATGCGCTCGTCCACCACGTGCAGCTCGCTATTGGCGCCGGGGCGCGTCAGGGCGCCGGCATACCAGACGCGGTCGCCGGGCTTGAACAGGCTGGTCTTGGCGCCGACGGCGCGCACGATGCCGGCGGCGTCCCAGCCGATGATTTCGGGCTGGCCGTCCTTGGGCTTGCGGTTGGCGCGGATCTTCACGTCCACCGGGTTGACGGATATGGCCTTGACCTCGACCAGCAGGTCGTGGTCGCCGGGCGCGGGGTCGGCGGCGGTGATGTCCTGCAGCGATTGGGGATCGTTGGCGGGCAGGTTCTGGAAGTAGGCGATGGCTTTCATGGGGGCTCGATGAGTCAGGGTTCGAAAAGGGGGGATCAGGCGATGGTGCGCACCACGCCGCCATCGACGCGCAACGCGGCGCCGTTGGTGGCCGATGCCTGTTTCGAGCAGGCGTACACGACCATGTTGGCGGCTTCTTCCACGGTGGCCAGGCGGCGCAGCAGCGAGCTGGGGCGGTGCTGGGCGATGAAGTCGCGTTCCATCTGGTCTTGCGACACGCCCTGTTCCCTGGCCATTTCGGCGAAGAAGTCGGCCACGCCTTCCGAACGCGTGGGGCCGGGCAGCACCGCGTTGACGGTGACGCCGGTGCCCGCCGTCAATTCCGCCAGGCCGCGCGACACGGCCAGCAGCGCGGTCTTGCTGACGCCGTAGTGGATCATTTCGGTGGGGATGTGCAGCGCCGATTCGCTGGAAATGAAGACAATGCGGCCCCAGTTGGCGGCCAGCATGCGCGGCAGGTAGTAGCGAGACAGGCGCACGCCGCTCATGACGTTGGTGTCCAGCATGGTCTGCCAGTCGTCGTCGGTGATTTCCGTGAACGACTTGGGCTCGAAGAAGCCAGCGTTGTTGACCAGGATGTCGATGTCGGGATGCGCGGCGCAGATCGAGGCGGCGCCGTCGGCGGTCGCGATGTCGGCCTGCACGGTGCTGACCTGCGCGGCGGGATATTGGCGCGCGATGGCGTCGGCGGCCTGCTTGAGCTTATCGGCGTTGCGGCCATGCAGTACGACTTGTGCACCGGCCTCGGCCAGGCCCTGGGCGATGGCCAGGCCGATGCCGCCGGACGATCCGGTGACCAGGGCCTTCTTGCCGTTCAGTTCGATTTTCATGGGGGACTCCATTGCAGGTTCGGGGGGGTATGGCCATGATTACCTGTCCGCGGACAATGAAAAACCGGCTAGCATCGGACTCAGTTTCAATAATTTTTTGAAAATGAGCCCATCATGCTTCGGTTTGAAGACCTGCGGATCTTTGTCGCGGCGGCGGATCACGGCAGTTTTTCAGCGGCGGCGCGCGAGCTGGACCTGACGCCCGCGGTCGCCAGCGCGGCGCTCAAGCGGCTGGAACTGACGCTGGAAACACGGCTGTTCGTGCGGTCCACGCGCAGCCTGCGCCTGACCAGCGACGGCGAGCGCTACCTGGAATATGCGCGCGCCGCGCTGTCGACCTTGCAGGCGGGCCAGAATGCGCTGGCACGCGACAAGACCGCGATTTCGGGCACCTTGTCGGTGTCGATTCCGTCGGACCTGGGCCGCAATGTGCTGCTGCCCTGGCTGGACGAATTCCAGCTGCGCCATCCGCGCGTGAGCTTCCAGGTGCGCATCAGCGACCGGCTGGCCGACCTGTACCGGCAGCCGGTCGATATTGCCCTGCGCTACGGCACGCCCAACGATTCCAGCCTGGTGGCGCTGCCGCTGGGCGAGCACAACCGCCGGGTGGTGTGCGCATCGCCCGCGTATTTCGCGCGCCATGGCATGCCGCAGGCGCCGGCCGACCTGCGCCGCCACAACTGCCTGTGTTTCGTGCTGGGCGAATCGCTGCATGACCGCTGGATGTTCGAGCGCGGCGGCGCCAGCCAGGTGGTGCCGGTCAAGGGCGACCGCGTTGGCGACGACGGCGACCTGGTGCGGCGCTGGGCGCTGGCCGGGCACGGCGTGGCCTACAAGTCGCGCTACGACGTGCTGGGCGACCTGCGCGCCGGCCGGCTGGTCGAGGCGCTGCCCGACTACGCCAGCGAGCCGTCGCCGCTGTACCTCTTGTGCGTGCACCGCATGCTGCTGTCGCCGACGGTCAAGCGCTTGCGCGAGTTTCTGCAGGCGCGCTTGCGCGACTTCGAGGCGGGCGTAGAAACCGGGCAGTGATGCGGCAGCAAGCATTGCCCGGCAACGCTGCCAGGCATCAATGATGCGCGGCGGCTCGTGCATTCGCCGCCCGGGTGCGCGCCGCCTTTTTGGCCGCAGCGGAACGGCCCGCCGCGCCCTTGGTGGCCGCGGCTTTCTTGGCGGCAGCCGAGCGCTCCGCGGCGGTGCGCGATGTGGCCGCCTTGCTGGCATGGCGCGACAACGCGGCCTTGGAGGCCGGCTTGGTGCTTTCCTGCTTCAGGGCGCGCGTCGTGGCGCGGGCGCGCGTGGCGGACTTGGCGTGGCCGTCGTGGGCGGCCTGGCTGTCTTGTTCCGCCTTGCGTTGGGTGGCGGCGCTGGCCTTCTTGGGGGCGGGCAGGGCGACGCCGGCGCGGCGCGCCTGCGACAGGCCGATGGCGATGGCCTGCTTGGTCGAGCGCACGCCGTGCTTGCCTTTGCGGACGCGGTCGATTTCGTCGCGGACGAATTCGCCGGCCTGGGTGGATGCCGATTTGCCTTGCTGCTTGTCGCGCGAGGCGCGTTGCAGGGTTTTCCGTTCTGGCATGACGAGACCTCCTTGCTAGCGGTTGCGAAAAGCGAGTGGCGGGTCGCGACCGAGGCCGCGGACGTCGGAACTCGTAACACCACTCTAGCGCGCAGCAGGTATCCTGGGTGTTCGAATGGATTGCCGGTCGTAAGCGCCGGAACATCGCGCGCTGCCGACGATTCGCGACTCACCCCTCTACACCGGAGACGAGCTATGTCGAACCATGTCTACAAGCAGATCGAATTGGTGGGCTCTTCCACCAAGTCCACCGACGACGCCATCACCCAGGCCATCGCGCGCGCATCCGAAACCCTGCGCAATCTCGATTGGTTCGAAGTCACCGAGGTGCGTGGCCACATCAAGGACGGCAAGGTGGCCCACTGGCAGGTCGGGTTGAAGATCGGCATGCGCCTGGAAGGCAACGAAGGCTGACGACCGCGCCGCGGGCGGGACGCTGTGCCGCGGGACGTGTCCGCGCGGATGCCCGGAAGGCGGTCGGGCTTGCCGGGCGTCTGCTCATTTTGTGAGCGCTCATTCCAAGTGATTGTTGGATAAGGCGTTTTTCAGCTTGTCATGCGGCTGTTCAGAGGTTTGTCCACATTCCATGGGGACAAGCTTGGGCCGCCATGGGCTGCCGTCGGGATGCCGGTCCGCGGATGCGGACTGGGCCCCGGCCTGATCGTTTATTGCCCGCCCCTCGCAAGGTCTTGCTGGCAAAGGAATTTTTGCGTCTGCCCGCAGGCTGTCCTCAGCCTTATCCACATTTCCCGGGGACAACATGGCGCCATCCCCCGCCGATTTGGGCCTTTCTTGACCACCCCTTGCAGGTCATTGATGCGCAAGGGAAATATGTACCTGCCCTCAGTCTGTCCTCATGCTTGTCCACAGAATGCTGGGACAAATGCACAACCGCGGCATGAGGCGGCGCGGCAACGTCTGGCAAGGCCCGATTCATCCCCATGGCAGTGGATAAGTGGCCCAAAAATGAGCCAAATGGACGATTGCGCAATTTTTGACCGGCTATCGCAAGTGCTTGGCGCCACACGGTTTTTCGAGACTGCCCCACACCTGTCCTCAAGCTTCTCCACAGTTCAGGGGGATAAGACGCGCGCATAAAAAAACCCCCCGACGTATCGGGGGGCTTGATCGCCCGGAGGTAAGCGGGCGATCGGTGCCGGGCGGGGAGGCGCCCCGGACCCGGCCACGGCGGCGATCAGGCGTTGAACTTCTTGATCCAGTCGACGTAGCGGTCGATCCAGCCTTGCAGGAACTTGCGCGTGCCTTCGTTGGTGATGTTGTACTGATCGTCGACCAGGCCATCGGTGTACTGCAGGAAGACTTCCGGCGTGGTCAGGGCCGCGGCGCCTTCGGCAGCCAGGATGTTGCGCAGGTGCTGCTGCATGAGCGCGGTGCCGGCGGCGCTGGGCGAGGTGCCCACGATGCCCACGGCCTTACCGGTCCAGGAATTCTGGCCCCACGGACGCGAGCCCCAGTCGATCGCGTTCTTGACGGCGGCGGGCAACGAGCGGTTGTGCTCGGGCGACACGAACAGGATGCCCTGTGCGTCCTGGATCTGCTGCTTGAGCTTGGCGGCGGGCGCGGGCAGGTTGTTCTCGTTGTCCTGGTTGTACAGGGGCACATCGCCCAGGCTGACGTAGTCGAACTTGAAGTCCGCAGGTACCAGTTTTTCCAGCGCACGGGCCAGGCGCAGGTTGATCGACGCGGCGCGCAGGCTGCCGACGAAGACAGCGATCTTGTAGGTGCTCATAGGGCGGATGCTCCAGGGGACTAGGGAAAGGCCAGTGTAGACCTGTCCTCGTGACGGCTCAATGCCATAGGGCCAATAAGGTTATGGCGCGGCTTGAAGCGGGTCAGGCCTTGCTGCCGGGTCAGCCCGCCATCAGGCTGACGTGGGCCGACACCACGCGCCAGCCCGCTGGCGTGCGCAGCCAGGTCTGGCTCTGGCGGCCGATGCGGTCGCTGCCGTCGCGCTGGAATTCGATGTTGGCAGTGGCGAAATCGCGGCCATAGGTGGTGATCGCCGTGCGCAGTACGCGGCGCGCCAAGCCTTGCGGCGAGCGGCCCGCGCGGAAGGCGCGGATGGCGTCGTAGCCGTACAGGTTTTCGCCGGCGCCATAGCGCAGGGTGTGGGGACTGTTCCAGAACAGCTCGTCCAGTACGTCGACCTGGTTGTTGACCAGGGCGGTTTCATAGCGGGCGAAAGCGGCGGTGACCTCGGCGACGACGTCGGGCAGATTGATGTCCATCGAATTCCTGCTTGCTCATGCACCGTCATGGTGCGTTATTTAGGGTAATCACCAATATGGTGTCTGCTGCGGTGCGCAATTTCTGCGGCGGTGGTCAATATCGCTCTTGCTGCGGGGCAGATGCTGCGCTGCAAGGCTGGCATGCGGCTTGCTAGGGTAAACACTGCATAACACGCTGTACGCTGCCCCAGGAGTTCCGCCATGTCCAGTTCCGCAGTTTCCGCCCCGGTCACCATGCTGGTCACCCGTCACATCACGCCCGAACGCTACGGCGATTTCCTGTCCTGGATGCGCCAGGGCGAAATCCTGGCCGCGGGCTTTCCCGGCTTTCTCGGGTCGGGCGTGCTGCAACCGCCCGAAGGCGGCGACCAGTACCAGATCGTGCTGCGTTTCAACGACGAGGCCAGCCTGACGCGCTGGGAAAAGTCCTTGCCGCGCCGCATGTGGCTGGAACGCGGCGCCAACCTGGTACGCGCCAGCCATGCGCGCCGCGTCAGCGGCATGGACGCCTGGTTCGGCACGCAAAGCAGCAGCACGCCGCCGCGCTGGAAGCAGGCGGTCAGCATCTGGCTGGCGTATTTTCCGGTGCTGCTGGCGTTCTCGTTGCTGGTCAGCGAACACCTCACGGTGCTGCCGGTGTTCTGGCGCGCACTGATCACCAGCGTCGCCCTGACGCCGGTGATGGTGTACGTGTGCATCCCGTTCGTCACGCGGCGGCTGGACCGCTGGCTGCGGCCGCGCTGAACGACACGGTGCCGCGGGCGGCGGGCGCAGGCCCGCTCGCTGCGCGGTGTCGGTTGTCATGCCGAAGCGCCTAGGCCGCCTGCGCGCGGCGCGTGGCGTACATGCGATGCAGCGTGATCTTGCGCACGGCGGCCTGGCTGTCGCCGATATGCGCTTGCAGCAGCGCGGTCGCTTGCCCGGCATCGCGTTGCAGGATGGCGGTCAGGATGGCGCCGTGTTCGGCATAGGTGCGGGCGATGCGTTCAGGCTGGGTGAAATCCAGTTGCCGCACGATGCGGATGCGCTCGGTGGCCGCGCGGTGCACCCGCGCGATTTCGGGGTTGCCGGCCGCGGCGACCAGGTCCATGTGAAAGCGCTCGTCCAGGTTGGCCAACCATTCGCCATCATGGGAATGGTCTTCGGCATCCACCAGCCAGGTGTCCAGCAGCGGTTGCAGCGCGCGCAGGGGATCGGGAATCTGGCCTGGTGCACACAGGGTGCGCACCGCCGCCGTTTCCAGCACGCTGCGCAGTTCGTAGAAGTGGTCCAGCGTGTCGAAGTCCAGCGGCTTGACCAGCCAGCCGTTGCGCTGGCGGACCTCCAGGTAGCCCTCGCGTTCCAGGCGGAACAGGGCTTCGCGCACCGGCGTGCGGCTGACGCGCAAGCGGTCGGCGATCTCGGTTTCGGTGAAGCGGTCGCCGGGCGCCAGCCGGAAATCCAGGATGTCGCGCTTGAGCGTGCCGTAGGCGGCATCAGCCAGGTTGCGGGGCGTATCGAGGACGGCGAATGGGGAGTCCATGGGGGGGCCTGGGGTGACGGTCGATGGGCGGATTTATGCCGCAGCCTCTGAGGCGGCTGGGGCGGCGGCTACAGCGGCCGTGACGGTGCGCACGCCTGCCGCGCCGGCCTGCTCCAGCCGGTGTGCGGCCAGCAGGCAGTCGGCTTCGCGCCACGGCGCGCCGATCAATTGCACGCCCAGCGGCAGGTGCGCGTCGCGGCCGACGCCTGGCCAGGTCGGCGCGGCGCACACAGGCAGGCCCAGGCACGAGATCGGCTGGGTCAACAGGCCCATGCTGGCGCGCGCGGGTAACTGCCGGCCGGCCAGCGTCAGGCTGTCGGTGCCGATCACGGTGGCGGGCACGGGCGTGGCGGGGGCGATCAGCACGTCGTAGTGGTCGAACAGCGCCAGGGCTTCGCGGTACACGCGTTGGCGGATGCGCTGCGCCTGCTGCACCCAGGCTGCGGGCACGAGGCTGCCGGCCGCCAGGCGGGCGCGGGAATGCGGTTCGTAGTCGTCGTATTGCGTGGTGAGGCGGCGGCGATGCAGCGCACCGCCTTCGGCCGCCGTGATGATGAAGGCCGCGGCGCGGGCCTGCTCGGCGCCGGCCAGCTCCACGGTATCGACGGCGCCCAGCGCGCGGGCGGCGATGTCGACGGCCAGGCGGGCCTCGGGGCCGGTCCAGTGGGCGAAGTAGCCGCCCAGCACCGCCACGCGCAGCGGCCGGTCCGACGCCAGGCCGGCCAGTGTCGGTTCCGCGGCGCGTTGCGCGCAGGCGTTGTCGTCGCGGTCGGGGCCTTGCAGCGCGTCGTAGGCGGCGGCCAGGCCTGCGGCATCGGCGGCAAAGGGCCCCAGATGGTCCAGGCTGCCGACAAAGGGGTAGGACCCGGTGCGCGCCAATCGGCCGAAGGTGGGCTTCAGGCCGAACACGCCGCACAGTGACGCGGGCACGCGGATCGAGCCGTTGGTGTCCGACCCCAGCGTCAGCGGCACCAGGCCGCCGGCCACCGCGGCGGCGCTGCCACCCGATGAGCCGCCCGCGATGCGGGTGACGTCGTGCGGATTGCGGCAGGCGCCGTAGTGGGTGTTTTCAGTGGTGAAGCCGTAGGCGTGTTCGTCCATGTTCAATGCGCCCACCAGCACGGCGCCGGCGTCGCGCAGACGCGTCACGAGCGTGGCATCGCGTGGCGCGGGCGGGTTGCCGGCGTTGACGCGGCCGCCGGCCAGCGTGGTCTCGCCGGCGATGTCGAACAGGTTCTTGACCGCGTAGGGTACGCCAGCCAGGGGCGGCAGAGTCTCGCCGCGCGCACGTCGGGCGTCGATGGCGGCGGCCTCGGCGCGGGCGCGGGCCTCGACGACGGCAGTGAAGCCGTTGTACTGCGGGTCAAGCTCGCGCACGCGGGCCAGCGTGGCCTGCAGCACCGCGACGGCGCTGCGTTCGCCGCTGTGCACCTGCCGCGCAATTTCCAGGACGGCGCTGCTCACGGGCGGAACACCGATGCCGATTCCAATTCCACCGGCAAGGCCTCGTCGATGAACGTGGCGGCGATGTCCTGGATGCGCGAGAACTGCTGCACGACGTCGGCAGTATCCGCCTCGCGCAGCGCATAGCCCGACAGCGCCAGTGCGCTGCGGACGTATTGATCGATGGTTTCCTGGGTCATGGCGGATTCTCCGGAAAAGGGCGGGTATGACTAGCGGCGCACTTCGCGCTGGAAGATTTCCAGGCTCAGTTTCTTCATGCCGATGAAGTTGGGTTCGGACAGGGTCTCGACGGTGCGGGGACGGGCATCGCCGTAGTCCAGGATTTCGGCCACGCGGGTGGGCCGCTTGGTCAGCAGCAGCACCTGGTCGGCCAGGTACACGGCTTCTTCCAGATCGTGCGACACCAGCAGCATGGTGGTGCCCGTCTGCATGAAGACTTCCTGCAGCTTTTCGCGGATGAACAGCGTCATCTCGAAATCCAGCGCGGAAAACGGCTCGTCCAGGAACAGCACTTCGGGGCCAGGGGCCAGCGCGCGCATGATCGAGGCGGTCTGCTGCTGCCCGCCCGACAGTTCATACGGATAGCGTTTGAGATCGAACTTGACGTCGAACGACGCCACCAGTTCTTCCACCCGCGCGTCGACCTCGGCCTTGCTGCGGCCTTCCAGCCGCAACGGATAGGCGATATTGTCGATGGTGCGCAGCCACGGGAACATGGCTTCGCGGTAGTTCTGGAAGACGTAGCCGATCTTGGTCTGCGCCAGCGACTTGCCGTCGAACAGGATCTCGCCGGCATCGATGGGGATGAGCCCCGCGATCATGTTGATCAGCGTGGACTTGCCGCAGCCGTTGGGACCGAACACCGAGACGATCTTGCCCTTGGGGATGTCCAGGTTGAAGTTCTCGTACAGCGGCCAGCCGGCGAAATACTTGGTCAGGCCGCGAATCGTGATGTGCGTGCCGGCCGGGCCCGGCTCGAACGGCGCGGGCGCGGGGGCAGGGGCGATGACGGGGTTGATGACAGTGGACATGGTTATCGGCCGCTCCAGTGGACCACGCGCTTTTCCAGCACCAGAAAGACAATGTTCAGCACATAGCCGAGGGCGCCTGCGGCCAGGATCGACGCGTACATCTCGCGCACGTTCAGCACCTGCTGGGCATTGATGATGCGATTGCCCAACCCGCTGTCGGCGCCGATGAACATCTCGGCTACGATCACGATGACCAGCGCCATCGACACGCCGCTGCGCAGGCCCACGAAGGTCGGCTGCAGGCTTTCCCAGATCAGCACGTCCTTGAAGATCTGCCAGCGTGAAGCGCCCATGACCCGCGCCGCCATCACGCGTTGCTTGCGGGCGTTGATGACGCCATAGGCGCTGTTGAACAGGATCACCAGCACGGCCGCGAAGGCGGCGATGGCGATCTTGTTCATGTCGGTCACGCCGAAGATCATCAGGAACAGCGGAATCAGCGCGGACGACGGCGTCGAGCGAAAGAAGTCCACCAGGAATTCCACGCTGCGATAGGCCTTTTCGTTGCTGCCCAGCAGCACGCCCAGCGGCACGCCGATCACCCCGGCAATCACGAAGGCTTGCAGCGTGCGGTTGACGGACGCCAGGAAATCGCCCAGCAGCGGGCCGCCTGCCATGCCCTTGGCCAGCGCCACCAGCGTGGCGCCCGGCGTGGGCAGCAGCACGGGGCTGACCAGTTGCAGCCGCACCACCAGGTCCCACACCACGAACAGCGCCAGCGGGCCGATCAGCGGCAACAGGCGTGTGGCGGTCCATTTGCGCGGCGGGCGTGACGTCGGCGCGCCAGTGATGGCAGGGGGCGTCACCGTGGCGGCCGGCTTGGCGGCCACGGCGGCGGCCGGTGCGCCGGGCGCGCGGTTGGCGTTGATCGCATCCATGGCTCAGCCCTTGTACAGCATCGAGGCCACGTCGACCTTCTGCGCGAAGATGCCCTTGTCGGCGAACAGGTCGAAGAACTTCTGGAAGTACTGGATGTCGCCGGGGGTGAACTCGTTGTAGAGCGTGTAGGCGGCCAGCGGCACGGCGTCGGTCATGGGGCCTTCGATGGCGGTGTAGCCCTTCATGAAGGGGCGCGCCTCGTCCGGTTTGGTGCGAATCAGCTCGATGCCGCGCGCGTACGCGGCGATGAATTTCTTGCTTTCCTCGGGATGCTTCTTCAGGAACGCGGTGGTCAGCGAGGCCGAGCCGCCGAACCACGGCGCCATCGGATCGCCCAGCACGTACTTGGCGATCACGCCCGCTTCCAGCACGCGGGTGGTGCCGTTCAGGCGGCCGACCGTGCCCGTGGGTTCCAGCGTGTAGCACGCGTCCAACTGGCCGGCGGCAACCGCGGCGACGTGCTGGCTGATTGCCAACTCGACCACGGTTGCCCCGGTTGCGCCGGCGCGCTCCAGCACTGCTTTGGCCAGCGTGGCATTCTGGATGCCGGGTCCAGAACCGACCTTTTTCCCCTTGAGGTCTGCGATGGATTGGATGGGACTGTCTTTCGCGACGATGAACTCGTCCAGCACGTTCTTGGCGTTGCTGGGGTTGGACGCAAAAATCTTGAACAGGCCGGGCGAGGCGATCTCGCCGATGGCCAGGTTGGCGGAACCCGTGCCATTGGCGCTGCCGTCGGCGCGGCCGGCCAGCATGGCTTCCATGACCTGCTGGGCGCCGGCGAACTTCAGCGCCTCGACATTCAGGCCGGCTTCCTTGAAGTAGCCCTTTTCGATGGCGGCATAGAACGGCAGCCCGGCTGCCACCGGCCAGTAGCCGATGCGGATGGTCGGGCCGGATTGCGCGCGCACCAGCGCGGGCGCGGCCAACGCGGCGGCCCCCAGCGCGGCGCCCTGCATCAGCTTGCGGCGGGTGGCGTTGAAGGCAAAGGGCGCGGGGCGGTCGGTCATGCGGAACTCCTGGTCGGCGGGATGGGCGCTTGTAGACAAGCTTGCATACCAGGGACACAAGCAAGACGCGTGCCAACTTGTAAACATGGCAGGGTCTCCCGGGGCGACGCACGGGGCGGCGCCATCGTTGGGGGCCGGCGTGAACCAGATTGGTGCATGATCGGCACCGCGGCAGGGCGGCAGTGGCGGCCGTGCGCCGTCAGGCGGTAGGATGTGGGCGGATCAAGGCTTGCCGCCTTGGCTTACCTGGAAAGGGGCGCGTCGCCAGGCGCGCCGCGCATATGAATACCCGTTTTGTCGAAGCATTTCTGTGGTCCGCCCGCCTGGGCAGTTTCCGTGCGGCCAGCGACCGCCTGCACATCACCCAGGCCGCGGTGGCCAACCGCATCGCCTCGCTCGAAGAGGACATCGGGGCGCGGCTGTTCGAACGCGATGCCAAAGAGTTGCGGCTGACGGCGGTGGGCACGCGCCTGCTGGATTACGGTGAACGCCTGCTCG
This sequence comes from Achromobacter sp. FW305-C-28, assembly GCF_058783235.1. Taxonomy (NCBI): domain Bacteria; kingdom Pseudomonadati; phylum Pseudomonadota; class Betaproteobacteria; order Burkholderiales; family Alcaligenaceae; genus Achromobacter; species Achromobacter sp. FW305-C-28. Next base: position 314,116 of record NZ_JBYSYL010000008.1, on the reverse strand, counting down.
AACTGCGCCAGCAGATCCTGTCGCTGGGCCGCACCGGCGACGAAGTCTTCGGCCTGGTGCGTATCGGCGCCATCGAAACCGTGGTGCATACCTGGCTGATCGGCTTTCTGACCAACCTGAGGTCCACCTATCCGGGCATCGAGGTGCAGCTGACTTCCGAAACCACCCGCGCACTGCATCGCGGCCTGCGTGAAGGTACGCTGGACATCGCCTTCCAGACCGACTTGCTGACGGACACGGGCGTCATCAGCACGCCGTGCCTGCCGATGGAGATGGGCTGGGTCGGGCCGGCGGGCGACGAAGAAACGCTGACGGTGCAGCAATTGCTGAGCGAACCCGTGCTGACCATGAGCCCCGGGTCGCAACCGCACGAAGCGCTGAAGAACCTGTTTCGCGAGGCCGGCATTCCGCTGGGCAAGGTGCACTGTGTCAGCTCGATCTCGGCGCTGGCGCGACTGGTGCGCAGCGGTTTCGGCCGTGCGCTGGTGCCGTTACCGCCCATCTACGAATACGTGGCGCGCGGCGAGATGCAGGTGATTCGCAGCGACATGCCCGTGCCGCCGCAATTGCTGGTGGTGAGCTACCTGGAAGGCGCCGGGTCCGATGCCATTCGGCTGGTGGCCGAACTGGCCAGCCGCGCATCCGACCAGTACACCGCGTCGGTCACGTCGCCTAAATTCGGTTCGACGCAATAGAGTTATCCCTTAGTGGGCTTTCAGTAATTCTGTTGCCGCCGCGAAAAATTACTCGTTTGGCTGGAAAAGGCCTGTCGGCCGAAGATGACCCCCTTCTGCAACCGAAGGGTTTTTCTTCTTGCCATGAGCCAAGCCAACACGTCTTCCACGCTGCCGCCCAACGGGATGCTGTTCGTCGCCTGCGACGTCGATCCCGCATTCGAAACCGATTTCAATCGCTGGTACGACCGAGAGCACGTCCAAGAGCGCGTGCGCATCCCGGGCTTCGTGTCGGGGGCGCGCTATTTCTCGCTGTCGGGCGGACGCAAATACCTGGGCCTTTACCGCACGGAATCGCTGGGCGCCTTCACCACCGCCGACTACCGCGCGGCATTCGAACGCCAGACGCCGTGGTCGGTGACCAATCTTGACCGTATGCGCGACCCGATGCGCCGCGTCTGCGCCGTGCAGGCCGTGACCGGCTTCGGCAGCGGCAGCCATATCGCCGTGCTGCCGCTGGTGTTCGGTGGCGACGCCGCGGCGCTGGTCGACCGCGCCGCCGAGACAGGCGCCACGCTGGCCAAGACCGACGGCTTCGTGCAGTCGTACCTGCTGGCGCCGGATGCCGCCCTGAGCGGCCCGCTGCCGCGTGAGTCCACCGAAAACCGCCGCCTGGACCCGCTGTTCGTCGTCGAGGCCAGCTCGGCCGACGCGGCCCGGGCGCTGGCCGAGCAGGCAGCTGCGGCGCTGGGCGTACGCGCCGCCGACGCCTGGCTGCTGGCGCTGGGCTGGAAGCTGGCGGACGCCGACCTGCGCTGATCTGCGGCGCAATCCACACACCACACATGGGGAAACACAATGGCTGAAAACACGCTGCATGCGCCGGCAACCGCGCACCCGGCGGCCTCGCCGGACAAGATGAAACGGTTGGCCATGGCCAGCTCGGTCGGCACCACGCTGGAGTGGTACGACTTCACCATCTACAACCTGATGGCCGCGCTGGTCTTCAATTCGATCTTCTTTCCATCGTTCGATCCGCTGACGGGCACCATCCTGGCGTTCTCGACCTATGCGGTCGGGTACGTCTCGCGGCCGCTGGGCGGCTTCGTGTTCGGTCACCTGGGCGATCGCCTGGGCCGCAAGTTCGTGTTGGTCGCTACCTTGGTGATCATGGGCATCTCGACCGGCCTGATGGGCATGCTGCCCACCTACGCCAGCTGGGGCGTCTGGGCGCCGGTGGCGCTGGTGGCCTTGCGCTTCATCCAGGGCGTGGCGCTGGGCGGCGAATGGGCCGGCGCGGTGCTGCTGTCGATGGAACACGGCAAACCCAACCAACGTGGCCGCAACGCCTCGTTCACGCAGGTCGGACCGTCGTGCGGCACGCTGATCGGCACCGGCTTCATCGCCGTGATCTCGGCCTGGCTCAGCCCCGAGGAATTCCAGGCCTGGGGCTGGCGCGTGCCGTTCATTTCCAGCGTCGCACTGGTGCTGTTCGGCCTGTGGCTGCGCCGCGGCGTGGAAGAAACGCCGGTGTTCCTGGAGATGGAACAAAAGCGCGAAACCGCCAGCACGCCCATCAAGGACGTGCTGGGCCAGCACTGGCGCCAGTTGCTGGTGGCCGGCGGCTCACGCATCGGCTCGGACGTGCTGTACGCGCTGGTGGTGGTGTTCACGCTGACCTACGTGACGACGGTGCTGCACCTGTCACGGCCCATGGCGCTGACCGCGACCATGCTGGGCGCGGCATTGAATGCCCTGGCCGTGCCGCTGTTCGGGCACCTGTCGGACAAGATCGGGCGTCGTCCGGTGTACCTGGCCGGCGCGGCGCTGGGCATGGTGTGGGCGTTCGTCTTTTTCACGCTGATGGACACCGCGCACCCCGTCGCCATCTGCGTCGCCGTGGTGGTGGGCCTGTTGATCCACGCAATGATGTACGGCCCCCAGGCCGCCTTCATCACCGAGCAGTTCCCGGGCCGGGTGCGCTACGCGGGGTCGTCGCTGGCCTACACGCTGGCGGGCATCGTGGGCGGGGGCTTTGCGCCGCTGATCATCGCCAGCCTGTTCAAGTCGTGGAACGCCACCCTGGCGATCTCGCTGTATGTGGCCGCCGCGCTGCTGGTCACCGCCATTGCGGTGCTGGCGGCCAAGGAAACGGCCAAGGCGCCGCTGCAACGCTGATGACGCGCCGGGGCCAGGCTGGCCCCGGCTGCGCGACAGGGCCCGGGCCTTTTTTTCGTCTGGAGACCGGAAAATAGCGGTGGATTCGTTCGGTGAAATGTCAGGTATCTGACTTTTCGCTGAATATCAAACGAAAATTGTTTACACTCGCATCCACAAAATTCAAGGTTGAATGGGGCCGCCGCGGGGCGGAACTCCATTCGAGTTACGGGAGAAAGTCGATGCGCAAGTTGTTGTTGGGAGCGGTACTGGCTGCCGCGGTATTCGGGGGAACGGCGCACGCCGCAGTGCAGCCCAAGGCCGTGGTCACCACGTATTCGGACCTGGCGCTGGCTGGCTACGAAGATTCGCTGACCGCTGCCAAGACGCTGCGCGATGCCATCAATGCCCTGGTACACAAGCCCAGCGAGCAGACGCTCAAGGCCGCCCGCGACGCCTGGCTGGCCGCGCGCGTGCCCTACCAGCAGACCGAGGCGTACCGCTTCGGCAACCCCATCGTCGACGACTGGGAAGGCCGCGTGAACGCCTGGCCGCTGGATGAAGGCCTGATCGACTACGTCGATGCGTCCTACGGCACCGAAAACGACGAGAACGCCTACTACGCCGTCAATGTCATCGCCAATTCCAAGATCTCGGTGGGCGGCAAGACGGTCGATGTCAGCAAGATCACGCCGCAACTGCTGTCCGAAGTGCTGCACGAAGCCGACGGCAACGAAGCCAACGTGGCCACCGGCTACCACGCCATCGAATTCCTGCTGTGGGGCCAGGACCTGAACGGCACCGGCCCCGCGCCGGCCGACCGCAAGGGCACGCCGCAAGAGCGCCACGCCGGCAACCGCCCGCACACCGATTTCGATCCCAAGCAGTGCACCGGCGGCCATTGCGAACGCCGCATCGAATTCCTGAAGGCCGTGACCGACCTGCTGGTGACCGACCTGGAAGAAATGGTGGGCAACTGGAAAAAGGACGGCGCCGCGCGCAAGGCGGTCGAAGAAGACCCCAAGGCCGGCCTGATCGCGATGCTGACCGGCCTGGGCAGCCTGTCGTACGGCGAACTGGCTGGCGAACGCATGAAGCTGGGCCTGATGCTGCACGATCCCGAAGAAGAGCACGACTGCTTCTCGGACAACACCCACAATTCGCACTTCTACGACCAGATCGGCATCCGCAATGTCTACCTGGGTTCGTACACGCGCATCGACGGCAAGACCGTGGAAGGCGCCAGCCTGTCCGAACTGGTGAAGGCGCGTGATCCCAAGCTGGACGTCGAAGTGCGCGCCAAGCTGGACGCCACCGTGGCCGCCATGCAGGCGCTCAGGGTTCGCGCCGAAACGATCGAGACCTACGACCAGATGATTGCGGACGGCAACAAGGAAGGCAACGCCGTGGTGCAGGCCGCCATCGACCGCCTAGTCGACCAGACCCGCAGCCTGGAACGTGTGATCACGTTGCTGGACCTGGGCAAGGTCGCCATCGAAGGTTCCGACAGCCTGGATAAACCCGACGCCGTATTCAAGTGAAGCTCGTATTCGCCGCTGTACTGGCGGCGTCGGCCCATGCCGGCGCCGCCGCCGCTCCCCCCGCGCCCGCCGGGCGCGATGACCTGACTGCCGAAGACCTCAAACGCGTCCTCGCCATTACCGCGCCCACGTCGGACTTCTCCAAGGCCGAGACCTTCGAGACCATGCAGGCGGGCGCCACCACCACCAACAAGCTCATCAACGCCGACATCTTCTCGCAGCCGTCGGCCAACATGAGCTTCGAACGCCGCCAGGAATTCCAGGTCGGCAATGGCCTGTTCCGCAAGGACTGGGTCTCGGCGCCCGCGTCCACGCAGGCGTCCGATGGCCTGGGGCCGCTGTTCAATGCGCGGTCGTGCCAGGCCTGTCACACCAAGGACGGGCGCGGCTCGGTGCCGGGTTTTGATCCCCTCGAACGCCCCGATGCCGTTGCATTGCTGCTGCGCCTGGCCGTGCCGCAAGGCCCGGACCGCGGCCATCCCAAGCTGGCGCCGGGTGAACTGGCGATGCTGCCCGAGCCGGTCTACGGCGTGCAGTTGCAGAACTTCGCGGTGGCGGGCCTGCCCGCCGAAGGCCGCATGGAAATCGAATACACACCGGTCACCGTCGCGCTCAATGGCGGCGAAACCGCCACGCTGATGCAGCCCGTGTACCGCATCGAAAACCCGGGCTACGGCCCCATGCGCAAAGACACGCAGATCTCGCCGCGCCTGGCGCCGCCGATGATCGGCCTGGGGCTGCTGGAATCCATCCACGAATCGGACATCCTGGCCAACGTGGGCGCGGACAAGCGCGACGGTATCGTGGGCAAGCCCAACTGGGTCACCGACGTGCGTACCGGCGCGCGGGTGCTGGGCCGCTTCAATTTGAAGGCCGGCCAGCCCACGGTCGAACAGCAGAGCGCTGCCGCCTTTTCCAACGACATGGGGCTGTCTTCGCCGCTGTTCCCCAACCACTACGGCGACTGTACGCCGGCCCAGACGCAGTGCCTGAAGATGCCGCATGGCGCACAGCCGCGTTTCGGGCCCGAGGAAGTGCCGGCCAAGCTGATGGACTTCGTCACCGTCTATTCCACCAACCTGGCGGTGCCGCAGCGGCGCGACGCCGACGATGCCCGCGTGCTGGCCGGCAAGAAACTGTTCTACGAGGCCAACTGCGTGGCCTGCCACGTGCCCAAGTACGTCACCAGCCGCAACGCCAGGCAGGCCGAACACCGCTTCCAGCTGATCTGGCCCTACACCGACATGCTGGTGCATGACATGGGCGACGACCTGGCCGACGGCGTCGCCGACGGCGAGGCCACGGGCCGTGAATGGCGCACGCCGCCGCTGTGGGGCATCGGCCTGACCAAGACCGTGAACCCCACCGCCACCTGGCTGCACGACGGCCGCGCCCGCACGCTGCTCGAAGCCGTGTTGTGGCACGGCGGCGCGGGCCAGCCCGCGCGCGATCGCGTCGTGGCGATGACGCCCGAAGAACGCGCCGATCTCATTCGTTTCCTGGAGTCGCTGTGATGCCATTCCCTGTTGCACGCCGGTCCCTGCCGGCCAAGGCCTCGGCCGCCGCGCTGTTGCTGGCCGGGGCATCGGCCTGGCCGCTGGCGGCCCGCGCCGAATTGCCCGCCGACCTGGGCGAGCGCCTGGCGCAGGGCTACGCCCGGCCAGCGGTGGCCGCCATGGCCGAGGCCGCCGGCGCACTGGAAGGGGCGCTGGGCCCCTGGTGCAGCAAGCCGGACGTGGCGGGCGCCAAGCGCGTCGAAGACGCGTTCGCCGGGTTGGCGCAGGCGTGGGCACGCATCGAGTTCCTGCGCTTCGGGCCGCTGGTGCAGGCGAACCGCTTTGAACGGCTGGCGTTCTGGCCGGACACCCGCGGCGTGATGCCCAAGCAGGTGCAGGCGTTGATCGCCGCGCAGGACGCCGAGTTGCTCAAGCCCGGCGCGCTGGCCGGCCGCAGCGTGGCCGTGCAGGGCCTGCCGGCGCTGGAATACGTGCTGTATGGCGAACCCGCGCTGCTCAAGCAGGCGGGCACCACGCAGCCCGCCACGCCGACATTCCCTTACGCCTGCGGCTACGCCGTGGCGGTGTCGGCCAACGTGGCCGCCATGTCGCGCGACGCGGCCCAGGCCTGGAGCGCGCAGGGTGAATTCGGTCGCCAGTTCACCCGACCGCAGGCCGGCAACGACCTCTATCGCGATCCGCAGGAAGTGGCGGCCGAAGCGATGAAGGCGCTATCCACGGGCTTGCAGTTCGCACGCGACGTGAAGATCCTGCCGGTGCTGGGTGATTCAGCCGCCAACGCCCGGCCCAGGCGCGCCGCCTTCTGGCGCAGCGGCCTGACCACGCGCACGCTGGCCGCCAGCCTGGACGGGCTGGCGGCGTTCTACACCGCGGGGGGCTATGTGCTGCCCAAGGGCGGCGAATGGATGGCGGGATCGGTGCTGGGTGAATTGGCCAGCGCGGCGGCGACGCTGCGCGAGGTGCCTGCGCCGCTGGACCAGGCATTGGCCGACGCCGAGGGGCGCCGGCAGCTGGAGCTGGCCGCGCTGACCTTGAAGAACGGCAAGGCTATCGTCGACCAGGACCTGGCGCCCGCGCTGGGCGTCACCATCGGATTCAACGCGCTCGATGGCGACTGATCGTTCCTCGGCGCGCGGGGCAGGGCGGGCTGGCGGGCTGCCGCCCGCGCAGCTGACTCGCCGCGACTTCCTGGCGCGCGCAGCGGCCAGCGCCTTGGGCGTGCGATTGAGCGTGGCCCTGGGTGGCACATTCGGTGGAACACTCAGTGCTGCAGCGGGCGGCATGGTCGGTGCCGGCCTGGCTTGGCCGGGGGGGGCGCAGGCCGTGCCATCGCCGGGCGACGCTGCGCTGTACGTCACGGCGCGCCAACGCGGCGGACGCGACGAAGTGGTGGTGCTGGACGCCACCGGCCAGGACCACCGCGTGCTGCCGATGCCCGCGCGCGGTCACAGCTTTGCCATCGATCCGGCCGGCGAGCGCGCCGTGGTGTTCGGCCGCCAGCCGGGCTTTTTTGCCCTGGGGTTCGACCTGCGCGGCGAGCGCGCGCCGGTGGAACTGCCGTTGCCCGACGACCGGCATTTTTTCGGCCACGGTGCCTATTTCGACGGCGCCCGGCTGCTGGCGGCCACCGAGAATGACTTCGACGGCGGCCGCGGCGTGCTGGGCCTCTACGATGCCACGCCGGGCGGCAACTACCGCCGCATCGGCGAATTCGACAGCGGCGGCATCGGCCCGCACGAAGTCGTATTGATGCCCGACGGCAAGACGCTGTGCGTGGCCAACGGCGGCATCCTGACGCACCCTGACTACGGCAAGCTGGAACTCAACCTGGACACCATGCGCCCGTCGCTGGCGTATATCGACGCGGCCAGCGGACGCCTGCTTGAACGGGTCGAACTCGCGCCTGAACTCCACCGCCTGTCGATCCGTCACCTGGCGCTGGCGGCCGACGGCAGCGTATGGTTCGGCTGCCAGTACATGGGGCCGGCCGGCGACCGCCCCGCGCTGGTCGGCCGCCACCGCCGCGGCGCCGCGTTGGAACTGTTCGCCGGGCCCGCGCAGGCGCTGCGCGATATGCGCAACTACGTGGGGTCGGTGACGGTGGATGCCGCCGGCAAGGTGGTTGCCACGTCCAGCCCGGTGGGCGGACAGGTGCTGTATTGGGATGCCGAAAGCGGCCGCAGCCTGGGGCTGACGCGCCTGGCCGACGGCTGCGGCGTGGCGCCCGCGCAAGAGGCGGGCTTCCTCATCAGCAGCGGCCTGGGCGCCATGCTGCGCACCGACGCCGCGGGTGCGGAACATCCGCTGTTGCCGCCTTCGCGCGAGCGGGCCTGGGACAACCACTTCCGCAAGGTCGCCGGCGCGACGCGCGGAGCGAATCCTTACAAAGCTTGACACACCGGCTTCATCATCTCGCCCTGCCTGCAAGCCGCATCTGATAAAGTTTTCGGCTGTCTTTTTGCAAGAGGGAGCGTTAACGATGGAAGACGCCTTGAACGAATTCAATGCCTGGGCCCCCAGGTTGGTGGACATGGGCATCAATCTGCTGGTGGCCCTGCTGATCCTGGTCATCGGCTGGTGGGTGTCGGCGCTGCTTGGCCGCTGGGTGCGCCGCATCGCCACGCGTTCCAGCAAGATCGATCCGACGATCGTGCCGATGTTCTACAGCACCGTGGTGTGGGCGGTGCGCATCTTCACGCTGATCGCGGTGCTGGCGCGCTTTGGCGTGCAGACCGCCAGCTTGATCGCGGTGCTGGGCGCTGCCGGCCTGGCCGTCGGCCTGGCGCTGCAAGGCACGCTGCAGAATATCGCGGCCGGCATCATGCTGTTGATCCTGCGGCCGGTGCGCGCAGGCGAATACGTGGGCTTGAGCACCGGCGCCGAGGGTACGGTCGAAGAGGTTGGCCTGTTCCTGACCCGGCTCGTGCAAGGCGACGGCATCCACCTGACCTTGCCCAACAGCACGGTCTGGAATGCCACCATCACCAACTACAGCCGCAACAAGACGCGTCGCCTGGATATCCCCGTGCCGGTGCGCTATGGCGACGACCTGAACGCCGTGCTGGTCAAGCTGCAAGGCATCGTCGATGCCAACGCCAACGCCCTGAAAGACCCGAAGCCCCTGGTGAAGGTCGTCGACTACAAGGAAAACGGCGTGGTCGTGAACGTGCGCGTGTGGGCCGAAGCAGGCAAGTATTGGGACCTGCGCTGGGGCCTGTACCAGGAAATCCGCAGCTCCCTCGAAGCCGCCGGCTTCCAGGCGCCGATCCCGCTGCGCGAGATCCAGAACCCCAAGACCGGCGCGCCGGCCTGAGCGGTTCGCGCAAACAGAAAGGGCGTCCGTGCTGGCACGGACGCCCTTTTTTTGTGGGCAACACGGGCGGCCAGGGCGGTGTTGCAGGCGAGGGTTTCGCCGCCGGCCTGTTGGCGGTCGGTTGCCGGGCCCGGCGTCAGGCCTGCACGGCCAGCCGCGCCAGTTCGCCCTTTATCCACCCCGCGATTTCGCGCTGGCGCTGCGCCGGCATGCGGTCGATGATGGCCGTGACGCTGACTGCCAACAGCGGCGCGCCTTGCGCATCGAGCAGCGCGCAGCCCACGCCCAGCGCGCCGCGCACGGCGTGGTTGCCCACCACCGAATAGCCGCGTGCACGGGTGTTTTCGATCAGGCGGAACATTTCCTGAGGCGTCATGCCGCCGTACTCGTCCAGCCGGCTGGAATTGCGCTCGACGATGCCGCGGGCAACGTCGTCGGGCAGCGCGGCCAACAGTGCCATGCCGCCCGATCCCACGCCCAGCGGCTGGCGCTTGCCGGCATAGGTGGCCAGGATCTGCACCGGGTAACTGCCGATTTCTCGGTGCAGGCTGATGGAATCGTCGTCGTCGCGCACGACCAGGAACACCGCGTCGCCGGTCCGGTCGGCCAGCCGGCGCAGCACGGGCAGCAATTGGCGCACCCGCGGATCGCGGGAACGGGTGTCGGGGTCCACCGCCAGCTGGGCACGGTATTTCTTGGTGCCCGTGACAGGCAGCACCAGGCCCGCATCGAGCAGGGCGGCCAGCAGCCGGTAGATGGTGGGACGCTGTATGCCCGTGAGCCGGGCGATATCAGTCACGCTGAGCCCGTCGGGCCCTTGGTCCCGCAGGGCGGCCAGAACGGCCAATCCGCGCCGCAATGTGCGTGGGCCTGCGGCCGCGGCATCGCTGTCTTGCATGCAACTCTCTGAAAACTTGGGGGGTTATTGCGGAACGGTCAAGGGAAAACCATAGTCCGTAGCGTGGACTCTACCTTGATGCCTCGCTCGTGTATAGATCAAAATGCGTCATCCAATAATTCAAAACGTCCATCTAATGGACAGTATCTGCACGGAGACTCTATGATTACCGGTCAAAAGCCTGGTCTGCGGCGCTTTGCCGCCACGCTGCTGGCTACCGCCGCCAGCGCTTTCGCAATGGGTTCTGCCCAGGCTGCCTACCCCGACAAACCTGTCCGCATCGTGGTCGGCTTTTCCGCCGGCGGCACTACTGACGTGATCGCCCGCATCATGGCCAAGGAGCTCACCGAAGCCCTGGGCCAATCGTTCGTGGTCGAAAACAAGCCGGGCGCCGGCAGCAACATCGCCACCGACCAGGTCCAGCGCGCCGCGCCGGATGGCTACACGCTGCTGTTCGTGGCGGTCACCAGCGCCATCAACCAGACGCTGTACAAGAACGTCACGTTCGACCTGACGAAGGACTTCACCCCCGTGGCGCTGGGCGCCAAAGTGCCGAACATCCTGGTGGTCAACCCCCAGGTGCCGGTCAAGACGGTGCAGGAACTGGTGGCCTACGCCAAGAAGAACCCCGGCAAGCTGGCGTTCGCCTCGTCGGGCAGCGGCACGTCCATCCACATGGCGGGCGAACTGTTCAAGATGCAGGCCGGCATCGACGTGCTGCACGTACCGTACAAGGGCAGCGCCCCGGCCATCACCGACCTGATCGGCGGCCAGGTGCAGTTCATGTTCGACAACATGCCGTCGGCCTGGCCGCACGCGCAATCGGGCAAGCTGCGCGCCCTGGCGGTGACCACGAGCGAGCGCTCCAAGAGCGCGCCGGACGTGCCCACCATGAAGGAAGCCGGTTTCGCCAACTTCGACGTGTCGTCGTGGTTCGGCCTGATCGCTCCGGCCGGCACGCCGCCCGACGTGGTCAACAAGCTGAACGCCGCCATGGTCAAGGCGCTGGACAAGCCCGAAGTGCAACTCAGCTTCGAAAAGCTGGGCGCCGTGGGCGTGAAGACCACGCCGGCCGAATTCGGCCAGTTCATCAAGTCGGAAGTGGAAGGCTGGGCCCCGGTGGTCAAGGCCTCGGGCGCCACGGTGGACTGATTGTCTTCGTGCCGCGGGCGGTCAGCCGCCCGCAGCCGATGCGCAGGGACGGGCGATGCCCGTCCCTATTTTTTTGTGCGCTCGCCCCGGGCGGTGGCCAGCATGGCGGTGCAGACGCCGCGCAGCATGTCGACTTCGTCGCGGGTCAGGCCTGCACGCGAAAAAAGGTGCCGCATGCGCGGCATCAGCTTCTTGGGATGGGCCGGGTCCAGGAACTGCACGCCCACCAGCGCTTCTTCCCAGTGGGCGAGGAATGCCTGCACGGCCTCGCCGGAGGCCGGCTGGGCGCCGCGCGACGGTTCTTGCGCGGTCGAGGCTGGCAGCAGGGCGGCGCCCTGGTCCACCAGCAGGGCGTAGCGCAGCTCCCAAGCGGCCAGTTGCAGCGCCTGGGCCACGTTCAGCGAACTGTATTCGGGGTTGGCGGGGATGTGGCAGATGCGGTGGCACAGCCCGATCTGCTCATTGGTGAGCCCGGCGCGCTCGGTGCCCAGCACGATGGCGGCGCTGCCCTCGGCCGTTTCGGCCAGGTGGGCGCAGGCCAGATCGGCCGCCTGGCGGATGTCGCAGGGCGGGGGGCCCAGGTCACGAACCCGGGCGGTCAAGGCGAAGGCCAGGGTGACCGGCGCCAGGGCTTCTTCCAGGGTATCGTGGATACGGGCGTTTTCCAGCACGTCCAGGGCGCCGCTGGCCAGCGCCACGGCTTCCGGCTGGGTGGTCACATCGGCGAATTTCGGGCCCACCAGGACCAATTCGGAGAAGCCCATGGTCTTGATTGCACGGGCCGCCGAACCGACGTTTCCGGGGTGGCTGGGGTTCACCATAATGAACCGAACGCGTGAAAATGCTTGAGTCATTTAAAATGGCACGTTTGGCTTAGTGCCTTCCTGGTTTTTTGGGTCGATTTCCCCTATGGGGACAACGGCCGGCCCGGGGGGGCGGCTAGCGGCCTGTTCACCGCATACGTACGGAATTTTATGCACCCGATGCTCAACATCGCCATCAAGGCGGCCCGGCGTGCCGGCACCATTATCAACCGTGCCAGCATGGATTTGGAACGACTCAGCGTGGCTCGCAAGGGGCCGCGCGATTATGTCACGGAAGTCGATCGCGCCGCCGAGGAGTCCATCGTCGAGACGCTGCACGCCGCTTACCCGGATCACGCAGTCCTGGGCGAGGAATTCGGCTTGCAGGGCCCCGACCAGGCCGAATTCCAATGGATCATCGATCCCCTGGACGGCACGACCAACTTCATCCACGGCCTGCCCAACTACGCCGTGTCGATCGCGCTGACGCAGCGCGGCCAGGTCACGCAGGCGGTCATCTATGATCCGTCGCGCAACGAACTGTTCACGGCCAGCCGTGGCAGCGGCACGTTCCTGAACGACCGCCGCGTGCGCGTCTCGGGCCGCACCCGCTATCACGAGGCCCTGCTGGGCGCGCACTGGCCCAATTCCGGCGATCCGGAACAAGGCTCGGCCCGTTTCCGCAACATGGCTGAAGGCAGCACCGGCGTGCGCCGCCTGGGCGCCACCGTGCTGGATCTGGCCTACGTGGCCTGCGGCCGCCTGGACGGCTTCTGCGGCGTCGGCCTGAAGCCCTGGGACCTGGCGGCGGGCAGCCTGATGGTGCTGGAAGCTGGCGGCCTGGTCGCTGACTTCGACGGCGAGCAGGGCTGGATGGATTCCGGCAACGTGCTGGCCGCCAGCCCCAAGATCTTCACGCAGATGCTGTCGGCCCTGAATCCGGCCCCGGCGGCCTGAGCCTGCTGCATGAACCGGCGGCCATGGCCGCCGGGCACGGCATCGATCACCGGCCCGTCGCGGCCGGTTTTTTCATGGCCTCGTCCACGCGCTTGATCGCCCCGTAACCCGCGGCCGTAGGGCGTCCGGACGAGGCGTGTCACCGGCGTGTCACGGATTTTCCATGTACGATTACCGGTCGTGTAACTTCTGGAGCTCCTGATGGAGTGGCTGCTGGACCCCGCTGCGTGGGTCGGCTTGCTTACCCTGGTCGTCCTTGAGATCGTCCTGGGAATCGATAACCTGATTTTCATCGCCATCCTGGCGGACAAGCTGCCCCCGTCGCAACGCGACCGTGCGCGCATCTTGGGCCTCAGCCTGGCGCTCGTCATGCGGCTTGGCCTCTTGTCGGTCATGTCGTATCTGGTCACCCTGACCACCCCCCTGTTTGCAGTCGGGCCCTTCTCGCCTTCGGGCCGAGACCTGATCCTCATGGTCGGCGGCTTCTTCCTGCTGTTCAAGGGCACGATGGAACTGCACGAACGCCTCGAAGGCGGCCAGCATGGCGGCTCGTCGGGGCCGCGCGTGTACGCCAGTTTCTGGGTCATCGTGACGCAGATCGTGGTGCTCGACGCCGTGTTCTCGCTGGACTCGGTCATCACTGCGGTGGGCATGGTCGATCACCTGGCCATCATGATGATTGCCGTGGTCATCGCCATCGGCATCATGCTGCTGGCGTCCAAGCCGCTCACGCGCTTCGTCAACGCCCACCCCACGGTGGTCGTGCTGTGCCTGGGCTTCCTGTTGATGATCGGCTTTTCGCTGCTGGCCGAGGCCTTCGGCTTCAAGGTGCCCAAGGGCTACCTGTACGCCGCCATCGGCTTCTCGGTCGCCATCGAGGCGCTCAACCAGGTGGCGCGCCGCAACCTGCTCAAGCTGGACGCGCGCCGCCCCATGCGCGAGCGCACCGCGTCCGCCGTGCTGCGCATGCTGGGCAAGCGCCCGCCCGCCGAAGAGCCCGACCTGCCCAGCGCCGACGGCCCGGCCATGCCGGCCTTCGGCGTCGAAGAGCGCAACATGGTCAGCGGCGTGCTGACGCTGGCCGAACGTTCCATCCGGTCGATCATGACGCCGCGCACCGACGTGTCGTGGATCAACATCGACGATGATCCCGACACCATCCGGCGCCAGATCACCGAGGCGCCGCACAGCTTCTTCCCGGTCTGCCGCGGTTCGCTCGACGAAGTGCTGGGCATCGCCCGCGCCAAGGACCTGGTGGCCGACCTGATCACCGAAGGCCGCGTGCGCCGTAACCGCTTGCGCGATCCGATCATCGTGCACGAGGCCATCGGCATCCTGCGCCTGATGGATACGCTCAAGCGCTCGCGCGGCCAGCTGGTGCTGGTGGCCGACGAGTTCGGTGCCATCGAGGGCCTGGTGACCCCGATCGACGTGTTCGAAGCCATCGCCGGTGAATTCCCCGACGAAGACGAACTGCCCGACATCGTCGCCGACGGCCCCAACATCTGGAAGATCGACGGCGCGGCCGACCTGCACCATGTCGAACAAGTGCTGGAAACCGAAGGCCTGGTCGACGACGCCCAGGATTTCTCCACGCTGGCCGGCTACCTGCTGTCGCGTTTCGGCCATCTGCCCAAGCCGGGCGATGTCTGCGAATACGAGATCCACCACGACCATTTCCGCTTCGAAGTCCTGGAAATGGACGGCCGCCGCATTGCCCTGGTGCGCGTTGAAAAACGCGCGCCCGAACTGCTGGACGAAGACGCGTCGCTGACCAACGACTAGCGCTGCCAACCCCGGACCCGACCTCATCTACCTGGAACCCGCTATCGTGACCGATTCCACGCTCTACCTGATCAAGGCCTTCATCCTGGGCATCGTCGAAGGCCTGACGGAATTCATCCCCGTGTCCAGCACGGGCCACCTGATCCTGATCGGCGACTGGATCAATTTCGAATCCAGCCAGGGCAAGGTGTTTGAAGTCGTGATCCAGCTGGGTTCCATCCTGGCCGTGATGTGGATCTTCCGGGCCCGCCTGCTGCAGCTGATCCGCGGCACGCTCACCGGCGTGCCCAGCGAAGTCGCCTTCACCCGCAACCTGATCATCGCCTTCCTGCCGGCCGCCGTCATCGGCGCCATCTTCATCAAGTCGATCAAGCAGGTGTTCTACCACCCCGGCGTGGTGGTGGTGACCCTGGTGCTGGGCGGCCTGATCATGCTGTATGTCGAGCGCCGTACCCGCCACACGCCGGGCGACGTGCCCGGCGCCGCGGACGACACCGCGTCCGACGAACACGCCACCGCCCGCACGCTGGAACAGATCACCTGGAAGCAGGCGCTGGGCGTGGGCGTGGCCCAATGCCTGGCCATGATTCCCGGCACCTCGCGGTCCGGCGCCACCATCATCGGCGGCATGATCGCGGGCATCCAGCGCAAGACGGCCACCGAGTTCTCGTTCTTCCTGGCCATGCCCACCATGCTGGGCGCGGCCGTGTACGACATGTACAAGAACATGGACCTGCTCACCCAGCACGACCTGTCCGGCATCGCCGTGGGCTTCGTGGCGGCCTTCCTGAGCGCCATCGTGGTGGTGCGCGCGGTGCTGCGTTTCGTGGCCAACCACACCTACCGCGTGTTCGCCTGGTACCGCATCGTGTTCGGCGCCATCGTGGCGGCCTGGATCTTCCTCTGATGCCGCCTGGCGCGGGGCCCGGGTCCCGCGTACAGGCAAAAAAATGGGCCGCGTCACATGACGCGGCCCATTTTCCTGGAACGTGGCGGGGGCGGGCCCCAGGCCTACGCTTCGATGTCGAGATCGTAGAACTGCAGGCCGTCCTGGTCGATGACCAGCCAGCCGCCGCGGGGCGGTGAAACGTGGTCGCAGTCCCAGTCGGGCAGTACCCAGCGTTCGCGCTTCTTGCCGTCGACGTCAAGCACGTGGCGGGCGGGGCGATGGGTATGCCCATGCACCAGCACGCTGACGCCCGAGTCGCGGAAGACCTGCGCGATGGCGCCGGCATTCACGTCCATGATTTCCATCGACTTGGCCTGGTTGGCGGCCTGGCTTTCGCCGCGGGCCTGCTGCGCCATGGCCAGGCGCTCGGGAATGGTCTTGGACAGGAATTCAGCCTGCCATTGCGGGTTGCGAACCATCTGGCGGAACTGCTGGTACGCGGCGTCGTCGGTACAGAATTCGTCGCCGTGCGTCAGCAGCACGTTGCCGTAGTCGGTCCGCAGCAGCGCCGGTTCGGGCAGCAGCTTGGCACCCACGGCGGCAGCCAGTTCCTCGCCGATCAGGAAGTCGCGGTTGCCGCGGCCCAGCCAGACCGGAATGCGCGCGGCGGTGGCCTGCAGCGCCTTGAGCACCGTGGCCAGCCACGGCGGCGCGGCGCGGATCACGTCGTCGCCGATCCAGGCATCGAAGATGTCGCCCGGCAGCAGCAGGGCGGCAGCTTCTTCTTCGGCGGCCTGCAGGAAGGCCAGGAAGGCCTCGGAGGTGGCCGGCGTTGCCGGCCCCAGGTGCAGGTCGGATGCCAGCCAGATCGGGCCGGCCAGGGCAAGCTTATTCAAGAACTTCGGCCTTCTCGATGATCACGTCTTCGTTGGGGACGTTCTGGTGGAAGCCCTTGTTGCCGGTCTTCACGCCCTTGATCTTGTCGACCACGTCGGTGCCTTCGGTGATGCTGCCGAACACGGCGTAGCCCCAGCCATTGGGCGTGGGCGCGGTGAAGTTCAGGAAGTCGTTGTTGGACACGTTGATGAAGAACTGGGCAGTCGCCGAGTGCGGGTCGCTGGTGCGGGCCATCGCCAGGGTGTACTTGTCGTTCTTCAGGCCGTTGTTGGCCTCGTTTTCGATCGGGGCATGGGTTTGCTTCTGCTTCATGCCGGGTTCGAAGCCGCCGCCCTGGATCATGAAGCCGTCGATCACGCGGTGGAACACCGTGCCGTTGTAGAAGCCTTCCTTGACGTAGGTCAGGAAGTTCTCGACGGTCTTGGGCGCCTTGGCGGCGTCCAGGGTGATGACCATGTCGCCTTGGTTGGTGTGAAGCTTGACGCGGGGATTGGTGCTCATGGCTTTTGTGCCTTCAGAGGGAGAGGTTGAGGGGGCGGCCGCGGGCGCGGCGCTGACGAGCGCTGGGGCAAAGGCGGCCAGCGCGAACGAGCACGCCGTCAGGCGCAGCAGGTGGAGAGGGGAATAGCGGGACATCATTTGTGTTGCCTATCCTTCAGCATGGTTTCGACTTCGCGAGCCTTGTCCTGCATGCCCGGCACGCCTTCCTTGGCGGCCTGCTTGTAGGTGCGCAACGCCTGCAGCAATTGCAGGTCGCCCAGGTTGGCGCGCGCGGCGGCGTAGCCCGGGTCGGCGCGCAAGGCCTGTTGCAGGGCGTCTTGTGCTTTTTCAAGTTCGCCCCGGCTGGCATATAGAGCCGCCAGGTTGTTCCAAGGTTCCGGCAGTTCCGGGAATCGGGTCGTCATCTCGGTGTAGATGTCGATGGCCTCGGCCTTGCGATCCAGGGCGGCCAGCGCGCGCGCGTGCTGGAACATCAGCTGCACGTCGGTGCCGCGCTGGTCCTTGATCTGGGCCTCGCGTTTTTCGATCATCGCCAGCGCCTCGGCGTTGTCGCCATGGTTCAGCAGGCGTTCGATGTGGTTGGTGATCTGCGAGGCGCTGGGCTGCAGCCGCGTGTCCACGCTGGGCTGCACGGACTTGAGGACGTTGGCCAGGCCTTCCCAGCCGCCTTCAGGCGGAATGGGGTCCAGCGTGGTGCGGTTGGCGTTCGGGTTCTGCCCCGAGCCGCCCATGGATTGGGCAAAGGCGCCGGCAACCGGCGCGCCGGCCAGGGCCAGTGCGAGCAGGGTGACGCAAAAACGCGGCTTGATAGTCACGTGGGCATCCGTTAAAAGTCGTGGCTGGCGCGCGCTTACGCGCGCGACCGGGCCGCTTGCTATACTTGACGACCGCCATTTTAGCCTCGGTTCAGTTTTTGGCTCGACATTGAGGCAAAACGCTGGCCGACAAGTGTGTCGGGATGGGCCGACAAGTGTGTCGGGGTGGGCCGACAAGTGTGCCGGGATGGGCCGACAAGTGTGTCGGGGTGGGCAAGCCCTGGGCTTGAACCCCCTGGGCTTGAACCCCGCGGGCGGCAATCCTGGCAAGGTCGGCAACCCTTCGGCGGCAAGCCCTGAAGGTATCGTCCTTCGGGCACAACGTTTTCCGCAGCCGCCTCGGAAAAAATTTGGACAACCTCAAAAGCGCCATGCTGCAAATCTACAACACGTTATCGCGTACCAAAGAACCGTTCAAGCCGGCCCAGGCTGGTCAGGTGCGCATGTACGTGTGTGGCATGACCGTGTACGACTTCTGCCACCTGGGCCATGCCCGCATGCTGGTGTCGTTCGACGTGGTGCAGCGCTGGCTGCGCGCCAGCGGCCTGGCCGTCGATTACGTGCGCAACATCACGGATATCGACGACAAGATCATCCGCCGCGCCGTCGAAACCGGCCGCCGCATTGGTGAAGTCACCGAGTTCTACATCGCCGCCATGCACGCCGACGAGCGCGCGCTGGGTGTGGACACGCCCGACCGCGAGCCGCGCGCCACCCAGTACGTGGGCGAGATGCTCGACATCATCGGCAAGCTCGAACAGAAGGGCCTGGCCTACCAGGCCGACGACGGCGACGTGAACTACGCCGTGCGCGGCTTCGAAGGCTACGGCAAGCTGTCCGGCAAGACGCTGGACGACCTGCGCGCCGGCGAACGCGTGGCAGTGGGCTCGTCCAAGCGCGATCCGCTTGATTTCGTGCTGTGGAAATCGGCCAAGGCCGAAGAACCCGCCGACACCAAGTGGGAATCGCCCTATGGCATGGGCCGTCCGGGCTGGCACATCGAATGCTCGGCCATGAGCAAATCGCTGCTGGGACTGCCCCTGGACATCCATGGCGGCGGCCCCGACCTGAAATTCCCGCACCACGAAAACGAGATCGCCCAGACCGAAGGCGCTTTCGGCGGCGTGTTGGCCAACATCTGGATGCATTGCGGCCCGCTGATGGTCGATTCGGACAAGATGTCCAAATCGCTGGGCAATTTCCGCACCATCCGCCAGACCATCGCCCAGGGCGACCCCGCGGCCGACCAGGCCGATTACCGGGTCAACCCGCGCGAAGCCGAAATGGTGCGTTTCTTCATCGTGCGCAACCACTACCGCAGCCCGCAGAACTACACGCCGGACAACCTGGTCGACGCCCAGAACGCGCTGGACCGCCTGTACCAGGCGCTGCAGAACGTGCCGGCCGACGACCAGGGCATCGACTGGAACGACCCCCAGGCGCAGGCCTTCAAGGCCGCCATGGATGACGACTTCAACAGCTCCGGCGCGGTCGCGGCCCTGTTCGAACTGGCGTCCGAGGCCAACCGCAGCAAGAGCGCGCGCAGCGCCGGCCAGCTGAAGGCGCTGGCCTCGCTGCTGGGCCTGCTGCAACAGGACCCGGCCGCCTATTTCCAGTCGTCCACCCGCTATTCGGCGGCCGCGATGGAACAAGGCGTACGTAGCGAACTGGACGCCGACGCCATCCAGACCCTGATCGACGCCCGCGCGGCCGCCAAGGCGGCCCGCAACTTCGCAGAGGCGGATCGCATCCGCGCCGAGCTGCGCGATGCCGGCATCGAACTCGATGACAAACCGGGCGGCCTGACGCAGTGGCGTCGGGCGTGAACCCCCAGGAAACGCCCCACATGTCCATCGTAGATACCGACATTCCCAAGCCTGAGTATTGGGAGGCCGCCGTCGCCCACCTGATGCGGCGCGACCGCATCCTGAAAAAGATCATCCCCCAGCACCCCGAGGTCTGGCTGACCTCGCGCGGCACGCCTTTCGTGACGCTGGCGCGGGCGATCATCGGCCAGCAGGTCTCGGCCAAGGCGGCCGACGCCGTCTGGGACAAGTTCCTGGAAGCCGCCGGCAAGCGGCCCACCCCCGTGGCAGTGCTACGGGTGGGCCTGGAAGGCCTGCGCAATGCCGGCCTGTCGCAGCGCAAGGCCGAATACGTGCTGGACCTGGCCGTGCATTTCGGCGAACGCCGGGTCCACCCTGAAAAATGGGCGGCCATGGACGACGAAGCCGTTATTTCTGAATTGACCGCCATCCGGGGCATCGGACGCTGGACGGCGGAGATGTTTTTGATTTTCAATCTGCAGCGGCCTGATGTTCTGCCGCTGGATGATCCTGGGTTGCTCAAGGCAATCTCGCTACACTATTTCAGCGGCGAGCCTGTCTCGCGCTTCGAGGCTCGCGAAGTCTCGTTGGCGTGGCAACCCTGGCGTACCGTGGCTACCTGGTATCTGTGGCGCAGTCTGGAACCGACGCCGGTCCAATACTGACGCAAACCAGGTCGCCCATCTACGGAACCACACTACATGCGCAATACATTTCTGGAATTTGAACAGCCGCTCGCCGAGCTTGAAAACAAGATCGAGCAGCTGCGCTACGTGCAGGCCGATTCGGCGGTAGACATCTCCGACGAGATCGGGCGTCTGCAGCAGAAGAGCCAGTCGCTGGCCAAGGAAATCTACGCCAAGCTCACGCCTTGGCAGACGGCGCTCGTCGCCCGCCACCCCCAGCGTCCCTATACGCTGGACTACGTGCGCGAAATCTTCACCGACTTCCACGAACTGCACGGCGACCGCATGTACGCCGACGACCAGTCCATCGTGGGCGGCCTGGCGCGCTTCAACGGCACGCCCTGCATGGTGATCGGCCACCAGAAAGGCCGCGACACCAAGGAACGCGCCGCCCGCAACTTCGGCATGCCGCGTCCGGAAGGCTATCGCAAGGCCCTGCGCCTGATGCGCCTGGCCGAAAAGTTCGGCATCCCCGTGTTCACCTTCGTGGATACCCCCGGCGCCTATCCCGGCATCGGCGCCGAAGAGCGCGGCCAGTCCGAGGCCATCGGCCACAACCTGTACGCCATGGCCGAACTGAAGGTCCCCGTGATCGTCACGATCATCGGCGAAGGCGGCTCGGGCGGCGCCCTGGCCATCGCCGTGGGCAACGCCGTGCTGATGCTGCAGTACGCCACCTACGCCGTGATCTCGCCCGAAGGCTGCGCGTCCATCCTGTGGCGCAGCGCCGACAAGGCTCCCGAGGCCGCCGAAGCGCTGGCCATCATCGCCCCGCGCCTGAAAGACCTGGGCCTGGTCGACCGCGTCATCAACGAACCGGTGGGCGGCGCCCACCGCGACCCGCGCGTCATGGCGCGCCTGTTGCGCCGCGCGCTGGGCGATGCCCTGCGCCAACTGCAGGGCATGACGCCCGAGCAGCTCGTGGAACAGCGCGTCCAGCGCGTGCTGTCCTACGGCGCCTTCCAGGAAGTGCGCGCTTAAGAGCGCCCCGCGCGCCGGCTCGTGCCGGCGCCGCGGCCAGGCTCTCTTCGCGCCGTCCGCCATGACCCGCCCCCCCGCCGCATCCGATCCGTCTGACGCGGCCAGCGCGGGGCAGTCGTTTCCCTATCCCGTATCGCCTGACCTGGCCGCCGCCTTGCGGCGTGCCTTGCAGTCCCTGCCGCAGCCGCCGGAGCGCATTGCCGTGGCCGTCAGCGGCGGCGCCGATTCAGCCATGCTGGCCGTGCATGCGGCGGCCGTGGCCCGCGCCGCGGGCGTCGAGGCGCTGCTGTTCCACGTGCATCATGGCCTGCAGGCGGCTGCCGATGGCTGGAGCCAGCAAGTGCGGGTATTGGCCGATCTGCTGGGCCTGCCGCTGCGGCTGGCGCGGGTTCAGGTGGACGAGGCCACCGGCAAGGGCATCGAGGCCGCCGCGCGCGACGCCCGCTACGCCGCCCTGGCCCGCCTGGCCCGGGAGGATGGCGTGACGCTGGTGCTGCTGGCCCATCACCGCAACGACCAGGCTGAAACCGTGCTGTTGCGCCTGTTGCGCGGCACGGGTCTGGCCGGCATGGCGGCCATGGCGCCGCTGACCCGCCGCGATGGCCTGACCTACCTGCGCCCCTGGCTGGACGAGGGCAGGGACGCCATCCTGCAAGCCGCCGCCCAATTCGCCGACGCCACCGGTTGGCGGCCGGTGCAGGACCCCACCAACGCCGATCCCCGCTACACGCGCGCCGCCTTGCGCGAACTGCTGGCGCCCGCGCTGGATGGTCGCTGGCCTGGCTGGCGCGCCATCGTCGCCCGCCACGCCCGCCACATGGCTGAAGCCGCCGAGATCCTGGACGAAGTCGCCCGCGACGACCTGGCCGGCCTGGAGCCCGGGCCGGACGGCGCCAGTTTCTCGCTGGCCGCCTGGCGCAAACTGTCGCCCGCGCGTCAGGCCCAGGCGCTGCGCTACTGGCTGGCGCAGAACGGCGCCCGCATGCCCACCGATGCACGCCTGCGCGATGTGCTGCGCCAACTGCGTGAACTGCACAGCCTGGGGCACGACCGCCAGTTGCGGGTGGAGCAGGCCGGGCACGTGATCCGTTGTCACCGGGGGCGGGTGTGGCTGGAAGCCCGGCCCCTCGATGGCCAACGGTCGGCGAATCCGCGTCCGGTCCCGGCCCCAGAGCCGGAAAATTCAGCGAAAGACGACAAAATCCGCGAAAAATGACCGTGGAATGGAAAGAAAATTCCACGCGCTGCGCAAATTTTTACCGCCGCGATAGAATATGAGGTTTTGCCCGTCAACACTTGCGGCGGGTTCCCAGCCAGAGTACGAGATGTCCCTGATCGTTCATAAATATGGCGGTACTTCGATGGGCTCGGTAGAGCGCATCCGGAACGTGGCGCGACGCGTCGCAAAGTGGCACGCTGCCGGCCACCAGGTTGTCGTGGTGCCCTCGGCCATGGCAGGCGAAACCAATCGCCTGCTCGGCCTGGCCCGCGAAATTACGCCCCAGCCCGACGCGCGCGAGCTCGACATGATCGCCGCCACCGGCGAACAAGCCAGCAGCGGCCTGTTGGCCATCGCGCTGCAAGCCGAAGGCGTGGCCGCCCGCAGCTACGCGGGCTGGCAAGTGCCGGTGCGCACCGATTCGTCGTTCACCAAAGCGCGCATCACGTCCATCGACGACGCCCGCATTCGCGCCGACCTCGACGCCGGCCGCGTGGTCATCGTCACGGGCTTCCAGGGCGTGGACCCGGAAGGCCACATCACGACGCTGGGCCGCGGCGGTTCCGACACCTCGGCCGTGGCCGTGGCGGCGGCGCTCAAGGCCGACGAATGCCTGATCTACACCGATGTGGATGGCGTCTACACGACCGATCCGCGGGTGGTGCCCGAAGCGCGCCGCATGGCCGTCGTTTCCTTCGAGGAAATGCTGGAAATGGCGTCGCTGGGCTCCAAGGTCCTGCAGATCCGCTCGGTGGAATTCGCCGGCAAATACCGTGTGCCGACGCGGGTCCTGTCGTCCTTGACCGACCCGCTCATCCCGCTCGACCAGGAAATGGTTTCGGGCACGCTGATTACTTTTGAGGAAGACGAAAAAATGGAAGCCGCCGTTGTCTCCGGCATCGCCTTCAGCCGCGACGAAGCCAAAATCACCCTGCTGGGCGTTCCCGACAAGCCCGGCATCGCCTTCTCGATCCTGGGCCCGGTTGCCGCCGCCAATATCGATGTCGACATGATCGTGCAGAACCAGTCCGTGGCCGGCACGACCGATTTCTCGTTCACCGTGAACCGCAACGAGTTCGCCCGCGCCGTCGACCTGCTCAAGCGCGAAGTCATCCCCGCCGTGGGCGCTCGCGAGCTGTCCACCGACGAGAAGGTCGCCAAGGTCTCGATCGTCGGCATCGGCATGCGCTCGCACGTCGGCGTGGCCAGCCTGATGTTCCAGACGCTTTCGCAAGAAGGCATCAACATCCAGATGATCAGCACCAGCGAAATCAAGACGTCGGTCATCATCGACGACAAGTACATGGAATTGGGCGTGCGCGCACTGCACAAGGCCTTCGGCCTGGACCAGGCGCCCGCCACCAAGGCCTGAGGATCGCAGTTCCGGCACGATTTTTTTCTCGGGCAGGCCCCGCCAGGGAAAAACCGTTAAAAAGTCGTGCTAGAATCTCGTTCTCTTCGGAGATGTGCCCGAGAGGCTGAAGGGGCTCCCCTGCTAAGGGAGTATGTGGCTAAAAACTGCATCGTGGGTTCGAATCCCACCATCTCCGCCAGATTCTCAGCCTGGCTTTGCCAAGCTGAATAAAAGCCCGCAGAACTTTCGTTCTGCGGGCTTTTTCGTTTGGCACGTCCGTCAGCCGACTACTTGATCTTGCTGCAACGAAACGCCTCGATGCCTTTCTCGACGTAGTGCGGTTCACGCGCGCAGGCGGCGCGCATGGCCTGGTTGGCCAGGGTCATCAGGTTGGCGGCGTTGGTCATGGCTTCCAGGCCGTCCTGGCTGGGGCCGATCTTGTCGTAGCGTGCCTTGTACTTCTCGGCTTGTTCGCCATAGGCAAAGGCACGCATCACGTCGGCATAGGCGATGGCGCGCGAGATGTCGCCGGGCGTGGGTTTCTTTTCGGCGGCGAAGGCGGGGTTGGCCAGCAAGGCCAGGGCGATCAAGGGAGCGAAGGTGGCTTTCATGGTCGTCATCGGGAATGGGTTCGCGGGTTGTCCGAGGTGGGGCGGGCTGGCGGCCGCAGGGGCGGCGCGCGGCGCGTTGCCATCACCACATCTTGCACGTCGTGCCGTGGTTGACGAGGTCGCCACCGACGATGATGCCTTGCTCATTGACGTGGAGCATGGTGTAGCAGCTGGCCACGCCCGTGCGCCGTTGATAGAGGGTCCCGGTGTTGTTGCCGAAGCCGTAGCTGACGCCGCCGGGCGGGGGCACGTAGAAGGTGCCGACGGCTTCATCCCACGAGACTTCGCCGGAGGTCTGCCACTGGTAGACCAGTTGGCCGACCGGCAGGTCGTCACTGGCGTAGACGCGATCGGGGACGCCCCATTCGGCCACGATGTCGTTCACGGGTTTGCCCTTGTGGCGCATCATCGCCACATCCCAGGTGGTGCAGCCGCTCAGCACGGCGCCGATCAGGCCGGCCAGCAGGGCCTTGAAAAAGCTGAATCGCACGTTTGTTTTCCTTGTTCAGATGCCAGACAGGTTTCCTACGCGCCGCATCATGCCAGCAGCTTGTGCGCCTGGCGAGTGGGGGTGTGGTGTGGATTCAACAGCCTGTTCGCACCCCTTTTTTGTCGGCAAATCGGTTTTGCCGGGGTTCCCATCGGGCAAGGTTCGGGGAAAGCGAGGGCGCTTCATAGCGCGGCAGGCATTGACGAGCGCGTGGCCAGGCGTCAGGCGCAGACGGGGTGTTCGCCGCGCCGTTCTGATTTATTTACTTTTGTTACGCGGCCCGGTACATGCGGCATCCTTAATGGGCACCCGCAGGGCCGCGGGCCGAAGCCTCGGTCAGAACGTGTACCTCGCCGTGAGCAGGAACGACCTCGGGGTGCCGAAATGGTTGTTGTCCTGGGTGCTGCCGATCGCCTGGTAGTAGTACTTGTCGAACAAGTTGTAGACGTTCAGGCGCAGGTCGAGCTGCGGGCTGGCGCGATACGCGACCACGGCGTCCCAGATGCTGTAGCCGGCTTGACGTACGCGATAGGCCGGCAGGCTGATAGCGCTTTGCATGCGCACGGCGCCGCCCACGCGCCAAGCGTTCAGCGCCCCTGGCAGCGTGTACATGGTCGATAGCTTGAACAGATGGCGTGGGGTCTGCGTATCGTAGGGCGCGCCGGCAGGGTTGCTGCCCGAGGCTTCCAGGTATTTGGATCGATTGAAGGTATAGCCGGCCGAAATCTGCCAGCCGGGCGTGAGGGCGCCGGCCACCTCGACTTCAAAGCCCTGGCTCTCGACCTTGCCCGAGGGCGCGTAGCACTCGATCACTCCGGGGGCGCAAGCGGATGTGTCCAGCGCGACGGGCCGGTTGCGCTGGCGAATCTGGAACACGGCGGCGCTGGCGTTCAGACGGCCGTCGAAGTACTCGCCTTTGACGCCCGCTTCCAGGTTGGTGCCGATGACGGGGTCCAGCGGCGTGCCGCTGGCCGACTGGCTGCCTTGCGGCTGGAACACGCTGGTCCAGCTCGTGTAGACGGAGTGATGCGAGTCCAGGTCGTAGATCAGCCCCGCGTAGGGCGTGAGCTCGTGATTGACCGTGTAGCCGGCCGGCGGGCTGACGTAGTCGCCCGACTTCAGCGTCATGTCGTACGCGTACCAGTCCAGCCGTGCACCCAGCATGAGGGTGAGCGGGTCCGCCAGGCTCAGGCGGGTGGTGGCGTATCCGCTCACTTGGCGTTGGTAGCCTTTGCGCGACCAGGGATAGTCGAACTGCGGCTTGGCTACAGCGCTGGAATTCCAGCTTTCGGGATCCACGGTCATGTCGTAGGCGCTCGGCCATCCGCCGGGGCCGTCGTTGTCGCGGTTCTTCAGGAAGCTGCCGCCCAGCACAAGTTCGTGCTTGCGTCCCAGCAGCGTGAAGGGGCCGCTGAGATAGGCGTCCAGGCTGTATTGCGTCTTGTCGTAGTCATACTGCCCCAGCCCCTGGCCGAAGTATTCGGAGTCTTCCAGGGGATAGAGATAACTGCCAAGCATGTTCATGCGTGCGCGCAGCGTGCGCGCCGTGACTTTGCCGGACCAGTCCTTGTCGAAACGGTGGTCGAGCTCGGCGAAGAAGCTGGTGTTCTCCTTGTTCCAGTAGGCCCAGTCCGGCGAGAGGCGGGTGGATCGCTTGAAGTCGTAGAAGCTGCCGTCGCGCCGGGTGGGCAGGCCATTCCAGTCGGCACCGGGGCTGTCTTCGCGGTTGTAGTAGCCGCCGATGCTGAGCGTGGTGCGGGCGGTGATGTCGGCCTCGATCGTGCCGTAGTACAGCTGGCGCTGGTGTTCGTAGGCTTTTTTGAAAGTGTTGGAGTCCTGGTATGAGATGACGCCGCGCGCGCGTACGTTACCGCTCTGGTTCAGCGCACCGCCGCCGTCGACCTCGCCGCGGTAGTTGTCCCAGCTGCCAGCGCTGGTGGTCACCGAGAATTGCGGGAGGCTCGTGGGACGCTTGCGTACCAGGTTGATGGTGCCCGACGGATTGCCGGCGCCGGTCATCATGCCCGCGGCACCGCGCAGCACTTCGATGCGGTCGTACATGGCGAGTGTCGCTACGCCCTGGGTGTCGTAGTCGTACGCCAGCGGCACGCCATCGGCCAGAAAGGAACTGATCTCGAAGCCGCGCGAGAAGAACTGGGTGCGTTCACCGCCGCCAATCTGGCGTGTCGTCAGGCCAGGCACGTCGCGGGCCACATCGTCGAGAGACTGAAAGCCGCGGTCTTCGATCTGCTGGCGCGTCACGACGCTGACCGACTGTGGCGTCTCGCGCGGCGACAGTGCCAATTTGGTGGCCGTCGCCATGGAGGCGGTGGTGTACGAATGGGTGCCTTCGGTGGTCGCGCCCAGGCTGGCCTCTACGGTCACCGGTGCTAGCGTCGCCGTGTTGGAGAGCACGATGGTCAGGGTGCCGTCCTGCGCTCGGCGCAGTTCCAGGCCGCTGCCACTGAGCGCCCGCGCAGTGGCCTGCTCGACCGTGAACCGGCCGGAAACAGGCGGGGCGGACTTACCGGTGACCAGGTGGGCGGGGAACGAGATGACGGCGCCCGCGACGCGTGCGACCTGCGTTAGCGTGATGTCGAGCGGACCTGCGGGCAGATCGTAGTGGCGCAACGACTGGGCCTGGGTGGCGCCGGCGGCGGCCGCAAGCACGCAAGCGGCAGGAAACCTTAGGGACAACATGGAACACTCCGAGGATGCGTAAGGACGCGTTCCTGGTATGTGCATCGCCGCGTAGAAAAAAACACCTGCTGAGCGTTTTTTTTTAAGCAAGGTCGACCATGACGTACCACCCGCTCAAGCGCTGGAGCCGGATCGGCAGGGTGTTGCGCAGCGCCTCCAGCGCCCGGTCGCTGTCATCGAGCGGGAATAGTCCGGTGACGCGCAGGCGAGCCGCCTGGGGCGAAACTCGTAGCCAGCCAGGGCGGTAGCGGGCAAGTGTGTCGATCACGGTTTGAAGGGGAGCATCGTGCACCTCCAGTTCGCCGTGCTGCCAAGCCGCCAGGTATTGCTGGCCGGTCTGGGGTGCCTCGATCTGCCGCGCATCGAACCATGCGCTTTCACCGGCCGCCAATGGCTGGTGGGCGCCGGACCGCGTTTGAATCTCGGCGCTGCCGCTCAGGACAAGGCTGAAGCTGCGGCGGTCCGTGCAGCGCACCATGGCTTGGCCAGGAGTCAGTCTGACCTCGCCTTGCGGCAGGCGCACCTGCAGGCCGGCCGGGGACGCTACAGTGAACAGCGCGGTGCCGGCGGTCACCTGGACCGCCCCTGTGCCGGCCAGCGATGCGGCACTGCGCGCGTCCAGCTCCATCTGGCTGCCGTCGGGCAGGGCCACGTGGCGCCTTTCGCCGGTGCGAGTGACGTAACCCGCCGCCAGGTGGCGCAATGGAACATACCTGTCGGCCGCGCCCGCCCCTAACAACAGGACGCCGCCAGTGAGCGCGAGTTTGGCCAGCCGGCGCCGTTGCGCCAGTTGCGGCTGCACCAGCGAGCGCCGTAGCGGATGTTCATCTGCGAGCAGACGGATGTTCAGCCGGTGGAGCGTTTGGTCAAGCGCTGCATTGAGTCGCTGCCAGGCCCTTTCATGGCTGGGACTCTCGGCCAGCCAGTGGGCGAAGGCGGCACGGTCCGCCTCGCTTGCCGCGCCGCTGGACAGACAGACCTGCCACTGGATTGCGGCTTCCCGGGTGCGCTGTTCGGCGGGCGTCATAGGTCGAACGCGTTGCAGCAGCGGCGCAGGGCCTGGGCGATGTACTTGCGCACCATCGTGGGCGACACGTTCAGGCGCGCGGCGATCTCAACGTGGGTCATGCCATCAAGTTGGCTATACAGAAACGCCATTCGCGCCTTGGATGACAGGCCGTCAAGCGCGGCGTCGAGCACTTGCAGGGATTGCAGGGTCTGGACGCGTTCCTCGGCCGAGGGCTCGAGGGCCGCGGGTTGCTGGCGCAATACTTCCAGCCAGGCATTTTCGAGTTCGCGACGGCGCCATAGCCGCCAGGTGATGCGGCGGGCGATGGTAAGGAGCATCGCGCGCGGTTCGTTCAGGTGTTCCAGCGCGGGCAGGCTCAGCAACTGCGTGAATGTCTCGCCCGCGACATCCTCGGCATCTTCGCGATTGCGCAAGCCATTGACAAGGCGGCGCTCCAGCCAGGGATGGTCATTCTTGTAGATGGCGGAAAACCGGCTGTCACGAGTGGAATCCACGGCTGGGGCTGCAAATAAATGGGAATCGTTATCAATTATCTCATGGCATGCCCAGAAGCCCAAATGGAACGGTGACAGGCGGGGTTATCGTGGGGTCGTGAAGATCCGGTGTCCTGAAGGGGGCGTGCTCTTAACGATGGGAGGACAGCGTTGCCAGGATCTGGCCGGCCAGTTCGTCGACGCCTTCGTCGCGCTCATCCTGGCTGGGCTGCGCCGCCAGGCGCGTCAACTGCGGTTCCACCGCCATGGCGAGGGGGGCGGATGCACTGACCAGATAGGCCAGAACGTTGTAGGTCCAGATGGGGTCATCGGACGCGAGGATCGTGCGCACGTGGTCGGCCAGCGGCGCGCCGATGCTGGCCAGAAAGGGCGCCAGCACGCGGGCGACGGGCCAGTTGATGTCCTGCATCCAGACGAGCAGGGCGGGCAATTGCGCGCGCACGGCGGGATAGCCCGACGCCACGATGATCTCTGCGCCGAGCAGGTCGTGTTTGTCGGTGGGCACCGCGTTGGCGGGATTGCGGGAGGAGTCTGCGTCGGCAGGCAAGGGGGGGCTCCTTGAGTGCCCGGGCCCGGCGCGTTGGCGACGGCATGCGCGGGCCGGGATCGGATCAGTCGGTCAAGGTGTCAGCGGTTCAACGCCTGCGCATACTTGGCACAGGCGTCGATCGTGCCATCGTACGAGATGTTGCGGATGCGTTGCTGCTCGTCGACTTCGGCGTCGATCTTGCAGGTGGCGCTGGTCTGCACGGTAGTACCGCCGATGGTGGAACCGGAGTAGCGCGCATCGCCGGACTTGGCGGGGACTTTGCCGGTGGTGTAGCTGGTCGTCGGCTGATACCGCGACACGAGTTCGGTGTTCGTCCAGGTATAGACGTGACGCCCGGCTATGGTGCGTTCGCTGCTGGGCACGCCCAGGCTGTCCATCGCCAGGGAGACCGGTTGGCCTCGCAGGCGGGCGAAGCCGCTGTTCAGTTGATCGGTGACGCAGGCCGTCAGCGGCAGCAGCGCCAGCAGCGCAAGAGTTGCCTTCACGGTGGGGATTCTCCAGTGTGTGTCCAGGGGGATGGCGTGTGCACCCTGCGATGCACGGTGCGCATGATATACCAAATTGGTAGATTAAAAACCAAAATGGTTTGTTCTGGATTTGGCCGGGTACTGAAGGTGGGATTGCGCGCGGCTTGCCGTGGCGCGAGGTGGTGCTTCTGTATTGCCCTTGATACCGATAGACGAAGCCGCTGCGAGCAGTTGCCGGGGTGAGCAACTCATGCGTCGGACCCGCTGAACAGCACCGCGAAACGCGGATGGGGATCGATGCCTTGCCGCTGCATTTGGGCAGCGAGTTCGACGTTCATCGCGAAAGCGGTTGCGGCATCGGCGGGAACGCGCGCTTCGAGTGCCATGCCGATGAAAATGTCGGGCACATCGGTGGGGTGATGGCAGAGGATGGGCCGGGGAAGGCCGCGTGCCCGGCGGATGCGGTCCATCAGATTGAGTTGCTCGCGAACGCGTGCATCCGGGACCCCAATTTTTCGGGCTGCTTCAATAGTGTGAATCGTGCGAAGCGGGGGACGGAGCAAGCTGCGGGCCTGTTCGGGAGCCGGTGCGAAAAGTGTATCGTCGCGATCGACTCCTGGTGCGTCAGGTTGCCACAAGCAGGACGATGAAACCTTGCGGATTCACGCAGTCCTTTCGGTAGCAAGCCTGGCAGGACGCACCGCCTTTGAGAATATTCTCAACCCTGCCGCCAACGCCGAATTTTATGATCGATTCATGATCGTAAAGCCCCGCATGCGGGAAGCATTGACGGCGGCGGCCCCTGGTTTGCCCATGCTTCTTCTTCACCTGTTCGCCGTCGCCCTGACGGCCTGCATTCTGGTGGGAACGGCGCTGTACGCCTATTGGTCGTTCACGGGGGAAGTCTCGAAATACCGTCGCCGCATGAATGCCGGCGCATACAACGCGCAGCTGTATTTCGACCAGCGCGAAGCGCTGCTGCGGTCCGTGGCGGCGTCGGCGGTGCGCAATACCGATCGCATGCCGGTGTCGCGCACGCCGCGCACGTTTGGCGAGACGGGGCAGATCAGCGTCGCCCCGCTCATCGAGACGAATGGGGGCTATGAATGGGCGCTGATCCTGACGCCGCGCGACCGCGCGGATGTGGCGCGCTTGCGGGCGCACGTCGTGTACGTATCGCCGGAGGACCCGATGGCCAGGCACCTGTCGGCCCGGGACGAGGCGGCGCACGACGGGCCGCCGCTGTCGGGCGAGATCTTCCCATGGCTGGCCCAGGCGCTGCACCAGCATGCCACCGCACCCGGGCGGGACGGCCGCACGCCTATCGTCTGGCTGCGCCCGCCGATGGACCCGGCCAACCGGCTGTTCCTGTACACGCCCGTGGATATCGACGGCGTCGAGGGCACCTGGGTCGGACTGGAGGTCGGGGGCCTAGGCGCGGTGGTCGGCCGGGCAGAGTGCGCCAGCGGCGGCGCCAGCTATGCGTTGTACGACGGCAATGGCGTGATGGCGTTGCACAGCGGCAACCTGCCGGCGCACGTGGACGAGACGGCCGCGCACCTGTCGCACGACGCGTTTCGATTGCAGGGCGACGGCTGGTGGCCGCAGACGCTGGTGCTGGTGAAGTCGGTGGGCGAGGCGGGCTGGCGGCTGGCCTACTACGTGCCGATCAGCGATCTGCTGGAGGACGGCGCGCGCTCGTTCTGGACGGCGGGCGGCGTGGCGGCGCTGCTGATCGCCATCGTGCTGCTGGCGGTGCGCCATATCAGGAACCGGCTGGTCAGGCCCGCCTTGCGTCAGTACGAGGCCCTGGTCGACAGCGTGGCGCTGAACCAGAAGATCGTGGAAGTGGCGCCCGTGGGCCTGTGCCTGTTGCGGCGCGCGGATGGGGCCTTGCTGCTGTCCAACGCGGCAGCGCGGCAGTGGCTGGGTGAGCAGGACCAGTGGCGTGACACGCTGCGCCAGGCGGGCGCCGAGACCGGCGGCAAGGAATACGCGTTGGCCGACGGCCGCAGCGCCTACCTGACGTTTGCCGCCACCACGTACCAGTCCGAAGACGTGGTGCTGTGCGGCATCAGCGACATCACGGCGCAGAAAGGGGTTGAACGCGCCCTGCGCAGCGCCAAGCTGGCCACCGACCAGGCCAGCGAGTCCAAGGCCATGTTCTTTGCCACCATCAGCCACGAGATCCGCACGCCGCTGTACGGCATCCTGGGCACGCTGGAACTGCTGGCGCTGACCGGCCTGTCCGGCCAGCAGGAGCAATACCTGCGGACCATCCAGCAATCGTCGTCGACCTTGCTGCGCACCATCAACGGCACGCTGGATCTGTCGCGCATCGAGGCGGGGAGGGAAGAACTTGAGATCGGTGCGTTCTCGCCGGCGGAGGTGGTGGAGCAGGTGGTGGCCAACTACCTGGCTCGGGCGCAGGCCAAGGGGCTGGACCTGTACGCCATCACCGACGTCGGCATGCCGTTGGCGACGATGGGCGATGCGATCCGCATCCTGCAGATCCTGAACAACCTGGTCAGCAATGCCATCAAGTTCACCGAGTCGGGCCGGGTGGTGCTGCGTGCCCGCGCCGAGCCCGATGGGCCGGGGCGCGTGCGGTTGCGCTTTCAGGTGGCCGACACCGGGCCGGGCATCCGCGAGAGCCATCGCGCGCGGCTGTTCGAACCGTATTTTCGGGCGCCAGCGGGCCAGGATGGCGATGTCGCGGGCACGGGCCTGGGCTTGACGATATGTCGACGCCTGTCGGACCTGATGGGCGGCACCCTGTCCGTGATCAGCGAGGAAGGCTTGGGCACCAGCATTTCGTTTTGCCTGACGTTGCCGACAGCGACGGGCGGTGCCCCGGCCGCCGTTCCGGTCATGCTGCAGCCGCGCGCGGTCTATGTGGATGGCGCGGTGCCCGAGGTGGTGGCCAATGTGTGCAGCTGGCTGAATGCCTGCGGCGCGATCGCGCTGCCCTATCGCAAGCAGGTGGATGCGGCCGACCTGGCGGGCGCCGTGCTGGTGCAGGCGTGGCCACCCGCCGCGGCGCAGCCGCGCTGGCGCCTGCCGCGGGTGTGCGTGTCGGCGCCGGGGGCGGGTCAGGATGCGTTCCTGGCCTCGACGGGTCGCCTGGGCCTGGCCAGCGCCTGCAATCCGGCCAGCATCTGCCGCGCGGTGCGGATGGCGCAGGATGGCGAGGAAAGCGGCGAGCAGGATCAGGACGGCGCCCGCCCGCGGCATCTGGGGCTGCGGGTGCTGGTCGTTGAAGACAACGCCATCAACCAGCTGATTCTGCAGGAACAACTGGAACACCTGGGCTGCACGGTCACGCTGGCCTCCGATGGCGGTGAGGCGCTGCGGCGCTGGGACGCCGAGCGCTTCGACCTGGTGCTGACCGATCTGAACATGCCCATCGTCAATGGCTTCGAACTGGCGCGGTCGCTGCGGGACGGCGGCTATGGCGGCCCGCTCATCGGCCTGACGTCGAGTTCGGCGGCCGAGGTCGCCCAGCGCGCGCTGGCGGCGGGCATGACGCTGGTGTTGTCCAAGCCGCTGCCGTTCATGGCATTGGCGCAAACCTTGCATGGCATCGCAAAGGAATTGAAGTGAACAGGCTGTCCGATTACAAAGTGCTGGTCCTGGACGATCATGCCTTGCACTGCATGCAGTTGAAAGACCTGCTGCAAGACGCCGGCTTTGGCCGGGTGGATACCCTGGAGAGCGCGCCCGACGCGCTGGTGCGGATACGCGACGAGGGCTATCACCTGGTGGTGATGGACGTGAGCATGCCCGGGATGGACGGGGCCCAGTTCATCCACGAACTGGCCCGCCTGAACCTGCGGCCCATCCTGGCGATTGCCACGGCATGTTCCCGCCGGATCGCCAACAGCATCGGCCTGATGGCCAAGGAAAACGGCTTTGCGATGCTGGGGGCGTTCGTCAAGCCCGTGACCCGCGAGCAGATCGCCGGCCTGGCAGACCGCCTGCGGCACCGGCCGCTTGAAGCGGCGCCAACCCCGCCGGGCGATGAGGACGACGCGAGCAGCCTGCTGGACCGCCAGAGTGTGGTGGCCGCTCTGCGCGACGGCAGCATCCAGGCCTGGTTCCAGCCCAAGAAATCGCTCGCCACGGGCACCATCGTCGGGGCCGAGGCGCTGGTGCGCTGGCGCCACCGCGGGCTGGGGCTGATGATGCCCGGATCGTTCCTGCGCACCGTGCGCGACTATGGGCTGGACCTGGAACTGCTGATGCGCATGCTCGAGGACAGCCTGGCGGCCAGCCGCGCCTGGCGCCGCCTGGGGCATCGCATTCCGGTGTCGGTGAATCTGCCGGTCAGCCTGCTGGACCGGCCGCAGTTGCCGGACGAACTGTACGAGCAGGTCACCCATAGCGGCATCCCGGCCGAAGACGTAACATTCGAGCTTCTCGAGGACGACATGACCGTGACGCCCGGCAACTACTATATGGGCGCCAGCCGCTTGCGGTTGAAGGGGTTTGGCCTGTCGCAAGACGACTTCGGCAAGGGATATAGTTCGATGTACAGCCTGATCTCGACCCCATTCACCGAGCTGAAGATAGATCGCGCCTTTGTCCATGGCGCCGCGGGCGACGAGGTCCGCGCGGCCGCGCTGGTGTCGTCCGTGCAACTGGGCCGACAGCTGGGCCTGCAAGTCACGGCGGAAGGCGTCGAAACGCTCGAAGACCTGCAATTCCTGCGCCGCATCGGCTGCGATTGCGTCCAAGGCTTCCTGATCTCGGCGGCGGTCGACCTGGCGGCATTCAATGCCCTGCTGGCCCATGAACCCGGCCACGAGGCGGCGCCCGCACCGGGGCTGCCGCAGGCGATACCCTATTAGGCAAGGCCGCCCATGAAACTGGATACGCCGCTCATCAAGGTCATACGCGCGTCGCGCCGGCTCAATATCGCGCTGTTCGGCGTGTTGCCGCTGCTGCTGGTGCTGGGGGGGGTGCTGTATTGGGGCGGCCAGCGCATCCTGCAGCAGGA
Source organism: Achromobacter sp. FW305-C-28 (assembly GCF_058783235.1). NCBI lineage: Bacteria > Pseudomonadati > Pseudomonadota > Betaproteobacteria > Burkholderiales > Alcaligenaceae > Achromobacter > Achromobacter sp. FW305-C-28. The sequence goes on along the minus strand of NZ_JBYSYL010000008.1, from coordinate 278,810 downwards.
AGAGGAAAAGCTGCGGATCGATTTCTCGATCCTGACGGGCTACATCCGCGCCCATGAAGCCATTCTGCAGGGCCTGCTTGCGCAGGGCCAGAATCCGGATGGCCACCGGCTCGTGTCCACGACGCCGGTCAGCGAGACCTCGGGTTTCGAGCGGGCGTCTTGGGAATTTTTCGATGGCCAGCATGCGATCGCGGCCATGCCTTTTACGCTGCTGTGCCAAAGCCCGGATGCCTGTCCGGTGGTCAAGGGCGTGTTCACCGGCATCGGCGGCTACATGTCGGATTTCTATTCCACCCGCTGGGCGGCGTCGGTGTATCCGGCGGCGCCGCTGTTCGTCATTTCGCCGGGCCAGCAACTGAGCCTGAGTGTGCCGGCGATTTCGGCCGTCTCCGGCTACGAGCCGCTGACGCGGGCGACCTTCCTGTCGGTGGTGGATGCGGTGCAGGCGGCATCCGGCGGCACTGATCCCGACGATCGCGCCATTGGCGACGGCGCCAATGTGACCTGGCTGCGCGATCCGGATCTGCCGCATGCCATGATCGCCATGCTGCCGGTGATGCTGCCGCTCAATGCCAGGGACGGCACGGTGACCCAGCGGCGTAACGTCTATGCCGTGTCCTTGCTCAACCGCAGCCGCGTCAGCGTGGCCGAACAGGTGTTGAATGTGCCGCTATACGACCAGTTCTGGTTGCAGCGCCAGGACGGTACGGTGCTGATCGGCGATGGCTCGCCGCCGCCCGTGGCAAAGGCCGGGTTCCATTTCACGACGCAAGGCCTGATCCTGCGTATCGCGGACCGCACCGCAACCTGGACCGCCTACTACCGCGTGGGCTATGGCGGTTTCTTTCGCGCCAACATGTGGCTGCCGGTGGCGGTGCTGCTGATGTTCGGCGTGGGCCTGGCCGCGGGCGCCGGCTATCTGTTCTGGTACAACCGGCGCGTGATCCAGCCCGCCGAGCTCGCGCACCTGGACATGGTCGAAAGCGAGGAATTCAGCCGCACCGTGCTGGATACGGCGCCGGTCGCCTTATGCGTGCTGTCGCGCCCCGAGGGGCGGGTGGTGTTCGGCAATGCGCTGGCGGCGCAATGGCTGGGCATCGGCGTGGGCGAACAGCTGCACGATTCGCCGGATGCCGACAAGCTGCTGCGCCAGGTGCTGGGGGCGACGGGGCCGGGCACGATCGAAACCTTTCGCACGCATGAAGACCGGCCCCTGTTCGTTGCCTTCGCGCCCACCCGCTACAAGAAGCAGGACGTTGTGCTGTGCGCGTTTGCCGATATCAGCGCCCGCGCTGAAATGGAACACACGCTGGCCCGGGCCAAGCAGCAGGCCGACCGCGCCAACGAGGCCAAGTCGACCTTCCTGGCCACGATGAGCCATGAAATCCGTACGCCGCTCTATGGCGTACTGGGCACGCTGGAAGTGCTGTCCCTGACGCAGCTGGACGACGCGCAGCGCCGCCACGTGGATCGCATCCAGGATTCGTCGGTGATCCTGCAGCAGTTGATCAGCGACATCCTGGACATCACCAAGATCGAATCGGGCCAGTTGGCGCTGGAAATGGACCGTTTCGATCCGCGCGAGCTGGTGCAGGCCTGCGTGGCCTCGTACGCCGGCATGGCCGAACAGAAGGGCCTGGTGATCTACAGTTGCGTCGATACGGCGGTGCCGGCCTGCGTCATGGGCGACGGCGGACGCGTCAGGCAGATCCTGAACAACCTGGTCAACAACGCGATCAAGTTCACCGATTCCGGCCATGTCGTGACGCGGCTGCGGGCCGAAGACCTGCCGGGCGGCCGGGTGCGGCTGCACATGCAGGTGGTCGATAGCGGCGTGGGCATCAGCGCCGAAAACCAGGTCCGCCTGTTCGAGCCGTTCTATCAGATCGACAGTGGTTCGCATCTGGTGCGCGGCGCCGGCATCGGCTTGTCGATCTGCGCCCGCCTGGCCGAGCTGATGGACAGCAACATCCAGGTCACCAGCGAACCCGGCCTGGGCAGCAGCTTTTCGCTGGCCATCGACCTGGACGTGGCCGAGGCGCGGCCGGCGCCCGCGCCGCAACTGGCGGGCGTTCGCGCCTATGTGCGCAGTTCGCGCAAGGAACTTAGCGAGAACATCTGCCTGTGGTTGGCGCACTGGGGCGCCTCAGCCTGCCTGGCGCCGGCGGAGGCGCCTCGCGACGACGCGCGCGACGGCGTGCTGGTCGACGTGCATATCGCCGGCGACGTGACGCCCGCCATGCCGTGGCCCGGGCCGGTGGTGTCGGCAGGGGGCGGCGATGCCCGGGCCGAAACGCCTTACCCGGCGGACCGGCACGACCTGTTCAGCATCGGCTTCGCCGTGGCCCGCTGTGCGGCAGGCGATGCCGACGTGGCCCGCGAAACTGTCGCGGTACGTTATGCGCCGCTGAACCTGCGGGTGCTGGTCGCCGAAGACAATCCGATCAACCAGGTCACCATGCGCGACCAGCTCGAGCAGCTGGGCTGCCAGGTGACGGTGGCGCCCGACGGCGCCGAGGCGCTGTCACAGTGGCACATCGCGCCCTTCGACGTGGTGTTGACCGACGTGAACATGCCCCGCATGAACGGCTACGAACTGGCGGCCGCCTTGCGCGCGCTGGACGCGGCGGTGCCCATCATCGGCGTGACGGCCAACGCCTTGAAAGACGAAGAGACCCGCTGCAAGGCGGCGGGCATGAACCACTGGCTGGTCAAGCCGATCAAGCTGAGCCTGTTGTGGCATCAGTTGCGGGTCTATCGAGGCGTGGCCGATGCGGCCCAGGCAGGCATGGCCGACAGCAGTCAGTCGCCGGCCGCTTCCTTGCCCACGGCGCCCGCCGTGCCGACGATACCCGCCAAGTACCGCGAGGTCTTCCTGCAGACCATGGGCCAGGACCTGGCCCGGCTCGAGCGCGCGCTGGCCGCGGGCGATGCGCCGGATCTGCGCAAAGTGCTGCACCGCATGCGGGGCGGCTTCGCGGCGGTGCTGGCGCGTGATCTGCAGCAACTGACCCAGCATGCCGAAGACCAACTGGTGGCGGGTGGGATCAATGATGCCACCCGCACGAGCCTGGCCACCCTGACGGCGGCGCTGGGCAAAGCGCTTGCCGAGGTATGACCCCGGCACGGCGCCACCCCGGCGCCTACCAGCGGTAGCTGACATTGAACATGCCGCCGTAGCCGCGCTGGTCGTGGTTGCCGGCCTGGCCGAACACGTGGCCGGACACCTGCACCTGCTTGCCGATGCGGCCTTCGGCGCCCAACTTCAGTTCCAGCGCGTTGCGGGCGGGCAGGGCCGCCAGCGTGTTCTCGCCCATGCGCACCTTGGGGTTGCCGCCGTTATGCAGCCAGTTGGTCTCGAGGAACGGGCGCACCGCCGGCTTGTCGGCCTGGGGCGCGGCGCGCGGATATACGCGCACGCCCACGCGGGAATTCCAGGCGTTGTCGCTGTCGCTGCGCATGCGGGTGCCTTGCAGCGTGGCGTCCTTGGCGTCGTAGCGGGTGTGGATCACCTGCGCATTCGGTTCGACCACGAGCGCTTGCAACGCCGTGCCGCCCGCGAAGGGCTGTATCGCGTAGCCGGCTTCGAGCGAGGCGCTCCAGACGTTGGAGCGGTAGCGGACATCCCCCAGTTCGCTGCTGATCTGGTTGGTGTAGCGGCCATACTGCAGCCAGGTATCGACATAGGCGCCCAGGCGGGTGAGATCGTTTTCATAGTAGGTGCCATAAATGCCCACGGCGTAGCCAGAGACCTTGCCGCGTGCGCGGGCACGGGTCTGCGCCGTGGCGCCGGGCAGCATCAGCGTGGACATGGCGCGCGAGCGTGCATCGCCGTAGCCGCCCATCAGGCCCGCGTAGGCGGCGCCGTCCTGGCCGACGGCCGCCTTGATCACGTCGCCACCCAGCTGCACCATGGCGCTGTCGGTATCGACATCGACGCGGCCTTCGGACATGCGCAAGCCGCTGTCATGGCGGCCCTGCACGCGGGCCCACAGGCCGCGGCCGGTCGCGGCCGTCGTGTCGCCATCGGCATAGGCCGGCACGCGGTCGTGCAGGCTGTGCGTGAACAGGCGCGTGCTGGCCAGGCGGTTGCCGGCATAGGCGCCGCTTTCAGGCGATACGTTCTTCCCGCCATTGCCGGGCAGCACCGGATCGGGCGGTGCAATGGGCGGGGCGGGCGTACCGGGGTCGATCGGGTCGGTCGGGTCCGTGGGGCCCGGCGGCGCCGTGGGCGGGGTGTAGTCGGACGTCAGGTACCAGTCGGGCGCCACGCCGCCGTTGCCGCCGCGCACCAGGCTGTAGTCGTAGCCGTTCAGTGACACCGTGGCGGCGCTGGCGCGGTAGCCGGTCGACCCGCTGTCCAGGCGGAACGCGTCGGCGGTGGTGGTGCCGCCGTTGACGGTCTCGACGACCCGGATGCCGTATTGGGTCTGGCCGCCATTGCCGCCCGCGTTGACGACGCGCAGCGACGTATTGCCCGACGTGGTGCCGCCATCGATGACGAGCTTGTCGGTGGGCGAGGCGTCATCACCCAGCTGCGTGTTGAGCACCAGGGTGCCGCCGCCGATGTAGTTGTTGACCGTCAGCGTCTTGAAGCCCGTGCCGCCCGCCGGCGCGGCGAAGGCGACGGTGCCGCCGTTGTTCAGCGTGCCCAGGCTGGAATCATTGCGCACGGTCCAGGCGCTGGCGTTGTCCAGCGTCAGGCTGTCGATGCGGCCGGGGCCGCGCTGCACCAGGGCGCCGGTCAGGGTCGAGCCATTCTTGAGCGATACGTCCACGGTGCCGCTGTCGGCCAGCACGTCGCCGATCAGCACGGCGTTGGAGGCGTCCAGGCTGACCTGTTCGCTTTCGATCACGGTCGACACGCCGCCGCTGGTCACGGTGACCGAGCGCGAATGCAGCAACACGCCGCTATCGATATCGCCGCCCGTGCGCGTCGTGATGTTCGAATCCGACACCAGGAAGGTATGGCCGCCGCCCGAAGCAAGCAGGCCCACGCCGTCGTGGGTGCTGATCTGGCTGCCGTTGCGCAGGACCACGCTGTTGCTCAGCCCGGCCCCGGTCAGGTAGCTCCAGATGCCGTTGGCGCCCGCGCCTTGCATCGTGAAGCGGGTGTTGTCCAGCGTGACCGCCGCGCGGTTGCTCATCGACAGGCCGGAGGCGTTGGCGCCGGACGTGTTGACGACGGTGTTGCGCGCCGACAGGCTGGCGCCGGTGCCGCTGGCAAACAGGCCGTAGGCGCTGGCGCCGCGGGTGGTGATGTTGACATCTTCCAGGGTGACGGCGGCGCCGCCCACGCGGGCCAGCGCGCCGACGGCACCGTCGCCCTGGGTGTCGATGTTGACCCGGGTGGCCTGGATGGTGGCCGAGCTGCCGTATTCGCGCGAGACATACAGGCCATGGGCGTTGTTGCCCAGGGTCTTGACGGTGCCGTCGGTCAGTGTGGCCACGCCGGCGCGGTTGTCGATGCCCACGTGCGACGATGCGATGTCGAAGCGCGTGGCGGTGAAGGCCGTGCCGGTGGACGGCAGCCACACGCCGGTGCCCAGGTAGCCCAGCGCCGAGATAGAGACGTTGTCCACGGTGGCGGACGTGTCCTTGGCATTGATGTTGATGCCGTAGCTGACGTCGCCGGTGGACGTCAGCGTGGCGTTGCGGATGTCGGCGACGGCGGCCGGGCCGGTGCCCGAGCTGAGCATGACCGCGGCGCCGCTCGACGTGATACTGCCGCCGTCCATCTCGAAGCGGCCGCCTTGTACGCTGGCGCCGGCGCCGTTGGCCGCGTTGACCACGGTGCCGCGCAAGGTCACGAGGGAATTCTGGCCATTCACGTTCACACCAGGCGCAATATTGCCGGTGACGGTGATGGCGCCGCCTTCCATGGCGATGCGGCCGCCGCTGTCGACGTAGGCGCCGCCCGCGTTGTACAGCGACGTGGCGATGGTGACGTCCTTGGCGGTGATGATGGCGTTGGCACCTTCGGCGCGCAGGGCGCTGCTGCCGCCGCCCGACGTGGTGACGCTGCCGCCGTCCAGGTCGACGTGGCCGCCGTTCTGCGCGTAGACGCCATGGGAATATGAGCCCAGCGTGGAAACATCGGTTTGCCCGGCGGTGATCAGGCTGCCGGCGCCGATCGCGGCCAGGCCATGGGCGCCCTGGCCGTCGCCCAGCGTCTTGACCGTGCTGCCTGTCAAGGTGACGCTGCCGCCCGCGCTGGCGCGCACGCCCAGGGTGGTCCGGGCCGAAGCCGAGCCGGCGCTGACGGTCACGCCGTCGCCGCGCACGGCATTGCCGGCAACGGAAACATCGATGGCGGCGCCGGTGCCGGCATGCGTGACGGTGTCGCCGTTGTTCAGCGTGACCTGGGTGCTGCCGGTGGCGTCATTGACGAAGACCTGGCCCAGGTCCGCGGCAGAGGTCGCGGCGGGAAAAACGGGCAGCGTGGCGGCCAGCAGGCCGAGCATGATGGGGTTCAGAGGGGTGCGCATGAAGGGCTCCTTGGCCCTTGGCCTTGGCGCACCCATACACATCAAACAGGACCTGGTCGGAGAACCCCCGCGTCGTTCAAGCGTACTGGCACGTCTCGGACAAAGGCGATGACGTAGCGGTAGCCTTCATGTTGCGTTGCGGCAGGACACTAAAAAACAGGACGATTCTTAAAAGCGCCGCATTGATTTGCAGGACTGGTAAGCGAGTGAAAACCAGAAAATTCTCACCCCCGCGCCGGCGATTCCATGCCTGGGCGAAGCCCCGTCCGCCACCGGGCCGCGCGTTCAGCCCAGTGTGTCGAGCAGGGCGCGCGCTTGCGTCACGACGTCGGCGTCGTTGGGCCGGAAGACCCACGGCAAGGCCTGCGCAAGCTGCGTGAAATGGGCGTGGCTGCTGCGCGCGTAGGTGGGGTCGTAGTGACGTTCGATCAGCTCGTGCGCGAGCTCGGTGCGGCGGCCTTCGTCGATCATGCGATGCCATGCCGCAATGGTGTCGCGGCTGTGCAGGCCGACCAGGCGTTGCAGCTGGGATTTGAACCAATCGGGATGGGCGAACAGCTGTGCGTAGTCCTGTTGCAGAAAGGCCGCACGGTCAGCGCCGCTGGCGGTGACCGCGATGCAGGCGCCCTGATGCATGGCCGCCAACAGGGCGGCCGGCAGCGCCACCGCGCCGATCTTGCGGCTTTCGGCTTCGACGAATACGGGCCGGGCGGCGTCCAGTTGACGCAGACGGGCGGCCAGATGGGTGTCGAAGCCCTTTTGCGTGGGCTGCGCCATGCCGGGCCAGGCGCCGAGCAACGAGCCGCGGTGCGCCGCCAGCGCTTCCAGGTCCAGCGTTTGCGCGCCGGCTTGCGTCAAGGCGTCCAGCAGCCGCGTCTTGCCGCTGCCGGTGGGGCCGGTCAGCACGATGAGGCGCAGCGTGGGCGGCAGCGTGTCCAGCAGGTCGAGCGTGGCGCGCCGATAGGTCTTGTAGCCGCCGTCCAGTTGCCGCGCGCGCCAGCCGATCATGTTGAACATCACCGTCATCGAACCCGACCGCTTGCCGCCGCGCCAGCAGTAGATCAGCGGGCGCCAGCCTTGCGGACGGTCGGCAAAGGTGGTGTCCAGGTGGGCGGCAATGTTGCGCGCCGCCAGCGCGGCACCCAGGCGGGTCGCGTCGAACGGCGACTGGCGATACAGCGTACCCACGCGGGCGCGTTCGTCGTTGCTGAACACCGGCGCATTCACGGCGCCGGGGATGTGGTCGTCGGCGAATTCCAGCGGCGAGCGCACGTCGATGATTTCGTCGAAATCATCCAGTCTGTCCAGGCCGGCGAGCAGGTGTTTCAAGGGGGCACCATCCAGTGGGGGATGGCGAATTCTCGCACGGCCATGGAAGACCGATCATTCGATCGTCTCTTCTGCCGGCTGTTCGCGGCGCCTAATTGCCCCAGGGGCTACCGCGTTTGGTTCCAGGCTGGCCCGTATACGGATTGGTGTTGCCCTTGGTGGACCAGTTGTTGTTCAAGGAACTGTCGGGCGTGGAGCGCTGGTGTGGTGCGACGTAGGTGCCGTTGTTGTTGGTGTAGCCATGCACGCCGGTGCTGCTTGATTTGGATCCGGTGCCGTAGCTGGGCATGGTTGACCGGGGCGCGGACGGTGCATGGTAGCTTTGCGATGAACCATGGCTGCTGCTGTAGCCGCTACCGCGTGCTGCGGATGTCTGAGGAACGCTGATGAGCGTGAGCCCCAGCAGTGCACCCGCACAGAGCGGCACGCAGGAGCGTGGGATGAGTCGAAGGAACGAGCGGCGCTGGGGGTTGTTCATTTTTCTTTGCGAACGCCTTTGAATGGGGTTTTGTCTGACTTCACGTCCATGAAGCGCCCGGTGTTGGTGTCGCGCTTCACGTAGTTGCCAGAAGGCGTTTGGGTCTGGCTGCGTTCTCGTACCTGGCCTTTGCGTTGACCATCGCCTACAGGGGGGTTCTTCGCCATGTCCGCTCCTGATGCGTTGAAGAGACAAAACAATTCTCAATGTATCTGGTAGTGACGATAACGAGCGGCGGCAAAGAATGGGAATTGGTGATTTCCCGAGGCAGGCCCACTGGGATTGGAATGTGCTGAGTTGACCGCCATGCAAGACGGCCGATATTGACGTCGCAATGCATGCGTCGGCGTCAGCGGCGAACGATGCCGTTGACGCCTGCGCTTGCAACCTTACGCGCTGAACGTCAGCGCGTTGGTCAGGTCGCCCATGGGCTGCTGGCCGCGTGCCTTCATGGCGTCGTCGCGGGCCTTCAGGCCGTCAAGCGTGGGCAGGTCGAACAGGCGCGTGGCCAGGCGCAGGATCGAGCCGGTGTCGTAGAGGGTGTGGTCCACGGTGCCCTTCTTGGCGAAGGGCGACACGACGATGGCCGGAATGCGCGTGCCGGGGCCCCAGCGGTCGCCCTGGGGCGGCGCCACGTGATCCCACCAGCCGCCGTTTTCGTCGACGGTGATGACCACCACCATGTTCTGCCATTGCGCGCTCTTGCGCAGGCTGTCGACGATGTGGGCGATGTGGCGGTCGCCCGAGTCCACATCGGCGTAGCCCGCGTGCATGTTCAGGTTGCCTTGCGGCTTGTAGAACGTCAGCGGGGGCAGCGTGCCAGCTTCGGCGTCGGCCAGGAACTTGTTGGTCGACGACAGGTCGCCCAGGCCGCCGTCGCGCAGGTGCGACGAGCGGGCGGCTGTGCCGGGGCCGGTGGTCTTGAAGTAGTTGAACGGCTGGTGGTGCGCCTGGAAGTTGGGCGACGACGGAAAGCCGGTGTTGGCCGTCGAGTCGACCGCCGCTTGCCAGCCGCCCGCGTACCAGGCCCAGTCAAGGCCCTTGGCCGTCATCAGGTCGCCGATGTTGTTGTGATCCTGCGGCACCATGGTCTGCGGGCTGGTGGCGTCGGCCAGCTCGGGGTGCGTGGCATCGCGGGAGAACGACGGCCAGTAGGGCGGGGCCATGGTGTTGACGCCATAGCCGTCCGGGGTCAGCGCGCTGGCGCCGAATTGCGGAATGCCGGTAAGCGCGCTGGCAGGCGAGGTGGGCTTGGGCTGCAGGCGCGGATCGGTGGGGTCGCTGCTTTGCAGCTGCGCGATCTGGGTGCTGGCGGGCGAGGTCGTGGCGTTGGGATAGAACGGCGGACGGCCGGCCACCAGGTACTGGTGGTTCAGGAACGAACCGCCGAACGCGCCCTGGAAGAAGTTGTCGCACAGCACGAATTCCTGGGCCAGCTTCCACAGGCGCAGGTTGTAGGCGGAATCGCTGTAGTGGCCCATGACGAGCGCACCCGAGTCGGCCCAGGCGACGAAGCGGTCGTTCTTGCCGCCATTGATCTGCATCTGGTTCTGGTAGAACACGTGCCAGAGGTCGCGCGTGACCACGCCTTGCGGCAGCGGCTCGCCCTGCGGTCCGCGCAGGTCGAACGGCGCGTTGGCCAGGTTGTTCATGTAGGGCGCGGCCTGGTCGACCTGATAGGTCACGTGGTTGGCCTGTTGCGAGGTCGGCACCATGCCGCCCCACACGGGCGGCAGCACCGACAGCGGCGTGCCGTCGCGGTCGTTCTGCGTGTAGTCGGCAGCGGTCAGCGCGGACAGCGGCTTTTCCACGCCGGGGAAATTGGCGAACAGGTTGTTGAAGCTGCGGTTCTCCGCGAAGATCACGACCACCGTCTTGACGTTCTTGCGCAGCAGCGTGGTGACGTCGGGTGCGGCGGGAGGCGGTGCGGGCGGGGCTGGCGTGTCATTGTTGTCGTCATCGCTATCGCTCGAACACCCGGCCAGCGCGCCCAGGGTGGCGGCGCTGGCGCCGAGCGCGGCGATGCCGGTCAGGAAGCCCCGGCGGGTGGCGCGGATCGGCGAATCGGCGCCCACGGGATCGGCGGCCGTCGGCGTCGTGGCAGCCTGCGCGTTCGCGCTCTTTTCTTTTTCAGACATGGTTGTAGACCTTGCGGAGAGGGCGGCGCCCTGTCATTGCGCCACGGGATCGCCGGATGACAGCCGGCATCGTTAACGGGCGCTAGGCTAGAGACGCAAGGTTCTATCGATGTGACGTTCTGCTGTCAGCAAGCTGTACGCCGGGGAGCGCCGCGCAGATTTCCCTTAGACTGGTGGAATTGGTGAAACCCGAGTGAAAGCAATGACCGACAATTCCGCAGCCGAATCGGCACGCAAGGCGGCGCCGTCCCGCACCAAGCCGCCGGAAGTGCGGCTGGAAGAACTGATGGGCGCGGCCGAAGCGCTGTTCCTGGAAAAGGGCGTGGACGCCACCACCATCAGCGAGATCACGGAAGCAGCCGGCGTGGCCAAGGGCACGTTCTACGTCTATTTCCTGTCCAAGCAGGAAATGCTGGACGCGCTGGCGGAGCGTTATGTGGGGCAGTTCGTTCAGGCGCTGGACGAGGCCATTGGCGCCTGCGCCGACGACGATTGGGTGGGGCGGCTGCGCGCCTGGATCCACGCCAACGTGACGACGTATCTGCGCACCTATCGGGTGCACGACATTGTGTTCACGCACACGCATCACCATGCGCGCGAAGGCCACACCGAAAACGCCGTGATCCGGCAACTGATCGGTATCCTGCAGGCCGGCATGCAGGCCGGCGCCTGGAAGCTCGACAACCCCCGCATGACCGCGCTGTTGATCTATGCCGGCGTGCATTGCGCAACGGACGACGCCATCCTGGCCAAGCTGCCGGATGCCACGGATTTCGCGGATGGCATTGCCGATGCGTACTTGCGCATGCTGGGCGTGCCGCTGCGGGGGTGACGAGTCTGACGGGGCGCGCCGCCTGATCTGGCGCCGTTGCCGGTTGGTCGTTCGGATCACCCTGCGTGGGGAGTCAAGGCGGCGCAGACGTCATGTCGATACGGCGCGCCCGCAGCGGGTCGCGCAGCTCATCGGGCGTACCGATGGCCACCAGGCGCCCCTGCCGCAGCACCAACAGCTTGTCGGCGGCCTGCGTCAGGCCCACCTGTTCGAGACTGGCGCCGACCGCCTGGATTTCATGCGCGCCCACGGCCCAGCGATCGCCTTGCTTATGCGCCAATAGCAGCGCTATATTTCATGACTGACCGTCAGTCAATAAAAATGAGACGTGTTGTCGATACCCGATGTGGAGGCTTGGGGGGCGACGCCTCGGGGGCCATGCGGAGGGGGGCTGCGAGCGGTGGGGCAGGGTGCGGACAACGTGGCGCCGTCTGTCGCTGTCATCCGCCCCCGACTTGCACGCTTTGCGAAACAACGCTATGATTCAAGGCTTGCTTTTGCACGCGCCCGTAGCTCAGCTGGATAGAGTACCTGGCTACGAACCAGGGGGTCGTAGGTTCGAATCCTGCCGGGCGCACCATTGAAATCAATACGTTGAATTCAATGAAAAAATAGTGGAAAAGCAGATTGCAGTGCAGCGGTAAAATTATTCTGATATAATTTTGCCTCTTTGCCGGAGCGCCCGTAGCTCAGCTGGATAGAGTACCTGGCTACGAACCAGGGGGTCGTAGGTTCGAATCCTGCCGGGCGCGCCAAAAAACCGCAAAGAAAGCAGCAGTAAAAATGGAAAGGCCTTTGATCTCGCATCGAAGGCCTTTTTGTTTTGCGTGTTGGTTTTGCGCGTTAAGTGCGATCAATGCAGCGTGCGATCAATGCAGCGATGATCTATCCATCCTGCAATGATCAGTCCAGCAACAATCCATCTAGCGATGACCCATCAGGCAGCCCCATCAAGCTGCGCGGGTCTGCGCCACGGTCTCTTCTTCGCTGTCATCCAGGCCCCAGTTTCCGACGGTGTACCAATCGTCGCCCAGCAGTTCGGCGGGATGCATGGTGCGGTCCGAGCCATTGCCACAGGCCAATGCGTCGGTCGCGCAGTAGCGGTCGCAACCCCAGCAGACGCGCTCGGGGTGTTTGGGATGCAATGGAAATTTCTTGGCCATGTCAGTCGCTTCGTGACGGCGTGCGAGCCGTTCAGTCCAGCGTACTGCGGCGTGCCCGCGCGCAATTTGATGTTGCGCAACCCTGCATGCCGACGCCCATCGCAGGATGGGCCCGGCTGATTTGCGGACCCTTCCGGCTTCATGTTATAAACACGCCTCTTTAGCGCGCCCGTAGCTCAGCTGGATAGAGTACCTGGCTACGAACCAGGGGGTCGTAGGTTCGAATCCTGCCGGGCGCGCCACCTTATTTGAACGGCCTGACGGTTTTCCGTCAGGCCGTTTGCTTTGGTGGCGATGTATCTATCGGCAATGCCTATTTCTGGATGTCCTGTCGCTGGCGCTGGTAGGTGTCGTAGGACGTAGACGCCGAGCCCATGCAGCGCTGGCGCTCTTGCATGTCGGGAATCTTGCCGCATTCGTTCTGCTGCCATGCTTGCCCCGTGCCATAGGCTTGCCGTGACGAGCAGGCGGAGGACAGGGCGGCGGCGGCCAGGCACGTCAGGATCAGGGCGTTGCGCATGCGGTTCTCCCGGAAGAGCGAAAAGTGTACATTTTTCTCTTTACACCGCTACCGCGATTTTCGCTTTCAAGGCGTCGTCTGCATTGACCTTGCGCGGCCCCTGGCAGGCATCGATCTCCACCCCGTCACTTCGCGACGTGCGGCTTACCAGACCCGGTACGTCTGGCCCGTCTGGACGCCTTCGACACTGCGGCTGTACGCCAGCGCCACGCGCTTGGCGGGGGCCGCTTCGAAGCCCGGGAAGTAGGGGCCATAGCCTTCCCACGATTCCTGCAGCACCGTCGGGCTGACCGAGTTGATGCGCGCGCCGGCCAGTTCCACGGCGGCGCCGCGCACGAAACCATCGATGGCCGAATTGACTGCCGACGCGTTGGCGCCGAAGCGGATCGGTTCGTCGCTGACGATGCCGCTGGTCAACGTGATCGAGCCGCCCTGGTTCAGGTAGTGCTGGCCGATCAGGGCCAGGTCGACCTGGCCCAGCAACTTGTCGTGCAGGCCGATCTTGAATTGTTCGGCGCTCATTTCCGCCAGCGGGCCGAAGTGCAGGGCGCCGGCGGTGGAGACGATGGCGTCCACTTTACCCACTCGTTCGAACAGGGCGCGGATGCTGTCGCTGCGGGTGATGTCCACCTGGTGTTGGCCCTGGGTCTTGCCTACGGTGATGATCTCGTGGCGCTGGCCGAGTTCTTGAGCGACCGCGCGGCCGATGGTGCCGGTGGCGCCGATAAGGATGATTTTCATGAGGGTTTCCTGATAAGCCGTGAATGGGGCGCGGCGGACGGTCCGCCAGCGCATGAAAGCATTCTGCCGGTTGCATTCCTATGGAAAAATCCAGGAATGGTTGGAACACTTCACACTCAGGGTGCGTAATTCATGGATCGTCTGCTCAGCATGGAGATCTTCGTGGCGGTGGTCGAGCTGGGCAGCCTGACGGCTGCCGCCGCCCGCTACGAGATGTCGCCCGCCATGGCGGCCAAGCACATCAAGGCGCTGGAGGCGCGGCTGGGGCTGCGCCTGATGAACCGCACCACTCGCCGCCAGAGCCTGACCGAGGCGGGCCAGGCCTACTATGCGCGCAGCAAGGCCATCCTGGCCGACATCCGCGATGCGGAGCAGGGCGCCGAAGCGCTGCGCGTCGCGCCGCGCGGCACGCTGCGGATCACGTCGACGGTGTCGTTCGGGTCGGTGGCCCTGGCGCCGGCCGTGGCCGACTACCTGGACCTTTATCCGGACGTCAGCGTCGAACTGGCATTGAGCGACGTCGTCGAGGACATGGTGGCCTCGCGCTACGACCTGGCCGTGCGCATTGGCGAACCCCAAGATTCCGGCCTGGTGGCACGGCGCATCGGCAGCTACCAGATGATCATTTGCGCCGCGCCGGCCTACCTGGCGCGCCATGGCACCCCGGATACGCCCGCCGACCTGGCGCGGCACCAATGCCTGGACTTTTCCTATTGGGGACGCCGCACGGGCTGGCGCCTGGCCGACGGCATGGGGGGCGATGCCGACTATCCGCCGACCAGCCGCTTCATTTCCAATAACGGCCAGGCGCTGCGCCAGGCTGCCCTGGCCGGCTTCGGCATCGTGCTGCAACCGGAAATCCTGTTGGCCGAGGACGTGCGCGCGGGCAGGCTGACGCCGATCCTGCAGCCCCATTGGCCCGCTGCCCGACCGATCACCTTGCTGTACGCAAAAGACAGGCAGGCGCTGCCCAAGCTCACGACGTTCGTGGACTTTGTCGTGGCCCGTTTCACGGGGAAGGCGGGCGCACGCGCCCGGGGCGGATAGGGGCTTGCGGGCATCAGCCGCGTCGTCGGTCGACCGCCGTCAGGCAGGTGCCGTTCTTGATCAGCTGATAGACCTGTCCGCCCAGCCACGAGACCTTCTCGCCTGAACTGGTGCGGCAGACGCAGTGCGTCTTGGGATCGAAGCGGGACGTGCCCAGCGCCGAATAGGCGTCCGGGTCCGACACGAAGCGCTCGATGCGGTAAAGCGTGCCGTCCGGCGCGGTGGCCAGGACGTCGGTCAATCGTCTTGCGGTTCCGAGCATTTGAAATACCTCCGATGCGCGGGCCGTCTTTCACGCGGCGCCAAGGTTGCTCGAACAGTGTCATCAAGCCAGGCAGAAAGGTCACGATGCCCCCGGCCTGGCGTCAATGAACATGTCCTCCTAACGATGAATCATCGAGTTGGTCGGGTGATACGCCCAACGCTTCCGAAATGCGGTCCAGGATGATCTGGCGGGGACGCGGGCGGGGCCTTTCCAATTCGATGTATATGGAGTGATCAACGCCCAGTCGAGCAGCCATGTCAGCGGTGCTGATGTTCAGGTGCTCGCGCCACGCGCGTATCAGGCTCCAATCGTTGCCGGTTTTTAGACTTGCTACAGCGGATGGTACGACGCTTTGCCGCGCAACGGGAGGTTTGTGCACGGCGGCGGGGCGGCAGGCGTCCCGCAGGGTGTTTCGGGCCTTGGCGCTTTTGCGCGCGTCGGCGGGCCGCGGCGCGGCGCCAGGCTCGGCGGTGAAGATCGTGCCGCCGTTGACCTGGCGATAGAGATTCTCGCCGATCCAGGACAGGGCTTCGCCGTTGTCGAGCATGCATTCGCAATCCAGGTGGTAGTTGCTGGGAATGCTCTCGAGTTTGGCGATGGTTTCCGTGGTCGTGGCATGGCGTACCACGCGGTGCAAGACACCGTCGGGCGAGCGCACGAACACGTCGGGAAGTCTCCAGGAAAACGGAATGATGATCTCCAGGGCGGCAAGGATTTTGTGCCACTGTATCGCTCTGCGCGTATGGTGAGACGTGGGGTTTCCCCTGCATCACCACCGCGTCTTCATCGTAGTCCTCTCGTCACCAAACATCTTCACAAATCTTCACGCGGCAACAGGCTGTGCGCAGCCTGTTGCCAGCAAGATTGCGAGTTGTTCAGCAGCGTCCGACCGGGTTTGCCGTGATGTCTTCGCTTGTGATCGACACCTCGCACGGCTTGCCCGCGCCGCGCGTGCGCAGGTTTGCCTGGTGGGCGGCAGGGACCGTATGCGGCCTGCATGCGCTGCTTGCGTGGTGCTTGTGGCGCGAGGCGGGTGAACGGCCCGCGATGTCCCTGCCGCCGCGGCAGGAAACGGAATTCTTCGTGGACTTGTTGCCGGTCGAGCCGACGCGGCGCGGGGCAACCTTGCCCGAGGCGCTGCCGCCACCGCAGGCGGGTGGATCACGGGAGCCGGTCACAGCCGGGCAGCCCGACAGATCGCCGGAACCGGCCAGGCCTTCGACGCCCGCCACGCGACCGGCGCCTTCAACGCCGCCGCGTCCTGCATCGCGCGCCGCCCCGCAAGCGCCGCAAACGGCGCCGAAGACCTCGACATCGCCGACCGCTGCGCCGTCAACGGTCAAGCCTGCCTCGGCGCCCGCCGGCCCACCCCCGCATGATTTCCGCTGGCGCGAGGAAGACGCAGCAAAGCAAGGGGCACCGCGCGCGCGGGGCGAGGCCCGCGTGGACCTGGCGCCCAAGCCGCGGGCCGAGCCGTCGGCGCTGGCCAAGGGCATCGCCCAAAGCGCCAGGCCGCCTTGCCGTGACGCGCATGCCCACCTGGGCTTGCTGGCCTTGCCCTTCCTGCTGGCCGATACCGTGCGCGATGACGGGTGCAAATGGTAGGGCGCGAGGTAGGACGCAACTCAGAACCCGGCCGCCTCCAGCAGCCGCGGCATGACTTCTGCGGCGGCGCCGCGCAGGTTGTAGTGGGCCTGCCCATCGAGTGGCGTCGCGGCAGGATTGACCTGCACCACCGTCGCGCCTGCCCGCAACGCGTGCAGCGGCAATTGCGCGGCGGGGTACACCAGCGCCGACGTGCCGATGCAAAGGAACAGATCGCAGTGTTCGGCGGCCGCTTGCGCGGCCTGCCAGGCATCGGTCGGCAAGCTTTCGCCAAACCACACGACCCCGGGCCGTATCGGCGCGCCGCAATGCGCGCATGCCGGCGGCGCGATGGCACGGCCTTCATGTGCAATGGCGCGCGCGTCTTCCGCAGGAAACGCCGCGGGGCGCGCACAGCGCGAGCAACGCGGCGCATGCAGGCTGCCATGCAGATGCACCACATTGGCGCTGCCCGCACGTTCGTGCAGATTGTCCACGTTCTGCGTGATCAGCGTCAGCGCCGGCACGTGCCCGGCCAACGCCGCGATGGCGCGATGCGCGGCATTGGGTTCGGTGCCATCGACCTGCGCACGACGCCATTCATACCAGCCCCAGACAATGTCGGGTTGCGCGGCAAACGCTTCGGGCGTTGCCAGCGCGCTGGCATCAAAGCGCGACCACAGCCCCGTCAGCGCATCGCGAAATGTCGCGATGCCGCTTTCGGCCGACACGCCGGCGCCCGTGAAGACGACGACGTTCACCGCCCGCGCCAGCGTGTCGGCCAGTGCGGGCGGAATGGAAAGTGGGGCAGGGGTCATCGCAAAACCATCTCAAGTGAACAGCCCGCTACGCTGCACGCGCCGGCAGGGCCCTGTCAAGCCTTGCGCCCTTCCGGCTGGCATCGGGCATTGCCCCCAACGTCCCGAATCATGGATACTGGACAGCCTAATTGGGATTGTTCAACAGCATGGCCCGGACGCGGCCTTGCCCGATCCGGAGACACCAGCATGTCCGAAGCACCCGCCGGCCTGGACCGGTTGCGCCACTTCATTGCCACCGCCACCCGCCTGGCCACGCCCGCCGGATTGGCGCAATCCGCCGAACTCGAAGCCGAATTCGCCGCGCTCGTTCGTCACGACGACTGGCTGCCCGACGCCTGTACCGTGCCGCACCCGCAGTACTACCAGCAATACCTGCTGCATTGCGATCCCCTCGAACGCTTCAGCCTCGTCAGCTTCGTCTGGGGCCCCGGCCAGCAGACGCCCGTGCATGATCACGAAGTCTGGGGCTACGTCGGCATGCTGCGTGGCGCCGAAGTCAACCAGCGCTACACCCGCGCCGCCGACGGCCGCCTGTCCACTCTCGGCGAACCCGACACCCTGCACCCCGGCGACGTCGAACGCCTGTCGCCGCAAGAAGGCGACATCCACCGCGTCTCCAACGCTTTTGCCGACCAGGTCTCCATCAGCGTGCATATGTACGGCGGCAACATCGGCGCCGTCTCGCGCCACGTCTACGACCCCGCCACCGGCGAGGCCAAACCCTTCGTTTCCGGATATTCCGCGGCCAGCATCCCCAACCTGTGGGACCGCTCCGCCGCCGTACGCGCCGCGCTGCCCGTCCAGTAAGACCTGTTCGCGGGCCGGCGCCCGTGCTATGTTCGCGTCCTAAATATTGGGAAATACCAGAACAATGGACAAGACACTGCTCAAGGGGCTGATGGTGCTGGAGGCCGTCACCGACGTAGACAACCCGCCCCGCACCATCGATGCGCTCGCGGCCCGCGTCGGCCTCACACGCAGCAACACCCACCGCACTCTGCAAACCCTCATCCACGCCGGCTATGTCATCAAAGACGAAGACGGCGGCGGCTACCGCGGCGCCGTCCGCCTGTTCGAACTCGCCGCCCGCCAGCTCGGCCAACTCGACATCCGCAAACTCGCCGCGCCCTACATGCGCACCCTGGCCGACCAGACCGGCGAGACGGTGCACCTGTCCGTCCTGGACGGCTTTGACGTCGTCTACGTCGACAAGATCGACAGCCCGCAACCCATCCGCGCCTACTCCATGATCGGCGGCCGCGCCCCCGCCTACGCGGTGGCCACCGGCAAAGCCCTGCTCGCCTACCAGCCCGACGGCTACGTCGAACGCTACGCCGAAAAACTGGCCCGCCACACCCCCGCCACCATCGTCTCCATGCCCCTCCTGAAAGACGAGCTGCACAAAGTCGTCCGCGCCGGCTACGCCGTCAACCGCGGCGAATGGCGCGAAGGCGTGGGCGGCCTGGCCGTCACCCTCTTCAACAGCCTGGACCAACCCGTCGCCGCCATCGGCATCTCCGGCCCCCTGGACCGCCTGAGCGCCGCCCGCATGAAACAACTGGCCCCCGACGTCGCCGCCTGTGCCCAATCCATCTCCCAAGGCATGGGCTACCGCCGAGGCTTCCTGGGCCAGTAAAAAGCGGATCAACGCCAGCCTCAATCCCCACCGCCACACCCGACGCGGTAGTCAATTCGCCAACAGCATTCAACGCTTGACCCTGACCGGGCCGAACAAGCGCAAACCGGCGGCACACCCCCAACGCCAGCGCTTGGCGCCGTCGGCGGGCGTAGGGCGGGGCGTGTAGATGCGCCCGAGGGAATCGGAAGGGAAGGCCGAAGGCCTGTACGACGATGACGACGGGGCAGTCCGGAGCGAAGGCTCCGGACCGCAATCGTAGCCCCGCCCTACGCCCGCCGGCGGCGCCAAGCGCGACTTAAGAACTCCACCCCCCGCGCACCCACACCCCCAAACGCCACAATAAAAAAAAACTACCGCCCCCCCGACAACCTGACTACCTCCCCCCACCGAGCAACTTCCTGCCTCACCACCAAATCCGTATCCGCAGGCGTACTACCCACCGCATCCGCCCCCAGCTTCAACGCCGCCTCCCGCACCGCAGGCAACGCAGCCGCTCGCTGCATCCCCGCCGACAAGCGCTCCACGATCGCCGCGGGCGTCCCCGCCGGCGCCAGCAACGCATAAGCCGTCGCCACCGAATAGTCCTTCACGCCTTGCTCCATCAGCGTGGGCAGATCAGGCAACGCCGTCGCCCGCTTCGCCGTCGTCACCCCCAGCAGCCGGATCTTCCCGCTGGCCACCTGCGGCAGCAACGCCGGCATTGTCTCGAACACCATATCGATCTGCCCCCCCAGCAGATCCGTAATTGCCGGCCCGCTGCCCCGATAAGGCACATGCATCAGCCGCGTTCCCGTCAGCGCCTGGAACAGCTCGCCCGCCATATGCTGCGACGTCCCCGGCCCCGCCGACCCGAACGTCAACGTTCCTGGCTGGCGCTTGGCCAACGCAATCAGCGCCTGCACATTGTTCGCCGCAATCTTGCTGTTCACCGCCAACGCCATCGGCATGCTCGTTGCCATCGACACCCCTACGAATGCCGTGCCGAAGTCATACCCCGGCTTGTCCGGCAGCGCCGCGTGGATCGCATGGCTGCCCAGGGCCCCCATCAGCAGCGTATAGCCATCGGGCGCCGACTTCGCCACGTATTCCGCCCCGATCTCGCCGCCCGCGCCCGCCTTGTTTTCCACCACCACGCTTTGCCCAAGAAAATCGCCCAGCTGCTGCGCATAGATGCGCGCCGCCGCGTCGGTCGCGCCGCCTGGCGGAAACGGCACCACCATGCGTACGGGCTTGTTCGGCCAGGACTGTGCCAGGACAGGTGCTGCGACCGTCAGCGACAGCGTCGCCGCCGCCGCAATGCGCCAAAAACGTTTCATCCGAGTCTCCTTGGTGGGGCAGGGCCGTCACGCGTGGCGCGGATGCGCGATGAAACGCCGCGGTCCTTTTATATATCCTAAATAATAGGATTTGATTTTCAATAAATGGTTTACCAAGAATTCCACACGGTGCTATGCTGGTCAACAATTAAGCACCGTACCTAGGGATTGCTCTAGGAAATGTCGCTTGGTGGCGCCATCACGCCGGGTAGCATGCCAGGCACCCGGGTGCCGCTATATAATTTTTTTCCAATCCTAAATATTGAATTCTTATAACGAGAGGTCGACATGACTCCTAGCTCGGCATTGGCCGGCATTACCGTGCTTGAGATCTGCAACGTGGCGGCGGGGCCGTTCTGCGGCATGCTGCTGGCGGACATGGGCGCCGACGTGATCAAGCTGGAAAATCCCGAAGGCGGCGATACCTTGCGCAGCTGGCCGCCGCTCAGCCAGGGCTACAGCGAGAACTTCGCTTCGCTCAACCGCAACAAGCGGTCCGTCACCCTCAACCTGAAAGACCCCGCCGACCTGGCGCTGGCTCGCGAACTGGCCCTGAGCGTCGACGTGCTCATCGAAAACAACCGCCCCGGTGTCATGGACCGCCTGGGCCTGGGCTACGCCGCGCTGCGCGAAGCCAACCCGCGCCTGGTGTATTGCTCGATCTCGGCCTACGGCCAGTCTGGCCCGCGCGCGCAGGAAGGCGGCTTCGACCTGACCATCCAGGCCATGAGCGGCCTGATGAGCGTCACCGGCGAAGCCGGCGGCGAACCCGTCAAGTGCGGCGTGCCGGTAGCCGATTTCTCGGCCGGCCTGTATGGCGCCTTCGCCATCGCCTCAGCCTTGCGCGCCGCCCAGGCCAGCGGCCAGGGCACCCACATCGACGTGCCGATGCTGGGCGCCACGCTCGGCATCGCCGCCCTGCAAACGTCCGAGTTCTTCGGCAGCGGACGCGATCCGGTCAAGCTGGGCTCGGCCCATCCGCGCAATGCGCCCTACCAGGCGTTTCGCTGCAAGGGCGGCTACTTCGGCATGGCGGCCGGCAACAACGCCTTGTGGAAGGGCGTCTGCGTCACCGTAGGTCGTGAAGACCTGCTGGCCGATCCGCGCTTCACCGACACCAGCGCCCGCGCCCGCAACCAGGATGCCCTGCGCGACATCCTCGAAGCGCTCTTCGCCGCCGACGACGCCCCCACCTGGCTGGCGCGTTTTCGCGCCGCCGGCGTGCCGTGTGCCCCCATCAACACCTATTCCGAAGTGCTGGCCGATCCGCAGGTCGAACACATGGGCTGGGTGCAGCCGGTGGACCTGCCCAATGGCGTGCGTACCCGTACCTTTGGCCTGCCGGTGCGCTTTGACGGCCAGACCACCGCGCTGCGGCGTGCGCCGCCTGCGCTGGGCGAACACAACGACGAAGTGCTGGGCGCGCTGCGCAAGAAAGGGGTGGCGGCATGAGCGCGGCGCTGCGCATCGAGGCCCGCGGCGCGGTGCACGTGCTGACGCTGGCCCGCCCTGAAAAAATGAATGCCCTGTCGGCAGATCTGGTCGAGGCGCTGATAGCGGCCGTGGATGATGCCGCCGCGCAAGGCGCCCAGGTGATCGTGCTGCGCGGCGAAGGCCGCAACTTTAGCGCCGGCTTTGATTTCGGCGACTGGGAAAGCCAGAGCGAAGGCGACCTGCTGCTGCGCTTCGTGCGGATCGAAACCTTGCTGCAGCGCGTGGCCGCCTCGCCTTGCCTGACGGTGGGCCTGGCGCACGGGCGCAACTTCGGCGCGGGCGTGGACCTGTTCGGCGCCTGCAAATGGCGCGTCAGCGCACCCGACGCCAGCTTTCGCATGCCGGGCCTGAAATTCGGGCTGGTGCTGGGCACGCGCCGCTTTGGCGCGCTGGTCGGCGCCGAACGCGCCCGCGCGATCCTGGAGCAGGCCAGCACGTTCAGCGCCGACGAAGCGCTGCGCGATGGCTTCGCCAGCCGCCTGGCGGCCCAGGACGAATGGCCCGAGGTCGAGCGCGAGGCCGAAGACACGGCCAAGGCGCTTACCGCTGCCAGCCGCACGCAACTTTACGCTGCGCTATCGGCCGAGCAGCCCGATACCGACCTGGCCCGGTTGGTGCGGTCCGCGGCCGAGCCGGGCCTGAAGGCGCGAGTCGCGGCCTACCTGCAGGCGCGTTAGCGAGCCAGCAAGCAAGCCCCCGGCGCCACCATAAAAAATTCGAGGAGACAGCATGGGTTCGGGATTCAACCAGAAAGACAAGCAGCGCACGCTGGCGGAGCTGGCGGCGCTGGTGCCGGACGGGGCGTCCATTGCCCTGGGCGGCAGCTTCCTGCACCGCGGCCCGTTCGCGTTCGTGCGTGAACTGATCCGCCAGGGGCGGCGCGACCTGGAACTGGTCAAGCAGTCGCCCGGGTACGACGTGGACATCCTGTGCCGCGCCGGGGCCCTGAAGAAAGTGCGGGCGGGCATCGTGGCCATGGAAGGCAATTTCGGCCTGGCGCCCTGGTATCGCAAGGCGATCGAACAGGGCGAGGTCGAACTCGAAGAGCACGCCTGCGCCAGCCTGACCGCGGGGTTGCGGGCGGCGGCCTTTGGCGTGCCGTTCCAGCCTTGCGGCGGCCTGCACGGCAGCGACCTGCCGCAGCTAAATGGGTGGCACTGCCTGGACGACCCCTACGGCAGCGGCCAGAAGACCTGGGTGGTGCCGGCGGTGCGGCCGGACTTCGCGGTGATCCAGGCGTCCGAAGTGGATGCGCTGGGCAACGTGCGCGTGCATGGCACCGCGCACTGGGATCGCATCATGTCGCGCGCCGCGGGCAGCGTGCTGGTGGTGGCCGAAAAGCTCGTCGACAGCGCCGTGTTCGAGGCGCAGCCCGAGGCCACGCTGGTGCCGTACTTCATGGTGCAGGCGTTTACGGTGCTGCCGCGTTCGGCGTGGCCGGGCTCTTGTTGGCCGGACTACGCCATCGATTATCCGGCAGTGCAAGCCTACATGGACAAGCAGGGCGACCTGGCGGCCCACCTGGCCGCGGCGCCCGAAGCGGGAGCGGCGCATGGCTGAGCAATGGTCTGGTTTTTCGTATGTGGTGACGAACCTGGCGCGTTTCATCCGCCCCGACGAGATCACCTTCAGCGGCGTCAATTCCACGATGCCGATGCTGGCCTGCCTGCTGGCAAAGCGCGCCTACGACTGGGACTTCGTCTACATCAACGTCGCCGGCGGCGTGAACCCGCGGCCGTCGCACATTCCGCTATCCAGCTCCGATCCGGTGCTGGCGGAACATACCGCATCGATCTTCGCCAATGAAGATTTCTACGACCTGTGCACGCGCGGCCGTATGGACCTGACGTTTCTGGGCGCGGCGCAGATCGATGGCGCGGGCTGCGCCAACAATTCCTGCATCGGCGACTGGCATGCGCCCAAGGTGCGTCTGCCCGGCGGGGGCGGCGGCGCAGTGATGCTGCCGACCGCGAGGCGGGCCTGCACCTGGCGCACCGAGCATTCGCGTCGCGCCTTTGTCGAAAAGCTGGACTTCATGACGTCGTGGGGCGGTTTCCATGGCGTGGTGACGCCGATTGCGGTGTTCGTCAAACGCGACGGCCGGCTGGCGTTGCAGTCGTGGCATCCCGAATCCAGCCTGTCGGAAGTGCGGGAACGCACCGGGTTCGTGTTCGACGCGACCGGCGCCGGGCCCACGCCGCTACCGACCGAGGCCGAGGCTCGCGCGTTGCGTGAGCTGGATGCCGATGGCCAATTCGAACGCGATGCGGCGGTGACGCTGCGCTGAAGCGGGGCGCCCGTCGCCCGGCGTCGCGGCTTGCGGCGGCGCCAGGCCTCACTGAAAGGAACGTTGATGCTGAGCGATACCGACACCACCGTGACGGCAGCCGGCGCGCGCCTGTGGGCGCAGCCTGACTGGGCAACGCGCCCCGCCATCCTGGCGGCCGACGATGTGCTGACCTACGGCGAACTGCACCGGCGGGTCGGCGTGGCTGCCGCGGCCTTGCACGCGGCGGGCGTGCAGCCTGGCGACTATGTCGCCGTGGCGATGGAACGGTCGCCCGCCCAACTGGTGGCGATACTCGGCGTGATGGCGGCAGGGGCTTGTCCCTGCCCGCTGGAGCCGCGCCTGGCGCACGCAGAAACCGCGCGGCGCGTGGCGGCGGTGGGGCTGACGTGGATGCTGTTCGATGACGACCATGCCGCGACCGCACACGCTTGCGGCCTGGCGCCAGCGCGGTGCTTGCCGGCGCGGGAACTGGCGCGTGGCGATTCCGCCTGGCCGCGCCTGCCGCGCGGTACGCGCGACCCGGGCCTGTTGCTGTTCACCTCGGGCAGCACCGGCCATCCCAAGGGCGTGCTGCTCAGCCACGGCGGCTTGATGAACAACGCGCGCGGCGTGCTGGCGCATACGGGGCTGACGCCAGCCGACCGTTTGCTGCACGTGATGCCGCTGCACCATACCAACGCGCTGAACAACCAGGTGTTCGCGCCCTTGCTGGCCGGGGCCTGCGTGGTCCTGGCGGGGCGCTTTCGGGCCGAGGACATGCCGGCCTTGCTGCGCACGTGGCGGCCCACGATCATCACGGGCGTGCCCACCATGTATGCCCGCATGCTGGACCTGGCGTTCGAACCGGACAGCCTGGCCGGATTGCGTTTCGCGCGTTGCGGCTCGGCGCCGATTACCGAGGCGCTGCACCGGCGCATCGAGGCGTTCCTGGGGTGTCCGCTGATCGTGTCGTACGGGTTGTCGGAAGCCACCTGCACGTCCACCATGAATCCGCCGGATGCGCGCCGCGTGGGGACGGTGGGCACCGTGCTGGCGGGCCAGCGCGTGACGCTGCGCCTGCCGGATGGGCGCGAGGCGCCGGCCGGGGGCGAAGGGGAGATCTGCATCGAAGGCGACAGCCTGATGCTGGGCTACCTGGGCCTGGAAGCCGGGCCGGCCGGGTTGGCGTCCGCGCGGCTGGCAACGGGTGACCTGGGCCGGTTCGATGCCGAGGGCTATCTCACCATCACCGGCCGCATCAAGGATGTGATCATCCGGGGCGGCGAGAATATCTCGCCCGCGCTGATCGAAGGCGTGGTGACGGCGATGCCCGGCGTGGCCGCTTGCTGCGTGGTCGGCGCGCCGGACGAGGACCTGGGCGAGGTGCCGGTGGCCTTCGTGCAGCGGGCGGTGGCCGTGGACGCACCGCAAGACGCCGCCGTGCGCGCCGAGGTGCTGGCGCGGTTGGGCCGCATCTACGTACCCAAGGACGTGTGGTGGGTGGACCGGCTGCCCGAGAATGCGGTGGGCAAGGTGGATCGCAAGGCGCTGGCCCGGCAGGTGGCGGGGCAGGTCGGGCGCGTCTGAACGGCGGATCTTGTCAGCGCGGCGAGGAGTCGGCGCGCAGTCGCGCCAGTTCGGCGGAAAGCTCGGCCACCAGGGCTTCGGCGCGGGCCAGCGGGTCGGGCGTTGCACCAGGCGTCGGCGGGGTGGCTGACCCCGCACGGGCGGCCCCCGCATGGGCGCCCCCTGCATGGAGGGACCCGATAGGGTCGGACCCTTCCTGCAACCGCGGTTGTACGCTTTCGTGGGCCACGCTCACGTCCACGTCGAACACCAGCTTTTCGGCCCGATGCCAGGTGGTGAACCATTCCAGCGGCTGGCCGTGCTGGTCCATGCCCTGGCCTTCCAGCATGAGCAGCGGCGTGCCGGACTGGGTGTCCAGCAGCTTGGCCAAGGTCGCGTCGGCGGCGACGGCGCGGATCTGGTTGCGGCCCGCGCCGGGGCGCAGGCCGAAGCGCTGGGTCAGCACACCATGCAGCGAGGCATCGGCCAGGTCTTGTCCGCGCAGGCCAGGCACGGCGGCGGCGGGCAGCCAGGTGCGCACATAGGCCAGTGGCGCCTCGGCCACGTGGCGCAGCCGTTCCAGCAGCAGCAGGTCGGCCGTGCCGAAGAAATCGGCCACGGCCTTGGGCGGCTCACCCGCGCCGAACGCCAGCACGCGGGTCTTGAGCGCCACGCCGGACTGGGCGAATTGCTCGTACAGGCCGGTGGACCGCTGCACCAGCCGGCGATGTTCCTGCGGCGCCGCCACCACGGCGGGGCGGCCGGCTTCGCGCTGGATCAGGCCTTCGGCCGCCAGCGCCGACAAGGCCTGCCGCACCACGCTGCGCGCCACGCCAAAACGCTCGCACAACGCGGCCTCGCTGGGTAGCAGGGCGCCGGCGTCGAGCTTGCGGGTGCGGATGTCGCCGCGCAGCAGCGCGGCCATCTGGGCATGCAGCGGCACGTCGCCCGAGCGGTCGAGCGTGGGCAAATCGTCAGCGGTGGCGGGCGCCATGGAATCAACCTCCTGTTTGAGCCCGCGCAGTTTCCCATACATGCGTCCAGCCCGGGGCCAGATGCGCGGCGCGCTCGGCGGCCAGGATCAGACTGTCTTCGCGGGCAATGCCCTGGCCCGCGATGTCGAACGCGGTGCCGTGGTCCACGGACACTCGCACCACCGGCAGGCCGACGGTGATGTTAACGCCGTCATCGCCATACACGGCCTTGAAGGGCGCATGGCCCTGGTCGTGGTAACAGGCGATCACGAACTGCCATTTGCCGCGCACGGCCTGCGGGAACAGGGCGTCGGCCGGAATCGGGCCGGCGGCCAGGATGCCGGCGGCGTTGGCTTCGGCCACGGCGGGGGCCAGGATGTCGGCGTCTTCGCTGCCGAAGATGCCGTTTTCACCGGCGTGCGGGTTCAGGCCGGAGACGGCCACGGGCTTGTCGCCGCGCCCCAGGGCCTTGGCGAACGAACCGGCCAGGCGCAGCACCGCGCGCATGCGGGCCGGCGTCAGGTCGTCGATGGCCTGGCGCAGCGACACGTGGGTGGTGGCGTGGAAAATGTAGAGGTCGCCGGCCGACAGCACCAGCGAGAAGGTCTTGACGCCGAATTCATGGGCCAGCAACTCGGTGTGGCCAGGCCACTTGTGGCCGGCGGCGTGCATGGCGGCCTTGTTCAGCGGCGCGGTGACGATGCCGTCGACCTCGCCGGCCCGTGCCAGCGCGCAGGCGGTGGTGACAAAGCGCACCGAACCGTCGCCGGCCGCGGCGCTGATCTCGCCCAGCTTCACGTCGGCCAGCGACGGGCCGGCTTGCAGCACTTCGATCGTGCCCGGCGTGTTGGTGGCGTCCGCGGGGCGTTCCACGCGGCGTACGATGGCGGGGTCACCGCCCAGGCGGCGCACGGCGTTGGCCATCACGTCCACGTCGCCGACCACCACCAGGCGCGCCTTCTGGCGCAGCGCGTCATGGCCCATCAGCATCTTGGCCGTGATCTCGGGCCCGATGCCCGCCACGTCGCCCAGGGTCACGGCCAGCAGCGGCGGATTGCGGGGAGGGGTTTGTGTCATCGCGAAAATCTCCTGTCGCGGATCGCGCGGACGGCGCGAACCAGTACGTCTTCGGTGCCAAAGCCGCCGGCCTTGGTCACCACGGGCAGGCCTGCGGCCGTGCCCCCGGTCAGCGTGCCCAGGGGCACGCCGCCCATCACTTCATCCACCAGGGCGATGCCGCTGGCGCCCAGCGCCAGCAACACCTGGCGCGCGCCGTCGCCGCCGGTGGCAACCACGCCCGCGGCGCGCGAGGCGCCGATGGCCTGGGCGGCCAGCGCGCCCAGGCGCTCGGCCACGGTTTCGGAATCGAGCCCGTCGCGCTGGCCTTCAGGGGCCAGCAGCAACAGGGTGCCGGCCTGGCGCGCGCCGTCCTGGGCGTGGGCGTCCAGCAGCGGTTGGCTCCAGGCCTGCCAGGCGGCGTCGTCGGCAAGCGCCGCCAAGCCAGGCGCCCAGGTGTGTGCACCGGCCGCCTGCAACGCGGCCGCCTGGGCGCGCGCGGCGCTGTGTTGCGAGGTCACCACCACGACCACCGCGGCGCTCTGGTCGGCGCCGGCCCAGACGCGGGCCAGCGGCACGGCCAGGCCGCCCGCGCCCACGGGCAGCGCGCGGTCGCCCAGCAAAGCAATGGCGCGGGCCAGGCGTTCCAGGTCAGCGTCGTCGCGAGCATCCACCACCACGGTGTGGCCGGCCTGTTCGATGCGGGCGGCCAACGATTCGGGCGTTTCATCGCCTTTTGCCGCGACGTGGGCGCAACCCAGCAGCGTGGGCACATGGCTTTCGGTGACGGGGGTGACCGGGTCGGTGGCGGCAGACGTTTCGGTGACCGGCTTGCCGTTGACCTTGAGCACGCCGTCTTCCAGCGTGCGGCCGGTGGCGGGAAACGCCGGGCAGATCACCGCGATGGCGTCGTCGCGCCAGGCGCCGCGGGCCGCGTCGATCTCGGCCTTGAATGCGCCGCGCAGCGTGGAATCCACTTTCTTGTACAGCCGCGTCACGCCCGCGGCGCGCAGCCGCTGGACGTCGTGGCGGATCACGTCGCCGGCTTGGGTGGCGGGCAGGGCGCGGCTGTGCGTGGTGACGGCCAGCACCTCGACATCATCCGAGGCCGGCCCGGCCAGGGCCGCGTCGGCGCCGTCGATCGACAGGTGCGTGTTCCAGCCGGCGCGCACGAACTGCACGGCGGTATCGCCCGAACCGGTCAGGTCGTCGGCGACGATGGCGATCGTGGGTTTCACAAAGCCTCTCCGCGCGCTTCGCGCAAGCCCGGGGCCGGCGCGGCGGCGCCTTCATCTTCGGACTTGAGTTCACCGGCGCGCTTCAGGAAGTACGAAGCGAGGATCGGCGCCAGGATCGAACTGATCAGCACGCAGGCGGCGACCTGCGCGGTGGCGGTCGACACGTACTGCTGGAAGTTGGGGTCCGCCGCCGCGACCACGGCGGGCGTGGCGATGGCGTTTCCGGCGGTGGTGCCGGCCGCGAAACCCAGGCCGCTTTTGCCGCCGCGGCGCAGGATCAGGCGATAGCCCAGGTAGACCAGGCCGCCGGTGATGGGGCTGATGATCAGGCCCAGGATCAGGCCGCTGATGCCGCCGCTGACCACGGCGCCCAGGTTGATGCCGGTACCCAGCGCGAAGGCGAAGAACGGGATCACGATGTTGGGCACGGGCTTGAGCACGTCGCGCCACTTGGGGTCCAGGTTGCCGACCACCACGCCCAGCAGGAAGGGCACCAGCGCCGCCACCAGGGCGATCATCGGAATGTCGGCCAGGCCCGAGGCACCCAGGAACAGCAGGCTGAAGAAGGGGCCGTCATTGACCGCGCTGGCCACATAGGCGCCGCGATCGCGGGCATCGCCGTACTGGCCCGTGTAGGCCAGCCACAAGCCGCCGTTGCTGTTGTCGAACGCGGCCAGCATTGCCAGGATGGACACGCCCAGTACACCGTCCAGGCCCACGTAGCTGCCCAGGATGATGATGAGGGTGGCGGGCACCAGCGTCTTCATCAGCAGGATGGTGCCGGCGGTGGCCAGGATCGGGCCGCCGGTGCGGGTGTTGACCTGGGTGCCGGTGGCGAAGATCAACAGGGCGATCAGGGGCAGGGCGCTGTTCTTGAACAGCGCGGTGGTGAAGCCGCCGATGGCCAGCGCGTCGGGCGCGAAGGTGCCGATCAGCGAGCCCAGGATCAGCGGCACCAGCATCAGGCCGCCGGGGATTTTCTGCATCGTGCCAAAGAAAGGCGAGCGGGTGGATTCGGTCGTCACAATCGGAGTCTCCAGGAGGGATATTCTGGGGCGCAGACGTTCGTACGCGCGTCTGTCGGGGTTGAAAACCGACAGTGTACACCTGTACGTACATGCTGTACGTACAGGTTATCCCCAAGGCCTCGGCCCTGCGCGGCCCTGGCCGGGCAGGTTCAATCCAGCCCCACGAAGCCGCCTGTCTGGTGGCTCCAGAGCCGTGCGTACAGCCCGCCCTCGGCGACCAGGCCGGCGTGGGTGCCGGATTCGACGATCTTGCCGTGGTCCAGCACCACCAGCCGGTCCATGCGGGCAATGGTGGACAGGCGGTGCGCGATGGCGATGACGGTCTTGCCCCGCATCAGCGTTTCCAGGCTTTCCTGGATGGCGGCTTCGACCTCGGAATCCAGCGCCGAGGTGGCCTCGTCCAGGATCAGGATGGGCGCATCCTTGAGCAGCACGCGGGCAATGGCGATGCGCTGGCGCTGGCCGCCCGACAGCTTCACGCCCCGTTCGCCGACGTGCGCGTCCAGGCCGCGGCGGCCATCGCCGTCGACCAGGGCGCCAATGAATTCGTCGGCGCGGGCGCGGCGGATGGCGTCCCGCAACTGGGCTTCGGTGGCGTCGGGCCGGCCATACAGCAGGTTGTCGCGGATGGATCGGTGCAGCAATGAGGTGTCCTGCGTGACCACGCCGATCTGCGAGCGCAGGCTGGCCTGGGTGACGCGGGCGATGTCCTGGCCGTCGATCAGGATGCGGCCGCCTTCCAGGTCATACAGGCGCAGCAGCACGTTGACCAGGGTGGACTTGCCGGCGCCGGACGGACCGATCAGGCCGATCTTCTCGCCCGCGCGCACCGTCAGGTCTAGATGCGAAATGATCTCGCGGCCGCTGCCGTAGTGGAACGACATGTCGTCAAAGCGCACCTCACCCTGCGTGATGCGCAGCGGCTGTGCATCGGGCGCGTCCAGCACCTGGCGCGGCTGCGAGATGGTGGCCAGGCCGTCCTGCACCATGCCGACGTTTTCGGAAATGCCGTTGACCTCCCACATGATCCAGGCCGACATGTTGTTGATGCGGATCACCAGGCCCAGGGCCAGCGTGATGGCGCCCAGGCTGATGCTGCCTATGCTCCAGAGCCACAGCGCCAGCCCGGCGGTGCTGACGATCAGTACGCCGTTGAGCGTATTGATGGACACGTCCATCGCCGTGATGACGCGGGTCGACAGGCGCTGCTTTTCCGTCTGCTCGGTCATGGCCTGGCGAGCGTAGTCCTCTTCCTGGCGAGTATGCGCGAACAGCTTGAGGGTGGAAATATTGGTGTAGCCATCGACGATGCGGCCCATCAGCTTGGAACGGGCTTCCGAGGCGATCACCGCGCGCGCCTGCATGCGCGGCACGAAGTAGGCCAGCATGCAGCAGTAGATGGCGATCCACAGCACCAGCGGAACCACCAGGCGCCAGTCGGCCTCGGCGAACAGGTACAGCGCGCTGGCCGCGTACAGGATCACGTGCCACAGGGCGTCCACCGACTGCACGGCGGAATCGCGCAGCGAATAGCCGGTTTGCAGCACCCGGTTGGCGACGCGGCCGGCGAAGTCGTTGTGAAAGAAGGCCAGGCCCTGGTTCAGCACGTAGCGGTGGTTCTGCCAGCGCACCAGCGTGGTCAGGCTGGGCGAGATCGTCTGGTGCGACAGCAGGTCGTGCAGTCCGATGGACAGGGGCCGCAGCACCATCACCACGAAGGCCATCCACGCCAGCGTGTAGGCATGTTCGCGGAAGAAGTCGGCCGGCGCCGTGTGCTGCGCCATGTCCACCAGGTCGGCCAGGAAGCTGAACAGCGCCACTTCCACCAGGGCGCCGCCCAGGCCCACCAGCAGCAGTACGGCAAAGATCGGCCAGACCTGCAGCAGGTAATAGGCATAGAACCGCAGCACCCGCCCCGGGGGCGTGACGTCGGGCGCGTCGCGGAAAGGGTCGACCAGGTTCTCGAAATAGCGGAAAACGGGATTCGGTTTGTCGCCGGGCATGGCAGGTCCGTAAGAGACAGGCCGGCCAAGCGTATCAAGGAAACCCCTAAAAAATAAAGGCGCCCCGCGCCGTCAGGTGTATTGCGCGCGCCGCGTTCCGCCTTCGCGCCGGCTGGCCTTCTCGGCCACGATGTTGTCTTGCGCCATGCGGCGGCCGCGCTGCTCGATGCGGGCGAGCAGGTCGCGCAATTGCGCGACTTCGGCGGCGTCCAGGTCCTGCACCAGCAGGTCGTTCAAATGCAGCACCTCGGGCAGCAGGGCGCGGTAGCGGTTCAGGCCGTGTTCGGTGGCCTCGATGCGCACCACGCGGCGGTCGGCGCTGTCGGGCAGCCGCCGCAGCCAGCCTTTTTCGCACAGCGCACCCAGCGTGCGCGAGGTGCGCGCCAGGTCCAGCTTGGCGGCGGCCGCCAGCTCAGCCGACGTCATGATGCCGCCTTCCACCGCACAGGCCAACAGGCGCCATTCGCGCCGGGTGATGCCGAAGCGGCCCTCGCACAGGCGCACGAAAACAGGGTTCGATTGCGACCAGGCCTGGTAGAGCCGGTACATCAGCATCTCGGCCAGTGGGTGTTCGACGGGTTCTCGAGGGGTCATATCGTTATGCCAGGTACTGGATTAGATCAAGCAATCGTCACGGCGCTACAGTCGTCTCGCCTGTCTACGGGCCGGCTGACACTACAAGAACCATAACCGACAGCGGGGCCGCTGTCGTCAAGGAGATTACCGTGCGTAAATGGATATCCGGCGCCGCGTTCGCGGCGTTTGCGGCGGTTGCCGCCGCTCCGGCCTGTGCCCAGTCCGCGCCGCTGGACGGCGCCCTGACCATCGTGGTGGGCTACCCGCCCGGCGGCAGTTCCGACCGCATCGCGCGGCTGGTGGCCGACCGCCTGAAAGACCGCCTGGGCGTGACGGTGGTGGTGGAAAACAAGACCGGCGCCGGCGGGCGCATCGCGGCCCAGGGGCTGCATGCCCTGGCAGCCCGCCAGAATGTGCTGATGCTGGCCAATCCCGCGGTGATGGTGGTGGCGCCGCTGGTCTACGCCGAACCCGGCTACGACGCGCGCCGTGATTTCAAGCCCGTGTCGCTGGTCAGCCGCTACAAGTTCGCGCTGGCGGTGCCGGCCAGCTCGTCCATCCGCGACGTGGCGGGATTGCGCCAGTGGCTGCAGGAACATCCGCGCCAGTTCACGGTGGGCGTGCCGGCCACCGGCAGCCTGCCGCATTTCTTTGCACTGATGCTGGGCCGCGAGATCGGGCAAGAGCCCGAGGTGGTCGGCTACCGGGGCTCCGCGCCGCTGATTTCCGAGTTGATCGGCGGCATCCTGCCGCAGGCGGTCGACACGCTGGATACGCTGCTGCCGCAGCATCGCGCCGGCAAGATCCGCATCCTGGCGACCTCGGGCGACGCGCGCGACGCCGACCTGGCCGACGTGCCGACCTTTCGTGAAGCGGGGGTGAACCTGGCGGCCGACGGCTGGAATGCGTTCTTCGCGTCGTCGTCAATGGCGCCGGCCAAGGCCGAGCGCCTGGGCGTGGATATCGCCGCGCTGATGCGCGAACCGGCCATGCAGCAAGCGGTGCGCGAGTCGTACCTGGAACCCGTGTCCGCCGATGTCGCCGCCACCACGGGCGAACTGGACGCCTACCGCAAGCAATGGGAGCCGGTGGTGCGGGCTTCCGGCTTCACGGCCACCCAATAGGAGCGGACCCCGATGAGCACGGTGCAGAATGTGTTGTTCATCATGGCCGACCAGCTGCGGGCAGACCACCTGAGCTGTTATGGCCATCCCTACCTGCAAACCCCCAGCCTGGATGCGCTGGCGGCGCGCGGCGCGCGCTTTGATCGGGCATTCGTCAATTCCGGCGTGTGCGGGCCGTCGCGGATGAGTTACTACACGGGCCGCTACCCGTCGCGCCATGGCGCCACCTGGAACCGGGTGCCGCTGTCCATCAACGAGATCACGCTGGGCGAGTACCTGAACGGCCAGGGGCGTGACCTGGTGCTGGCGGGCAAGACTCACGTCATTGCCGACCGGGCCGGCATGGAGCGCCTGTCCATCGACGGCGGTTCGGAACTGGGCGCGCTGCTGTCGCGCGGCGGCTTCATCGAAGCGGACCGCTACGACGGCCATCACGAACCTGGCAAGGAAAGCGGCTACCCCGCCTTCCTGCGTGGCCTGGGCTACGACAGCCCCGACCCCTGGACGGACTACGTCATCGCCGGGGTCGACGCCCAGGGCCGCGTGGCCAGCGGCTGGAACATGCGCAACGTGCATCTGCCGGCGCGTGTGGCCGAGCCGCATTCCGAAACGGCCTACATGACCGACCAGGCGCTGGATTTCATGAAGGGCCGTGGCGACCGGCCCTGGGTGCTGCATCTGAGCTACGTGAAGCCGCATTGGCCCTACATGGCGCCGGCGCCTTACCATGCGCGCTACACGGCGGACCAATGCCTGCCGGTACGCCGCAACCGTGAGGAACGGGTCAACGCGCATCCCGTGGTGGCGGCCTATCGCCAGCACGAGGAAAGCGTCAGTTTTTCGACCGACGAGTGCGTGCGGGTGGTGCGGCCCGCCTACCAGGGCTTGATCCGCCAGCTGGACGATCACCTGGGCCGGCTGTTCGACTACATGGAAGGCGCCGGGTTGATGCAGAACACGCTGATCGTGTTCACGGCCGACCACGGCGATTTCCTGGGCGACCATTGGCTGGGCGAAAAGGAACTGTTCTACGACACCGTGCAGCGGGTGCCGTTCATCGTGATGGACCCGTCGGCCGCGGCCGATGCCACCCGCGGCCAGGCGCTGGCCGACATGGTGGAAAGCGTGGACCTGGTGCCGACGGTGCTGCGCGCGCTGGACGTGGAACGGCCCTGGCACCGCCTGGAAGGGCGCGAATTGCAGTCCGTGCTGCACGGCCGTGCGGCCGACGAGCCGTGGCGCGACTGCGTGTTCTCGGAACTGGACTACAGCTTTCGCCAGGCACGGCTGCTGCGCGGCAAGACGCCGCAGAACGCGCGCGCCTGGTCCGTGCGCACGGACCGCTGGCGCTACGTGCATTGGCTGGACGAGCCGGAGCAACTGTACGACCTGCACGCGGACCCCGATGAGTTCCAGGACCTGGGCACCAGCAGCGCCCACGCCGCCGTGCGCGCGCAATTGCGCCAGCGCCTGCTGGACTGGATGCTGCGCGGCAAGCGCCGCACCACGATGGCCGACGACGCGGTCGAACGCGGCACCAACGCGCACAAGCGCGCCGGAGTGTTCTTCGGGCAGTGGTGACAGGGCCGTCGCCAGGCCGCGGCCTGGCGACGGCACCCGCGCCGGCGGCTAGGCGCCGGCCGTGTCCTTCTGCGGCTGGGCGGCCGGCTTGAGCTCGCGCCGCAGGATCTTGCCCACGTTGGTGCGCGGCAAGTCGTCGCGAAACTCGATGTAGCGCGGCACCTTGTAGCCGGTCAGCTGGCTGCGGCAATGCGCGATCAGCGTCTCGGCGTCCAGGCTGGGGTCCTTGCGGATCACGTACAGCTTGACGGCCTCGCCCGAGCGTTCGTCGGGCACGCCGATGGCCGCCACCTCGCGCACGCCGGGGTGCAGCGCGGCCACGTCCTCGACTTCGTTGGGATAGACGTTGAAGCCCGACACCAGGATCATGTCTTTCTTGCGGTCGATCAGGTAGACGTAGCCGGTTTCGTCGACATAGCCGATGTCGCCGGTACGCAGGAAGCCGTCGGGGGTCATCACCAGCGCGGTCTCGTCGGGCCGGTTCCAGTAGCCCTGCGTGACCTGCGGGCCGCGCACGCAGATCTCGCCCGTTTCGCCCACCGCCAGTTCCTGGCCGTCGTCGTTGCGGATGGAAAGATCGGTGGACGGCACCGGCAGGCCGATGGACCCGGTGAACACCTGCACGTCCAGCGGGTTGATGGTGACGGCCGGGGAGGTTTCGGTCAGGCCATAGGCCTGCGCCAGTGACTTGCCGGTGACGGCCAGCCAGCGGTCTGCCACGGCGCGCTGCACGGCCATGCCACCGCCCATTGTCAGGCGCAGCCGTGAAAAATCCAGCTTGGCGAATTCAGGGTTGTTCAGCAGCGCGTTGAACAGCGTGTTCACGCCCGTGAAGGCGCTGAACGGCACCTTGGCCATTTCCTTGACCAGCCCGGGAATGTCGCGCGGATTGATGATGAGCAGGTTGCTGGCGCCGATCTTCATGAAGGTCAGGCAGTTCGCCGTCAACGCGAAGATATGGTAGAGCGGCAGCGCGGTGACGATGCATTCCTGCCCTTCCTTGACCAGCGGGCGTACCCACGTATAGGCCTGGGTGACGTTGGCCGCCAGGTTGCCGTGCGTGAGCATGGCCGCCTTGGCCACGCCGGTGGTGCCGCCCGTGTATTGCAGGCAGGCCAGGTCGTCCTGCGTCAAGGCCACTTCGCTGAACGGCGCATCGTGGCCGGCGCGCAGCGCGTCGCCCAGCCGCAGCGCGTTGGGGATGGACCAGGCGGGCACCATGCGTTTCACACGGCGCACCACGAAGTCGACCAGCCGGCCCTTGACGGGGCCCAGCAGTTCGCCGATGGAGGTGACCAATACGCGTTCGATCGCGGTGTTGGGCAAGGCCTTTTGCAGCGTGGCGGCGAAGTTGTCGGCCACCACGATGGCGCGCGCGCCCGAGTCGGCCAGTTGATGCTCCAGTTCATGCGCCGTGTACAGCGGGTTGCAATTGACCACGATGCAGCCGGCGCGCAGCGCGCCGAACAGGCAGACCGGATACTGCAGCAGGTTGGGCATCATCAACGCCACGCGGTCGCCCTTGCGCAAGCCATTGGCATGCAGCCAGGCGGCGAAGTCGCGGGCCAGTCGGTCCAGTTCGGCATAGGACAGCGACTTGCCCATGCTGAGGTACGCGGTCTTGTCGGCGAACCGCCGGCAGCTGTCACGGGCGATCGACACCAGCGTGGTCGTCGGGTCCAGGTCGATCTCCGCGGGCACGCCGGGCGGGTAGCTCTTTTGCCAGATTCGTTCCATCTTTACGGAGTCCCCAGTAGGGCTTTCTTCAGGGAAGACTGCGCCGGGTTGTCGCCCAGCCAGACTCGCAGCAGCGCGCGGGCGAAAGCGGGGTCATCGATGCGGCCGCGTTGCTTGCCGTTGTCGGTGACCGTGACGCCGCGCGCATCGAAATCCAGGTCGATGACATCGCCTTCACGGGCCGAGCCGATCTCGGCCATCAGCGCCGACAGGCGGTCGGCGTGCACCTGCAGGGCGGCGCGTTCCGCTTTGTGGGTATTGTCATTCAATCCGTCCTGCAATGCGGCGTCCAGGCTCTTGCTGTCGACATCGCGCAAGAGTTGCAGCCGCATGCGGCGCGGTTCGTTGCTGTTGATCAAGGTCGCGGCGTCCTGGCTCTTGGCGCTGGCGTACAGCGCCGCTACGTAGACCTTGACCACGAACTTGGTGCGTAGACCCGCGCCGTTCAGCACCAGCGTGTGGCCGCCGTCGGACAGTTGCTCCGGCACGCGCACGCCGGCCACTTCCATGTCGGCGGCCAGCGCCGGGGCGCCTGCCAGGCAGGCGGCCAGGATAAGGCTCAGGGCGGTGGCTCGCCCTCCAGGGATGCAACGCATGTGTCTCCTCCAGTCGTTTTCTGCTTGTAGTACTTCTTGTCGGCGATGTAGATCGTGCGTTCCACGACGGCGTAGACGACGCCGTCC
This sequence comes from Achromobacter sp. FW305-C-28, assembly GCF_058783235.1. Taxonomy (NCBI): domain Bacteria; kingdom Pseudomonadati; phylum Pseudomonadota; class Betaproteobacteria; order Burkholderiales; family Alcaligenaceae; genus Achromobacter; species Achromobacter sp. FW305-C-28. Next base: position 241,120 of record NZ_JBYSYL010000008.1, on the reverse strand, counting down.
TTGTCCTTCAATTCCACGGTGTACGTCCGGGTGGTCTCGTGGTCCTGCGCAAGAATCCTGCGTATGTCCGCGATTTCTCCCGGTGGCAGCCGGAAGTCCACGTACAGCGTGGTGTAGGCGGGCTTGCGGTAGCGGATGGACGCCGCCTTGTCCCACACGATGTGGTCCGCGCCCAGCGCGGCCATCAGCATGGTGGGATGGGCGCCGTCGGTCACCGCGAACAGCGAGCCGCCGTACATGGAGCCCACGATGTTGCGCGTGCGCCGCAGCAGCGGCAGCTTGATGCGGATGTGCTGGAAATCCGGCGACACGTGCAACACCCGGCCGCCAGTGGCGCGAAACGCCGGATGCAGGTTGAATCCCACTCGCATCAGGCGCGCGCGCCAGGCTGGCGATAGCCGTTTGAACCAATAGGGCTTCACCGGCTTACAGGGCCTCGAACAGCCCGGCCGCGCCCATGCCGGTGCCGATGCACATGGTCACCAGCCCGTACTTGCCGCCGGTGCGGCGCAGGCCGTGGGTCAACGTGGCGGTGCGGATCGCGCCGGTGGCGCCCAGCGGATGGCCCAGCGCGATGGCGCCGCCCAGCGGGTTGACCTTGGCCGGGTCGAGCTTGAGTTCGCGGATCACCGCCAGCGACTGCGCGGCGAAGGCTTCGTTCAGTTCGATCCAGTCCAGGTCTTCCTGGCGGATGCCGGCGCGGGTCAGCACCTTGGGGATGGCGGCCATGGGGCCGATGCCCATCACTTCGGGCGGCACGCCGGCCACGGCGAAGCCGACAAAGCGCGCCAGCGGGCTGAGGTTGAACTCGCGCAGCACGCGCTCGGATACCAGCACCACGGCCGCGGCGCCGTCGGACATCTGCGAGCTGTTGCCGGCCGTGACGCTGCCGCGCGCGGCAAACACCGGCTTCAGGCGCGCCAGCGCCTCGGCGGTGCTGTCCGGGCGCGGGCCTTCGTCCACTTCGACCAGGCGGCGGGTTTCGCGCACGTTGCCGTCGGCCCCGCCCGGCAGGCGGGTCACGACTTCAAACGGCGTGGTCTCGGCGCGGAAGTGGCCGGCGGCGATGGCGGCGCTGGCCTTCTGCTGCGAGGCCAGGGCGAAGGTGTCCTGGTCTTCGCGCGACACCTTCCATTGCTCGGCGACCTTTTCGCCGGTCAGGCCCATGCCGAAGGCCATGCCGATGTTCTCGGGGTGCGAGAAGATGGCCGGGTTCAGCGACACCTTGTTGCCCATGATCTGCGGCATGGCGCTCATGGACTCGGTGCCCGAGCCGATCATGATGTCGGCTTCGCCGGTGCGGATGCGGGCGGCGGCATCAGCCACCGCTTGCAGGCCGGACGCGCAGAAGCGGTTGACGGTGACGCCGGCCACGCTTTGCGGCAGCCCCGCCAGCAGCAGCCCGATGCGCGCCACGTTCATACCTTGCTCGGCTTCCGGCATGGCGCAGCCGGTGATGACGTCGTCGATCCTGGTGGCGTCCAGCCACGGCGTCTGGGCCAGCACGCCTTGCAGGGCGGCGGCCAGCAGGTCGTCCGGCCGGGTGGTGGCGTAGGCGCCGTTGCGCTTGCCCACCGGCAGGCGCGTCGCGGCGACGATGTAGGCCTCTTGAATCTGCTTGCTCATGTCAATTCCTCAATTTCGCAGGGGCTTGCCGGTGTCCAGCGTGTGGCGGATGCGCGCCTGGGTTTCAGGCGTGCGCAGCAGCGCCACGAATTCCTTGCGCTCGACCGCCAGCAGCCACTCTTCGTCCACCTTCGCGCCGGTCTCGACTTCGCCGCCGCACAGGGCCACGGCCGCGCTGCGCGCCACGCGGTAGTCATGCGCGCTGATCATGCCGCCTTCGCGCATGTTGACCAGCACCATCTCGAAGTTGGCGATGCCGTTGCGGCCGGCCACGGGGATGTCCTTCAGGCGCGGCGGCGGCACGTAGCCGGCGGTGGCCGCGGCGCGGGCCTGGCCGATGGCCACGAACAGCAGTTCGCCGGGGTGGAACAGCACGATGTCGTGTTCGCGGGCAAAGCCGGCGTCGACGGCCTCGCGCGCGCTTTTGGCGACCTGTGCCATGGCGATGGTCTGGAACACCGGTTGCAGGTAGGGGAAGACCTCGCCGGGCGTGGCTGTCCTGGCGGCCAGGGCGGCTGCGCGGCCGGCGAATTCCTTGCTGCCGCCGCCGGCCGGGATCAGGCCCACGCCGGCCTCGACCAGGCCGATGTAGCTTTCCAGCGCCAGCACGCGGTGCGAGGCGTGCATCAGGAATTCGCAACCGCCGCCGAGCGCCATGCCCTGCACGGCCGCCACGGTGGGGATTTGCGCGTACTTGAACGATTGCGAGGTGCGCTGGAATTTCTCGACGGTGGCTTCCAGCATGTCCCATTGGCCCGCGGCGCAGGCTTCGGACACCTGTTGCAGGTTGGCGCCCACGGCGAAGGGGGCGTCATGCCAGATCACCAGGCCGTCGAAGTCGCGTTCGGCCCGGGCGACCGATTGCAGGATGCCTTCGAGCACCTCGGCGCCCAGCGTGTGGTTCTTGGACGTGACCGACAGGATGGCGATGCCGGCATCCACCTCGGGCAGGTTCCACAAGCGCACGCCTTCGTTTTCCCAGACGGTGACGCCGCGATCGTCGGCCCCTTCGCCGAACACGCGTTCGGGGAACAGCTGACGCTGGTACACCGGCAGCGTCGAGCGCGGATGCAGCGTGCCGCTGCGCGCGGAATACGAGCCTTCAGGCGTGTGCACGCCCTTGCGGTCGGGTTCGAGGGCCCAGGCCGGCAGCGGTGCGTCGCTCATGGCATGGCCGGCCTTGATGTCGTCGGCCACGGCGCGGGCGATGTCCTGCCAGCCGGCGGCCTGCCAGGTTTCGAACGGGCCCTGGGCCCAGCCGAAGCCCCAGCGCATCGCCAGGTCCACGTCGCGTGCATTGTCGGCCACCTGGCCCAGCTGCACGGCGCTGTAGTGGAAGATGTCGCGGAACAGGCTCCAGAGGAACTGGGCCTGCGGGTGGCTGCTGGCGCGCAGCGCGGCAAAGCGCTTGGCCGGATCGCGTTCCTTGAGCAGGGCCGCGACTTCGTCGGCCAGCTTGCCGGCGCTGGGCCGGTAGTCTTGCGCTTTCAGGTCCAGCACCAGGATGTCGCGGCCCGCCTTGCGGTAGACGCCGGCGCCGCTCTTCTGGCCCAGCGCACCCTTGGAAATCAGCGCGGACAGCCAGGCGGGCGGGGTGAAATAGCGGTGCCACGGGTCGTCGGGCAGGCCCTTGTCCATGGTGCCGATCACGTGGGCCAGCGTGTCCAGGCCCACCACGTCGGCGGTGCGGTAGGTGGCGCTCTTGGGGCGGCCGATCCTGGGGCCGGTCAGGGCGTCGACTTCGTCAAAGCCCAGGCCCAGGCGCTGCGTATGGTGGATGGCAGCCAGGATCGAGAACACGCCGATCCGGTTGGCCACGAAGTTGGGCGTGTCCAGCGCGCGGATGACGCCCTTGCCCAGCGTGGACGTGAGCCACGTTTCCAGCTCGTCCAGCACGGCGGGCTGGGTGTGCGAGGTGGCAATGATTTCCACCAGCCGCATGTAGCGGGGCGGATTGAAGAAATGGATGCCGCAGAAGCGTTCGCGCAGCGTGGCGGGCAAGGCGTTGGCCAGCGCGTCGATCGACAGGCCGGACGTGTTGGACGCGATGATGGCGCCGGGGGCGACGTGGGACGCGATGCGCTCGTACAGCGCGGTTTTCCAGTCCATGCGCTCGGCGATCGCTTCGATGATCAGGTCGCAGTCGCGCAGGCGCTCGATGTGGTCGTCGTAGTTGGCCGGCGTGATGAGGGCCAGGCGGGCGGCGCCGGCCAGCGGTGCGGGCTCGAGTTTCTTCAGGCCGGCCAGCGCTTTCTTGACGATGCCGTTGCGGTCGCCTTCGGGCGCGGCCAGGTCGAACAGCGTGACGGGCACGCCGGCATTGGCCAGGTGGGCGGCGATCTGCGCGCCCATGACGCCGGCACCCAGCACGGCGACGTGTTTGACGACGAACTTGCTCAAGGAAGTCTCCTGAAAATGCAGGCGGCAGGCGGGACCGGCCCGCCCGCCGCCCTAGGCAAGGCTAGAAGCGGGACGACAGTTGCAGGCCGAAGATATGGCCGCTGCTGTCATAGGTGCCCGCGACGCGGCCCTTGGTCAGCTGGTTGCCGGACGTGGTGTCGATGTCCGTCTTGCGCAGGTACAGATAGGTGTAGCCCAGGTCGATCGTCGTGCTCTTGGTGGCAGCCCACTGCACGCCCGTCGAGAACCAGTAGCGGTCGTTGTCGGGCAGCGAGGTCGGGCGGTCTTCGGCCTTGTGGACCGGCGACTGGTCGTAGGCCAGGCCGAATTTCCACTTCCAGTCGGGCGCGAACTTGTACGACGTACCCACGGCGATGCGCCAGGTGTCGCGGAAGTTCAGCGGCAGGTCGTCATCGCGCGCGCCGGTGCCCGAGTTGCGGATCTTCAGGTCGGGAATGCTGCTCCAGCCCGTCCACGAGATGTCGCCCAGCAATTCCCATTTCTCGTTGAGCTGGTGGGTGGCGCTGAGGATCAGGGTGTCGGGCAGGTCGACCGAGGCCTTGGCGTCGAACGATACCGACTGGCCGGTGGGGCCGATGTTGTCGATGTCGGTGTCGCCCTTGGCGGTGTGCTTGATCTTGGAACGGTACGACAGGCCGATGCGGGTGTCTTCGGTGGGTTGCAGCATGAAGCCCACGTTCCAGCCCCACGCGTCGCCCTTCAGGTTCAGGTCGGCATCACCGTTGGTGAAGACCGTGCGGCCGCCGGGCAGGGCCACGGGCACGACCGTCTTCTTCTTGTAGGTGGCGTCGATGTGCTGCCAGTTCACGCCGAAGCCCATCGAGAACTTGTCGTTGACCTTGTAGGCGACCGACGGATTGATGTTGATCGTCTTGATCTCGAACTTGTTCGAGTGGTATTGGCCGTCCCAGCCCTTGTCGTATTCGGTCATCAGGCCGAAGGGGGCGCCGACGCCCAGACCGACGAACCACTTTTCGCTCAGTTGCCACGAGCCGTACAGGTTGGGCACGACGCCCAGGTTGCCGGCATCGCCGCCGTCGCCGCCGGTGGGGCGGGTGCCGCCCAGCGCCGTGGGGTTGCGGCTGTTGCCGTTGTCCGAGAACTTGAACGAGGGCTTGATCAGGTTGACCCCGCCCGAGACGTTGATGCCGGGCAGGTAGGTCATGCCTGCCGGGTTGTAGTAGATGATGCTGGCGTTTTCCGGATTTGCCGCCGAGCCCGCGTAGGCGTTGCCCAGGCCGCTGGCATTCTGCTCAAGGAGCTGAAAGCCGGCGCCGTGGGCGGCGCTGGTCGCGCCCAGACCGACCACAATGGCCGACAGGGTGCTCAGGGACAATGAACGTCTGCTCATGGTACTGCCTCCTCGTGTTGGATGAGTGTGTCTCTATGGCACTGCCGGTCTCGTGTCCCGGTCTATTCGGCTCAGGGGTAAAGGGTCCTTGGCCGGTTGTCTGCTGTGCTACGTACTGCGACTGCTCCGGTAATGCAGGGGTCCGCCCGTGAACGGTGCGAACCCGGTTCCAAAAATCACGCCCGCGTCGGCCAGGTCGGCATCGGCCACCACGCCGGAATCGACCCGTTCGCGGGTGGCGTCGATCAGCGGCTGGATCAGGCGTTCGGCCAGGCCTGCCGGTGCGGGCGGGCCGCCGGCCTTGTCCTTGACCGGCTTGCCGTCGCGCCATTCATAGAAGCCGCGGCCGCTTTTCTTGCCCAGGTCGCCGCGCGCCAGCCGTTCGGCCAGGCAGCGCGGCGGCTCGGCCCCGCCAGCCAGTTCCTGCCCCGCCGCGCGGGCGATGTCCAGGCCCACGGTGTCGGCCAGTTCCAGCGGCCCCATCGGCATGCCGAACGCGACCATGGCCGCGTCGACCGTCGCGGGCGACAGGCCTTCGTCGACGCTGCGCATGGCTTGCAGCATATACGGCGCCAGCACGGCGTTGACCAGGAAACCGGGCGCGCTCTTGACGGGCAGCGCCAGCTTGCCGATCTGACCGACAAAGGCGCAGGCACGGGCCAGCGTGGCGGCGGCGATGCCATCGGCGTGCACCACTTCCACCAGCGGCATCTTGGCCACGGGGTTGAAGAAGTGGATGCCCACCAGGCGTTCGGGATGGGAGAGGCCGACGCGCAGCGTTTCAAGCGACAGGCTGGACGTGTTGGTGGCCAGCAGCGCGTCGGCCTTCATGCGCGGTTCCAGCGTCTGGTAGAGGCCGCGCTTGGCCTCGGGCTGTTCGCTGATGGCCTCGATGACCAGGTCGGCCAGCGGCACGCCGCCGCCCGCGGGGTCGGGCACGAGCCGGTCGAAGGCGGCGCGGGCCGCGCGCGGGTCTTTCAGGCGGCGCGAGAACAGCGTCGCGGCGCGCTTGATGGCGGGGGCGATGCGGGCCAGGTCCTGGTCCTGCAACGTGACGGTCATGCCTTTCAGGGCGCACCAGGCGGCGATGTCGCCGCCCATCACGCCGGCACCCACCACGTGGACGTGGCGCACGGGCGCCACGCCGGGCTGGCGGCCATTGGCCTTCAGGCGTTCCTGCAGGCGGAACACGCGCAGCAGGTTGCGGGCGGTGTCGGACGCGATGATGCCGTCGATGAGTTGCGGCGCCTGCAAGGCGTTGCCGCCCTGTTTTTCCCAGATGTCGACGATGGCTGGTGCGGCCGGGTAGTGGCGCTGCGGATCCTTGGCGGCGATCTGCTTGCGGGCGCGGTTGGCGGCCACGGCCTTGAGCGGCCAGCGGTTCAGCCAGGCGCCCAGGCCGCGCGCGCGGCGCGGCGGCTTGCCCGACAGCACGGTGGCGCGCGCCGCGGCCAGCAGCAGACGCGGCGGCACGCGGGCATCGACCAGGCCCAGCGCGGCCGCGCGGCGCGCGTCGGCGCCGCGGCCGGTCAGCATCATGTCCAGCGCGGCGGGCGCGCCGATGACTTCGGCCAGGCGCAGCATGCCGCCCCAGCCGGGGAAGATGCCCAGCATCACTTCGGGCAGTGCCAGCGAGGCGCCGGGCGCGTCCTCGACCAGCCGGTAGCGGCAGGCCAGCGCCAGTTCCAGGCCGCCGCCCAGGCAGTGGCCCTGGATCAGGGCCAGCGTCGGGTAGCGCACCGCGGCCAGGCGGTTGAACAGGTTCCAGCCGCGCGCCACCAGCGCCCGGCCTTGTTCCGGGGTGGTGAGTTCGGCGAATTCATTGACGTCGGCGCCCACGATGAAGCCCGACGACTTGCCCGAGCGGATCACCAGGCCCTTGGGCGGCTGGGCGTCCAGCGCGTCCAGCACCGTGGCCAGCTCGGCCATGGTGTCGGCCGACAAGGCATTGACCGCGCTGCCGGCGCGGTCGAAGATCAGCCACGCCAGGCCGTCGGCGTCGCGCTCCAGGCGCCAGTGCGAAAGCGATTCCAGAGCGGTCATTGGCGGTCCCCATTCAGTGTTTCGACCAGCATCGCGCCGCCCATGCCACCGCCGATGCAGATCGCGGCCATGCCGCGTTTGGCGCCGCGGCGCTTGAGCGCGTCCAGCAGGTGCAGCACGATGCGGGCGCCGGATGCGCCCACCGGGTGGCCGATGGCGATGGCGCCCCCGTCCACGTTCAGGCGGGCAGGGTCCAGTGCGCCCCAGGCGGGGGTGCCGAAGTGTTCCTGGCAGTAGGCGTCGTCTTGCCAGGCCGCCAGGCAGCCTAGCACCTGGGCGGCGAAGGCCTCGTTGATTTCCCACAAGTCCAGGTCATTCAGGCCCAATCCGTGGCGTTGCAGGATGGGCGTGGCCGCGTGCACCGGGCCCAGGCCCATCTGCGCGGGGTCCAGGCCGGCCCACTGGCTGTCCAGAATGCGGCCCAGCGGTTGCAGGTTCCAGCGCTGCACGGCTTCTTCGGACGCCAGCACCAGCATCGCGGCGCCGTCGGTCACCTGCGAGCTGTTGCCGGCGGTGATGTTGCCCCAGGGCTTGTCGAACACAGGCTTGAGCTTGGCGAGTTTTTCGGGCGTGGAGTCTTCGCGCACGCCGTCATCGTCGGGGTAGGCCTTGCCCTGGGTGTCGATCAGCGGCGCGATCTCGGCGAAGGCGCCATGGGCGCGGCCGGCCAGCGCGCGGGCGTGGCTTTGCGCCGAATAGGCGTCCATGGCCTGGCGGCTGATGCCGAAGCGGGTGGCGACATTCTCGGCGGTCTGGCCCATGGACAGGCCCACCACCGGGTCCGTCAGCCCCTTGAGCAGGCCGATCACCGGCGCCAGGTCGCGCAGGCGCAGGCGGCGCAGCGCGGCCAGCTTGGCGCCCATGCCACGCGCCGCATACCAGCCCGCCAGCCAGCGCGCCATGTTGTCGGAAAACAGCAACGGCGCGCGCGACAGGGCGTCGACGCCGCCGGCCAGCACCAGTTGCGAGCGGCCGGTCTGGATGTTGGCGATGGCCGAATCCAGCGCCTGCATGCCCGAGGCGCAGTTGCGCATCACGGTCCAGCCGGGCACCTTGTCCCCGCAGCCCAGCCGCAGCGCGATGACGCGGCCGATGTTGATTTCGTCGGGCGAAGGCGCGGCGCAACCCACGATGACCTCGTCCAGGTCCGTGGGCGCGTAGGGTTGGCGCAGCAGCAGGCCGCGGCCGGCCTGCACGGCCAGGTCGCCGGCCGAAAACGGGCCGGGGCCCGTGCGCGCCTTCAGGAAGGGCGTGCGGGCGCCGTCGACCACGTATACCGGTTTGAATGCCATCCGATCCCTCCCTGGTTCAGGCCGCTTTGCGTTCGGCGGCGGGCTTGACCGCGCCAGTGATGCCGAAGTCAAAGGGGAAATCATCCACTTTCACCACGGTATCGCGCAAGGTGTTGCGGCGCTTGACCACCGCATATTCTTCGGCGGTGATGCCGCCGGCGGCAAATGCGGCGTCGGCCAGGTCGCGCACATTGGCCTGCGGATTGCCTTCCAGCGCGCCGCTTTTCTCGAAGGCGCGGATCTTCGATTCGATGGGTTCGGCCTCCAGCGTGGCGGCCAGCGCCAGTTCGATGGCGCCTACCGGTTCGTCGGCGGTGGCGGGCAGGTGGCAGCCCGCGGTCAGGCGGTCGCGGGCGGCGCCCGGGTTGATCAGCAGCTGCGCCACGTCCTGGCCCAACTGGTCGGACGGCAGCGATTGCGCATGGCCCCACGGGAAGACGATGCGGCGCAGGCTCCAGGCCACCAGGCGGTTCGGGTAGTTTTCCAGCACGCCTTCAAAGGCATCCTGCAGCCGGAACAGCGCGTCCTGGATCGACCAGTGAGCCAGCGGCGCGTCGCTGGCCTGACGGCCTTCGTCTTCGAAGCGCTTGAGCGTGGCGCTGATCAGGTACATCTGCGACAGGATGTCGCCCAGGCGCGCTGACAGGCGCTCGCGGCGCTTCAGGCTGCCGCCCAGCACCAGCATCGAGGTGTCGGCCAGCAGGGCGAAGGCGGCGGAATAACGGCTGAGCAACTGGTAGTAGCGCTTCATCTCGGGCGCCACGTCGGCATTGACGCCGACCCAGCGGCCGCCGGTCAGGGACGTGCCCAGCGCGCGCAGTTTGTTGCGTGTCACGAAACCGACATGGCCCCAGAAGGCGCGGTCGAAGTCGTGCAGGCCCTGCTTGCGGTCAGGCAACTGGGCCGCCTGCATCTCGGCCAGCACATAGGGATGGCAGCGGATCGCGCCCTGGCCGAAGATGATCAGGCTGCGGGTCAGGATGTTGGCGCCTTCGACGGTGATGCCAATGGGAATCTGCTGATAGGCGCGGCCCAGGAAGTTGGACGGCCCCAGGCAGATGCCCTTGCCGCCGATCACGTCCATGCCGTCGTTGACGACCTGGCGCGCGCGTTCGGTGACGTGGTATTTGACGATGGCCGATACGACCGACGGCTTTTCGCCCAGATCCACCGCGCCCGCCGTCATGCTGCGGGCGGCGTCCATCATGTAGGTGTGGCCGCCGATGCGGGCCAGCGCTTCTTCCACGCCTTCGAACTTGCCCACCGGGGTGCGGAACTGGCTGCGCACGCGGGCATAGGCGCCCACGGCGCGCGCCGTCAGCTTGGACATGCCGGTGTTGGACGACGGCAGCGAGATCGAGCGACCGGCGGCCAGGCATTCCATCAGCATGCGCCAGCCCTGGCCGGCCATGGCCGGGCCGCCGATGATGAAGTCCAGCGGCATGAACACGTCCTGGCCGCGGGTGGGGCCGTTCATGAACATGGCGTTCAGCGGGAAGTGGCGGCGGCCGGTGTCCACGCCGGGATGGTCGTGCGGCACCAGCGCGCAGGTGATGCCCAGGTCTTTCTTGTTGCCCAGCAGGCCGTCCGGGTCATACAGGCGGAACGCCAGGCCCAGCAGCGTGCAGACCGGCGCCAGCGTGATGTAGCGCTTGTCCCAGCTGACCCGCATGCCGATGACTTCGCGGCCCTGCCATTCGCCCTTGCAGACGATGCCGCTGTCGGGGATGGCGGCGGCATCGGACCCGGCCCAGGGGCTGGTCAGCGCGAAGGCGGGCACGTCGTCGCCGCGCGCCAGGCGCGGCAGGTAGTGGTTCTTCTGTTCGTCGGTGCCGTAGTGCAGCAGCAGCTCGGCCGGGCCGAGCGAGTTGGGCACCATGACGGACACGGCCAGCGCCGACGAGCGCGTCGACAGCTTGGTGACGATTTCGGAATGGGCATAGGCCGAGAACGCCAGACCGCCGTATTCCTTGGGGATGATCATGCCCAAAAAGCCGCTGCGCTTCAGGTAGGTCCAGACGTCGGCGGGCAGGTCGAAACGCTCTTGCGTGACGCTCCAGTCGTTGACCATGCGGCAGGCCTCTTCGGCCTGGTTGTCCAGGAAGCTCTGTTCTTCCGCCGTCAGCCGCGGACGCGGATAGGCCAGCAGGCGGCTCCAGTCGGGGCGGCCGCGGAACAGTTCGCCTTCCCACCAGACCGTGCCGGCTTCCAGCGCATCGCGTTCGGTGTCCGACATCTGCGGCAGCACCTTGCGGTAGAGATTGAAGATGGGGGCCGACAGCAAGGCCCGCCTGATCGGGCGCACGCCCAACAGGACGGCAACCAGGAGCGCGATGACGACCAGCGCGACGATGACTGCGTTCATTTCCTTGTCTCCTTTCTCTATGTTCTGGTGGACCTGCCGCGCGCGTCAGACCTGGGTGGCGCAGTGCGGCGGCAAGGGCGCGCGCAGCCCGCCGAGCAGAAAGCTCATCAGGCGGGGCAGCAGCAGGCCGGGGTTGTCGGGTTGCTCGGCTTCGTCCAGCGTCCAGCCCGTTACCGACCGCAGCAGGTCGGTGCCGATGATGGCGTAGGAGGTTGCGCCCAGCATGAATTGAAAGCGCCACACGATTTCGGCGCGCGGCACGTCGGGCAGAGCGGCGAACAGCGCGTTGCGGTAGCGCTCGAGCACGTCGGCGTATTCCTCGGCGAACAGCGCACGAATGAAGTCGGACGGGTCCGTCATGGTGCGTTCGAGCAGCGGCAGGAAAGTGCTGCCGGCCTGGCCGGGGTCGGCCGCCAGGCGCAGCAGCGTGCCGAAGAAGGCGTCGACGATCTGCGAAGGCTTGAGCGGCTTGCCGTCGGCCTGGGCCTCGAGTTCATCGAGCAGGCGCAGCCGTTCGCGGTTCAGGATTTCCAGGCGTCGCTTGAGCACGGCCTGCACCAGGGATTCCTTGGAGCCGAAGTGGTAATTCACGGACGCCAGGTTGACGCCCGCCGCGCCGGTGATCTGGCGCATGGACGTGCCGTCGTGGCCTTGCTGCGCGAACAGGGCTTCGGCGGTGTCCAGGATGGATTCGCGGGTAGTGGAGGATCTGAGTTCTTGCATCGGGTTGAATTCAAACGTTCGTTTGAAAGGAGTATGCGCGTCCCGGTGCAGGGATGCGATCCCGGCAATCCCGAATAGGGTTTACCCCTAACGTTCGAGAAGCTCATCCGAATGGTGCTGTGGGATCCGCCCCTCAACCGAATGGCAGCCGGCCATTTGTCCTCGGACGCCCGCCCTAGGATGAAAGCCGTCTGGAAGCCTTCGCCGAAACGCCTCAGTATCAGCGCGAGGACTTGAAAGCGTTGCACCGCGTATGCACCTGGCGAGCCCGATCGCCGTTCCGGTGCAGAGAGGCCATTTCGCCCTGACACAGGAGCAGGAGACATGAAGACCTACAGAGTGGGGCTGTTGCTGGACGGGACGGACCAGCCCGGGTGGATCCACGACATGGCTGAGTGGCTCGCGCGCAGCCAGGATTTCGAGTTGGCTGCGCTGCTGGTGATGCAGAAGGCGCCGGTGGATCGCAAACCCCGGCTGGGCGCCAAGGCCCTGTTCGGTACGTTGTCGCGCCTGGAATCCCGCCTGCTTCCTGCCAGGCAGCGCCAGATGCTGACGTGCCGCGACATGCGCGCCAGCGTGCCCGCATCCACGGCGGTGCTGGCGTTGGCGCATGATGCGCCCGATGACGATGGCGTGGCCGCGCTGGGACTGGACCTGGTGATTCTGCTGGGCGCTTTGCCGCCGGTGCGCACGCGCATGGCCGGCTGGGCGCGGCTGGGGTTATGGCGCCTGAGCTATTCCGACATCGCCGTTGCTACCAGCCGCTATGCGGGTTTCTGGGAGGTCTACCAACGCGAGGACCACACCACCGTGAAGCTGTGGCGCGTGGGCCTGGATGCGGATGCGGATACGTTGCTGGACCAGCGCAGTTTCAATACCGAAGTGTTCTGGCTCAAGAACCAGACACGCGCCTTCAGCCTGGGCAACTTCATGATCTACGACGCCTTGCAGGCGCTGGCGCGCGCGCGGCCCGGTGTCACGCCGCCCGGCATGCAGATCATGAGCGGGCAGCGCCGCGACGATCCGGCCGAGTGGGACAGCGCGGCCTACATTGCCCGCCAGGCCTGGTTAATGACCGATTTGATTGTGCGGCGCATCATGAAACGCAATGTGCGCTGGCGGATTGGTATGTTTCCGTCGGCCAGGCAACAAGCGGTGGTATCCGAGGCAATGGTATTGCAGCCCCCCAAGGGACGGTTTTTCGCGGATCCGTTTGTATATACCAAAGATCAACATCCTTATATATTTTTCGAAGATTACGATTTCACCTCCCGCAAGGGCACTATCTCCGTGGCGACCTTTGAGGACGGGGCTTTCCGCTTTCTGGGGACGGCCTTGAACCTGCCTTACCATTTATCCTTTCCCTATATATTCGAATATGAGGGCGAGACCTACATGGTGCCGGAAACGTGTGGAAATCGCAGCATAGAGTTATGGAAATGCTCGGAATTTCCGTTGAAATGGGAATTGGATTTAACCTTGATGACCAATATTTCTGCCGTCGACACCATTATTTTCAAACGCGGTGAATACTGGTGGCTATTAACCAATATCGACCGCACGGATGGCCAGAATCATTGCGATGAATTGTTCGCCTTCTTTGCCGACTCGCCGCGTTCCACCCACTGGACGCCACACGCCAGCAACCCCATCGTGCGCAACCCCATGCGGGCCCGCAACGCCGGCATCGTTGTCTCTCCTGGCGGAGAGGTCATCCGCTGTGCGCAGTACCAAGGCTTCTGCCACTATGGCAAGGGTGTGTCGCTGAACCGCATCGAAGAACTCTCGCCGTCCACCTACGTCGAGACGGACGGCGAAATTCACTACGCCAGCTTCCTGAGGAAGCGTCATGCTTCAATGCACCATTGGCACCATCAGGGGGGTCACACGGTATTTGACTTCGCCTATATGGAGTAAATGACGCGGCGTAATTGAAAATAAAAATGTTACCTATATTTCGATTGCCGCCGGCGCACCCGGGCTTAATGTGTCCGCGGAAACATATAGACAGACCTGCCGGCAAATTCGACCGATTCTTGCCATCGCCACGGCGGGCGCCGCTGGCGCTTGCAGCCGTCTTTCACACGCCTGAATGCGGCCTGCACACCCATTCCTTATGGCTGTTCCCCAGAGGGAGACGGCTCCCTTGCCCATGGGCAAGGGGGGTGGAAACCCTAGCGGATGAAAGGATGATGGCCCCGCCTCATCCTGATTTACGAGGCTGATTAAGGCTAACGAATGATTTCTGTTTTTGTCGGATTATATCGAGTCGAAGCGTCTTGATTTTGCCAATTCCGAACCATAAGATTGGTTTCATGCCATCCGTTATGTTGGCTACGAAAGTCTCCCAGCCCAAACGACCCGGTGCGGTGTCATTAGATATTCCGGGATACGCGGACCACCCCCGCGGGGTTGGAAAAAAAACAAGTCTTCAGCACAGCGAAGATCCCTTCTAGGCCTGTTGAACAACCAGGAGGACACCATGGCCAAGATGGTCCTGATTGAAGCCCACCCGCTCTTGCGGCTGGGGTTATGGCAGATTCTGAGCAAGTTGGACGATGTGTGGGAAATCGAAGGGATGGGGCTCGCCGACGTCTCCAAGGCGGATGGCGCGCATGCCGGCGCAGACCTGTTGATCTACGGCTTGCCGGTGGACAACGAAGAAGCCTGGAGCACGTTGCACGAGATCCAGCGGGTGCTTGGCCCGAAACGGATCCTGCTGCTGACGGATGTCATGCCGTTGCCGATGCCGGTGCAGGGTTTGCCGGGCGCCAGCGTCTATGGCTGCCTGATGAAGACGGCCTCGGTCGAGATCCTGGAAGCGGCCATCCGCCTGGTCATGGCGGGCGGTCAGTGCTTTCCCAGCGAACAGGCGCTGCAAACGCCGGCGCAGGCGGCCTGCGCATTGCCCACGCGTGAGCTGGACGATGGCGCCGCCAGGGGCTCGATGCCCATGAGCGCGGGGGCGCAGCTGTTGCAGATCACGCCGCGCCAATACGAGGTGCTGGTGCTGCTGGCCAGGGGCTATCCGATCAAGACCGTCAGCCGGATGCTCAACATCTCGGTGGCTACGGCCAAGACGCATGCCTGCACGCTGTACCAACGTCTGCACGTCAAGAACAAGGGTGAGGCGGTCTACGCGGCCTTGCAGCGCGGCGCGACGTTGGAATGGCATGAACCGAACGGCCGCGACGTGGATGCCGGTCAGCTTTACGGACGCAAGCTCGGATAGCGCAAGGGCGTATCGGCACCCCGGCCCGGCAGCCGGCCGCCCGCTATCTTTTTGCACCCGGCCATCCCGCCTAGGGCATCCAACGCAGCATCGGCGGTCGCCGTGCCGCGCCCTTCCTCCTCCAATCATCCTCCTGCACGAGATTCAGCGAACGTAGCCGCTGATAGCATGGGTTGTGTCCGCAAGCATGGGTTGAGATGGCGAATCACAATGCCCGCCAGAGCGATGCCACGCAGTGGACGAGATTCCCGTGAGTCTGGCAACGCACTAGAACCGCCGTTGCAGCGTGGCGCAGCCTGGTCATGGGAACCGTGTCTGGGCTCCGCGTCACAAGGTTCCCCCCGGGATGACAACCGTTCTAATCGAAGACTACGCTCTGCTTCGTGTCGCCATCCAGCATGTGCTGGAGCGTGTCCGGAACGCCGAGGAAATCCTGGCCATTTCGCCAGCCCATCTCCTTAATATGTCCAGTTCGATCAACCGGCCCGTGGAATTGCTGGTGGTCGGTTGCAGCGGCGTGGCCGAGCCGGACATCGGGCTGCTGTCGCAGGCCATGGCGCTGTTCATGCCGCGCCTGGTGCTGGTGCTGTATTCGGTGCTGGACCCGCACGTGATGGCCGCCTGCGCCCGCGCAGGCGTGGCGGGCTACCTGCCCAAGGCGTCCAGCCCGGATGCGCTGGCCGCGGCCGTGAGCCTGGTGCTGGCGGGTGGCGAATGCTATCCCCAGCCCAGCGGCCGGCCCATGGCGTCATCGACCGCGCCGCTACAGGAACTGCGGGAACTGACCCAGCGCCAGGAAGAGATCCTGCAGTTGTTGGTGCAGGGCAAGACCATGCGTGAGATCGGTCAGCAGGTCGGTATCTCGGTGGCCACCGTCAAGAGCCATGCCCGCACGCTGTACTGGAAGCTGAACGCACGCAATCAGGCCGAGGCGGCCTACATTGCGGTGCAGATGGGATTGGTGCGTAGCGGCAGCGCGCCCGCGCTGCCGGTGGGGGTCAAGGGCGGCGACGTGGAATGAGGCGGGCGGGGCCGCCGGCCACGGCGGCGAATTCCCGCTCGGCCGCGGCCAGCACGGCATCCACGTGCAGATGGTCCTGCGCATAGCGGCGCGCAGCGACGCCCAGCGTTTCCCGGATCTGCCCATTGCTGGCCAGCTTGCGCACGGCCTCGGCCATGGCGGGGGCGTCTTCGGGCGGCGTCACCAGCCCGCAGCGCGCCACCACCCCGGCCAGCTCGGTGCCGCGCGCCGCGCCGCAGACGACTGGGCGGCCGCTGGCCAGCATGCCGGTCAACTTCGACGGCATGACCAGGTCGGCCGCGCCGGCGCGCTGCGGCAGCAGATGGATATCCGCCGTGTTCAGCAGGGCGCCCAGCCGGTCGGCTGGCTGCAGGTCCAGGAAGCGTACGCGCGCCAGGCCCTCGCATTGGGCTTGCAGCGGGGCTTTTTCGGGACCCTGGCCGCAAAAGACGAACCAGAGCCTGTCTTCCTGCTCAAGCAGCCGCGCGACCTGCGCCAGCGTGCCCAGGCCCTGTTTGCCGCCCATGTTGCCCGAGTACAGCGCCACGATGGCGTCTTCGGGGATACCCAGCTCGGCGCGCAGGTGGTTGGCGGGGTCGGGCGTGATAGCGTTGACGTCGATCCAGTTGGGCAGCAGCACCGCGCGATCGGGGTCCACGCCCTTGTACAGCGCCAGGTCCAGCATGCGGCCGGAGATGGTCGAGACCCGGTCGAAGCGCCGCATCAGCCAGCGTTCGGCGCGCAGCACCGCGGCGCGCAGCCCGGCGCCCTTGAGCAGGCCCAGGTCGAAGGCCGCATCCACTTCGTAGTCCTGGATGTGCAGCCAGGCCTTGGCGCCGCACAGCCGCGCGGCCAGCCACGCGGCGGGCGCGCAGAACAGGGCGGGCTCGACCACCACGATCAGGTCGGGCCGGCCGGCCGCGGCGCGCAGCAGCGAGGGCAGGCTGGACAGCGCGAAGCTGGCCAGGTGCAGCAGGCGCTTGGCGCCGCCGGGCCGCTTAGGCACCCACAGCGGGGCGCGCCGTACGGTAACGCCGGCACGCGTTTCCTTGTGGTAGCGGCCGGCGCGATAGCCCTCGTGCACCTGCCATTGCGGATAGTAGGGGGGCGCGGTGACCACGCTGACCTCGTGGCCGCGGGCGGCCAGCCATTCGGCCAGCTCGGCGCTGTATTTGCCGATGCCGGTCAGTTCCGGCGCGTAGTTGATGCCGTACAGAAGGATCTTCATGCCGGCGGCGCCACGCGGGGCCTGACGGGCCGGCAGGGGTTGCCGTGGCACACCATGGCGGGCGGCAGGCTGCGAAACACGGAACTGCGCGCGCCCACCACGGCTTCGCGGCCGACGGTGACGCCGGGGCCGACGAACACGTCGGTGGCGACCCAGGCGCCGTCCTCGATGCGCACGGCGCGCTCGCGTAGCGGAAAGTCGGGCTGCGCCGCGTCATGATCGGCGGCGCACAGGTAGCTGCGTTGCGACACCACGGCATGCGCGCCGATATGCACCGGGCCCAGGCTGTATATCACCGCATCGTCTCCGATCCAGGCGTAGTCGCCGATGTCCACCTTCCAGGGGTAGGTCACCGTGACGCTGGGGCGGATCAGCACCTTCTTGCCCACCCGCGCGCCAAAGCGGCGCAGCAGCCAGCGGCGAAAGCCATAGGCCACCTGCGGCGACCAGCGAAACAGGGACCCCTGCACCAGCCACCACAGCTGCACGGTCAGCGCCGAACGGCCGCGTTGGCCGGGGGCAAGCGCGAACTGGTCCAGCCGTTGCAGCGCGCTCATTTGGCGGCCCCCGGCAGGGCGTCGCTGCGTGCCTGCCCGGCATCGGCCTGGCGGGCCTTGCGGATCTCTTCGGTCTTGATGCGGATCTGCCAGTAATACATGGCGCGGGCCACGGCATAGTCAAAGCCCGCGCGCCCGTCCAGGAAGCCCAGCCGCAGCACGTAGGAATGCAGGAACGAAATGGGCGCCTTGAACGGCATGGCCTGGAAGACGCGCTTGAGCAATGCGCGCGCGCCCACGTTGGCTTCGCGCGGGTCGTTCATCAGGCCCTTGATGCGCAGGTTGGCTTCCCAGTCGGAATAGCGGTTGTGCTTGTCGAAGTAGTGGTAGAGCGAATCGTGGTCGTTGTGCACCATGCGGGCGCGCAGCGCGAAGGTGTCGCCCTGCACCTGGGGCTGGTAGTGGCCTTCCACCTCCCACATGTGGGCCACGTCCAGGTCGTCGTAATCCAGGAAGCGCGAACGATCTCGGGCCAGCAGCGCCAGCTTGTAGACGCGGTGGCCATGCAGCAGCTTCTTGCCGCAGAACACGTAGTCGAACGGCACGAAGGCGCCGCCTGCGCCGGCCGCGAAGCGCGGCAACGCGGCCCGGATCTCGTCGGCCAGCGCCGGCGTCATTTCCTCGTCGGCGTCCACGTACAGCACCACGGGATGGCTGAAGGGCAGCTGTTCCAGGCACCACTGCTTTTTCTTGGGGTACTTGCCGTTCCACTGGAAGTTGGACACCTTGGCGCCCAGCGCCGTGGCCATGGCGCAGGTGGCGTCGGTGCTGTTGGAGTCGACCACGAAGACTTCGTCGAAGTCGGCCAGCGCCTTCAGGCACTTGGCAATGTTGCGTTCCTCGTTTTTCGTCATGACGACGACGGATACCGGTATCTTGGACATGGTGCTTTCCTGTTCAGGGCGCGCCGCGCCGCAGCAGCGGCTGGAACAGCGCGATGACATCGTGGCAATGCCGTTCGAGTGAAAAGGCGTCGGCGCGTTCGGGGCCCTGGGCGGCCAGCCGTTCGCGCATCTCGCCGTCGTAGGCCAGGCGGCGCACCGCAGCGGCCAGCGCCGCTGCGTCGCCCACCGGCACCAACAGACCGTAGCGGCCCGAGTCCAGGATCTCGGCCGGGCCATGCGGGCAATCGGTGGAAATCACCGGCACGCCCAGGCACAGGGCTTCGACCAGCACGTTGCCGAAGCTCTCGCGCAGCGAGGTCAGGGCAAAGGCGCCGGCGCCGGCGATCACGGGAAAGGGGTTGTCGATGTGGCCGGCCAGCGTGACCGGGCTGCGCGATGCACGGGCGTCGATGCGTTTTTGCAACGCCGCGTGCTCGGACCCTTCGCCCAGGATGGTGAAACGGATGCCCGGGTCGTCCAGCAGGGCGGCCGCGTCGATCAGGGTCGCGTAGTCCTTGACGGCTTCCAGGCGCCCCACGGCGACCACGTGGTACGGGGCCGCGGCGCCGTCGGGCGGCGTCGGCGCAGGCCAGGCAGCGCTTTGCTCGCGCACATCTTCCAGCGGCACGCCGTTGTAGATCGTGAGGACCTTGCCGCGAAGCGGCGGGAACATGCTGACCAGGTCTTCCTTGACCCCGCGCGACACGCCGACCACGGCGTCATGGCGGCGGTAGGTCTGGCTGACCAGCCAGCACTTCAGGCGCCGCATGCGCGAGGCGCCGTAATGAATGGCCGGGCTGCTGTGTTCGAAGGCTACCGTCGCGAACTGGCCGCGCAGCACCTTCTTGGCCAGCACCACCAGCATGTTGCACAAGAGGCCGTGCGAACACACCACCGCGGGCTTGTCGCGCCGGATCTGCGCGACCAGGCGCGCAAATGCCAGCGGCAGCTGCAGCCGCAGCGCGCCGGGCGATTCCAGCACCGGCAGCGCCCGCGTCACCCGCGGATTGGCGACCGGGTATTCGCGGTTGCGCGAACGCAGCAGGAACAGCGCGGCCGGCACGCCGCGCTGGGGCAGGGCATCGGCGATGAAGGCAACGCATCTTCCGACGCCGCCGTGCAGATCGGGCGCCACGAACAGGACATCAGGCATGGGGCATGACTCGCGGTAGCGCCCGGCGCTCGGTGTCCGGGCGGGGGCTGGGAACCACGGCGGCGGGCCGTGGCACGGGCATGGCGCGGGCATTGCGCATCAGCGACAGGCAATAGCACAGCAGGAAACCGGTGAAGGCGGTCTTGGGCGCATACGCCAGGCCACCGGAGAGCGAATCGACGAAGATGTACATCGGCGCGGTGGCCAGCAGGTAGCGCCGGTGCAGCTCCAGTCCGGGATGCGCATAGCGCCGGAACAGCGTCAGCAGCAGGATCAACAGCGGCGGCAGCATGATCATGATGGTGCCGACAATGCCGAACTTCATCAGGTAGAAGGCCCAGGAATTGTGGGCGAAGGTGCTGAGCTCGAAGCCGTTCTCGCCCATGACCCAGCTGCGAAAGCCCGCGCCCTTGCCGAACACGGGGCTTTCGGCGAACGAATCCATCTGGCCCTGCATCTCCTGGATGCGGGCGCCGTAGCTGGAATCTTCGTCCAGCCGTTCGACGCTGAAGACGCGATTGGTCAGGACGTCGAGGTAGCCGATGCTGGCGAACACCAGCAGCCCGGCCACCGCGGCCGGCGCGAAGATCATCACCACGCGGCGCCGGATGTCCGAGCCGGACGCGAGCATCACGGCCAGCAGCACGGATACCGCCAATTGCAGGTACTGGCTGCGGTTCAGCGAAAACACCAGCGCCAGCAGCATGTACAGCGTCAGCATATAGGCCTTGGGGCCCGTCACGTTCAACGTCTTGCGGAAGTACAGCAGCGACACCACGCCGAACGGAATCGCCCAGACGCCCAGCCGTACGTTGCGCAGCGGATTGGCGACGTTGAAGCCTTGCAGCTGTTCCAGCAGCATCAGCGTGGCAACGGCCAGGCAAGCCGCCACGATGTACTTCTGCAGCAGGGCGTACGCCGCGGGGCTGTCGATGTCCTTGTAGCAAAGGAACGGTGTGCACAGGAAGTAGAAGACGATGCGCAGGTCGCGGGCCACGTCGCCGGTTTCGATGCCTGGATGATGCAACGACACCAGCAGCAGGTAGATCACCGACAGGGTCTGCAAGCCCAGCAGCATGCCCAGCGCGCCGCGCGGCAAGGCGTAGGCGCCGGCGTCCGCCAGTCGCAGCATCTTGACGAACACGATGGCCACGAACAGCACGTCAAAGGGCGACAGCTTGAAGCTGCCCACGCCCAGGATGAAACGGTCATCGTTCAGGGCCAGCGCGGTGAACGCGAACAGCCCCAGCAGATGCAAGGTGGAAAGGCGGCGGTGCGGTTGCATGGCGTCTCCATGGCGGGTGGCAGGCGTCAATGCGCGGCCCAGTCGTCGCGCCCCAACAGCTTGGTGGTCAGCTTCTCGAACAGGTACGACAGGTCACCCTGGCGGGCGTGGGCGGCCACCTTGGACGCGCGGCACGACAGTTCGAACAGCTTGCCCAGGCCGGGTTCGGTGCGGCGGATGCGATCCACGATCTGAGAACGTTCTTCCAGCAGCACGTCCTGCATCAGCGCGGTCTTGGTTTCGTCGTGCGTGGTGTAGACGCCCATCGCGTCGGGCACGATCAGGTTCTTGCCGTCGCGCAGCAGCCGGCTCCAGAGCTCCAGGTCCATGCAGTAGCGCATGCTTTCCTGCAGCAATCCATGCTTGCGCAAGAGGTCGCGGCGGAAGATGGCGGCCTGGTTCGGAATCGACGCCTTCACCACTGTCAGCGTGCCGCGGTTGACGGGGGTGTAGTGGATCTTGCGGAAGATGCGGTTGTTGGCGTCGGCCACGAACAGGTTGCCGCTGACGATCGGCGCGCGTCCCTTGGCGGCTGCCGCGCCCAGCTTGCGCAGGGCGCCCGGGTAATACAGGTCGTCGGAATTCTGCCAGCCGACATAGTCGCCGGTGGCCCGTTCGAAGCCCTTGTTGATGGCGTGCGATTGGCCGCGGTCCGGCGCGCTTTCCCAATAGGTCAGGTAGCGCTCGTATTTGCGGATGATGTCCACGCTGCCGTCGGTGGAGCCGCCGTCGATGATGATGTATTCCAGGCGCGGATAGCCCTGGTTCAGCACCGAGATGATGGTGCGTTCCAGGAAGCGGGCCTGGTTGAACGAGGGCGTCACGATGGTCACCTTGGGCAACAGGCCCCCGGCGATCGGCGCGGGCGGGCGCAGCTCGCTGACGAAGTCGATGAGCTGACGCGAAAACTCGTTGTTACGCTTGCGCATATAAGACCTCAACATGATGGCTACCGGGTTGCCGCAGGCAATGCGCCCGGGTAGTCTGGTCGGGATTGACGGATGGCGAGGGCCACGCCGGCCAGCGTGATCGCCGCGTAAGCCATGCGGCCCCAGGCCGCGGCATGTTCTCCGGCGGCCTGCACCAGGGCCGCCATGACGCACAGCATGGCCAGGCCGCCCAGGCCATTGAGAATGGCCACCGCGCGGGAATTGCCCAGCCCGAGCAGCGAGAAGTGGGCGGCCGCATTCAGCGACAGCAGGCCCGACGCCACGATCAGCAGCCGGAACGTGCTCAGGTGGCCGTGAGCGACGGCATCGCCCAGCAACAGGTCCAGCAGCGGCTGGCTGACCGCCAGCACCGCCAGCGTGGCGCTGGCTGACAACGCCAGGTTCCACAGCATCATGCGGCGGATTTCGGCCTCGGCCGCGCCGGGGTAGGGCGGCGACACCGACAGGCGGCTGACGCGCGGCATGGCCTTCTGGAAGATCGCCACCGATGCGGTGTGGATCATCTGGCCCACCTGCACGCCGACGGTATAGATCGCCAGCGCCGCCGGCCCCATCAGGCTGCCCACCAGCACCCGGTCGACCGAGCCGAAGGCCAGCGCGCTCAGGCTGTTCAGCCACGACCAGCGCGAAAACCGGAAGGCATCGGCCATGGCGCCGCGATCGCGCACCGGGCGCACCAGCACGCGGCCGTAGCGGCGGGCGAATACGCGCATCTTCACCGAACCGGCCAGCAGCAACCCCACGGCCTGGGCCAGTCCGGTCCAGGTGGGCGAGGCGGTCAGCCAGGCCGTGGCGCAGGCCAGCGCCATCGTGCCGCTGCGGCTGACGACCTCGCACAGCGCCGTGGCGCGAAAGTCTTCCCGGCCCTTCAGGCAGCCGGACATCAATTGGTCGTACTGCTGGGTCAGGTAGATGGCCAGCGCCGGCATCGCCAGCAGCGTCACCGCCACGCCGCCAAAGGTGGCCGCCGGCCAGCCCAGGTCCACCGCCAGCCACAGCACCATGGCCACCAGCGTCACCACGCCCAGCGCGCAGCCGATCAGCGACATGGCCACGCCGGCCGCGCGCAGCGCGCCGCCCGGTTCGTGCATGCGTTCGGACACCAGCTTGGTGGCGGTGACCGCGGCGCCCAGATTGGCGGCGTTGCCGAAGCCGGCCAGCGCGATGATCATGGAATACTGGCCGAAGCCCACCGTGCCCAGCTGGCGAAACAGCAAGGGCAAGGCCACCAGCGCCGCGACCGGGCCGATGCCGTATTCCACCAGCCCCCAGAACGAGGCATTGCCGGCGATGTGCTTCCTGATGAATCGGACCATCGGATAGCCTGTCTTCTGTGGGCGTGGCGCTCAGGCCACGGGCAGCGGATGGCGTGCCTGCTCGCGCAGGAAATGGCCATAGGCCAACGTCACGCCATGGTGCAGCGAAATTTCCGGCTTCCAGCCCAGCGCCCGCACCCGTGACGAATCCAGCAGCTTGCGCGGGGTGCCGTCGGGCTTGCTGGTGTCGTACACGACGGCGCCCTGGAAGCCCACCACCTGCGCCACTACCCGGGCCAGGTCGGCGATGGACAGGTCCTGCCCGGCGCCGATGTTGTAGATGCCCTCGGCGGACGGCGATTCCATCAGCATCAGGCAGGCCTGCGCCAGATCGTCCACGTACAGGAATTCGCGCAGCGGCGTGCCGGTGCCCCACAGGGTCACGCTGTCCTGGCCGGCCTCGCGGCCTTCATGGAACTTGCGGATCAGCGCGGGCAGCACGTGGCTGCTGTGCAGGTCGTAGTTGTCATGCGGGCCGTACAGGTTGGTCGGCATGGCGCAGATGAAGCGGGCGCCATGCTCGCGCTGGTAGGCCTCGCACAGCTTCAGGCCGGCGATCTTGGCAATGGCGTAGGGCTCATTGGTGGCTTCCAGCGGGCCGGTCAGCAGCGCGTCTTCGCGGATCGGCTGCGGCGCCTCGCGCGGATAGATGCACGAGGACCCCAGGAACAGCAGCTTGCGCACCCCGGCCGCGTAGGCGGCCCTGATCACGTTGCACTGGATCATCAGGTTGCGGTACAGGAAGTCCACCGGGTGGTTCTGGTTGGCCAGGATGCCGCCGACCTTGGCCGCCGCCAGGTACACCACGTCCACTGGGGTGGTGGAAAAGAAGCGGTGCACCTGGTTCTGGTTTTCCAGGTCCAGCTCGGTGTGGCTGCGCGTCAGCACGTTGCGGTAGCCGCGTCGTTGCAGCTCGCGCACCAGCGCGGCCCCCACCATGCCGCGGTGGCCCGCCACGAACACGCGTTGGTCCAGGTTGGTCATGGCGCACTACTCCTTGTAGGCGTAGATTTCGTAGCCGTTCTGTTCCACCAGCGCATCGCGCCGGGCGTCCTTCAGGTCGCTCTCGACCATTTCCTTGACCAGCTGCGCGAAGGTGGTGCGGGGCGACCAGCCCAGCTTTTCGCGCGCCTTGGTCGGGTCGCCCAGCAGGGTCTCGACCTCGGTCGGGCGGAAATAGCGCGGGTCGACGCGCACGATGACCTGGCCAGGCTTGATGTCGTGCACCGGGCTGAACAGCACCGTCGCCGTCTCTTCCAGCCCTTCGCCTTCCCAGGCGAGCAGGATGCCCAGCTCGCGCGCCGCCGTATTGATGAACTCGCGCACGCTGTACTGCATGCCGGTGGCGATCACATAGTCTTCCGGCGTGTCCTGCTGCAACATCAGCCACTGCATCTCGACGTAGTCGCGGGCGTGGCCCCAGTCGCGCAGCGCCGACAGGTTGCCCAGGTACAGGCATTCCTGCAGTCCCAGCACGATGCGCGCCAGGCCGCGGGTGATCTTGCGGGTCACGAAGGTTTCGCCGCGCTTGGGCGATTCGTGGTTGAACAGAATGCCGTTGCAGGCATACATGCCATAGGCTTCGCGGTAGTTCACGCTGATCCAGTAGGCGTACAGCTTCGCGGCGGCGTAGGGGCTGCGCGGATAGAAGGGGGTGGTTTCCTTCTGCGGCGTTTCCTGCACCAGGCCGTACAGCTCCGACGTCGACGCCTGGTAGAAGCGGGCCTTGTCTTCGAGCTTCAGGATGCGGATCGCCTCCAGCAGGCGCAGTGTGCCCAGGCCGTCGGCGTTGGCAGTGTACTCAGGCTCTTCGAACGACACCCCGACGTGGCTCTGCGCGGCCAGGTTGTAGATCTCGTCGGGTTGCACCGACTGCACGATACGGATCAGGCTGCACGAGTCCGTCATGTCGCCATGGTGCAGCACGAAGTTGCGCGGCTGGTCGTGGGGGTCCTGGTACAGGTGGTCGATGCGCGCGGTGTTGAACAGCGAGGCGCGCCGCTTGATGCCATGGACTTCATAGCCCTTGGCCAGCAGGAACTCGGCCAGGTATGCGCCGTCTTGCCCGGTAACGCCGGTAATCAGTGCCCGTTTTGGCATGGTTTTATCCTTAAGACTTAGTCATTGCACGAAAAGAGCCGAAGGCTGCGGAACCGATGTTCAACGAGATTACTGTCGCACCCGCCGCAGAGATATCGGCCAAAAGGTCTAAGAGTTCAGCTTGGCGATAGGCAAAAAAGGATTGGATCCATTCGTCCAGCGCACCCAGCGCCGTCACCACCAGCAGGGCCGTCAGCCCGGGCCGGCGCTGCACCGAGGCATAGATCAGCAGGGTCAGAAAGGCGTAGGCGGCCAGGTGCAGCCGCTTGTCGCCGAAGGTGTCCGACATCTGGGCCGCCAGGCCCGGCAGGTTGCCCACCGTGATCAGCACGCCGAAGAACGCAGCGGCGGCAGGCAGGCAGTAGCGGGCCACGCCCGGACGCCAAAAGGATGAGGCCGCGTCCCGCGCGTCATACCCGGCCATACATGTCCTGGAAACGCACGATGTCGTCTTCTCCCAGGTAGGCGCCGGATTGCACCTCGATGATTTCGAGCGGGATCTTGCCGGGATTCTCCAGGCTGTGGACCTCGCCCAGCGGGATGTAGGTCGACTGGTTCTCGGTCAGCAGGTACTGCTTGTCGCCGTTGTAGATGCGGGCGGTGCCCGACACGACGACCCAGTGCTCGGCGCGGTGGTGGTGCATCTGCGACGACAGCCGGGCGCCAGGCTTGACCGTGATGCGCTTGACTTGATAACGGGGGCCGTGGCCCACCGAGTCGTACGAGCCCCAGGGGCGCTGCACTTCGCGGTGATGGTTCATTTCCGACCGATGCTGGGTCTTGAAGACTTCGACCAGCCGCTTGACGTCCTGCGACCGCGTCTTGTGGGCCACCAGCACGGCGTCGGCCGTCTCGATCACCACGATGTCGTCCAGCCCCACCGAGGCCACCAGGCGGCTGGTCGAATGGATGAGGCAGTTGCGCGAGTCCTCGACCATGACGTCGCCGGTGGTGGAATTGCCTTCCGCCGTCTTCTGGGCAATGCCCCAGACCGCGTCCCAGGCGCCGACGTCGCTCCAGGAGGCCGCCAGCGGAATGACCACGGCGCTGTCGGTGCGTTCCATGATGGCGTAGTCCATCGAGTCGCTGGGGCAGGCCTCGAAGGCAGGGCCGTCCAGCTGGAACAGCGCGCTTTCGCCGTGGCCGGCGCTGACGGCCAGGCGCACCTGGGCCAGGATCTTGGGCGCCAGCCGTTCCATTTCTGCCAGGAAGACCGAGGCCTGGAAGGCGAACATGCCGCTGTTCCAGTAATAGCCGCCGTCTTCGATGAAGCGCTGGGCGACTTCCGGCGACGGCTTCTCGACAAAGCGGCGCACCCGGCGGGCAGGGGCCAGGTCATCGGGTTCGGCGGATTGAATGTAGCCATAGCCGCTCAGCGGCGCCGTGGGGGTGATGCCGAAGGTCACCAGCGCGCCCTGGCGAGCCGCCTGGTAAGCCTGGGCAAAGGCCTCGGCCAGCACCGGGCCGTCTTCCAGCACGTGGTCCGACGGCATGATCAGCATCACCGGGTCTTCGCCGTCGCGCATCGCCCGCAGGGTGGCCGCGGCAATGGCCGGGGCGGTGTTGCGGGCAAAGGGTTCCAGCACGATCTCGGCGTCCTGGATGTCCAGCTCCAGCGCCTGTTCGGCAGCGATGTAGCGGTGCGCCTCGTTGCAGACCAGCATCGGCCGAGCCTGGGCGCCGGCCGACCCCAGCCGCCGCAGGGTGTTCTGCAGCAGGCTGCGGTCATCGGTCAAACGGATGAATTGCTTGGGCAACAGCTCCCGCGACAACGGCCACAGGCGCGAGCCCGAGCCGCCGCAAAGGATGACAGCCCGGTACGGGGGATGGGGGTTGGTCATGGCGCTGACTCCTTGAAGTAGGCCTGGGTGTACGGGTGCGCGCCGGGATCGGCGGCAATCGCCGCCGGCGGCTGCCAGCGGTAGCGTCGGTGCTGCCCCAGCGGCAGGCTGGCGGTATCCAGCGCCAGCTGGGCTTCGTAGGCGAGAACGATGTAATGGGTGGAGCGGCCGTTCTCGCCGGCAAAATTGGTGCCATAGAAGTGTTCGTACACGCCGCGTGGCCGCCAGGCCTGCGGCGGCAGCGTCAGGCCCAGTTCTTCGCGGGCCAGCCGGCGTAGCGCCTGGGCTAGCGTTTCGTCCTTGCGCACGCGTCCGCCCGGCACGAACCAGGCGCCCTGGGCGGGCGGATTGCAGCGCAGGCCGGTCAGGTAGCGCCCGGCGGGGTCGCGCAGCAAGAGGTCGATGGACACCAGCGGCAGCATCTGCACCGCCCGGCGAAAGTCATCCTCGGGCAACAGGCCAGGGGCGGGACGTGGGGCAGGGCGGGCGCGCACGCCGGCCAGGGGGGGCCAGCCCAGCGGTTCAGTAGACATTTCGGCCCGTCCATCCGGAGATCGCCGTGCGGGCGATGATCATCAGGTCCATCCGGAACGTCCAGTGCTGGATGTAGTAGATGTCGTGCTCGACCCGGTCGCTCATCTTGCGCAGCGTGTCGGTCTGGCCGCGCAGGCCGTTGACCTGCGCCCAGCCGGTGATGCCCGGCTTGACGCGATGCCGCATCATGTAGCGCTGCACCAGGTCCTTGTACAGCTCGTTGTGCTCCAGCGCGTGCGGGCGCGGGCCGACCACCGACATGTCGCCGCGCAGCACGTTCAAAAACTGCGGCAGCTCGTCCAGGCTGGTGCGGCGCAGGAAGCCGCCGATGCGGGTGATGCGGGCATCGTTGCGTGTGGCCTGGGTGACCACGCCGTGTTCCTGGTGCACGGTCATGGTGCGGAACTTGTAGACATGGAAGACCTTGCCGTCCACGCCCAGGCGCGGCTGGGTGAACAGTACCGGCCCGCGCGACGTCAGCTTGACCAGGCACGCCACGCCCAGCATCAGGGGCGACAGGCCGATCAGGGCGCAGAAGGCAAAGCTGCGGTCGAAGGCCTCCTTGGCCAGGCCGCGCACGCCAGCGGCCGGCAGGCTGTTCAGCTGAATGGCGGGCAAGCCGAGGAACTCGCCGATGCGGTGCCCCAGCAACTGAATCGACATCACGTCGGGAATCCAGCGGATGTCCACCAGGTCGTTGCGCAGGTGATACAGCACTTCGCGCAGTTCCTGGCCGGCCTCCATCGGCAGCACGATCCACACTTCGCGCACGTTGTGTTCGCGCACGAAGCCGTGCAGGGCGTCCAGTTGATGCAGCCGCCGCACCTGCGGGGGGAGGCTTTCGTGCGGTTCGGCGTAGATGCCCGCCACTTCGTAGCCGGCCTCGCGATAGCGTTCGACCCGGCGCCAGAGGTCATGGCCCAGCGCGCCGAAGCCCACCAGCAGCACGCGCTTGCGGTTCAACCCGCGATCGCGCGCCGCGCCCAGCACGGCGTAGACCGCCAGGCGTACGCCGGCCAGCGCCAGGGCGGCCGTGCCGAACCAGGTAGCCGCCCACATGCGCGATACCGCGGCGCTCTGATGCATGAGAAAACTGACCAGGATGCCCAGTGCGAACACGGTGGCCCACGCCGCCAGGCTGCGCACCACCAGGTCGGTCAGCATCCGTCCGCGCCACGATACGTACAGGCGGAAGGCGGGAAAGAGCGCGATGACGCCCAGGCCGCACAGATAGATCAGGAACAGGTGGATCTGCGGCGGGTCCGCCAGCGTCTCGTCCGCGAACTTCAGTTCGGTGACGGCCAGGCCGCAGATGACGACGATTGCGGCGTCCAGCATGCGGTACAGATAGCTGGAACGATTGAATCTTGCCGACGTGTCCGATTGGGACGAATCCATCGCGAACTCCTGGGTGGGGGGAGTCGCCCTGCGGCCGCAAGGAAAACAACGGTGCACCGCCGCAAAGCATGTGGCTACCGTGGGAATCTTATTGAGTGCAAGGGCCACCCGAAACCTCCAAACGATGTAGGAGAAGGCTTAGGGCATCCGTCGAATGTGCGGGGCTTGGAAAAGAGAGTGGAATGTCGCAACCCGTTACGCATCGGGCTCCTTTCCAAGCAACGAAGTCATTCACTGTGGATTTGCCATGACGACATTTTTCGGAACGTTGAGCCGAGCCATTGCTGCCATCGCGCTCGTGTCCTCGCTGGGCGCTTGCGCCCTTTCTCCCGGCATGACCTTCGACGCCAAGCATCGCGTCGACCCGCTCGACCCGAATTCGGTGGCGGAAATCCGGGAAATCACGCCCAGCCTTGTGCTGGCCGACAACCGCGCCCGCCAGGCGCTGCTGGATAACGACGGCGTTTCCAAGCTGGTCGACAAGACCGAGCCGTACCGCATCGGGCCCGGCGACATCCTTTCGATCGTCGTGTGGGATCACCCCGAGCTCGTCCTTCCGACGCAAACCTACGCCATCGGGACTGGGGTGACCGAACTAGCCTTCGGGGATACCGCATCGGGCATTCCGGGCTATACGGTCTCATCCACTGGATATATCCAATTTCCCTATACAGGACTGCTGAAAGTGGCGGGCTTGACGGAACTTCAGGCGCGCAATCTCATAGTGAACAGTTCGGGTAAATACATCCAGGATCCGCAGATCACCGTTCGGGTGCTGGGCTACCGCAGCAAGCGAGTCTACGTCGAGGGTGAAGTCAAGACGCCGGGCACCGTCGCGATCAACGACATTCCCATGACCCTGTTGGAAGCGATCAATCGCGCGGGAGGCATCCTGCCCACGGGCGATCGCAGCAGCGTCTATGTCATTCGCGAAGGCAAGCCGACCCGCGTCAACCTGCCTGCCCTGATCGACCGTGGGCAAGACCTGAACCAGGTCATGCTCAAGTCGGGCGACATCGTCCGGGTGACGCCGCGAGACGACAGCAAAGTGTTCGTGACGGGGGAAGTGACTACGCCCGCCTCGATTGTGATGAGGGATGGAAGGCTGACGCTGAACGAAGCGCTGGGTGTGGCCGGAGGACCCAACCAGCTGACTGCGGACTCGTCACAGGTGTTTGTGGTGCGCAGTACCGAGCAGGCGACGCCGCTGGTGTTCCATCTGAACGCCGCTTCGCCGCAGGCTTACGCGGTGGCGGAGAAGTTCGAGTTGCAACCCAAAGACGTCGTGTTCGTGGATACAGCGGCCCTGGTGCGGTGGAACCGCTTCATCAGCAACCTGTTCCCAAGCGCGCAAACGGTGCAGACCGTGCATTCCATCAAGTAATCGACCCGGGGCCCGCCCGGCGCCGCTGGGCGCGCGCGGGCCCCGACCCACGCCTTTGGGGGCGCCGCGACCGCGGCGGCGCCTATTCTTGGAGAGCTGCATGTCGTTGCCTATCGAATCGTTCGAGCCCTCCGTCCCGGCTCGCCAGCAGGAAACCCCGCTGTCCTCGCACGTGGACGCCATCTTTTCCAACCGATGGCTGATCATCGCCATGACGCTGATCGCGCTGTTGGGCGCCGTTGCCTACGTCATGGTGACGCCATCGGTCTACCAGGCCGACATCATCGTCCAGGTGGAGGAGGAACTGCCGCAAGGCCAGAGCCGTAGCCTGTTGGGCGACGTCTCGGCCATTTTCGACACCAAGGCCGAGACCTCCGGCGAAATGGAAGTGCTGCGTTCGCGCATGGTGGTGGGGCCGGCCGTCGACAAGTTCATGCTGTACATCCATGCCAAGCCGCGCTACTTCCCGGTGGTGGGCGAATGGCTGGCGCAGCGCCATGAAAGCCTGCCGTATCCGTCCAGCCTGCCGCGCGGCGGCTATGCCTGGGGCGGTGAAGCCATCTCGATTTCGCAGCTGGACGTACCCAATGAATGGCTGGGCAAACCGTTACGCGTGACGACCCAGGGCGAGGGGGCCTACACGCTGTTCGACAAGGTCACCGGGTCGACCTTCAAGGGCACGGTGGGCAAGCCGGAACATTTCCTCTTGCCGGGTGGCGGGGCGATGGATGTGCACATCGACGCGCTCAGCGGCCGCCCGGGCACGGAATTCACCGTGTCGCGCAGTTCGCGCCTGGCGGCCATCGAGGACGTGCAGTCGCGCCTGGGCATCTTTGAACGCGGCCGCACGTCGGGCGTGATCGGGGTCACGATGGAAGGCAATGATCCCATGCTGACCACCGCCGTGCTGAACCAGATCGGCCAGGAATACGTGCAGCAGAACGTCAACCGCAAGTCGGCCCAGGCCGAGAAGTCGCTGGCGTTCCTGGACAAGCAATTGCCGCAGCTCAAGCAGGAACTGGATGCGGCCGAAACCAAGTACAACTCGCTGCGCAACAAACGCGGCACCATCGATCTGAGCGAAGAGGCCAAGCTGATCCTGGCGCAATCGGTCGACGCCCAGACCAAGGTGATGGAACTGCGCGCCAAGCGCCAGGAACTGATCACCCGGTTCGCGCCGACCCACCCCAGCATCGTGGCCATCGACCGCCAGATCGCCTCCTTGACAGGTGACGTCAACCGCATCGGCAACAACATCAAGCAGTTGCCCGACCTGGAGCAGGACGTGGTGCGTCTGGTGCGCGACGTCCGCGTCAACACCGAGCTGTACACGGGGCTGCTGAACAACGCCCAGCAACTGCGCCTGATCCGCGCGGGCAAGGTCGGCAACGTGCGCATCCTGGATGCCGCGGTGCAGCCGGACAAACCGGTGCGCCCCAAGGCCGCCATCATCATCGGCGTGGCCACGGCCATCGGCCTGATCTTCGGCGTGCTGTGCGCCTTCGTGCGCAACGCGCTGTTCGGCGGCCTGTCCGAGCCGGACGACGTGGAACGCTACACCGGCCTGCCGGTGCTGGCCGCCATTCCCCATAGCGACCTGCAGGACAAGCTGTGGCGCCGCAGCCGGCGCAAGAACGCCATGGTGCCGGCGCTGCTGGCGCAAAGCCAGGGCAATGCGCCGCCCATCGAAAGCCTGCGGTCGTTCCGCAACGTGTTGCAGGCGTCGCTGCGCCAGTCGGCCAACAACATGGTCATGTTCACCGGCCCGGTGGCGGGCGTGGGCAAGTCGTTCCTGTCGGCCAACTTCGCCTTCATCCAGGGCGGCGTGGGCAAGCGCGTGCTGCTGATCGATGCCGACTTCCGCAAGGGCCAGCTGAACCGCTATTTCGGCGTGCCCAAGGAAGACGGCCTGTTCGAAGTGCTGTCGGGCACCATCCCGCTCGAACGCGTGCGCAAGCACAGCGTGTCCGAAGGCGTGGACTTCATCGCCACGGGCGCCGTCACCTTCGATCCGTCGGAATTGCTGGCGTCGCCGATCTTCGGCCAGACGCTGCGCGAGCTGTCCAGCCAGTACGACATGGTGATCCTGGACACCGCGCCGGTGTTGTCCTCGCCGGATGCGGCCGTGGTCGGCACGCATGCGGCGGCGGTCATGGTGGTGGTGCGGTCGGGCATGAATACCGTGGGCGAAATCCGCGAGACGGCCAAGCGGCTGATCCAGGCGGGGGCGCCGGTGGACGGGGTGCTGTTCAACGGCCTGAAGTTGATGCCCGAGCGGTTCGGCTTCCGGTCCAAGTACGGCGGCTACCGCTATTCGCGGGCGGCGTACTACGGCGATTTCAAGCAGAACGGCCCCAAGTAACCTCCGCGGAGAACTGGCATGCATGGAACTTTTGGCTGGGAATCCCCGCAGATCCTGGATGCGGTCTTCAAGGCTTACGACATACGCGGCACGGTGCCGGACGAGATCGACGCGCGCTTCGCCCATAGCCTGGGCATGGCGGTGGGCGTGCGGGCGCGTGATCTGGGCGCGCGCGCCGTGGTGGTGGGGCGCGATGGCCGCCTGAGCAGTGTGGAACTGGCGGCGGCGCTGCAGGCCGGGCTGCGCTCGGCCGGCATGCACGTCATCGACATCGGCATGGCGACCACGCCGATGGTCTATTTCGCCGCGCGGCTGATGGACACCGGCGCCGGCATCGCCATCACCGGCAGCCACAACCCGCCGGCCTACAACGGCTTCAAGATCGTGCTGGATGGCGCGTCGCTGTATGGCGAGGGCATCACGGCGCTGCGCGACGCCATGCGCCTGCCGATCGAATCGGCCAGCGTGGCGGGCGGGCGCACCCAGATGCAGATGCAGCCTTGCTATGCGGCGCGGCTGCTGGGCGACATCCGCATGACGCGGCCGATGAAGATCGCCATCGACTGCGGCAGCGGCGTGGCCGGCGCGGTGGCGCCGGCGCTGTTCCGCGCGCTGGGCTGCGAGGTCACCGAGCTGTTCTGCGAGGTCGACGGCTCGTTTCCCGGCCACCATCCGGACCCGGCCGACCCGCAAAATCTGCAGGACCTGATCTATTGCCTGCGCTATTCCGATTGCGAGGTCGGCCTGGCGTTCGACGGCGACGGCGACCGGCTGGGCGTGGTCAGCAAGTCCGGCCAGATCATCTGGCCCGACCGGCAACTGATCCTGTTCGCCCGCGACGTGCTGGCGCGCAACCCGGGCGCCGAGATCCTGTACGACGTCAAATGCAGCCGGCACGTGGCCCGCGCCGTGGTCGAAGCGGGCGGCAAGGCCACCATGTGCCGCACTGGCCATTCGCTGGTCAAGGCGAAGATGCGCGAAACCGGTGCGCTGCTGGCCGGCGAGATGAGCGGCCACATCTTCTTCAAGGAACGCTGGTACGGCTTTGACGACGGCTTGTATGCCGCCGCCCGGCTGCTGGAGATCCTGTCCGCGGCGCCGGACCCCTCGGCGCTGCTCGAAAGCCTGCCGCAGTCCTGCGCCACCCCCGAAATCAAGCTGGAAACCGCCGAAGGCGAACACGTCGAACTGGTGGAGGCATTGCGTGCCAACGGGGAATTCCCCGGCGCACTGTCCATCAACGACATGGATGGTGTGCGGGTCGACTACGCCGACGGCTTCGGCCTGGCGCGGCCGTCCAACACCACGTCGACGGTGGTGCTGCGTTTTGAAGGAGACACCGTGGCCGCCCTGGCCCGCATCGAGGAGGACTTTCGCAATGCGTTCCGGCGCATTGCACCTCATATCCGTTTACCGTTCTAAGGAGCATCACGCGATGGGAAAGGCGAATTTTGCGATAGAGGCCCCGGCCGATAGCGAGATGGCAGGGCTGGCCGACAGCCCCGAATGGCAGGCGTACGCGCAGGCGGCGGTCGACGCGCCGCTGGATGCGAGCGCGCTCAAGGTGATCGAGGCCGCGGGCCTGTGCGTGGACCTGACCATGCAACGGCAATCGCCGGCGCTGGACGCGGCCGCCCTGGCGCTGCTGCGCGCCCGCGGGCTGGACGCGGCTCGCCAGGCGCTGTTCGCGGGTGGCCCGGTCAACTGGACTGAAGACAAGCCCGCCTGGCACACGGCGCTGCGAGCCGGCCGCACCCGCGAGCAACCGGATGGGCAGGACGAAGATTCGGTCTGCGAATACGCGCGCATGGCCGACTTCGTGCGCCGCACCGACCAGACGGCCGATTTCTCGACCGTGCTGCACATTGGCATCGGCGGCAGCGACTGGGGGCCGCGCCTGGCCATCCAGGCCTTTGGCGGCGCGGGCCAGCGCCGCCAGATCCGCTTCGTGTCCAATATCGACGGCCATGCCTTCCATGACGCGGTGGCCGGGCTGGACCCGCGCCGCTGCCTGGTGGTGGTGTCGTCCAAATCCTTCACTACCACCGAGACGCTGCACAACGCCCGCGCCGCCATCGCCTGGCTCAAGCAGGGTGGCGTGGCCGACGTGTCCACGCACCTGGCGGCGGTGACCGCCAACGTGCCCGCGGCCCGCGCGCTGGGCGTGCCGTCCAGCCAGGTATTTCGCATGTGCGACTGGGTCGGCGGACGCTATTCCGTCTGGTCGGTCGCCGGCCTGTCCATTGCGCTGACGGTCGGCGCCGAGGTGCTGATCGGCATGCGCGCCGGCGCCGAAGCCATGGACCAGCACTTCCAGCAGGCGCCGCTGGCGTCCAACGCGCCGGTGCAGCTGGCGCTGGCCGGGCTGGTCAACTGCAGCGTGCTGGGCCATACCTCGCTGAACATCGCCGCCTACAGCGCCCGGTTGCTGCACCTGGTGACCTACCTGCAGCAGCTGGAAATGGAATCGCTGGGCAAGCGCGTCGCCGGAGACGGCTTTGATGTCGGCGTGCCCACGGCTCCCATCATCTGGGGCATGCCGGGCACCGACGGCCAGCACACCTTCTTCCAGTGGCTGCACCAGAGCGCCGAGGGCGCGCCGGTGGATTTCATCGCCAGCCTGCAAGGGCATGCCGATAGCCCGGACGCCCATCGCATGCTGCTGGCCAACTGCCTGGCGCAGCGCCAGGCGCTCTTGCGCGGCAAGTCGCTGGAACAGGCGCTGCTGGACGTCGCCCATGTCGACGACCCGGACAAGGCGCTGAGCCTGGCCCGCCACCAGGTGCATCCGGGCGGGCGGCCGTCCACGCTGATCGTGCTGCGCCAGCTGGATCCGCGCGGCCTGGGCGCGCTGCTGGCGCTGTACGAGCACAAGGTGTTCGTGCAGAGCGTGGTCTGGGGCATCAACCCCTTCGATCAATGGGGCGTGGAACTGGGCAAGCGGCTGGCCACCGGCATCGAGCGCGAACTGGCGGTGCCTGTGTCGGCCGGCGTGGTCGACTGGGGCCATGATGCCTCGACCTCGTACTGGATCGACCGCTACCGCGGCCATGCGCAGGCGCCGCGTCCGCGCCATGCCTGGGTGCCCGGCGTGGCTGCCCATCTCTGACGGAGCCTGGCGATGGCGGACATGCGGGTATTGGTCACCGGCGGCGCGGGCTACATCGGCGCCCACACGCTGGTGGCGATGCTGGCCGCGGGCCAGCGGCCGCTGGTGCTGGACAACTTCAGCAACGGCAGCCCCGAGGCGGTGCGGCGGGTCGAACGCCTGTGCGGCGCGCGGATTCCCCTGATCGAAGGGGACATCCGCCAGCCCGGCCGGGTGCAGGGCTTGCTGGCACAGGCGGCGGCCGACGGCGACCCGGTGCAGGCCGTGCTGCATCTGGCCGGCTGCAAGGCGGTGGGCGAATCGGTGGCCGACCCGCTGAAGTACTACGACAACAACGTGGCGGGCTCGCTGGCGCTGCTGCGCGCCATGCGCGAAACCGGCGTGGCGCGGCTGGTGTTCAGCTCGTCCGCCACGGTCTACGGCGAACCCCAGTCGCTGCCGTTCACCGAAGCGCACCCCCTGGCCCCCGCCAACCCCTACGGCCGTACCAAGCTGATGGTCGAGCAGATGCTGCGCGACCTGTGCGCGGCCGAGCCCGCTTTCGGCGCGGTGACCTTGCGCTACTTCAACCCGATCGGCGCGCATCCCAGCGGCCAGATCGGCGAAAGCCCGCGCGACGTGCCCAACAACCTGTTCCCCTTCATCACCCAGGTGGCGGTGGGGCGGCGGCCCTTCCTGAGCGTGTTCGGCGACGACTACGCCACTGCGGATGGCACCGGCGTGCGCGATTACCTGCACGTCATGGACCTGGCCCAGGGGCACGTGCGGGCCCTGGCCTATGCGGCCGGCCATCCTGGCTTTGTCGCGGTCAACCTGGGCACGGGGCAGGGCACCAGCGTGCTGGAACTGGTGCGCGCGTTCGAACGGGTCAACCAGTGCCGCATTCCGCTGCGCACCGTGGCCCGCCGGCCGGGCGACATCGAGCGTATGTGGGCCGACCCGGCGCTGGCCGCCTCGCTGCTGGGCTGGCGCAGCCGCCATGGCGTGGACGCCATGTGCGCCGACGGCTGGCGCTGGCAGCAGGGCAACCCCGAAGGCTACGACGCCGATCCCCCTGCGGCATAACCCCAACAGCCTGTCGGACGAATTCCGCGAATGCCGCGCAAGCGGTTACAGTTGACGGATATATTGCGAAGCAGCATCGCCGCGCGGCCCGGCCGTCATCCGGCGATGCACCGTCAGCGAGGCACCCTCATGTTCGATTTCCATCCCTTGGCCGGCCTGCGCGCCGGCTTGTCCACCCCGGCGGGGCGGCCCCTATGAGCGGCCCGACCTATCTGCCGCCCGCCCACTGGAACCTGGACAGCATCGTGTCCGGCCTGCGCGAGGCCCGCGTCGCCTGGCGCGGCCCCCGCGGCCGCCTGCGCGAAGACGCCGGCCTGCGTGAATTCCCGTCCCAGGAAAGCCTGCGCCAGATCATCAAGGACCTCTGTGGCGCCTTGTTCCCGATGCGCCTGGGCCCCATCGACCTGCGCGAGGAAGTCGAAGACTTCTACGTCGGCCACACCATCGGCGCGGCGCTGGATGCCTTGCTGCACCAGGTCGGGCTGGAGCTGCAATACGTCGGGCGCCACGATCCGGCGTTGCAGGCCGATACCCAGCAACGCGCCATCGAGATCGTGCGCCAGTTCGGCGCCGAGCTGCCGCGCGTGCGCGCCGCGCTGGACCTGGACGTGACCGCCGCCTACCAGGGCGACCCGGCCGCGCACAGCGTCGACGAAGTGCTGCTGTGCTATCCCGGCGTGGCCGCCATGATCCACCACCGCCTGGCCAACGTGCTGTACCGCCTGGGGGTGCCCATGCTGGCGCGCATCGTGGCCGAGATCGCCCATGCCGACACCGGCATCGACATCCACCCTGGCGCCACCATCGGCCGCAGCTTCTTCATCGACCACGGCACCGGTGTCGTGATCGGCGAAACCGCCATCATCGGCGACCGCGTGCGGCTCTACCAGATGGTCACGCTGGGCGCCAAGCGCTTCCCGCCGGGCGAAAACGGCGAGCTCAAGAAAGGCCTGGCGCGCCATCCGCTGATCGAAGATGATGTCGTGATCTACGCGGGCGCCACCATTCTGGGGCGCGTCACCATCGGCAAGGGGTCGACCATTGGCGGCAACGTCTGGCTTACGCGCAGCGTGCCGCCGGGCAGCAACGTCACCCAGGCCAGCCTGGTCAGCGACATGCCGGATTGCGGCCTGGGCGGCTGACACCCGCGTTGCGGCGGTCGATAGGGAGCCACGATGGATACACGAGTTTCGGATCTGGCCGCGCTGCGCGGCTTCGTCGACCGCCACCCGCGGCTGTTCGTCCTGACCGGGGCGGGCGTCAGCACCGATTCCGGCATTCCCGACTACCGCGACACCGATGGCGAATGGAAGCGCAAGCCGCCCATGACGTTGCAGACGTTCATGGGCGACGACCTGGCGCGGGCCCGCTACTGGGCCCGCAGCATGGTGGGCTGGCGCCGTTTTGGCCAGGTGCAGCCCAATGCCTCGCACCGCGCGCTGGCGCGGTTGCAGCACCGCGGCCTGGTGTCCATCCTGGTCACGCAGAACGTCGACGGCCTGCACGAGGCCGCCGGCAGCCGCGACGTGGTCGACCTGCACGGCCGGCTGGACGAAGTGCGCTGCATGCACTGCGATTGGCGGGGAGGCCGCCAGGCCTGGCAGGAAACCCTGCACGAACGCAATCCCGACTGGATCGCCTTCGAAGCCGATGACGCGCCCGACGGCGATGCCGACCTCGATGGCGTGGATTTCGCGTCGTTCCGCGTGCCGCCCTGTCCGCGCTGCGGCGGCATCGTCAAACCCGACGTCGTGTTTTTCGGCGAAACCGTGCCGCGCGACCGGGTCGACCGGGCCAACGCCGGCCTCATGGCCGCCGACGCGGTGCTGGTGGCAGGTTCGTCGCTGATGGTCTATTCCGGTTACCGGTTTGTGACGGCGGCATCCCGCAATGGCATGCCGATCGCCGCCATCAACCTGGGCCGCACCCGGGCCGACAACCTGCTCACGCTCAAGGTCGAACTGCCCTGCGCGGTGGCGCTGGACGCCTTATAACGGGGACAGAGAGCGGCCGGTTTTTGACCGGTTTAACCAAGTCCCTGCCCTGTAAGGGTTTTTTCTCGCGGTTACAGAGCTTTCCATAGGGTTGTCCACAGATACTGTGGATAAATCCTAGGGATAACCCCGATTTTTAGCGGCTTTTAAGACCGTGATCGCCGGGATTCAGCCCTCGGCGTCCTGGATGGCGTCGCCCATCAGGGCCTTGCGGGCCGCGTGCCAGCTGCCCGCGTCCGGGGCATACAGCAGGCCGCCGCTGCGGTGGGTGGGCTTGTAGGGCGACCCGTCAAAGCGCGCCGCGTAACCGCCCGCTTCGCGGTGCAGCAGCCAGCCGGCGGCGTGGTCCCACGCGGTCAGCTGGTTGTACAGCGCCACGTGGCTGTGGCCGGCGGCCAGCATGCGGTATTCGTGCGCAGCGCAGCGCAGGCTGGCGGTGCTGCCCAGCCGCGACAGGTTGCCGTTGACGGTCGTGCGCAGCGGCTCGGGCAGCGCACCGGTGGAAATCAGGCCGTCCATGTCTTCGGGCGGCGCCGGGGCGGCCACGGCCAGCGCGGCCTGCTTGCCGTTTTCATATTCCATCCACGCGCCTTCGCCGCGCACGGCCAGCGCGCTGTCGCGATTGACGGGGTCGTAGATCACGCCGGCGATCACGTCGCCGCGATGACAGGCGGCGATCATCATGCCGAACAGCGGCAGCCCGGCGACATAGTTGCGGGTGCCGTCGATGGGGTCGATCAGGAACGCCAGGTCGGCGTCCACCAGCATGTTCAGCAGCGCCGGGTTGCGGGTCGAGGCTTCTTCGCCGATCAGCACGGCGCCAGGGTGCAGCTTGGACAGGCGCGCGGCGATCAGGCGTTCGGCGGCCTCGTCGGCGTCGGTGACCAGGTCGCGCGGCGAGGTCTTGTCGCGCACGGACCCCTCGGGCAGGTTGCGAAAGCGCGGCATGACTTCCGCCTGCGCCGCGTCTGCCAGGATGCTCGCCAGCCGGCGGGTGTCCTCGCGGGTAAATGATCTGCTCATAATCGCTCGTCCAGGGAACGCGCAAATCTATCACGCCTGGGCGGCAATTGATCGCGATTTATAACCGTATGAACTTAAAGGGAATTTTGTACCTGTGCAGGAGTTATCTGCCAAGTTGTCCACACTTCCTGGGGATAAACGGGACCCGAGCCCCGTTTATCCGGCCAGGACGGGCGCCGAGCGGCGCCCGCGGGGTGCCTGGGCTCAGGCGCCCAGGTCGACGCAGAGG
Source organism: Achromobacter sp. FW305-C-28 (assembly GCF_058783235.1). Lineage (NCBI taxonomy): Bacteria > Pseudomonadati > Pseudomonadota > Betaproteobacteria > Burkholderiales > Alcaligenaceae > Achromobacter > Achromobacter sp. FW305-C-28. The sequence continues at coordinate 200,634 of NZ_JBYSYL010000008.1, read as the reverse complement.
TACTTGATCTCCAGGTACTCTTCGATGCCGTACTTCGAGCCTTCGCGGCCCAGGCCCGATTGCTTGACGCCGCCGAACGGGCCGACTTCATTCGAGATCAGGCCGGTGTTGATGCCGACGATGCCGTATTCCAGCGCTTCGGATACGCGCCAGATGCGGGCGTAGTCGCGGGTGAAGAAGTACGCGGCCAGGCCGAAGATGGTGTCGTTGGCCATGCCGATGACTTCGTCTTCGGATTCAAAGCGGAACAGCGGCGCGACCGGGCCGAAGGTTTCTTCGGTGGCAAAGCGCATCGACTGCGTCACGTCGCGCACCACGGTCGGTTCGAAGAACGTGCCGCCCAGCGCATGCGGCTTGCCGCCGGCAATGACCTTGGCGCCGTGCGAGGTGGCGTCGGCGATGTGTTCCTGCACCTTTTCCACCGCGCTGGCGTCGATCAGCGGACCTTGCGTCACGCCGTCGCCGAAGCCGTCGCCCACCTTCATGGCGTTGACCTTGGCCACCAGGCGCTTGGCGATTTCCTCGTACACGCCGGCCTGCACGTAGATGCGGTTGGCGCACACGCAGGTCTGGCCGGCGTTGCGGTACTTGGACGCCAGGATGCCGTCCACGGCGCGGTCCAGGTCGGCGTCGTCGAACACGATGAACGGCGCGTTGCCGCCCAGTTCCAGCGAAAGCTTCTTGATGGTGGGGGCGCATTGCTCCATCAGCGTGCGGCCGACTTCGGTCGAACCGGTGAAGCTCAGCTTGCGCACCACGTCGCTTTCGCACAGCGCGGCGCCGATGTCGCGCGAGCTGCCCGTGATGACGTGGAACACGCCGGCCGGCACGCCGGCCTCTTCAGCCAGCACGGCCAGCGCCAGCGCGGTCAGCGGGGTCTGTTGGGCGGGCTTGACGACCATGGTGCAGCCGGCGGCCAGCGCCGGGCCGACCTTGCGGGTGATCATCGCGGCCGGGAAGTTCCAGGGCGTGATCGCAGCGGTCACGCCGATGGGCTGCTTGAGCGCCAGCAAACGCTGGCCGGCCTTGGGGCTTTGCAGCACGTCGCCGTCGATGCGCTTGGCTTCTTCGGCGAACCACTCCAGGAACGACGCGGCGTAGGCGATCTCACCGGCGGCCTCGGTCACGGGCTTGCCCTGTTCCGAGGTCATGATGGCGGCGAGATCCTGTTGGTTCTGCATCATCAGCTGGGACCATTTCAGCAGGATCGCGGCGCGTTCCTTGCCGGTCTTGGCGCTCCAGGCGGGCAGGGCGGCTTGCGCGCTGGCGATGGCCTGCTCGGTTTCCTTGCGGCCCAGCTTGGGCACGGACACGATGGTCTTGCCGGTGGACGGGTTGTCGACGGGGATCGACGGGCCATTGCCCGCGGCAACCCACTTGCCGTCGATGTAGCAAGCGTCACGCAGCAGTTCGGGACGCGAAAGGGGGTGAGTCAAAGACGTCATTGCAAAAGTCTCCTGGATAGGAACGCGGCCGCCGGGGCGGAATTGACGCGGGCGCAGCGGAAATCCGCTACGCCCGCAATCGCCGTGCCTGACGGCCGGAAAACCGGATGATCGGATCGGCGCTCAGGCGGCGAGGGATTCAGTCAGGATGGCCAGCGCGCGATCGAACTGGGCATCGGGAATGGTCAAGGGGTACAGGAAGCGCAGAACGTTGCCGTACACCCCGCAGCTTAGCAAGATCAGGCCGCGTTCCAGGGCACGGGCTTGGACGCGCTTGACGGCTTCGGCGTCGGGCTTGCCATTGGCGTCGTTCAGTTCCAGCGCCACCATCGAGCCCAGGCCGCGCACGTCGGCGATGCCGGCCACCTTGCCGCGCAGGCCTTCCAGGTGGGCACGCAGCTTGTCGCCCAGGGTGACCGAGCGTTCGCACAGCTTTTCTTCGGCGATCACGTCCAGCACGGCATGGGCCGCGGCCACCGCCAGCGGGTTGCCGGCGTAGGTGCCGCCCAGGCCGCCCGCGGCCGGGCCGTCCATGACGTCGGCGCGGCCGACCACGCCCGAGATCGGGAAGCCGCCGCCCAGGCTCTTGGCCATGGTGATCAGGTCGGCCTGCACCGAGTGGTGTTCCATCGCGAACAGCTTGCCGGTGCGGCCAAAGCCGGTCTGCACTTCATCGGCGATCAGCAGAATGCCGTGTTCGTCGCAGACCTTGCGCAGCGCGGTCATGAGTTCGGGCGGGGTGATGTTGAAGCCGCCTTCGCCTTGCACCGGTTCGATGATGATGGCCGCCACGCGCTTGGGGTCGATGTCGACCTTGAACAGCAGGTCCAGCGCCTTGAGCGAATCGGCCACCGTGATGGCTTGCGTGGCGTTGGGGAAGGGCACGTGGTAGATGTCGCCCGGCATCGGGCCGAACGACAGCTTGTAGGGGGCGACCTTGCCGGTCAGCGCCATGCCCAGCATGGTGCGGCCATGGAACGAACCCGAGAAGGCGATGACGCCCGAACGGCCGGTGGCCGAGCGCGCGATCTTGACGGCGTTCTCGACGGCTTCGACGCCGGTCGTGAAGAAGGCGGACTTCTTCAGGCCGTCGATGGGGGCCAGGCGGTTGATGCGTTCGGCCAGCGAGATGTAGCCCTCGTAGGGCACGATCTGGTAGGCGGTGTGCGTGAAGTTGTCGAGCTGGGCGCTGACGGCGGCCTTGACCTTGGGGTGCAGGTGGCCGGTGTTCAGCACCGCGATGCCGCCCGCGAAATCGATGTATTCCTTGCCGTTGGCGTCCCACAGCGTGGCGTTTTCGGCGCGCACGGCATAGAAATCGCACATGACGCCGACGCCACGCGGCGTGGCCAGGGAACGGCGGGTATTCAGGTCCTGATTCTTCATCTCAGCCTCGGATGGCAGTGGGCGGGAAAAACCTTATTTAATGCTACTATGGCCCCATTGTTGGGAACCACTTTTATAAATCAGGTAGAACCAATTGCGGTCCATCGTCGGGGATTTGCTGCTGCTGCGCCTGGCCGATGCCGCCGGCGGGCCGATGAACAAGCGGCTCTATCATGGCATTCGCCAAGCCATCCTTGATGGTTCCATTGCCGCGGACTCGCGCCTGCCCGCCTCGCGCGACCTGGCCGCCGAACTCGGCATTGCCCGCAACACCGTGGTCCACGTCTACAGCCAGCTGCTGGCCGAAGGCTACACCCGCAGCCGCCAGGGCAACGGCACCTTCGTCAACGCCTCGCTGCCCGATTCCTACCTGGCCAGCGGCCGCCAGTCGCGCCGCGCGCCCACGCCGCAGCCGCGTCCGGCGCTGTCCGCGCGCGGCGCCGCCATCGTCGACGGCGTGTCGGCCTCGCCCTACCAGTGGGGCGCGTTCATGCCCGGCGTGCCCGACCTGACCGAATTCCCCCACAAGAAATTCGGCCGCATCTTTTCCGCGCTGTGGCGCAACCCCACGCCCGACCTGCTCACCTACGCCTACGGCGGCGGCCTGCCGGCGCTGCGCGAGGCGTTGGCCGAGCACCTGGCGCTGACGCGCTCCATCGACTGCGACCCCGACCAGATCCTGATCACCGAAGGGTCGCACCAGGCCATCGACCTGGCTACGCGCATCCTGGGCGAAGCGGGCGAAACCGCCTGGGTCGAAGACCCGGGCTATTGGGGCGCGCGCACGGTGCTGCAGGCCAACGGCCTGCGCACGGTGCACCTGCCGGTCGACGAAGAAGGCATGCGGCTGCCGGAAGGCGGCGCCTTGCCTGGCGGCGCGCCGCCGCGCTTCATCTTCGTCACGCCGTCGCACCAGTATCCGCTGGGGCCGGTCATGTCGCTGGCGCGTCGCCGCCAGCTGCTGGCCGTGGCGCACCAGCACGGCAGCTGGATCATCGAAGACGACTACGACAGCGAATTCCGCTTTTCCGGCCGGCCCATCGCGTCGCTGCTGGGGCTGGAGCCCGATGCGCCCGTGATCTACATGGGTACCTTCAGCAAGACGCTGTATCCGGGCCTGCGGGTGGGCTATCTGGTGCTGCCCAAGCCGCTGACCGCCGCGTTCCAGGCAGCCCACGCCGAGCTGTACCGCGAAGGCCACCTGATGACGCACGCGGCGTTGGCCACCTTCATCGCCGAAGGCCACTACGCCGCCCACATCCGCCGCATGCGCATGCTGTATGCCCGCCGCCGCGCCATGCTGGTCAACCTGATCGAACGGCGCCTGGGGCCCGACTGGCTGCACCGCGACGCCAGCCTGGCGGGCCTGCACCTGGTGCTGACCTTGCCGGCGCACATGGACGACCTGCGCGTGGTGGACGTGGCGCGCCGCAAGGGCGTGCTGACCCGTGCGCTGTCGCGCTATTACGTGGGCGACGAAGGGCGCCGCCCCGGACTGCTGCTGGGCTATGCCTGCGTGCCCGAGCACGACATCGCGCGCAAATTCGAAGTGCTGCTGGAAAGCCTGGCGGAAGTGGCGCGCACCACGCCGACGCCGCTGGCTCTGGCTGAGGTGGGCGGTTAGGGGCTGTCGCCGCCGTGCCGTGCCTGGCGCAGCGCGACGCCTTTCACAGCAAGCCGCTTTGCGCGGCGGGGCCATCCAGCGCGGCCTTGAACGCCGCGGCATTGCGCATGCCCTGGTCTTCGTAATTGGTGTTGAACACCGCGTGCGCCTGCGCGCTCTGCTGCGCCACCTGCTGGAAACGGCGCACCAGTTCGGCCAGTTCCTCTTCCGAATATTCGTACTGGAAACGGCCCGACGACGCGCTGCCCGATGCATTCCAGGTGGCCGTGTTGCGCCCGTGCAGGCGCAGCAGCGTCAGGTCGGGATGCGTGCATTCCCATACCGCGGGCACGCTGTTGTCAAAGCCTTGCGGCGCATCGACCACGGTATGCACCACCCCCCATTCGCGTTCCATCGCCAGCGTGGCCGCCGTGGCTGCGGGCGTGGCAAACCAGCTGCGATGGCGAAACTCCACCGACACCAGATGGTCTTCCAGGCGCCGCACGCAGTCGGCAACCAGCGCCATGCCGCGCGCATCGCGCTGGACCCACGGCGGAAACTGAAAATGCACCGCGCCCAGCTTGTCCGCCATGCGCAGCGGCTCCAGCGCCAGCGTGTAGCGGCGCCATAGTTCGTCGCGCAGGTCGTCGGGCATGCCGCGGTGGTAGATCACCGGTTCGGGCCAGTCGCCCAGTTCCTGGCGGATATCGGCCGGCAATGCCGTCAGCGGCGTCTGGTGGCCGGTGAACAGCCGGTACGCCTTGATGTTGAAGACGAAGTCGTCCGGCGTGCGTTGCGCCCACAGGTAGGCGTTTTCCGCGCTGGGCAGGGCGTAGTAGCTGGAATCCACCTCGGCCAGCCTGAAACGCGAGGCATAGAAGCGCAGCCGCGCTTCGGCGCTGTTGGCGTGGGGCGGATAGAAGCGGCCGCAGGCCAATAGCGTGGGGTCGGTCCAGGAAGCGGTGCCGGCAAGCAGGCGCATGGCGTGGGGCAAGCACCGCGGGGGCGGCACGACGGATAGGAAGCATTCGATTTTTTCATTCTCGTGCCGTTTTTTCAATTTTTGTTGCAACTTGAGCGACGTTGGTTGTCATTGACGCCAGATCGTCGTGGTATTTCTTCCTGTCCGCCGGGGATGTTGACCCCGGGGCGTATCGACACTCGTTGTCGGCGCGCAGGTGCAATGCGACATGGGAGATCCCTGATGCTGTCATTGGTGCTATTGCGTGTCGGGCTGCCCCAATGAGCGGCCTGTTCAATTCCGACGCCCGCCTCTACCGCCTGCAAGGCGAGGGTGCGCTGGCGTCGCTGCATGTCGAAGGCTGGACCGGCCGCGAGGCGCTGTCGGGTGTGGCGCAGCTGCGCGTGGTGGCCCTGTCGGAGGACGCCGGCCTGTCGTTGCAGGACATGATCTCGCGCCCGCTAACACTGTGGACCACGCGTGCCGACGGCAGCCAGTTAGGCCGCAGCGGCGTGGTGCGCGAAGCGGAACTGCTGGCGGGTGACGCGGGGCTTGCGCGCTACCGGCTGACGGTGGCGCCGTGGCTGTGGCTGGCCACGCAGCGACGCGCCAGCCGCCTGTTTGAAAACAAGCCGGTGCTGGACATCGTGCGCCACGTGCTGGACACGTACGAAGGCTATGTCTACCGCATCGCGGCCGACGTCGAAGGCGCGCTGGCCGACCTGGCCCCGCGCCCCTACACCACGCAGTATCGCGAAACCGACTACGCCTTCGTGAGCCGCCTGTTGGCCGAGGCCGGCCTGGGCTGGACCGTGCTGGAAGATGCCGGGGTGCCGGCGCGCCACGTGGTGCAGATTTTTGCCGACAGCCGCAGCCTGGCCGAAGACGCGGAATCGGCCAGCGGCGGCGTGCGGTTCCAGCGCGCCAGCGCCACGGAGTCGCGCGACACCGTGCAGGCCCTGGTGCGCCAGCGCCGCCGCACGCCCGACAGCATCACCGTGCTGGGCTGGCACGACAGCGGCAAGCGCGCGGTCGCCGCGCAGGCGCTGGTCAACGCGGCCAGCGGGCAGGACGATGCGGCGGGGCTGGACTGGTACGACGTTGCCGGCCACGGCGGCTTTGCCAACGAGGCCCAGGCCCGCCGCCAGGCGGAACTGGCGCGCGAGGCCGTGCGCGCCCGCGCCGAGACCTTCGCCGGGCGCGGCGTGGTGCGCACGTTCCGCTCGGGCACGCGCTTCACGCTGCAGGACATGTCGTCGCTGGGGCCGACGGGCGAAGCGGGATTCGAGCCGGTCTTCGCGCTGGACTGGATCGAGCACGTGGGCATCAACAACCTGCCGCCCGACACGCGGGCGTCGCTGGCGCAGCGCCTGGGCGGGCTGGAGGCGTACCTGACGCTGGACGGCGAGGCGGTGGCCGCGCCGCAAGAGACCCTGCGCGGCGATGATTCGACGTGGGACGAGGCCTCGATCTCCCCCGACCCCGCCGTCCTCGCCAAGGCCCGCGAAGTCGGCTACGCCAATCGCTTCGAAGCGGTGCGCTGCGACCGTCCCTGGCGTCCCGCCTTGCCGGCAACGCGCGGCGCCCGCCTGGGCGGCGCGCCCTCGGTCCATGGCGTGCACACCGCCGTGGTCACCGACGCCGAAGGCGGCACGCAACCCAGGCAAAGCGACGAGATCCTGCGCAACAAGCGCGGCGACGTGCGCATCAGATTCCATTGGCAGGCGGGCAGCCAGGACGGCGAGGCCAGCAGCCGCTGGGTGCGCGTGGCGCAGCGCCAGTCGGGCGCCGGCATGGGCATCAGTTTCGTGCCGCGCATCGGGCAAGAGGTGCTGGTGCGCTTTCTGGACGACGACATCGACCAGCCCATCGTCGTGGGTGCGCTGTACAACGGCCGCGGCGAAGGCGGCACGCCCGCCACACCCGGCGGGCGCGCAGGCAGCGCGGCCGATACGCAGGTCTACGCCGCGGCGCGCGACAACGCGCCCAGCGCCCAGGCCAACCTGGCCGCGGGCAACGCGCCGGCCTGGCACGGCGCGGCCGCAGGCGAAGACAACCACCGCAACGCGGCCGCGCTGACCGGCTTCAAGAGCAAGGAATTCGGCGGCGCGGGCTACAACCAGATCGTGTTCGACGACACCGACGGCCAGCTGCGCATGCAGGTCAAGAGCAGCCAGGACGCCTCGGAACTGAACCTGGGCCATCTCATCCACCAGGCCGGCAACTACCGCGGCGGCCTGCGCGGCGTGGGCGCCGAACTGCGCACCGATGCCTACGGCGCCGTGCGCGGCGGCGCGGGCGTGCTGCTCAGCACCTACAGCGCCACCGGCGGCAACGCCAGCGCCGTGGGCGATGCGGCGGGTGTACAGGCGCTGGCCAGCCAGACCGAGCAGATGGCGCGTTCGCTGGACGGCGTGGTGGGCGCCCACCAGGGCCTGCGGCTGGCCACGGCGCTGGGCACCAAGGGCCCGCAGGCCAGCGTGCTGGATGGCGAGAAGGCGCCGCTGGCGGCCATGCACCGCGCGGTCTCGGGCACGGTCGCGGGCGACAGCCTGGAAGGCGCGCGCGGCGATGCCGCGGCCAGGCACACGCAGGCCGCGCAGGGCAAAGTGCCGCACCCCACCGATCCCGTCGTGCTGATGGCCGCGCGCGCCGGGCTGGCGCAGGTCGCGGCCAAGCACCTGCAAGTGACGGCCGGCGAGGCCGTGCACTGGTCGGCCGGCAAGGACCAGAACCTGGCGGTGATGGGTGCGCTGCGCCTGCACACCGGCCAGGGCCTGGGCATCGTCGCGGGCCTGCAGCAGGGCGGGGCGGACTCGGGGCTGGACCTGATCTCGGCCAAGGGCAACGTCGACGTGCAGGCCCAGCACGACATCCTGCGGGTACAGGCGCAGAAAGACATCACCATCGGCAGCGCGCAAACCGCGGTGGAATACGCCGCGCCCAAGCGCATCCGCATCGCGACGGCGGCGGGCGCCAGCATCGTGCTCGAAGGCGGCAACATCACCGTCACCGCGCCGGGGCGCATCGACGTCAAAACGGGCAACAAGCAATTCGCCGGCCCCGACCGCTTGCCCTATCCGTTTCCGCAAATGCCCGAGAGCGTCTGCGTCAGTTGCGCCGAGCAAGCCGCGGCGGGCGGCCAGGCCATGACGGTGAAGAATGCTTGAGGACCGCGATACCTGGATCGATCCGGCCAGCCCCGCCGTCGGCCAGGCGCTGTACGACGCGGCGTGGATCCAGCCGCGGCCGGTCGAGCGCTACGTGCTGCTCGATGCCAGCTTTGCGCCAGGGCTGCCCGCCCGGCTGGCGCGCTGGCTTGAGGCCGAAGACTACTGCTCGCTCTATGCCGGACGCTACGAAGGCGAAGGCCTGGACCAGGTCGCGCCCTACCTGCTGCGCCTGCCGTGGGTACCCGCGCTGCGCCAACCGCTGTGCGACAGGTTGATGGCGCTAGCGCGGGGCAAGCCCATGCTCAGCCTGCTGTTCAGCGAGGCCACGCTGGAACAGCTGGCCGACCACCTGCGCGCGCAGATCGAGGCCGTCGGCGCCGATGGCCGCGCCTATCTGTTGCGCCTGGCGGACACGCGGGCGCTGGCGGCGCTGCTCGACGTGCTGACGCCCGCGCAACGCCAGCGCCTGCTGGCAGGCATCTCGCGCTGGGCCTATGTGGACCGCTCGGGTGAACTGCATTCGATCGAAGGCGGCTCGCCCGCCGCGCCAGGCATCGCGCCGGCGCCCTATCGGATCGACGCCGATCAACAGCGCCAACTGCAGCAGCGGGCCCTGCCGGACGCCATCCTGCGCTTCGTGCAACTGCGCGCCAGCCTGTTCGGCGAGCTGGCCTGCAGTCCGGCCGCGGCCCATCGCCTGATTGACGAAGGCGTGCAACGCCTGGCGCGTCGCGGCGTGGACCACGACGCGCTTGCCTATCGTCATGCACTGACGCTGCTGCGCCGCCACGGCCTGCTCAGCCTCACCCATTCCGCACTCACGCCCGATGCCTCCCGCCTGGAGCCGCAATCATGACGTTCAAGTTCCGCTTCGCCGGCCCGTGCCGCGAAATCCCCACGGACCTGGATTTCCAGGAGCAACGCAAGGCCTGCCAGAAGATGGGCGAAAAGGCCGGCACGGATTGCTCGATCGAGTTGTTCTTCGGATTTTTCTTTGATGGCACGCGCAATAACATGTATGTGTCGGACAAAGCGCGAGACAACACGCAGACGAACGTGGCGAGGTTGCATAACGTATTTGACGATAAGAAAGACCCCAGTTACAGCGCGCGCCAACACCGCTTTCGTACCTATGTCGAAGGCGTGGGCACTCCATGTATCGATAAGGTGGGTGATCCGGGAACTGGCGTGCATGCGCAGGCGGGAGCGGCGGCGGGATGGGGTGGAGAAGGCCGCATCAATTGGGCACTGCTGGAATTTCAGAACAACCTGTATTTGCACTTCGTACCGAATAGCACTTTGACAGATTCGCTAAGGCAGGACACGCGAACGCTGGTTCGGGAAATGAGCACAGATATGTCGATGTCCGGTTTGCAGATAGAAGAGCTGGCGAAGGGCGCCACTCTTCCTTTTGCGTCCTCCGCTGGAGCAACGCCTGGCGATGCGGCGGACATCGCGATTCGACGCGCCCAAGGTCTGGGTTCATCTGCTTTGAGAGTTTGGAGCGTTCACAAAGCCAAACCGAACAATATGGCACGCTATTCCGTGTTGTCACGTCGTAACCGTGAGATGCGGCAGATGCTGTCTGGTTACCTATCCACAAACCCAAAAGTAGAGCGCATTCGAGTCTCCATCTTTGGCTTTTCTCGCGGTGCGGCCGAGGCACGCGTGTTTGCCAATTGGCTCAAGGATGCCTGCGATGTGCCCGAAGGAATGTCTTTCTATACCCCTCGCGGCGACGGCGTCTTGCGCCTTGGGGGTATTCCTGTCGTCATTGATTTCATGGGGTTGTACGACACAGTGGCCTCGGCCGGCATTGCGCAGTCGGCGCCTGGTGAATTGTGGGACGGCCATGGCGCGTGGGCAAGCAAGGAAGACATGGAAATTCCGAGCATGGTCACTCGCTGTGTCCATATGGTCGCAGCGCACGAAGTACGAGGATCATTTCCGCTGGACTTGATCGATGGCCGCGGCTACGAAGAGATCGTCTATCCGGGGGTGCATTCAGACGTCGGCGGCGGCTACAAGCCCGCAGAGCAAGGCCGAGGGATGACGGACAGCGATAAGCTGTCGCAAATTCCTCTGTGCGATATGTATCGGGAAGCCGTGAAGGCAGGCGTGCCCTTGAGGTTGCACACGGCGCCTGCACGCGACAAGGCTCGGTTTGACGTGTCGTCCAACCTGCGCACCGCATTCAATGCCTACGTCGAGAACACGCGAGATATATCTAGTGAGCAATCATCGACCCGTCGAATCATGTACAACCACTACGTTCAGTATGTGCGCTGGCGACGCCTTCGGGTTGATCGGGGGCCTGAGTGGTTGGGCGGAATTCCCAGTGCGCTGCGGGCCAAATCCAACAATCCTCAGGACTACGAGGATCTGGTGCAAGCCAATAACGAGTTGCTGCTGGAGGTGCAAACGCTGACTGCGAACAATGCGCTTGAACGCAGTTCCGTGCCGAATGCGATGCCGGGTGCCGAAGGCGCTCGGCTATATGACAGTGTCATGTTGGTATTGCGAGGCAACAAAGAGAAGATATGGTTGGATCAGATGCGCACGGTCTGGAATCTTCCTGGCAAGCCCGTCGCGGCGGTGATCGATCTGTTGGACAATTATGTGCACGATTCAAGGGCCTGGTTCAAGCCTCTTGGAAAGGATGACGACGTGTGGATGAGTATCCAGCGTGATCGTCTCAAACAACTGGACCAACGTGAAAGGCTGGCCGAACAATATGTATCGACCGGTCGGGCTGATCTGGCGTGGCCACTGATGCCCAGCAAGGAAGAGCGGGCAGAGTTGGTTGCCTATCGAGCAAATCCCAATGCCGTGCCGTTGCAGGCCGGTGGACGGGAGTTCTACTCTCAATGGGGCTATTTGCGCTGGCGCTCTGTCTACACCAATCCTCAGGCTCGGGCGCAACGGGAGGCGCAGCAGGACCGGGAGAATACGCAGCGTGCTCTGCAGAATATGCCAATAAACTTCAACGCTATTCCGCGATTCTGAGTATGCAGAAAATCAATTTTCCGATCAGCCTGTTCACTCGACTTCGCTCGCTTCGTTGGGGATGCTCTTTAGCTTTTTGCATGGCGTTGATAGGGCAGCCTGTGGCTGGTTGGACGCAGTCTATGCCTATTCCCGCAACGCTTGGCGTGCGGTTAGGCATCATCAATTATCTTGACGAAGGTTTGAGCCCCGTCTTCATCAATCGTGCATGGGCGGGAAGTGCTCGAGCGCAGGCTTACACATCCAGCACTTGCTGCATTGCCATTGCGACCCAGTGGAAGCCGGGAATGACAATGAGGGTGGAGTGGAATTCTGATTCGATGTTTTATCGTGGCGAGAATGATCTATTGGTTCGCGATGTTCCGGTCATGCCATACGAGCCGTTTCACGATGGTTATGTCTGGGCCATTTTTCTGCCTGGTGGAGAGGTGCGGCTGCAACCATCACGCGCTCGTCCTGGCGCGGAAGGCTTTTTGTTGGGACTGCCTCCACCCGGCGAGGCGACCGAGGCGCAATTGAAGCAGTTCATCGAAAAAACCCAGCCCAAGCCTTGACCCCTGTGCGACCGGCCGCTGCTGCGCCCCCCGTCCGCATCCCCGCCAGGCGCCACCCCGGCAAGCGGCCCACGGCTGTTATGATGCCTGGATATATAACCAGTTGTCAGGCCGGCCCCGCCGCGCCTGGCCGCCAGCCCCGCGCGCCATGTCCGACCCGACCCTTCCGCCTTCCAACAGCCGTCCCGATCCGTTGGCCGACCTCAATCCCGCCCAGCGCGAGGCCGCTGAATTCGGGGTGGCCGGCGCGGGCGACGACGGTCCCTTGCTGGTCATTGCCGGGGCCGGGTCGGGCAAGACCAACACCCTGGCCCACCGGGTCGCCCACCTGATCCTGAACGGCGCCGACCCGCAGCGCATGCTGCTCCTGACCTTCTCGCGCCGCGCCGCCCAGGAAATGGAGCGCCGCGTCGGTTCTGTGCTGCAGCGGGTCATGAACCTGCGCGGCACCCAGCAGGCGCCCTCGCTGCCGTGGGCCGGCACCTTCCACGCCATTGGCGCTCGCCTCTTGCGCGATTGCGCCCAGCGCATCGGCCTGTCCGAGGCCTTCACCATTCACGACCGGGGCGATGCCGAAGACCTGATGGGCATGGTCCGGCACGAGCTTGGCCTGTCGTCCACCAAGTCGCGCTTTCCGCTCAAGGGCACCTGCCTGGCGATCTACTCGCGCGTGGTCAACAGTCAGACGCCGGTGGCCGACGTGCTGCACAGCGTGTTCCCGTGGTGCGCGCAGTGGGAAGACGAGCTCAAGAACCTGTTTCGCGCCTATGTGGCGGCCAAGCAGGACCAGCAGGTGCTCGACTACGATGACCTGCTGCTCTACTGGGCCGAAATGATGGGCGACCCGGCCATCGCCGCCGACGTCGGCGGGCGTTTCGACCATGTGCTGGTCGACGAATACCAGGACACCAACCGCCTGCAATCGGCCATCCTGCTGGCCATGAAGCCCGATGGCCGCGGCCTGACCGTGGTGGGCGACGACGCCCAGTCCATCTACTCGTTCCGCGCGGCCACGGTGCGCAACATCCTGGATTTCCCCACGCAGTTCCCCAAGCCCGCCCGCGTCATCACGCTGGACCGCAACTACCGTTCGACCCAGCCCATCCTGAACGCGTCCAACGCCGTCATCGGCCTGGCGACCGAGCGCTACGCCAAGGACCTCTGGACCGACCGTTCGTCGTCGCAGCTGCCCGAGCTGGTCACGGTCAGCGACGAAGGCGGGCAGGCCCGCTGGGTGGCCGACCAGGTGCTGGCGCAGCGCGAGGGCGGGGCCACGCTCAAGTCGCAAGCCGCGCTGTTTCGCACGTCCAGCCACAGCGCGGCGCTTGAGCTGGAACTGACCCGGCGCAATATTCCGTTCGTCAAATTCGGCGGGCTGCGCTTTCTGGAAGCGGCCCACGTCAAGGACCTGCTGTCGCTGCTGCGCTGGGCAGAAAACCCGCGCGGCCGCATGGCGGGCTTCCGCGTGGCGCAGTTGCTGCCCGGCATCGGCCCGGCCACCGCCGGCAAGCTGATGGACGCCATGGCGCAATCGGCCGAGCCGCTGCGCGCCTTGCGCGAGTTCAAGCCAGGCGCGGCGGCCCAGGCCGAGTGGGGCGCCTTTGCCGACACCTATGCCGCGCTGGCCGACCCCGGCCTGCGCTGGCCCGCGGACGTGGACTTGGCCCTGCGCTGGTACGCCGGCCAGCTCGAACGCCTGTACGACGATGCCCGCGTGCGCAAGACCGACCTGGACCAGCTGGTGCGCATCGCCGCCGGCTACCCGTCCCGCGAGCGTTTCCTGACCGAGCTGACGCTGGATCCCCCGGACGCCACCAGCGACGAGTCCGGCGCGCCCTCGCGCGACGAGGACTACATGATCCTGTCCACCATCCACTCGGCCAAGGGGCAGGAATGGAAGGCGGTGTACGTGCTGAACGTGGTCGACGGCTGCATTCCGTCCGACATGAGCACCGGCACGGCCGAGGAAATCGAAGAAGAGCGCCGCCTGCTGTACGTGGCCATGACGCGCGCCAAGGAACGCCTGCAACTGATCGTGCCGCAGCGCTTCTACGTGCACCAGCAGACCGGCATGGGTGACCGCCATGTGTACGGGTCGCGCACCCGCTACATCACCAACGCCATGCTGCCGCTGTTCGACCACCTGCCCAAGCTGCCGGACCTGCCCGGCGGGCCGCGCGAACCCAAGGCGCCCCAGGCGCCGCAGGTGGACGTCGCCAAGCGCGTGCGCAACCTGTTCGCCTGACCTTCGTTTCCGGCCAGTCGGGGCCTGCCGCGGCAGCCTGCCGTCAGGCGCCGTGGGCTATCATCGCCCCATACCGATACGCTGTTTCCGCAAGGGCTCGCATAGCCGGAGGATGCCTATGTCTACTGAAGAAAATGCCGCCACCGATCCTCACAACGGCGAGGTCGTGGCGTCCATTGCCTATGTGAACGGCCGCCGCGACCGCGAGGTGCCCATCGACGAGGTGGGCCAGTATGTCAACCAGGACCGCAGCATGCTGTGGGTCGGTTTGCGCAACCCCCGCCCCGAGCTGCTGGCCCAGGTGGCCCGCGAGCTGGGCGCTTGCGACAAAAACCAGGAAGAGATGCTTGAGCCGCACCGCCGGCCCAAGATCATCGACTACGGCAACATGGTGCTCATCGTCGCCATCACGGTCGAAGTCGAAGCCGAACGCCCCATCTTCGGCGAAACCCAGTTCCTGATCGGCGAAGGCTTCCTGGTCACCGTGCGGCGCGGCGCCACCGCCGGCCACAGCCCCTTGCGCGAACGGCTGGAAGCCTCGCCCGACCTGCTCAAGCGCGGCAGCGACTACGTGGCGTCCGAACTGCTGGACTGGCTGGTGGACCGCTACGTGGCCGCCGCCGGCAAGATCGAATCGGTGGTCGAGGGCGCCGAGCAGAAGCTGCTGATCCGCGGCGCGAAAGATTCCGACATCCGCAAGCTCTACCGCCAGCGCCGCGACCTGCTGCGCATCCACACCGTCGTGTCGCCGCTGGTCGAGATCAGCCGCCGCCTGGCCCGGGTCGAGATGTCGGCCGTGGACGAGCACGCCCGCCCGTATTTCGGCGAAGTGGCCGACCGCGTGTCGCGAGTCGATGAACTGTTCAACGCGCTGCGCGAATCGCTGGCCTTCGCCTTTGAAGCCAGCCTGATGATCGGCCAGGCCGCGCAGAACGACACCACCCGCAAGCTGGCGTCCTGGGCCGCCATTCTGGCGGTGCCCACGGCGATCGCCGGCATCTATGGCATGAACTTCAAGTTCATGCCCGAACTGGAATCGCCGCTGGGCTATCCCATCACTCTGGGGGTGATCGTCTCGGTCTGTTCGTTCCTGTACTGGCGGTTCCGCAAGTCGGGCTGGCTGTAGCCGCGTCAGGGGGGGGCACCGCGCCTTGCCTGCGCCGCCCGGGCTTGTGGCACACTGCCTCTCGTTTCCCTATCCGGAGCCCGGCTCGTGCGCGGCAAATCTCCCTTTGGCGGCGCCAGCAAGCTGACCGCCCTGATCGTCGCCCTGGTCCTGGCCGCGGCCGGCGCCCTGGTCAACTGGCTGCAGCCGTCGGGGCAGGGCGGCCAGCGGCCCGGCGCCAGCGCACCGGCCTCCCAAGGCAAGCCCGGCGCCGCGCCCGCGGGCGGCGCGCCGGCCGGCAGCTATACCCTGACCGGCATGATCGTCAACGTCGCTGATGGCGATACCGTCACGCTGCGCGCGCCCGACGGCCAGCGCCGCATTCGCCTGGACAGCATCGACGCGCCCGAAGAGGGCCACGGCGCCGACCAGCCCGGCCAGCCCTACGCCGAGGCCGCGCGCAAGAACCTGGCCGACCTGGTGGCCGGCAAGACGCTTACCGCGCAGTGCTACGAAAAAGACCAGTATGGCCGCGACGTGTGCGCGCTGATCCTGGACGATGGCCGCTCGGCCAATCGCCTGCAGGTCGAGGCCGGCTATGCCTGGGCCTACACCGCGCGCCAGGGCGCCTATCTGCACGACCAGGCCATGCCCGGCCTGCAACGCCAGGCCAAGGCCGCCGGCCGCGGCCTGTGGGCCGGCAAGGACCCCATGCAACCCTGGAAATGGCGCTACGACTGCTGGCGCCAGCGCCAATGCGGCTGACCCGCCCGGCCCTAAGGGGATGCCTGGGTACTGGGGCAGGGGCACCTTTGCTATCCTCTGTCGCACTGAATAGAAGGAAAGGTTTCCATGCTTGCTTTGAAGCGGCTTTGGGCGGCGGCCATGCTGCTGTTGCTGGCGTTGGCGGGCTGCTCCCAGGAAAGCAGCCCCATCAACAGCCCGTACCCGTCCGGCGCCGAAGGCCAGAACACCCTGTATTCCGCCTTCGTCAAGCGTTCGCCCAAATACCTGGACCCGGCCAGCTCTTATTCCGGCGACGAAACTCCTTATACCTACAGCATCTATGAGACGCTTTACGGGTACCACTACCTCAAGCGGCCCTACGAGCTGATTCCGCGGGCCGCGGCGTCTATCGACCCGCCGGTCTACCTGGATGCGCAGGGCAAGGTCCTGCCGGCCGACACGCCGGGCGAGCAGATCGCCGAAAGCGTCTACGACATCAAGATCAAGCCGGGCGTGCGCTTTGCGCCGCACCCCGCCTTCGCCCGCAAGACCGACGGCAGCTACGACTACTTCCCGCTTGCGCCGGAAGACCTCGAAGACAAATACGCCATTCCCGACTTTCCCCGCACCGGCACGCGCGAGCTGGTCGCCGACGACTACGTCTACGCCTTTCGCCGCCTGGCCAGCCCGCGGGTGGTGTCGCCCATCTATTCGCTGATGGCCGAATACGTCAGCGGCCTGAAGGACTACGGCGACCGCCTGCGCCAGCGCGACCAGGCCTTGCGCCGCGACCTGCCCGGCGGCGCGGGCGCTTCCTGGCTGGACCTGCGCGAGCCCGACGGCTTCACCGGCGTGCAGGCGCTGGACCCGCACACGCTGCGCATCCGCGTCAACGGCAAGTACCCGCAGTTCAAGTATTGGCTGGCCATGACCTTCACGGCGCCGGTGCCCTGGGAAGCCGACCGTTTCTACAACCAGCCCGGCATGGCTGAGCACGACCTGTCGCTGAACACCTGGCCCGTCGGCACCGGCCCGTACATGCTGGCCGAATCGCTGCAGAACCGCCGCCACGTGCTGGCGCGCAACCCCAACTTCCACGGCGAGCCCTATCCCTGCGAAGGCGAGCCCGGCGACAAGGCGGCCGGCCTGCTGGCCGACTGCGGCAAGCCCACCCCCTTCATCGACCGCGCGGTATTCAGCGTCGAAAAAGAGGCCATTCCGCTGACCGGCAAGTTCATGCAGGGCTATTACGACGTGCCGCAGATCGAGCGCGGCGAGTACGGCGTGGCCATGCTGGTGGCCGCGGGCGACAGCCAGGACAAGGCGCGCAAGTACCAGGAACATGGCATCCGCCTGCCCACCACGGTCGAAACCGCCAACTGGTACATGGGCTTCAACTGGCTCGACCCGGTGGTGGGCAAGGGCGACACGCCCGAGCAGGCCGAAAAGAATCGCAAGCTGCGCCAGGCCATCAGCATCGCGTTCGACTGGGAAGAATACGTGGCGGTGTTCGAGAACAGCCAGGCGTCCGTGGCCTACGGCCCGGTGCCGCCCGGCGTGCTGGGCTACCGCGAGCCGCCCGAAGGCGTGAACCCGGTGGTCTACGACCTGGTCGACGGCAAGCCGGTGCGCAAGTCGGTCGACGTGGCCAAGCGCCTGCTGGCCGAAGCCGGCTACCCCGACGGCCGCAACGCCGTGACCGGCGCGCCCCTGGTGCTCTACTACGACTCGATGCAGGGGGGCGGCTCGAATCCCACGTTTGACTGGATGCGCCGCCAGATGACCAAGATCGGCGTGCAGATGGACGTGCGCGCCACCGACTACAACCGCTTCCAGGACAAGATGCGGCGCGGTTCGGCGCAGATCTTCCTGTGGGGCTGGAACGCCGACTACCCCGACGCCGAGAACTTCCTGTTCCTGCTATACGGCCCCAACGCCAAGGCCAAGGATGGCGGCGAAAACGCCGCCAACTACGACAGCCCCGAATACAACCGCCTGTTCGAGCAGATGAAGTTCCTGGACGACGGCCCTGAAAAGGAAGCCCTGATCGCCCGCATGGTTGCCATCGTGCAGCGCGACGCGCCCTGGATGTTCGGCTACTTCCCGATGTCGGGCGGCGCCTACCAGCAGTGGGTCGGCAACGCCAAGCCCACCCAGATGGTGCGCAACACGCTGCAGTACATGAAGATCGACCCGGCCCTGCGGCAAAGCAAGATCGACGAATGGAATTCCCCCATCTGGTGGCCGCTGGGTCTGTTCGCGTTGCTGATCGCGCTGGCGATCTGGCCGTCGTACCTCGCGCTCAAGCGGCGTGAAAGGCAGACCGCGTTCGGCCACGGTCCGCGCAAGGAGCATCAATCATGATCGGCTACATCATCCGCCGGCTGCTGTATGGCGTGCTGATCCTGATCGGCGTGAACCTGTTCACCTTCATCCTGTTCTTCGCCGTGAATACCCCCGACGACATGGCGCGCCTGGCCATCGGCGGCCAGCGCATCAGCCAGGACGCGGTCGAGAAATGGAAGGTCGAACACGGCTACGACAAGCCGCTGTTCTACAACACGCAGGCCAGCGGCTCCGCCCAACTGACCGACACCGTGTTCTACCAGCGCTCGGTGCCGCTCCTGGTGATGGACTTCGGCCGGTCCGACGGCGGGCGCGACATCGGCCGCGAAATCCAGACCCGCATGGGACCCAGCCTGGCGCTGGCCGTGCCCACCTTCTTCCTGGGCCTGTTCGCCAGCATCGTCTTTTCGCTGACGCTGGTGTATTTTCGCGCCACCCGGCTGGATTTCTGGGGCGTGGTGGTCTGCGTGATATTGCTGTCCATTTCCAGTCTGTTCTACATCATCGCGGGGCAGTGGCTGTTCGCCAAGATCTTGCAGCTGGTGCCGTTCTCGGGCTTCGAGGGCGGGCTGGACATGGTCAAGTTCCTGGCGCTGCCGGTGCTGGTGGCGATCGTGTCGCGGCTGGGGCCCGAAGCCCGCTTCTACCGCACCCTGTTCCTCGAGGAAATCGGCAAGGACTACGTGCGCACCGCCCGCGCCAAGGGGCTGGCCGAGCGCGTGGTGCTGTTTCGCCACGTGCTGCGCAACGCCATGCTTCCGATCCTGACCAGCACCGTGGCCGCCTTGCCGCTGCTGTTCATGGGCAGCCTGATCGCCGAGTCGTTCTTCGGCATCCCCGGGCTGGGCAGCTACACCATCGACGCCATCAACGCACAGGACTTCTCCATCGTGCGGGCCATGGTCTTCCTGGGGGCGTCGCTGTACATCGTGGGGCTGATCCTGGCCGATATTTCCTACACGCTGGCTGATCCCCGCGTTCGATTCGAGTAGCCGCCATGCCCCAATTCGTATTCCTCTGGACCGACATTGCGCTGTGGCTGATGGTGCTGGGCGCGCTGACCTACGCCTGGCGGGTGCGCCGCAGCCCGAACCTGCGCTCGACCTGGGCGCGCGTGGCGCGCGATACGCCCGCCATGTGTTCCGCCGTGGTGCTGGCGGCGTTTGCCGTGGTCGGCCTGCTCGACTCGGTTCACTACCGCCCCTTGCTGCCGCCCGCGCCGGGCGTTGCCGCCGATGCGCCGCGCGTCTATGCGCCGGCCGTCAAGTCGGCGCTGGACGGCTTGTTGAGTGGCTCGGTGCTGACGCGGCCCGAGAAAACCTATTCCAGTCCGCTGGCCGTGCGCCAGTTCACCAAGGAAACCCTGCTGGTCGATGACAAGCCGGTGCGCGATTTTCCGCGCCTGCGGGCGGCGGGCACGCACCTGGCCGACCCCGACCGCGATTACGCGGGCGACCTGTCCCGACGGCTGGGCCTGGGTCTGGCAGCCGGCCTGGCCGTGGCGCTGGCCGGCACGGGCCTGCTGTTCGCCGGCCTGGCCCGGCGCGCGGGCGCGTCTGCGGCAGCCCAGGCGCTGTTCGGCGGCCATTCGGATGTGCCCTGGCGCGCCATGGCCATCACCTTCACGCTGCTGTGCCTGGCGGCCGGGGCGCTGGCGGGGCTGTCCACCGGCTACCACGCGCTGGGCACCGACCGCATCGGCAACGACGTGCTGTGGCAGGCCCTCAAAAGCATTCGCACCGCGCTGGTCATCGGCAGCCTGACCACCCTGGCGATGCTGCCGCCGGCCATCGTGTTCGGCATCGCGGCCGGCTATTTCAAGGGCAAGGTCGACGACGCCATCCAATACCTCTACACCACCATCACCTCGATTCCCGGCGTGCTGCTGGTGGCCGCCTGCGCGCTGATGATGCAGGTCTACATCGATAACCACGCCGACCTGTTCGATACGTCGGCCGCACGGGCGGACCTGCGCCTGTTCCTGCTCTGCATGATCCTGGGCCTGACCGGCTGGGCCGGCCTGTGCCGCCTGCTGCGCGCCGAAACGCTCAAGCTGCGCGAGCTGGAATACGTGCAGGCGGCGCGGGCCTTCGGCGTGTCGCACTGGCGCATCATGACGCGCCACCTGCTGCCCAACGTGGCCCACCTGGTGCTGATCACCGTGGTGCTCGAGTTCTCGGGACTGGTGCTGTACGAGGCCGTGCTGTCCTACCTGGGCATTGGCGTGGACCCCAGCATGAATTCCTTTGGCTCGATGATCGATGGCGCGCGGTTGGAAATGTCGCGCGACCCCATGATCTGGTGGAACCTCATGACCGCCTTTCTTTTCATGCTGGCGCTGGTGCTGGCGGCCAACCTGTTCGCCGACGCCGTGCGCGACGCCTTCGATCCGCGCACCCGCCGCTACAAGCCGAGCCGCCTGCCGGGCCTGGGCCTGTTCGGCCGCCGCCCCGACGCCGTGCTGGCCGCCGACGCCCGTTCATCCAAGCCCGGAGACGCCCCGTGATGCACGACACCCCTTTGCTGGCCGTGCAGGGCCTGGACGTCGACATCGTCGGCGAAAGCGGCATGACGCATGCGGTCAAGCGACTGCAACTGGCCATTTCGCAGCGCCAGACCTTTGCGCTGGTCGGCGAGTCCGGCTGCGGCAAGAGCATGACGGCGCTGGCATTGCTGCGCCTGCTGCCGGATGCCGGGCGCATCGTTGGTGGCCAGATCGAACTGGACGGCGAAGACCTGAACCGCCTGCCTGAAAGCGCCATGCGCGGCGTGCGCGGCGGGCGCATCGGCATCATCTTCCAGGAACCCTCCACCAGCCTGAACCCCGTCATGCGGGTGGGCGATCAGATCATCGAAACGCTGGTGGCGCATACGCCGCTGCGCGGTGCGGCCGCACGGGCGCGGGCCATCGACTGGCTGCGCCGGGTCGGCATTCCCGAACCGGAACGGCGCGTGGACGACTACCCGTTCCAATTCTCGGGCGGCCAGAAGCAGCGCGTCATGATCGCGATCGCCCTGGCGGCCGAGCCGCTGCTGCTGATCGCCGACGAACCCACCACCGCGCTGGACGTCACCGTGCAGGCGCAGGTGCTGGACCTGCTGGCCGACATCCAGCAGGAAATGGGCATGGCCGTGCTGCTCATCACCCACGACCTGGCGGTGGTGAAGAACGTGGCCCATCACGTGGCGCTGATGCGCGGCGGCGAGATCGTAGAAAGCGCCAGCGCGGAAGAATTCTTCCGCGCGCCCAAGCATCCCTATGCGCGCCAACTGTTCGACGCCATTCCTACCTTCGAAAAGCGGGGCGTGCCGCTCAGCCAGCCGGGCCGCGACGCCCAGGCGCAGGACCGGGCCGTCGGCCCGCGCCGGATGCGCGATCCCGGCGTGGTGCTGGACGTGCAGGACCTGAAGGTGCATTACCCCGTGCGCAAGGGACCCTTGCGGCGCGTGGTGTCGTGGGTCAAGGCCGTCGACGGCGTCACCTTCACGCTGCGCGCCGGTGAAACGCTGGCGCTGCTGGGCGAATCCGGCTGCGGCAAGACCACTACCGGCAAGGCGCTGCTGCGCCTGATCGACGGCGCCCATATTTCCGGCCGCGCCATGCTGCAAGGGCAGGACCTGCTCTCTGCCGACCGCGGCCGCTTGCAGCGCCTGCGCCAGGACATCCAGATCGTGTTCCAGGACCCCTACGCCTCGCTGGACCCGCGCATGCGGGTGGGCGACATCCTGGACGAAGGCCTGGAGTCCCTGCGCCGCGGCATGAGCGCGCAAGATCGCGCGGCCCATGCCGCCCGGCTGATCGAACGCGTCGGTCTGCCGGCCAATACGCTGGCGCGCTATCCGCACGAGTTCTCGGGCGGCCAGCGCCAGCGCATCGCCATCGCGCGGGCCCTGGCGGTGGAACCCAAGGTGCTGATCTGCGACGAGCCGACCTCGGCGCTGGATGTCTCGGTGCAGGCGCAGATCCTGGACCTGCTGCGCGAATTGCAGGATGAACTGGGTATCGCCTATCTCTTCATCACGCACAATTTCGGCGTGGTCGAATACCTGGCGGACCGCATCGCCGTCATGGAAGGCGGGCGCATCATCGAACTGGGCGAGGCCGACGCCGTGCTGCACGCGCCGCGCCAGGACATGACCCGGCGGCTGCTCGACGCCGTGCCGCGCTTGCAGTTCGGCCCCTTGTCCGCCGACTGAAGCCGCAGCCCCCGCGTGCGCCGGCGGGCGAGGGGCTGCGATTTCGTGCAATACTGTCGTTTCGAACTCCGCGAAAAACGACCTTCCGATTCATTCGGCCCCGCGCCTTCCGGAAAGTCGCGCACACGTCACCCCGCACTTGCGTCAGGTTGGCCAGCGATCCCCCCGACATCCCGTCGGACCGTCACGAGCAGCAGCGCCCACAACGCGCCTTGCCCGTACTACCGGAACGCGCCATGAACCTCGCCATCCCCGCAGCAAACTCCCTGTCCCGTGCCCGTATCGCCATTGTCGGCGCCGGCCTGGGCGGCCTGACGCTCGCACGCGTCCTTCACCTGCACGGCATCTCCGCCACTGTATTTGAAGCCGACGTCTCGCTCGATGCCCGCAGCCAGGGCGGCTTGCTGGACATCCACGCGTACAACGGCCAGATCGCCCTCAAGGCCGCCGGCCTGCTCGAGGCCTTCCTGGCCCTGGCGCTGCCCGGCGAGGACGCCAAGCGGGTCGTAGACCGCCATGGCCACATCCTGTTCGATCGTCCTGGCCAGGCCCAACCCGCCCGGCCCGAAATCGACCGGGGCGCGTTGCGCCGCTTGCTGGTCGCGTCCTTGCCTGACGGCACGATCCAATGGGGTCACAAACTTACCCACGCCGACGCCTTGGGCGATGGCCGGCACCGCCTGGCATTTGCCCAGGGCGCATCGTTCACCGCCGATCTCGTGGTGGGCGCCGATGGCGCCTGGTCACGCATCCGGCCGCTGCTGTCGGCGGCCATGCCGACGTACGTCGGCACCACCTTCATCGAAACGCGCCTGGTCGATGGGGACCGCCGCCACCCCGCCACGGCACGACTGATCGGCAGCGGCACCCTGATGGCCGTCGAGCCCGGCAAAGGCATCCTGGGCCATCGCTACGCCAACGGCACCCTGCAAGCCTACGTGGCGTTGAGTCGGCCGCAGGCCTGGGTCAGCGCGATCGACTTCACCTGCCGGCCGTCTGCCCTGGCGCGGATCGCGCAGGAATTCGACGGCTGGGCTCCCGCATTGCGCGCACTGGTGACCGAAGGCGACGCCGACCTCATCGTCAGGCCGCTGCATGCCTTGCCGGTCGCGCATCAGTGGGCGCGGGTGCCCGGCGCCACCCTGCTTGGCGATGCGGCGCACCTGATGTCACCGTTCGCGGGGGAGGGCGCCAACCTCGCCCTGTACGACGGCGCCGAGCTGGCCCATGCGCTGTGCGCGCATCCTGCCGATATCGAGGCCGGCCTGGCGGCTTACGAGCAGGCCCTGTTTCCCCGCAGCGCATCGGCCGCCACGTTGACGGCCCGCAACCACGAATGCTTCTTCGGCCCGCACGCACCGGCCAGCGTGGCGCAGCTGTTCGCTGCGCATTGACTCCGCCCGCCGCTGGCGCATCGCGGGATCCCGTGCCGGCGTTCGGGCTGTCCAAAGAAAACCGCGCCCCGGTCCTTGCGGATCGGGGCGCGGTGCGTGGGCCGCCTGCGCGGCCGGATGTCACTCGTGAGCGCTGCGTGTTTCCAGCCACACCAGGGTGTCGTGCCGCAGGGCGCGTACACATTGCGCCAGGAAGGCATGCACCACTTCCAGCTCGGCGGCGTCGTAGCGGCGCGCCATCAGCACCACCGCTTCAGCCACCCACTGGCGTTCCTGGGCCAGTTGCTGGCACGCTTCCTCCACCGGCCGGATCACGATCATCCGGCGGTCCAGCGGGTGGCGGCCCCGCTGCACGTACCCGGCCGCTTCCAGGCGGTTGATCAAGGCGGTGGCGCCGCCGGAGCTGATGCCCATCAACTGGGCCAGCTGGCCCGTGGGCAGGGCATCGAACTCCATCACCAGTTCCAGCGCTTTCAGATCCGCCAGGGGGATACCCAGTTTCTCCGCCAGGGCCGACTGGCACGCCGCGTTATACACGGCGAACTGCCGACCCAGCATCAGGGCGATATCGTCAAGCATTCCGGGCCGCAGATCGTTGTTGCGAGATTCAGGCATCACGGTCACATGCTCGTGGTGAACGATGGTTTCTTGTTGCAGCATGGCTTCGCTCCCTCACGGATCCAGTGGATTACTTCTTGCCCGACAGGCCACCGAGCAGGCCGCCCAGCAAGCCGCCGTTGTTGGCGCCGTTGGTGGTGCCCCCGCCAACCGCGGCCGTCACCCCGCCCAGCAATCCACCCAACAGGCCACCGTTGTTGGCCGTGCCCGAGGCGCCTGCGCCGGCGCTGGCTCCAGCACCTGCGCCTGCAGCTCCCGCTCCTGCGCTGACGGTCGCTCCGCCGGTCACACCGCCGAGCAAGCCGCCAAGCAGGCCGCCATTGGCTCCCGCCGCACCGCCCGCCGCGCCGCCAGCCGTACCCGTCACACCGCCGAGCAGGCCACCCAGCAAGCCGCCGTTGGCGCCGGCCGTGCCACCCGTGGTGCCGCCGGTCACGCCGCCGAGCAGGCCACCCAGGAGGCCGCCGTTGGCCGCGGTGCCGCCCGTGGCGCCGCCCACGCTGCCGGTCACCCCGGCAAGCAGGCCGGTCACCGGCGCCAGCAAGCCGCCATTGGCGCCCGTGGTGCCGCCGGTCACACCGCCCAGGATGCCGGTGATCGGGCTGAGCAGGCCGCCGTTATTGCCGCCCGTGGCACCGCCCAGACCCAGGCCGCCGGTCAGGGAGGCGACGGCGCCGGTGGCGTTGGCCAGGGTGGCGCCGAGCGGGTTGGGGTTGCCCGGGGTGGCGTTGAGCAGGCCGCCCGCGCTGCTGACCGCACCGCCCAGGCCTTGCAGCACGCCATTCAGGCCCGCCACATTGCCGCCAGGCAGCTGGTTGCCCAGGTTGCTGACCGTGCCGCCCAGGCTGTTCAGGATGCCGGCCACCGGTGCGCCCAGCTTGGTGGTGGCGCCAACTTGCTGCGTCAGGCCGACCACGGTGCCCGCCACGGGGCTGGCCGTCGGGTCCAGCGCCGCGCCGATGCCGCCCAGCATGGGCTGCAGGCCCAGCGGCAGGACGTTGTCGACCGTCTTGCCGACGTTGCCCAGCGCCGGTTCCAGCAAGGGCTTGGACGGGCCGTCGAGCACGCCGCCGGTCACGCCGCCCACCAGTTGGGTCACGGGGTTCAGCAGGCCGCCATTGCCGGACAGCCCACTGGTCAGGGCGCCCACCGCGTTGGTGGCGTTGCCGAGAATGGTGGTCAGCGGTTGCGGATTCTTCGGGTCGGCATTGAGCAGGCCGCCAGTGCTGGCGACCGTCTTGCCCAGGCCTTCGACCAGACCGCCGACGCCGGCGCTCAGGCCGCCGGGCAGGCCGGTGCCCTTGACCGTGGTGCCCAGGCCTTCGACCAGGCCGCCGACTTGCTTGACCGTCCCGTCCACGGGTTGGCCCAGGCCGGTCGTGGCGCCCACTTGCTGGGTCAGGCCGACAACCGTATCGACAACCGGCTTGACGGTGGGGTCCAGCGCCTTGCCGACGCCGCCCAGGGTCGTGCCCAGATTCAACGGCAGGGTATTGTCGACGGCGTTGCCGGTATTACCCAACGTGGTTTGCAGCAGGCCGGTGGTGACCGGATTGACCGGAGGATTCGGATCGCTCGGACCGCCCGGGTTATTCGGACCGCCAGGGTTGCCCGGATTGCTCGGACCGCCCGGATTGGTCGGAATATCGGTGCCCGGCAAACCAGCCGAAGGACCGCTCTTGTGGCCACCGCCTCCGCCGCCGCAGGCAGCCAGCGAGCTCATCAGAGCGGCCGCCAGAACGGTGGAAGTCAGAATACGTTGTACGCGCTGCGTTTCAATCTTGGCATTCATGGCGAGCTCCTGTGGGGGAAGTGTCAGGCGTCGAAACTGCCCGATACGTCTCTACATGCATAAACCGTGCCAATATTTTTCGAATGCCGTGCCAGTTTGCTTTCAGCGGGTTTTTAGGATTATAAAAATTCAATAAAATCAACGACTTAAATTTGATTTAGAGGGTTTATACCAATATTGAGAATCCCCCATTTTTACGATCACGCGGAGCCTGCGAATGTTACGTCTGGCCGTTGATTGCCCGTTACGTTACGGGCCACGTTACGTAACGCGGTGTGTGGAACAGGCAAAAAAAAGCGCCCGTCGGAACGGGCGCCTTGGGTATCCGAGGGGGCAATCATGCGATTGCCACGGCCCGGTCAGAACGCGTCGTAATACAGCGAATAGTTGGCGTTGAAACGCACGTCGCGGTCGTTGTTCACCGTCGCCGAGCCGATCGGCTTGGCCACGTTGAAATCAAACAGGTAGTACTTGTCGTCGGTGAAGCGCAGGCCCAGCGCTACCGATGACAAATGCCGCTGATTCAGTTGCTGCAGGCCCTTGTTGTTGTAATAGGTACGGGCAAAGTCGATCAGCGCGTACGGCTGCACATTCGACAGGTATTCCCAGCCGATGCCGAACCGACGATTCACTTCGGCCGAAACGCCCACGCCCTTGTCGCCGCTTTGCTCGCCTTGCGGATAACCCATCGCAAAGCGCCAGCTGCCGAACGACACCTGTTCGGATGACGGCAATATATTGCTCGAGTACTGCGCCGCGCCGGAAAGCGTCAGGCCGAACTGCGCCGGCAGGGCGAAGGTCTGCTTGGCATTCAGGTTGTAGCGGGTGAAGTCCAGGTCCAGGATCGGCACGGCCGAGTAGCCGTAGTTGGTGTTGATCTCTTTCTTGGCGCCGGCGGCATCGAATCCCTTGGCCACGGCCAACGTCACGTCGGAGGTCGCGGCCTCGGACACCTGGATGTAGCGCATTTCCAGGTTGGCGGCGCGCACCTGCGCGTCCTGCTGCAGCCAGCGGTCGGATTCCTTCGCGTCGTAGCGGTCCTTGGAATTGGCGGCATAGACCCCCAACGTGCCGGTCAGCGAACGGGTGTTGTTCAGCAGGAAGGGATAGCTCACGCCGATGCCGATGCGGTCGTTCTTGACCCGGCGCTGGAAGCCCAGGTATTCGATGGCATCGTCCTTGGGCTTGGCGTCGTAGTGATAGCCGTCGACCTTGACCGCCAGGCCGTCATTGCCGATCGGCACGCGGATCTCGCCCGACACGTACTTCACGTCGTCCGTGTTGAACGGAATGGATGCCGTCAGCTTGACCTGTTCGCCCAGCGGCGTAAGGCTGTTGGTGGCGGCATTCACCAAGGGCTGCATACCGGTGCCCAGGTCCGCCACGCCGCCGGTCAGGCTGACCGGCTGGCGCGACGCTGTCAGCAGCAACTCCGTCGCGCCGTCGGCGCGCCGCGGCAAGTCCAGCGCGGGCGTGAATTTCACGCCCGGCACCGTGCGCATCAGGTTCAGCACCCGCTCGAGCGTCGCCTGCTTCAGCGGTTTTTCCGCTTTCAGGGGCTCGGCCAACGATTCCAGGCGGTCCTGCGCATTGCCGATATCGCCTTCGATGCGCACCGTGCCGATATAGCCTTCCACCACCGTCACCACCACCAGGCCGTTGGCGAAGGTCTGGTTCTGCACCAGCGCGAACGACAGCGGATAGCCGCGGTCTCGGTACAACTGCGTGATCTTGTCGACCTGCTGCACCAGCTCGCCCAGGCTGATTTCCTTGCCGGACAAGGGCTCGAGCAGGGCGGACACCTCTTCGAACGGCATGGCATGCACGCCCGTCACGTCAAAGTGCCGGGGCACGATGCGCTGGGCCAGCCGCGCCTGCAGCGCCAGTTGCTCGGGCGTGGCGGTCTGGACAACGGGCGGCGGCTGCGTGGCGCCGGGCGGGCGTTCGATCTGCGGCATGGAATCGACGGGGTTGCCCCGCAACGGACCGTCGGCGTGCGCTGTGCCTGTGGCGGCGAGCGTGCAGATAAGGGCGAGGTATAGCGGACTTGCGGGAAGCGTACGTCTCATGCCTTGTTGTCTCTCATTTGCCGCAGGCGCCGTTAAAACAGCATTCGATAAATACCTGAATAACGCTTGAATATACGGGGACGCTATATATGTAAAGACCATCGCGTGCCGCTCAGGCGGTATGTTGCCAGCGCGGCAGGGCAATGACAAATTATTTCATTGTGACTGGCCGGAAACGTGGATATAACAACATAGCGAAATAGACGGCAATTCTGGAACCCCAAAATTCAGGGTTTATCGGTATGCAAAAAAATGACCTCTACGAATTTCCGAGTATTCGTTACAAGTAAGCTGTCGCACTGTTGCGAATACTGGTATAAACCCTGATGTGTATTAATTGTTAATAGATAAGACTATATAAACGTTTCAAAACACATCGGGTTTACAGGCTATCGGGAGTCCGCAGATGGACCAGGATGACCGCAAGACAATCGTCGAACAAACCTCGGCCTCAAACGGCGTCTGCCGCCTGATTCACAGGGGCCAGGCATGAACCCGGGCGATATCGTTCCGCTCTCCTTCCACGGCGGACTGGTCGCGCTGTCGTTCCTGATCGCGGTGCTCGGCTCGTACGTGGCCCTGCTCGCCGCCGTCGGCATTCGCGCCGAAATGCAGGACGGCGAAATCCGCATCGGTTACATCATCATCGGTGCGTTGGCCATGGGCGGCGTAGGTATCTGGAGCATGCATTTCATCGGCATGCAGGCACAGAACTTGCCGTTCGAAGTGGGTTACCAGCTCGGATTGACCGCGGTCAGTTTCCTGGTCGCCGCCGGTTTTTCCGGTTGGGCTTTCTGGTATGTGGGCCGTGACCGCTTCACATTTATGCGCTGTCTGGTGGGTGGTCTGGCCGCGGGCCTGGGTGTTGCCGCCATGCATTATGTAGGCATCAGCGCCATGCGCATGCCGGCCGTATTTATGTGGAACCTGCCGATGGTTGTTTTATCGGTATTCATAGCGGTTATTGCCGCGTCAGCCGCATTGTGGCTGGCTTTCAATACGCAGAATGAGTTTCAGCGCGCCGGAGCGGCCGTTTTGATGGCGGTTGCGGTGTGCGGCATGCATTACACGGGGGCGGCAGCCGGCACGGTCGTCTGCGTCACCCCGCGGGATTCATCCAGCATGCAGATCGGTGGGCTGATGCTGCCGTATATCGCGTTCGCGCTGTCGGCCATCATGCTGCTGGTGATGCGCTGGCATTTGCAGCGTGCCTCGCGCCGTTTCCGCGCGCGTCTGGCGCAACGCATTGATTCGATCATTGAATCGGCCCCCGTCGTGGAGCCGGGCAGAACCCCAGGTTCCACGCTGGGACCGGGTTAGCAGTACCCCGGAAGACGCGCGGGTGAGGAACACGCCAGCGCGCCGGTTGTACCGGGCTTAGGGGGCCAGCGCCGTCCTTGCGGCGAGGCTCAATTATCCAGCGAGACTCAGGAGCTCGACATGAAAGCGAAACTTGCGCAGTTCTGGAACGACGAAGAAGGTATTACCGCCCTGGAATATGGGCTGATCGCGGGCACCATCGCGGTGGCGCTGGTGGCGGCTTTGGCGACATTCACGGGCGCGCTAAGCGGCCTGTTCACGTCGCTGCAGGCCAAGCTCGCCAACGCGTCCAAGTGAGACCGAAGGCCCCGGCCGCCTCGGCGCGCCTGGCTCCCGCCAGGCAGCCCCGGTTGGCCGGGCCTGTCGCCCCGCTCGGCACGGAGCAGATGTTGAAGGAGACGGTGTCCCACCGGGCGGACACCCGGTAGTCCAAACCGAAACCGTCAGAAGGTCCTGCCTTGTATCCAGGGGAAGTGCTGTGGTGGCTGTTGTTCGCATGCTGGAATCTGGTGTTGATCTACACCGATCTGCGCTATCGCCGCGTACCCAACACGCTCATCGTCGCGGGATTCGCGGGGCAGGCGCTGTGGCTGCTGGCCGCCTGGCTCGCGCCGGCATGGGCTTATCCGCCACGCTGGGCCGGCTGGTCCATGGCGCTGGCGGGCTTCGCACTGGCATTGCCGTTCTTTCCGCTCTGGACCCGACGCCTGATGGGCGCGGGCGACGTCAAGGCGATCGCCGTGCTGGGGCTGCTGGCGGGTTTTGCGCCGCTGGTGCTGACACTGGTGTTTGCCAGCCTGCTGGCCGGGCTGCACGCCTTGCTCTACCTGTTTGTTTCCCGAAGCTGGGCATTGCCGCTTCGGGCTCGCCAGATTCCGTACGGCACCTATCTGGGCGCCGCCGCGCTCAGCGTGGTGTTTATTCCCTTGAATTCGGACTGGTATTCGTGGTGTTTTTCCTGGTGTTCTACGCGATCCTGACCTACGCCCTGGTCTTCACCGCGCAGCATTCCGTGACCCTTGCCGCCCAGGATGGCGCGCGCAAGGTGTTGCAGTGGCAGCCGGGCGCCACCTCGCTGACCGTGCGCGCCAACGCCGGGCGCGATATCGCATTGGATCGCTCGGGCTGGATCACCACCATGTCCTCGGCCACCGTAGCGGTGGCCGTGTGCGGTGCGACCGGCACGCTCAGCAGCACCGGCGGGGGTACGTGCAGCGGTCTGCCTTTGACGGCCGACCAGATCGAAGTGACGGTCAGCTATCCCTACGGCGCCAATCCCCTGATTCCGAATTTTCCCTTCCTGGCACAGGCGTTGATGCCGCCCACCAGCGTGCTGACCGCGCGCGCCACGGTTCACCTGGGCAATTCGCTGGACGGGAGCAACTGACATGGCTGCGCGCGCCAACCTGGACCCCTCGCGCAACCGCCAGACCGGCCAACGCGGCATCGCCACGCTTGAGTTCTCGCTGATGGTGACGATGCTGCTGATGTTCGTCTGCGCCGTCGTGGGCTATGGCGTGCTGTTCTGGATGCAGCAGCAGTTGGCCTCCGCCGCGTCGGAAGGCGCGCGGGCGGCCGTGTACGCGCGCTTCGCGGGCCAGGCGGACGTGCCGGGCTCCGCCTGCACGGCGGCCATGAGCGTGTTCGGCACCGGTTCGGCGGTTGCCTGCGCCACCACCAGCGCGCCTTGCACCTGGAGCGGCTCGGGCGGCCAGGCGGCCCAATGCGCCACGGTCGCCATGACATTCAACGTGCAGGCCTGGCCGGTGCTGTCGACCTTCCAGGCTTTCATCGCCATGTTGCCCGGGACGGACAAGAACTGGATTCCGACCCGGCTGTCGTCCAAAGCCATCGTGCAAATCTCTCAAGGGACACCATGAGCAGTCTGAGCAAAATCGTTGCGGGCGTGTTGTTGGCGGCGGGCCTGGTGCTGGCGTTCGTGGCGTGGCGCCTGGCCTCCGAGCCGCCTGCGCCTGCTCCGACACCCGCGGGCCCGGTGGCAACAACGACGCCCACGCCGTCCGAGCCGCCGGCCAAGCGGTATGCGGTAGTGGTCGCGTCGACGCCGATTCCGGCCGGCACGCGTATCGACGGCGCCAAGATGCTCAAGGTGGATGAATGGCAAGTGGCATTGTCGGGCAGCTACAGTTCGCCCACGCCGCTGGAAGGCGCCTATGCGCGCATCGACATCGCGGCTGGCGATCCGGTGCTGCCCAGCATGCTGGCGCAGGGGCTGGGCCGCCAGCTCAAACCGGGCGAACGCGCGGTGGCGATCGCCGTGGATGAAGTCGTGGGCGGCGGCAACCGTATTGTGCCGGGTGACCTGGTGGACGTGTTCTTCATGCTGGAGAAGGGCATCGAGATCCAGGGCGGCCAGGCCCGGCTGCTGCAATCGCAGGTCCGCGTGCTGGCCTACGGCGCCGCGTCGGTGGATGGCCCTGAAGAAAAATCGGCCATGCCCGGTCCGCCCGGGCAGCCGGCCAAGACCGCCGTGCTGGCCGTGCCGGTCGAACAGGTCAGCGAGCTGATGCTGGCCAGCCGCACCGGGCGTTTGCAGCTGGCCCTGCGGCCGGTGGGCGACGACGCCGTGCCCGATACGCAACTGTTCGCGCAGCGCAGCGCCGTACTGCCCGCCCGCACCGACCTGACACCCGAACAGCGCGCACTGCTGCAATCCGGCCCCAACCGTGCCTATGCCGGCGAAAGCCTGGCGCAGCTGGAAGGCACGTCGCCCGCCGCGAAACCCGCGCCGGTCCGTGCGTCCAGCGGCGGTGGTGGCGGTCGTTCCGTCGAAATATTGCGAGGAGACAAATCCGAGCGCGTGCGCTATTGAAACGCGGCTGCGCGTGGCCAGATGCCGCCCGTAGCTGGACCCGACCCGTCAACTTGATCCAGCACAATGAAGAGAACTCAGCGCACCCCTTTGATCTGCGTCCTGTCGGCCGCAGCGGCGATGACCTACGGCGCGATGAGCCTGGCGCAGAACGCTTTGCCCACCGCGTCCAGCCTGAATGCGCCTGCCCGCGATATCGCGGTGGCCGTCAAAGGCCAGCAGACGCTCATGCTGGATGGTGCGCCCGCGCGCATCGCCATCGGCGATCCCGATGTGGCCGACGTGAAGGTGCTGTCCGCCTCGGGCAAGCGCCAGGCGTCGGTGCTGTTGTACGGCAAGAAGGCGGGCACCACCACGCTGCAGATCTGGACGGGCGCCAATGCCGCGCCGCAGCTCTGGACGGTGCGGGTGGCCGGCACGGTGCAGCAGGTATTGGCCGGGCGTGGGGTGGCCGGCGGCGCCAATATCGATGTGGCGGGCGACCGCGCCGTGGTGTCCGGCCAGGCCGAGTCGCCGCAGTCGCACCAGGCCTCGGTGGCCGCCGCAGGCGCCGCCGTTGGCGACAAGAACGTGGTCGATGTGTCCACCGCGGGCACCGGCGGCGTGGTGCAGGTGGAAGTCAAGGTGGTCGAGGTGTCGCGCTCGGTCATGAAGCAGGCGGGCATCAGTTTTGCCGGCCGCAGCGGCCCCTGGGGCGGCACCAATTCCATCACGCCCGACAGCTTCCCCGCGCCGCTGGGCTTCAGCAAGAGCGCGGCGCTGGCGTCCGGGTTTTCGCTGTTCTATGACTCCAACGATTTCAGCGCACGCCTGCGCCTGCTGCAGAACAACGGCATGGCGCGCGTGCTGGCCGAACCCACGCTGGTGGCCCTGACCGGGCAAAGCGCCAGCTTCCTGGCGGGCGGAGAGCTGCCGATCCCCGAGGCGGGCGGCCTGGGCACGACCACGGTGACGTTCAAGCCGTTCGGCATCGGCCTGACGGTGACGCCGACCGTGCTGTCGCGCGACCGCATCGCACTGAAAGTGGCGCCCGAGGCCAGCGAGCTGGACTACAGCAATGCCATCGCGGTATCGAACGGCACCAATTCGACCACGCTGATCCCGGCGCTGCGCACCCGCCGTGCCGACACCACGGTCGAGCTGGGCGATGGCGAGAGCTTCGTGGTCAGCGGCCTGGTATCGCGGCAAACCAAGGCGCTGGTCAATAAAGTGCCGATGCTGGGTGACCTGCCCATCATCGGGTCGTTCTTCCGCAGTGTGGACTACACCCAGGAGGATACCGAGCTGGTCATCGTGGTGACGCCGCGTCTGGTGCGGCCCATTGCACGCGGCGTGACATTGCCGCTGCCCGGGGCCAAGCAGGAAGCGACCGACACCGCGTTCAATGCTTGGGGCTACTACCTGATGGGTCCCATGGGCGGGCAGCAAATGCCGGGCTTTTCACGGTGAGCAATATGAAGACACATGCCAGGGAGTGGGTTGGCTTGCAAAACGGCAACCGGTTTCTGTTTTGTTCAAAGGGCGACGGCGTGGCCGCACAGCTCGGGCAGGCGCTGGGTGACATGGGCATGTTGACCCAGGAAGTGCCCGGCGTCGAAGAGCTGGGCCGACGCTTGACCGAGATCGAGCCCCAGGTGGTGTTCCTGGATTTCACGTTGAGCGAGGACGAGCCGGGCAAGCTGTTCAAGTCAGCCGAATTGGCGCGCCTGCTGGCGCGCATCGCACCGACGATTCCGCGCGTGGCCGTGGGCCTGCTGAGCCAGCCCGAGGGTGCCATTGCCGCCTTGCGTGCGGGCGTCAGCGATTTCGTCGATCCCACCGTGGCCCCGCAGGAGGTCAAGGATGTGGTGCAGCGCCTGCTGGACGTGCCGGCCGGTGGCGCGCGGATGGATGGCTCGCGCCGCAGCGTGCTGCTGCTGGGCGCGCGTCCGGGCGTGGGCACGAGTACCCTGGCCGTGCACTTGGCGGGCATGGTGCAGGACCGCCTGAAGCACATGCACGGGGTGCGGGCGACGGCGTCTGGCGCCAAGGCTGCCAAGCCGGCCGCGGATACCGGCAGCAACCTGCCCCTGAGCAGCCGCGTGGCCTTGATGGACCTGGGCTGGCCGGTGGGCGACTGCCAGCTGTACCTGAACATCGGCAGCGACTTCGATTTTGCCGAGGCCGCGCGCAACCTGCGCCGCCTGGATTCCACCTTGCTCAGTTCGGCCATGGCGCACACCGCCAGCGGCCTGAGCGTGCTGGCCCTGCCGCGCGACCTCGGCCAGATGCGCGACGTATCGCAGTCCGACTCGCTGTTGGTGTTCGAACGCATGCGCCAGCATTTCGGCGTGGTGGTGGCGGACTCCGGCGGCTTTACCAACCCTGAATTCGTCGCGGGCCTGGCGCGCGCCTCGCAACAGAACTGGATCGTCACTGACCAGAGCGTGGGCGCGCTGGTGTCGCTGGCCGGTCTCTTGCAGGAACTGGAACAGCTGCACGTGGATCGTCGCAGCCTGGGCCTGATCGTGAACCGCTACGACGAACGCTACGGCATGACGGCCCAGCAGATCGCCGAACGCTTCCAGCTGGAACTGGTCGGCACGCTGCCGGACCGCACGCTGGCGCTGATGGTGTGCACCAACCAGGGCCATCTGCTGCATGAGGAAGCCGAGCGCGACGTCTACGTCCGCGCGGTCCAGGCGCTGGCCGAGAAGCTGAGCGCGGAAGAAAACACACCGGGCGGCCGGGCAAGCTGGTTGGCCACGTGGCTGCCCGGCGTGCACCGCCGCATGGTGGTCGAATAACGGACGGCGGCGGAATCCGACATGATCATGACAGCGACCATAGAGTTCGGCGGCGATGGCGACAAGGGCTTTGCGTCGTCCAACCGCTTCCAGGAAGTGAAGACGGCGGCCTACGAGCACCTGCTTTCCCGTATCGAAGAACTGGGGGCGGAGTTCGGCAGGTGGGCACGCTCGGCCATCCAGGAGTTCGTGGATATCGAGGTGGCCAGCTTCGTGCGCTTGCGCCGGGTGCCCATCAACGAAGGGGAAATGCGGCAGATCGCCGAGGCCCTGACCAAGGAATTGGCCGGGCTGGGGCCGCTGGAAGACCTGCTGGCCGATCCGGCCGTCGAAGACATCCTGATCAACGGCTACGACAACGTGTTCGTCTCGCGCCGCGGCGTGCTGGCGCGCGAGACCCTGCGCTTTACCGACAACCAGCACGTGCTGCGGATCGTGCGGCGCATTCTGGCGCCCATCGGCCGCCGGCTGGATGAATCCAGCCCCATGGTCGATGCGCGGCTGCCCGACGGCGGCCGCCTGAACGTGGTGATCGAGCCGCTGGCCGTGGACGGACCGATGGTCTCGATCCGCAAATTCCGCCAGGACCCGCTCAAGCCGGCCGACCTCTTGACGCTGGGCACCTTCGACGAAGAGATCTATCGCCTGCTGCACGAAGCGGTGAAGAACCGCTGCAACATCCTGGTGTCGGGCGGCACCAGCTCGGGCAAGACCTCGCTGCTGAATGCGATGGCGTTCTTCATTTCCGAGACCGAACGCGTGGTGACGGTGGAAGACACGGCGGAACTGTCGCTGAACCACCCGCACGTGGTGCGCCTTGAATCGCGCCAGGGCGGCTTTGACGGCAGCGGCGCCGTCAGCATCCGCGAACTGATCCGCAACAGCCTGCGCATGCGGCCGGACCGCGTGGTGGTGGGCGAAGTGCGCGGCGCCGAGGTCATGGACATGCTGCAGGCCATGAACACCGGCCACGAAGGGTCGATGGCCACCATCCACGCCAACTCGCCGCGCGAATGCCTGTACCGGATCGAGATGCTGGCTGGCTTTGCGGGCTTCCAGGGCAGCGAGGACAGCCTGCGGCGCCAGATCGCCAGCGCGCTGGATTTCATCGTGCAGATCGGCCGCCTGTCCAACGGCAAGCGCCGGGTGCTGTCGGTCACCGAAGTCACCGGCATGGGCGACAGCGTGATCTCGACCCAGGAACTGTATCGCCACGAAACCTTCGCCACGCCGGAAGGCGAGGAGAAGGACCGCTGGAATTGGCTGGGCATCCATCCGCACACGCCCAAGCTGGCCAAGATGCGCAATGAGCAGCGGCCCAGCGAGCCGTCGCCGGGTGAGCCGGACGGCGGGGGCGGGGGCTTCTGGAGCAGGAGGCGCTGATGCTGCAAGCGGCCGTCATCGGGGGCTTGGCGCTGCTGTTCGCGTTGGCGGCGGTGCTGCTGTGGCGTCATGCCAATAGCGGCGCGCGCCGGGCGGCCAGTTCCGCCTTCCTGGAAGACCAGCTGCGGCGCAGCCGCGGCGCGCCCGTCACGGGGAAAATGCCGTTCGCACAAGGCGCGCGCGCCTTGCGAAGCGGCTTTTCGCGCTGGGACATGCTGCTGTTGCAAGGCGGGGTGCGCCAGAGCCCGGGCTTCTACGCCAAGCTGATCCTGCCCATCGTGGTGGGGGCGCTCCTGGCCTGGCTGTTCCTGGGCTGGCTGTCGGGCGTGGTGGCGTTGGTGCTGCTGTCGGTGTTCGCGTATTTCCTGCTGTGGCTGCGCGCCGACCGGCGCCAGCGGCGTCGCGTGTCGCAACTGCCGGCCTTCCTGGACAACATCGTGCGCCTGGTCACCATCGGCAACAGCATGGCGTCGGCGTTCCAGACGGCGGCGGCCACGACTGACGAGCCGCTGCGCGAAGTGGTCGAGACCGCGGCCGCCCTGAGCCGTTCGGCCAAGGAGCTGGACGCGGCGCTGGTGCAGGTATCGCGCCAGTACGACATGAAGGAACTCTACATGGTGGCGGCGGTGGTGTCGGTGGCACTGCGCTTTGGCGGCCGCAGCGACCAGGTGCTGGAACGCATGGCCGCGTTCATGCGCGACATCGGCCAGGCGCGCGCCGAGTTGACGGCCAGTTCGGCCGAGATCCGCCTGTCGGCCTGGATCCTGGCGTTGCTGCCCTTGGGCATCGCCGGCTTCATCATGGTGGCCAATAACGATCTGTTCATGGGGTTGTGGGTGGACCCCCTGGGCTTCAAGATGCTGATGACCGCGGTGGGCCTGCAGTTGGCCGGCTCGTACATCCTGTATCGCATGGCCAAGGCCATTTGAGGACGGCGCGGATGCAAGCCCTTCAATCCTGGAATGTCTCGACCGTGCTGGCAGTGGCGCTGATGCTGGTGGCCGCCGCCATGCTGATCCTGGGCCTGAGCATGACGCGGCGCCTGCGCGGTCAGGATCGCAGCCGTCAGGTGGTGGACCAGGCGCTGGCCACGCGTGAAGGCCGCGCCAAGGCGACGGCCGCGGTGGCCGCCGAGGGCGGCCAGGGCCGGCTGGCCGCGGCGACGCGCGCCGCCGATTCGTTCGGCAAGCGCCTGAGCGAAGGCCGCTTCGCCGAAGCCCTGCTGGCCGGCGAGGACCGCAAGCTGGTGGATATGGCGGGTTACGAGAATCCCGCCACGGCCCGGCTGCGTTTCATCGTGGCGCGCTTCACGCTGGCGCTGCTGTTGCCGGCGGCCGCGGTGGGCTGGGACCTGGGACGCAAGGTCAGCGATTCGTCGCTGGGCCTGTTCGTGGCGGCCTTCTTCGGCTTTGCCATCGGCTACATGTTGCCCAAGTGGTTCGTGCGTCGGCGCCTGTCGCGACGCCGCAAGCAGGCTGCCAACGAGCTGCCGCTGCTGATCGACCTGCTGCGGCTGTTGCAGGGCGTGGGCCTGTCGATCGACCAGAGCCTGCAAGTGCTGATCAAGGAGTTCGACCAGGTGATGCCGGTGCTGGCCTACGAATTGCGCCTGGCGTCCGAACTGTATGTGCGCGGGCGCACCCGCGAGCAATCGCTGGCGCGCCTGGCGGGGGGCTTTGACAACGACGACCTGTCGGCCATCTGCCGCCTGATCGCGCAGGTGGACCAGCACGGCGGCGCGGTGCAGGAGCCGCTGAATCGTTTCGGTGAACGGCTGCGCGAGAAGCGGCGGCTGGAATTGAAGGAAAAAGTGGGCAAGACCACCGTCAAGATGACGGCGGTCATGATCGTGACCTTGTTGCCGGCGCTGTTGATCGTGACGGGCGGGGCGGGGTTTGTTGCGGTATTGCGCGGCTTGTCGCGCATGGGGGGCATGTGATGGCAGGCGGTATCGAAAGCGCGGGACGCGCATGGCGCTGGACCCTGGCAGCGGCCGTTGTCGTGGGCGCAGGGGGCCTGGCCGGATGCCAGAGCAACAACGCGGAAACCGCCTGGCAACTGATCCAGCAACAGCAGCAGGAACAGGCCCTGATGCGCCAGCGCGAGGACGAGGCCGAGAACCGGCGCAAACCCGCCGAGCCGGAGATGATGCTGTCCATGATCGCCGAGTCGCAGCGCCAGGAGCGCTATTTCGCGTCATTGGCCTATATCGAGGCGTTCCAGCAGAAATTCGGCAACGATCCGCGCGTGGCGGTCATGCGCGCCGAAGCCTTGCGCCAGACCGGGCAGGCGGCATCCAGCGAACAGGCCTACCGCGCGTTGCTGGGCACCGCGCAGGCCGCCGACGGCTGGCATGGCCTGGGGCTGATTGCCGGGTCGCGCGGCCAGTTCGAGCAGGCGGCCGACGACTTCGCGCGCGCCGCCAAGCTGTCGCCGATGGACCCGCGCATCCTGGGCGACCTGGGTTATGCGCGCTTGCGCGCCGGGGATCCGGCCGGCGCCCGCGTGCCCCTGGGGCAGGCGGCCGAACTGGCGCCCGACAGCGGCAAGGTGCTGGCCAACCTGGCCTTGCTGCTGCTGGTGGAAGGCGAGCCGGTGCGGGCCAAGAACGTGATGGATCGCGCCCAGCTCAGTGACGAGGCGCGCGGCCAGGTGCTGCGCCTGGCGTCCGAGATCCGCAGCCAGACGGCCGCGCCGATGGCCGCCGCGCCGGCAGGCAGCGGCTCTGTCGCGGGGGCCGATACGCAGGCGACCCGGGTGTCCCGTGGCGAAGGCATCGTGATGCCGGTCATGAGCCCCTTGATGGACAGATTGGGCAACGGGCCCATCATGCGTTAACCGACTCCAGGAATCCCAGCCATGTCTCGAACCGTTGCTTTCGCTCCGTTTTCCCTGGCGCTGGTCCTGGCGGCGCTTGTGCCGTCGGCCGGCCACGGGCAATCGAATGCCCCCCTGACCGGCAGCATGACCGGCGGCGGGGTGGCCCAGGCCACGCCCGTGCCCGCTACCCCGCCTGCGGCGGCGCCCGCCGCGCCCGCCGCGCAGATGCCGTCGCGCCCGGTGGTGCAGCAGGTGCAGACCCCGATGTCGCAGCCGCAGCCCACCCCCCAGGCCGCTCCGCAAGCCGCCGAGGCGCCAGAGGCGTTCGGCGACATCACGCGCGGCCTGCTGGCCGCCCAGGCCGACGGCCGCCGCGCGGGCGCGGCGTTGCCCGTGCTGGGGCCGGTGTCGACCGCCGCCTGGAACCGCTACGTGGACAGCTTCACCCGGCCGATCCCCGAGTGGTTCACCAAGCGCGTGCAGACCAACAACACCAATTAGCGTTCTTCCGTCCCGGAGTCGCGATCATGCCAGCCCCTTCTTCTTGTCCTGCGTTTCCCCTGCGGCAGCGTGGCAGCATGACGGTGGCCATCGTGTTCGCGGTCATCGTCGGCCTGGTGCTGCTGGGCGTTGCCCAGCTGGGCTATGCCTATTACATGAAGCGGGAAATGCAGAAGGCCTCGGACCTGGCGGCCCTGTCGGCGGTGCAGGTGCTGGGCATGGGCGCGCCCGCCGATTGCACGCGGGCGCAGGCGGCCGGCCAGACGGCCGTGCTGGCCAACGTGCCCAATATCCTGGATACGTTTTCCGCGGGCGACGTGACGGTGGAGTGCAAAGTGTGGGACAACACCCGCGCCGATCCCTCCGGCATGTACGTGTTCGATCCGGCCAGCGGGCAGGTGCCGAACGCGTTGCGCATCACCATCAACAAGACCCTGACCAGCCTGATCCCCAGTTTCTCGGGCGGCACGTCCGGCGGCACGGCGGTGAAGGTGGTGTCGGTGGCGGCCAGCACGCAGCCGGTGGCGGTCTTCACCGTCGGCTCGCGTCTCTTGCGTTTGCAGAAGGGCGGCCTGCTGTCGCAACTGCTGTCCACCGTGGGCGCGTCGCCCGCACAGCTGGACATCCTGGACGCGGCGGGCCTGGCCACCGTCAACATCACCCCGTCCGGCCTGCTGGAAGCGCTGGGCTTGCCGGTGTCGGTAGCCACCGGCGTGGGCACACCGTCGCAACTGGCGGCGCTGAACAACCTGACGCTGGGCCAGTTGCTGCAAGCCACGCTGACGGTCATGAACAAGGCCGGCAACACCGCCGGCGCCAGCCTGGGGCTGCTGAGCAACGCCATCAACGTGGTGCTGAACGTGATGCCCGTGAATCTGCCGGTCAAGCTGTTCGGCGACGGCGGCGTCCTGGACCTGAACGTGGTGGGCGGCGACGTCAACTCGG
Source organism: Achromobacter sp. FW305-C-28 (assembly GCF_058783235.1). Lineage (NCBI taxonomy): Bacteria > Pseudomonadati > Pseudomonadota > Betaproteobacteria > Burkholderiales > Alcaligenaceae > Achromobacter > Achromobacter sp. FW305-C-28. The sequence continues at coordinate 159,426 of NZ_JBYSYL010000008.1, read as the reverse complement.
CCCTGCAGGCCAACATCAATGCCCTGAACGTGCTGGAGACCGCGCTGGTCATCGCCAACGGCCAGAACCTGGTCAACCTGGGCCTGAACGTGCCGTTGCTGGGGGTGCAGTCGCAAGTACGCATCGTCGAACCGCCGACCATCGGCGTGGGCGGCGTGGGCACGCAGGCCACCAGCGCGGGCATTCGTGTGTACTTGCGCGCCAACACCAGCAACATCCCGCTGCTGGGGCCGCTGCTGGCCAACACGCTGGGCACCAAGGTCGACCTGCCGGTCATCATCGATGTGGCGCAATCCACCGGCACCGTGTCCAAGCTGTGCCAGGCGCCCTTGACCCAGCAGCAGGCCACCATCGATGTCACCTCGTCGGTGGCCAACATCTGCCTGGGCAAGTTCCCGGGCATGTCGTCCGCTGTCGACAACGTGCAGGCCAATTTCCTGTCGATCACCAACAGCTGCCAGCCCAGTTCCTTCGCGGCGATCCAGCGCTACCAGGTGCTGAACGTGCTGGGCATCCTGCCGCTGACCGCCAAGGTGACATTGCCGATCTTCAATTCGACGGCGCCGGTGCCCGTCACGCTGACCCAGCCGCCTTCGCCCAATTCCACGGCCACCGTCAACGCCACGTCCATCAACCTGGGCGCGCTGGCCTCGAACCTGGCCGACGCGCTGATCGGCGGCATCCTGGGCGACCTGGTCGGGACCGGCACGCCGCTGACACCAGACCAACGCACTGGCCTGGCCACCGACCTGGTGGGCGGGGGCGGCAACAACCCCGGCAAGTCGATCTCGCAGGTCGTCAATGACATGCAGTGGTCCACCACCGCGCTGAATCAGCTGAGCCAGCGCCTGTCCACCGGCGGCCTGACCGGCGTGCTGGGCGGCACCTTGCAACTGGTGGGCAACATCCTGAATTCGCTGTTGCTGGCGCCCTTGAGCGACCTGACCTGCTCGCTGGCGATCGTGCCCGATGCCATCCGCCAATGCCGCGTCAACGCGGTGGCCTCGCTGGCGCTCAGCGGCGGCAACCAGATCGGTGGTGTGCTGTCGATCGTGGTGGCATTGCTGCAGCCGCTGCTGGGCATGCTGTCGACCCTGCTGCAGCAACTGCTTGACATGCTTGGCCTGAGCGTCGGCCAAACCGATGTATCGCTGCTGTCCGTGGACTGCGGCAAGCCCCGTCTGGTGTATTGATGATGAAGCCCTTGAACCCTGTCACGCCCTGGCCGGCCCGGTGGTCGCCATGACCCAGAAATTCTCGCGCGAGGAATTCGACGTCTACGTCTGGGAGGGCACGTCCGACATCGCCAGCCGCGCCGAGCGCTGCCTGGTGGGCATGGACGTGTCGCTGGTGCGTGCGGATGCCGGCACGGCGTTTCCGCCGCCGCGAGATCCGACCCGGCCCGCCGTCGCGCTGGTGTCGGTGTCGGTCATGGGCGATAACCGTTTCAGCGGCTATGACTGGCTGTCGGTGCAGGCCATGCCCGTCATCTGGGTGGCCGCCGAGGCCCGCGGCCGCGATCCCCGTTACTACCCGCCCGAATATTCCTACACGCTGCCGCTGGCGTTCACCACCACCGACCTGCGCAAGCTGCTGTTCGAGCTGCTGGGCACGCTGGACCAGGTCAACCGGTCGGCGCCGCGACGCGAGCAGCCGCTGATCGCGGTATCCGAGCCGATGCGGGCGCTGTTGGCCGAGGCCGACATGTTTGCCGACTGCCGCAGCAATGCGCTGATTCACGGCGAGACCGGCGTCGGCAAAGAACGCATCGCACGGCTGCTGCACGACCATGCGGCCTGGTCCGACGGGCCGTTCGTGGCCGTCAATTGCGGCGCCATTCCCGAAGGCCTGTTCGAGGCGCATTTCTTCGGCCACGCCAAGGGCGCCTTCACCGGCGCGGTGGGGGCGCACAAGGGTTACTTCGAACAGGCCAGCGGCGGCACGCTGTTCCTGGATGAGATCGGCGACCTGCCGCTGTACCAGCAGGTCAAGCTGTTGCGGGTGCTTGAGCAGAGCGCCGTGACCCGGTTGGGGTCGACTGTGGAGATTCCGGTCGATTTCCGCCTGGTGGCCGCCACCAACAAGGACCTGCGGGTGCTGGTGGGGCAGGACGAATTCAGGGCCGACCTGTATTACCGGCTGGCCGTCATTGAATTGCGTATTCCCAACCTGGAGCAGCGCGGCCCGGAGGAAAAGGCGGCCATTTTCCGCGGTCTGCTCGAACGCATGGGCTGCGAAGGCGAACCGCCGCCCTGGCTGATCGAACGGGTGGCGCGCACGCGCTATGCGGGCAATGTGCGCGAACTGTCAAACGTCGCCGAGCGCGTGGCGATCGTGCGGCGTCAGTTCAAGGCCTGGGACCAACCGCGTATCGAACGTATTTTCGACCAATTGGCCGAACCGCTGCGGGGCGCGGGGGCGTTGAGCGGGGCGGGCGCCAATACGCAGTGCGAGCCGCCGGTCTTCACCGATGCCGAGCGCGCCGAACGCGCCCGCATCCTGGCCGCGCTGGATGTGAATGGCTGGCGGCGGCAGGACACCGCCAATACCCTGGGCATCAGCCGCAAGGTGCTTTGGGAGAAAATGCGCAAACTGCATTTGGGCGGCGGCCAGGGGGAAACCGCCGACGGCATTATCGAAGCGTCCTGATGGGTATGGGGCGCGCAGTATGCCGGTATTTTCAACGCGGGTTTTTGGGCGGCCATATAACGCGCAATAGGGAATCCCCCTTAGCGCACGACATTATCTGGGCGTGCTATGTAAGTGCGTCTGCTTCAAGCGAAATAAATTGCTATAGTTCCGCAACGATTTTTTTGGGGAAGGCATGAACGTCCACTTTATCCGTGCCGCTGCGCGCATGGCGCTGCTGGGTACGGCCCTGTCCGGCCTGGCCGCATGCGCCAGTGCGCAATCCGAACCCCCGCGGCCTACGGTCCAGCAGGTCGAGGACAAGCAGGCCGCGTCCACGCCGGTCACCCCGCCCGCGCCGGCGCCTGCCGCGCGCCCGTCATCCACGGTGGCCGAGTTGCAGGGGTTGATCCAGAACCGCCAGGTTTCCGAGCTGCGGACGAGCTATAACGGCACGTACGGCGCCAGCCTGCTGTTCAAACCGGACGATCTGACCTATTACGTGGCCCTGTTCCAGCAGAAGGATTTCTGGCGGGTGCTCAAGACCCAATCCGACAAGCAGGCTGAAGCCACGTACCGGGCCTTTGCCGCCCAGTCCGTCGACCTGGCGGAAGTGGACATCAAGCGCATCAAGCTGCAGGCCGAATACACCCACGCCGAAAAGCTCTTGGCCAGCCGCAACGCCGAACTGAGCACGCTGCAGGCTGACCGCACGCTGCGCATGCAGCAGGAAGAGCAGGTTGCCGCCCGCCAGGAACAGTCGCGCCAGGAAGCCACCGCGCTGGCCGACCAGCAAAAGGACGTGCGCCAGCAACTGCGTGACCTGCAACGCCAGATCGACGCCTTGCAAGCCCAGCAGGCGCAGATCGGCCAATCTGCCGCGGCCCCCAAGCGCGGCAAGTAAGCCAGGACACGTCAGCGCCTTGGCGCAGGCGAAAGCGGGCCTACGGGTCCGCTTTTTCTTTGAATCGGCCAAAACCCCGTCGGCGGCATGGCCGTAAGGCCCGCGCCAGGGCTTTCTTGTATTCTGGCTGCCAATCCCCATATTCCATCCATGGCTCTCAAAGTTTTCGACCTCCAGTGCGAGCACGGCCACATTTTCGAAGGCTGGTTCGGTTCGCACGAAGACTATGACGCGCAGCAGGCGCGAGGCCTGGTGTCGTGCCCCGTCTGTGCGTCGGCCACCATTACCAAGCGCCTGTCGGCGCCGCGGCTGAACGTGGCGCACCTGCACGCGCCCGCCACGCCGCCGGCACCGCCGGCCGGGGCGTCGGAGGCCGAAAAGATGTCGGCCTTGCAAGCCGTGGTCATGCGCCAGGTCAGGGCGTTGCTGCGCAACACCGAAAACGTGGGGCCGCGCTTTGCCGAAGAAGCGCGCCGCATGCACGAGGGGGATGCCGATGAGCGTCCGATCCGCGGCACGGCAACGCCCGAAGAGCGCGAGGCGCTGGCCGAAGACGGCATCGACGTGATGGCCGTGCCGGATTTCCTGGACGACGACCGCCTGCAATAAAAGGGTGTGGACCCCCACGCTGCGCGCGTTGCGCTTGCTGCCCCCCGTGGGGGCTGCCCGGCCTTCGGGCGGCAGGGCCTCCGGGCATAAAAAAGCGCCAGACCCGTGAGGGCTGGCGCTTTTTCGTACCTGCTGCCGGCTTAGTTGTTCACGCGGCTGCGGTATTCGTTCGTGCGGGTGTCGATTTCGATCTTGTCGCCGATGGCGCAGAACAGCGGCACGTTCAGTTCGTAGCCGGTGTTGATCTTGGCCGGCTTGGTCACCTTGCCCGACGTGTCGCCGCGGACGGCCGGTTCGGTGTAGGTGATTTCGCGGACGATGGTCGTGGGCAGTTCCACCGAGATGGCGCGACCGTCGTAGAAGACCACTTCCACGGGCATCGCTTCTTCCAGGTAGTTCAGGGCATCGCCCATGCTTTCGGCTTCGATTTCGTACTGGTTGTACTCTTCGTCCATGAAGACGTACATCGGGTCGCCGAAGTAGGAGTAGGTGCACTCCTTGCGATCCAGTTGGACGACTTCGAACTTTTCGTCGGCCTTGTAGACCGATTCGCTGGCCGACGCGGTCAAGAGGTTCTTGAACTTCAGTTTCACAACAGCGGCGTTACGGCCGGACTTGTTGTATTCGGCCTTCTGGACCACGAGGGGGTCCTTGCCGACCATGACCACGTTGCCGACTCGCAATTCCTGAGCGGTTTTCATCGATAAAACTCCGGGGGGATGGGTGCACTCGCCGTGCTAGCAAAAAGCCGCAACGCCCGCCTGCAGGGCCCGCGAGTCAATCACGTTGATAACGTGTCAACGGCTGCCTGACCTGGCCAGCGTTCTCGGCTTCATGCACACCCCGGGAGGCGACATAGTTGAGGCCCGGTAATTCCTGGGCGACTCAGAAAACTCTCTATTCTAACGTTTCTTGGCTAACTCTGCGCAAAAACCGGCCAGATTTTCCGCCAGATCCGGTTGTGCGGCCTGTGCGCTGTCCCAGTCGCGGGCGCTTTGCGTCCAGGCCCGCCAGGCGGCGGGCGCCAGGACGTCGGTCAGGGCGCGCGCCGTGGCTTCAGGGTTGGCGGGCAGATTCCAGGCGCGAATCAGGGCCGCAGCTGTATCCGGGGCCGGATAGCGCGCCAGCCAGGCCTCGAGTTTTTCCAGGTGGATGTTTTCTTCCTGCGGGTAGATCTGCCAGACCAGCGGGCGGGCGGCCCAGGCGGCGCGTACGAAGGAATCTTCGCCGCGCACGAAATTCAGGTCGGCGCACCACAGCACGCGGTCGTAGTCGGGCTGGGCCACGAAGGGCAGCCGCGCCACGGACGGACCGCCGGGCCGCGCGGCGCAGGCGGCTTCCAGGCCTGGCGCCACGCCCTGGGGCGCCAGCAGCAGGGTGGGGACGGGATCGTCGGCCAGGGCCCGGACCAGGCCGTCCAGCGGGGCGCTGGGGTAGCAAAACAGGGACACCGTGCGGGCGCCTGTGCGCCGTGGCGACAGCAGCGCGTCCGACACGCCCAGGTTGCGCAGAAAGGCGTCCTGCGCGTCGGGATCGGCCTGGAAAGCGTTGCGTTCAGCCGACAAGGCCGGCTCGCGCAGCAGGCCGCCGGTGGCGGGCGTGAACCCGGGAAAGAAGAAATGCTTCACCAGGCCGTCGGGCCGCTGCGACGGCAGGCCGTGACAGCTTTCGACCCAGGCCTCGGCGCTGAGGTATTCCAGGTTGATCCAGACCGGATGGGTGCGCCGCATGCTGTCCAGGAACCCGGCCGGGGGATCGCAGGCAAAGGCCTCGATCACCACGTCGCGGGCTGCCAGCGTCGGGTCGGGAGCATCGGACCAATGCACGATGTCGATGCCCTGGCAGGCCTGGCGTGCCAGGGCGGCAGCAATGCCGGGCTGGATGCGGGCAAAGCTGGCCAGGTCGTCGACCCACAGGCGGACGTCCCAGCCGCAGCCGTGCGCCAGGCGGCGCGCCAGCCGCCAGCAGACGCCGATGTCGCCGTAGTTGTCGACGACCCGGCAGAAGATGTCCGCTTGCATGGCCGGCCTTCAGTGGAACTTGGCGGGGGCGGCCTCGGCGTCTTCGGGCAGTTCGGCGTGCACCAGTTCGCCCAGGGGGTTGGGGAAGTAGGGCGCGCCGCAGTCTTCGCAGTATTCCGGCGGCAGCACGCCCGGAATGCGGCGCACGTCGTTCACGCCATATTCCTTGAGCAGGGCCGCGATTTCGTCGACCACGTCGGGCTGGCCTTCGTCGCCGGGCAGGTCTTCTTCGCGGCCGTACAGCGGCCAGACGCAGCCGTAGTAGACGTCGTTGCTGTTGCGCGCCGTGAAGCTGATGCGGTATTCGTCGACCCGGTTTTCACCGCAGCCGGCCACCACCGCGCGCAGTTGCGAGGCTTCGAGGCTGACCGCGCCTTCGAGCCAGCTGATGGCGGCGCGCAGCGACAGCGGCCGTACGCGACGGTCGGCTTCGCGGTTGCTGACGTAGTAGGCATCGGGCAGCAGCGATTCAAAGCCGCAGCCCGGCAGCAAGGCGGCCAGCGTGGGCTGGGCCTGGGCGGCCCATTGTTCCTGGCAGGCGTCGCGGCTGGCGTCGGCCTCGCCGATCTGCTCCTGCCAGCGGAAGACGGGCGCGAATTCCGGCACCGCCACCGCCGCCACGATGTAGCGCGTGTCGGCCAGCATGTTGGCAGTTTCGGCCTCGGTGTTCAGCGTGGGCTTGGTGGTTTCGGCGCCGAGTGCCTGCGAACCCAGGCGTTGCAGCCATTGCCAGGTTTCGGAGAAGGTGCGCGGCATCTGGTCGACGCTGACCAGCCACGGCATCAGCGCCGTGCGGGCCTGGCTGGACAGCACATGGCCGTGCAACTGGGCCAGCAGCGCCTGCTGGGCGCTGGCGGACACGGCGCCGGTGGGAATGGCGTAGCGGGTCCAGGCCACGATGGGCGCGACGATCAGCAGCACGTCGTAGCGCACGCCGTTTTTCTCGATCTTCATCGATTCGGACAGGGTTTCGGCCTGTTCGATCAGGACTTCGTAGGCGCCCACGTCGCTTTGGGCGAGATGGTCCAGGGCGGCCTCCAACGGGGCGTCCTGGCTTGCCTTGAGCAGCTTCGGAATCGCTTCGCCAAGCTGGTTCTCCCAGAACACGTCTTCAACGCGGCTGCCCGAACGGTTGAGCGACTGGGCAAGCGTGACCAGGCGGGTGGCATCGCGGTTCATGCGGGGAGCGGATTGGCTGCGGGATCGGGCCATAACTTCGGAGGCGTCCAGTAAGTGTGTAACGACGTAGTTTAACGCCCGCCACGGTCGCGGGCAGCACGGGCGCGCGGCAAGGCCGGCAGCGCGCGGGGCGGGCACGGCAGCGAGGCGGCTCCCGCCATGGCGGACGGGTCGCGCGGTGCGGCATTGATGCTGAACGGGCAACAGATTATCCCTTTGGCGGGGGTTTATTGCCGAATGGAAACGACCGAAAATGCTTCCATCGACATGATTTCCTGGAGTCACCGCCATGCGCTGGCCTACGCTTTTCGTTTCCCATGGTTCCCCCATGCTGGCCGTGGAGCCCGGTTCGACCGGCCCCGCGCTGGTCGCCTGGAGCCAGGCCCAGGGCCGCAAACCGCGCGGCATCCTGGTGATTTCGCCGCACTGGATGGGCCAGGGCCTGGCCCTGTCCACGCGTGACCAGCAGGTGGCCTGGCACGACTTCGGCGGGTTTCCGCCCGAGCTTTACACGCTGCAATACGCCGCGCCCGGGTCACCGGAGCTGGCCGAGCGGGTGCAAAGCCTGCTGGCCGAATCCGGCATCGCCGCCGACCGCGATCCGCGCAGGCCGCTGGATCACGGCGCCTGGGTGCCGCTGCGCTATCTGTATCCCGAGGTCGACGTGCCGGTGGTGCAGCTGTCGCTGGACATGGGGCGCGACGCGGCGGCGCAGTTCGAGCTGGGCCGTGCCCTGGCGCCGCTGCGCGACGAAGACATCCTGATCATCGGGTCGGGTTCGCTGACGCACAACCTGCGTCACGTGCGCATGCCGCAGGACGCGCCGCCGGTGCCGTATGTGCCGGCATTCCAGGACTGGTACGCCCGCCACCTGGCGGCCCACGACGTGCCGGCGCTGCTGGACTGGCAGGCGCAGGCGCCGGGCGCGACGCAGGCGCATCCGCACGACGACCACCTGATGCCGCTGTACGTGGCGCTGGGGGCGGGCGGTGCGCAGGCCACGCGGCTGACCGACGAGATCTCGTACGGCGCGCTGGCGATGGACGCCTACGCGTTCGACTAGGGTGTAGCGTGCGCCGAGCCGCTGAGTGGCGCAGCGGCTCGGCGCCTCTACGCCTTGTTACGCCCCGCGGGTTGGAAACGGCAGAGCGACTATGCATAATGGCTGCCGCCCGCGCCTCGCGGGCGTTTCCTTGTGTTGGACGCATGCCGGCGCCGCCGGCGGGGAGATCAAGATCGTGAAAGCGCCTATCGTGGCATCCGCATGCCTGGCCATCGCCGCCCTGTGCCTGGGCGCCTTGCAGCCCGCCTGGGCCGAAGACGTGCCCGGGTCGAGCGACCATCCTGCGCTGACGCGTTTCAAGGGCGCCGAGATCCGTGCCTACGAACGCAAGGACTACGACGAAGCCTTCATGCCCAACCAGCCGATCGCCCAGGAATCGGCCGCCAAGGGGTTGCAACTGGAGGGCAAGGTCACGCGCATTTCGTATCGCATCGGCGGCGGCAAGTCGGCGCTCGAGGTGTACCGCAACTACCAGGGCGCGTTGCAGTCGGGCGGCTTCAAGACCGTATTCGAGTGCAAGGGCGACGATCAATGCGGCAGCGACTTCCAGTCGTTCGTCATCAACGGCGGCAAGGTCAGCCCGCCCGGGCAGGGCGATGCTGCGTTCGGTGGCAAGTACTACGTGGTGCTGGCCAGGAAAGAAGCGCCGTCGGGCGACCTGTATGTGTTCCTGGACGTGATGGAAGACAGCGCCAACCAGATCACGCCGGTCTACGTGCAGGTGGTCGAGACCAAACCCATGCAGACCGGGCAGGTCCAGGTGCTGGACATGGCCGCCATGCAGAAGTCGCTGGCCGAATCGGGGCGCGTGGCCGTCTACGGCGTGTACTTCGATACCGACAAGGCCGAGGTCAAGCCGGAATCCAAGGCCGCGCTGGAAGAAATGGGCAAGCTGCTCAAGGCCAACCCCAACCTGAAGGTCTACGTGGTGGGCCATACCGACAACCAGGGCACTCTGGCGCGCAACCTGGATTTGTCGCAAAAGCGCGCGGACGCCGTGGTCAAGGCGCTGGAGGCCGACTACAAGATTCCCGCCGCGCGCCTGTCGCCGCGCGGCGTGGCGTCGCTGGCGCCGGTGGCGGCCAACGATGCCGAGGCGGGTCGCGCCAAGAATCGCCGCGTCGAGCTGGTCAGCCAGTAGTGCGGCGCCTGGCCTGAACCTCGCGCCGGCGGGCGTTCGCAAGCCATGAAAAAAGCCCCTGGAACCTTGCGGTTCCAGGGGCTTTGTCTTGCCTGCGAGGGGCAGGTGCGTGTGTGGGCGCTTAAGCGGCCAGCAACTGGCGCAGCACGAAGGGCAGGATGCCGCCGTGCTGGTAGTAGTCGACTTCGATCGGGGTGTCGATGCGCAGCAGCACGGTGACGTCCTGCTTGGAGCCATCCTTGCGGGTGATGGTCAGCGTCACGTCCTGCATCGGCTTGATGCCGTTTTCCAGGCCGGAGATGTCGTAGGTCTCTTCGCCGGTGATGCCCAGCGACTGCACGCTGTCGCCGCCCTTGAACTGCAGGGGCAGCACGCCCATGCCGACCAGGTTGCTGCGGTGGATGCGTTCGAAGCTGCGGGTGATGACGGCCTTCACGCCCAGCAGCTGGGTGCCCTTGGCCGCCCAGTCGCGCGACGAGCCGGTGCCGTATTCTTCGCCGCCGAACACCACGGTGGGCGTGCCGGCTGCGACATACTTCATGGCCGCGTCGTAGATCGACATCTGTTCGCCGCTGGGCTGGAACAGCGTTTCGCCGCCTTCGAAGCGGCTGCCGTCGGCCGCCGCGGGAATCATGAGGTTCTTGATGCGCACGTTGGCGAAGGTGCCGCGCATCATGATTTCATGGTTGCCCCGGCGCGAGCCGTAGCTGTTGAAATCGGCCTTCATGACGCCGTGTTCCTTGAGCCACTTGCCCGCGGGCGAGGTTTCCTTGATGGAGCCGGCCGGCGAGATGTGGTCGGTGGTGACCGAGTCGCCGAACACGCCCAGTGCGCGGGCGTTCTTGACGGTGGGCATCGCGCCCGGGGTCATGCCGAAGCCATCGAAGAACGGCGGTTCGGCGATGTAGGTGGAATCAGGCCAGTTGTAGGTGTCGCCGTTGACGCCCTTGATGTTTTCCCAGAGTTTGCCCGGGTTGCTCTTGACCTGGCCGTAGTTGGCCTCGAACGCCTTGGGGTCCAGGGCGTACTTGAGCAGCGATTCGACTTCTTCGGTGGTGGGCCAGATGTCGCCCAGCCAGATGTCGCCGTTCTTGCCGCGGCCGACGGGTTCGGTCATCAGGTCGCGCGTGACCGTGCCGGCTAGGGCGTAGGCCACCACCAGCGGGGGCGAGGCCAGGAAGTTGGCCTTGATGTTCGGGTGGATGCGCGCTTCGAAGTTGCGGTTGCCGGACAGCACGGCCGAGCAGACCAGGTCGTTGCTGGTGATGACGTCGTTCAGGTCGGGCGTCAGGTCGCCGGCGTTGCCGATGCAGGTGGTGCAGCCGTAGGCGGCCACGTCGAAGCCCAGCTTTTCCAGGTAGGGCAAGAGGCCCGTCTTGGTCAGGTATTCGGTGACCACGCGCGAGCCAGGGGCCAGCGAGGTCTTGATGTGCTTGGGCACTTTCAGGCCGGCTTCGACGGCCTTCTTGGCCAACAGGCCGGCGGCCAGCAGCACGCTGGGGTTGGATGTGTTGGTGCACGAGGTGATGGCGGCAATGAGGATGTCGCCGTTCTTGACCTTGGTGCCCGTGCTGGTGGTGAAGGTCTGCTGCAGCTTGTCGGCGGGCTGGTTGAAGCCGTTTTCGGCCACCGGCTTGGAGAACAGGTCGATGAAGGTGTTCTTGACGTTGCCGATCTCGATGCGGTCCTGCGGGCGCTTGGGGCCAGCCAGCGACGGGGCGACGGTGGACAGGTCCAGCGTCAGCAGCTTGGTGAAGTTGATGTCCTTGGCGGCGGGCACGCCGAACATGTTCTGGGCCTTGAAGTAGGCTTCGAACGCGGCGATTTCGTCTTCGGTGCGGCCAGTGCCGCGGAAGTAGTCGATGGTGCGGCCATCGACCGGGAAAAAGCCCATCGTGGCGCCGTATTCGGGGGCCATGTTGCCGATGGTGGCGCGTTCGGCCACCGACAGGCTGGCCGTGCCTTCGCCACAGAATTCCACGAACTTGCCGACCACTTTTTCACGGCGCAGCATTTCGGTGATGGTCAGGACCAGGTCGGTGGCGGTGACGCCGCCGCGCAGCTTGCCCTTGAGTTCCACGCCGACCACGTCGGGGGTCAGGAAGTACACCGGCTGGCCCAGCATGCCGGCTTCGGCTTCGATGCCGCCCACGCCCCAGCCGACCACGCCGATGCCGTTGATCATGGTGGTGTGGCTGTCGGTGCCGACGAGCGAGTCGGGGTAGTAGACGTTGTTCTTCTTGTCCTGGTGCACGCCGCGCGCCAGGTATTCCAGGTTCACCTGGTGGACGATGCCGAAGCCCGGGGGCACCACGCCGAAGGTGTCAAAGGCCTGCATGCCCCACTTCATGAACTGGTAGCGCTCCTGGTTGCGCTTGAATTCCAGCTTCATGTTCAGGTCCAGCGCGTTCTTCGTGCCGAAGTAGTCGATCATGACCGAGTGGTCGACCACCAGGTCGACCGGCACCAGGGGTTCGATGCTCTTGGGGCTCTTGCCCATCTTGTCGGCCACCGAGCGCATGGCGGCGATGTCGGCCAGCAGCGGCACGCCGGTGAAGTCCTGCAGCACCACCCGGGCGACCACGAAGGGAATTTCGTCTTCGCGCTTGGCGTTGGCCTGCCAGGCGGCCAGTTGGCGCACGTGTTCTTCCGTGACCTTCTTGCCGTCGCAGTTGCGCAGCACCGATTCCAGCACGATACGAATGGAGACCGGCAAGCGCTGCACGTCGATGCCCAGGGACTTGCCCAGCGCCGGCAGCGAATAGAACTGACAGGACTTGTTGCCGATCTTGAAATTCTTGAGTGTGTCTAGGGTGTTGTGCGGCATGATGGACTCCGTGGTTTCGCCCGCGTAAAGCCGGCATTTTCAGGCGTTTCGACGCGTTTGTCATTGTAGGCGACAGCGGCGCGGTCTGGCTTGTGTCTTATATCTTATATAAGACTTGAAGGGCACGTCAAAGTTCCTTGGCGGCGTCTGGTCCTGGCCATGCCCGGCAATCCGGGTCCGGCCTGGGGCGCCCAAGGATCTGGCGCCTGCCCAGGGCTGCATGCCCAAACCGCTACTTTGGAGCAGGCGCGCCGTCCCTGCAAGTCCCCTTTTTTTAACAAAGAAGTCCTACAAGTGCATGGCGGCCGGTCAGGCCAGGAAATCGCGCAGCAGGGGTTCCAGTTCTGTTTTCAGGAAGTCCACCAGGGCGCGCTGGGCGGTCGATGGATAGGGAGTGGGCGAGGTCAGGATATAGAGGCGCTCGCCCGGCCCTTCGGCCTGGTAGGCCTGCAGCACCGGCACCAGCCGGCCGGCCCGCAGATCGGGCTGCACGATATAGGCGGGCAGCAGCGCCACGCCGGCCCCCTCCCGGGCGGCCTGGGCCAGGAAGGGGAAATACTCGGATTGCAGCCGTGTGGCCAGCTTGACGTCATAGGCCTGGCCCTTGCGGTGCAGCCGCAGGGTCACCTGGGGCCGGGGGGCGGGCGGCGCCAGAAAGTCCAGGCGGGCCAGGTCGCGCGGGTGGCTGGGAGTGCCCATGCGTTCCAGGTAGCCCTTCGCGGCGCAAAGATGCCATTTGATGCGGCCCAGGTCGCGGGCCACGTAGTCTTGCGGCGGGGTCGAGATGACCCGCAGCGCCACGTCGATCTCGGACGAAATGAGGTCGCTCACCCGGTTCGAAAACAGCACTCGCAGGCTTAGACTGGGATGGTCCAGCGCGAAGCGCACCAGCAGCGGGCGCAGGGCTTCCAGTTCGCCCAGGCCGGTGGGCAGGCTCAGGCGTACGTGGCCGGTGGGCTCGGTGCCCAGTTTTTGCAAGGCGTGGCGGGCCGATTCCACCTCGCGCGCCATGCGGGCGCCGTGGTCGTACAGCACGGTGCCTTCATGGGTCAGTTCCAGCCGGCGGGTGGTGCGCCGGATCAATTGGGCGCCAAAGGCGCGTTCCAGCTTCTGCAAGTTGCGGCTTACGTGCGACCGCGTCACGCCCTGGCGCAGCGCGGCTTCGCTCAGCGTGCCGGCTTCCACGATGGTCACGAACAGCTGGATCAGGTTCAGGTCCAGGGCGGCCATGGCTTGCCTCATTGTTGCCTGTGAGGAAACAGAGTTTAGTCATATCAAGGCATTGTCGCGAATCAAGGCCATTGATATTCTCAAACCAAACACAAGGAGACACCCCATGCGGCAAACCATGTTCCGCGCCGACCTGTACCAGGGCCAGCGCATTCTCGTCACCGGCGGCGGCACCGGGCTGGGCTATGCCATGGCCCGGCAGTTGGCGGCGCTGGGCGCCACGGTGCATCTCTGCGGCCGCCGCCTGGCGGTGCTGGAGCAGGCGGCCGAGGCGCTGCGGCGCGATTTCGGCGGCCAGGCCCATGCCCACGCCGTGGATATCCGTGACGCCAGCGCGGTGGACGCCATGGTGGCCGGCATCTGGGCCGACCACGGCGGGCTGGATGCCCTGGTCAACAATGCCGCCGGCAACTTCATCAGCCCCACCGAAAAACTGTCCGAGCGTGGCTTCAACGCCATCGCCGACACGGTCTTTCGCGGCACGTTCTACATGACGCAGGCCGTGGGCAAGCGCTGGATCGCCACGGGCGCGTCGGGTGCGGTGGTGTCCATCGTGGTCACCTGGGTCTGGACCGGCTCGCCGTTCGTGGTGCCGTCGGCCATGTCCAAGGCCGGCATCGACGCCATGACCAAGTCGCTGGCCGTGGAATGGGGCCGCCGCGGCATCCGCCTGAACGCCATTGCGCCCGGGGTCATTCCCACCGAGGGCGCGTCGGCCCGGCTGCGGCCCAACGACACCGGCACCGATGCCCTGGTCAAGCAGAACCCCATGCAGCGCCTGGGCCAGGACCAGGACATCGGCGAACTCGCCGCCTTTTTGCTGGCGCCGGGCAACGACTGGATCAACGGCCAGACCATCGCGCTGGACGGCGGCGACTACCTGGCCAACGGCGCCTACTTCAAGCAGTACTTCGAATGGACCGACGACGACTGGGCCGCGGCCCGCGCCGCCATCGAGGCGCGCAATGCCGAAGACAAGGCGCAGCGTTCGGCGGGCCGGGCATGAGGGCGTCGGATCATCGCGCCACGGCGCCCACCGCATCCTTGGGCGCCGGGCAGATCATCGTCGGCGATTGCGTGCTGGACCGCGCCACGCTGGCGCTGCGCGGCGAACAGGTCGCGGCCGGGCTGGCGGCGATGGGCGTGGGCGAAGGCGACGTGGTGGCGGTGCTGCTGCGCAACGGCATGCCCTACCTGGAAATCATCCAGGCCTGCAAGCGGCTGGGCTGCTATTACTGCCCCATCAACTGGCACTACACGCCTTCCGAGGTGGCCTTTCTGGTGACCGACAGCGGCGCCCGGCTGCTGATCGCCGAAGCCGACCTGTGGCCGGCGGTGCAGGGCGCGTTGCCCGCTGACCTGCCCGCCCTGCGGGTGGGGGCGGCGGGCGCGGCCGACGACTACGCCGGCTGGCGCGACGCGCATGCGCCCTACGACGGCCCCGTGGTGGCCCCGCGTGGCCACATGGCCTATACGTCGGGCACCACCGGGCGGCCCAAGGGCGTCGTGCGCGAACCGTTTCCGCTGGACCAACTGCCGCAGCGCCTGGCGGCCGTCGAAGCCGTGGTCGAACAGGCCTACGGTTTGCGCGCCGGTTGCCGGGCGCTGCTGCCCGCGCCCATCTACCACAGCGCGCCCAGCGTTTTCGCGCAGGTGGCGCTGCGGGTCTGCGACACCCTGGTGGTGACGCCGCGCTTCGATCCCGTCGACGTGCTGCGCCTGATCGAACGGCACCGCATCGACACGATCTACCTGGTGCCCATCATGTATGTGCGCCTCTTGAAACTGGACCCGGCGGTGCGCGCGTCGTTCGACCTGTCGTCGCTGCGCTTCGTGGCATCCACCGGCGCGCCGTGCGCACCGGCGCTCAAGCGCGCCATGATCGATTGGCTGGGGCCCGTCATCCATGAAACCTACGCGTCCAGCGAGGCCGGCATGGTAACCGCCATCGACTCGCAAGAGGCCCTGGTACGGCCCGGCAGCGCCGGCCGGCCCATCGGCGGCGCGCAGGTGCGCATCGTCGGCGACGACGGCGCCGCGTGCGCCCCGGGGCAGGTCGGCCGCATTTTCGTGCGCCAGCCGGCCTATGCCGATTTCACCTACCGCAACCACCCCGAGGCCCGCCGCCGCGTCGAACTCGACGGCCTGATCGGCCTGGGCGACCTGGGCTACGTGGACAACGACGGCTACCTGTTCGTGTGCGACCGGGAATCCGACCTGGTCATTTCGGGCGGCGTGAACATCTACCCCGCCGAAATCGAACACCACCTGATGCAGTATCCCGGCGTGGCCGATTGCGCGGTGTTCGGCGTGCCCGACGACGAGTTCGGCGAACGCCTGCTGGCGCTGGTGCAGCCGGCGGCCGATGCCCACGTGCGGCCCGAAGACGCATTGCAGTGGCTGGCGGGGCGCATCGCGCGGTTCAAGGTGCCGCGCGAACTGCGCCTGCAGGCGGCCTTGCCGCGCGACGACAACGGCAAGATCGCCAAGCGCCGCCTGCGCGATACCTTCTGGGCCGGCCTGGAAAGGAAGGTGTAGCGGGCGATCCACGCATCACCACAAGCGCAAGCCCATATTGCGCATCGAACAATGACACTGGGGAGACAACCATGTCGAGGATGATTCACGCGTTCGGCCGCTGCGCGGCTGCCTTGTTGCTGTGTGCCGCTGGCACGTCGACCGCGTTGGCGGCGTTTCCGGACCACCCGGTCAAGCTGGTGGTGCCGTATACGCCGGGCGGGTCGGCCGACCAGTTGGCGCGGGTGCTGGCCGAAAGGCTCTCGCAGGAACTGGGGCAGCCCGTGGTGGTGGAAAACAAGCCGGGCGCCAACACCATGATCGCCGCCACCCAGGTCGCGCGGGCCCAACCCGACGGCTATACCGTGTTCCTGGCCAGCAACGCCAGCATGGTGCTCAACCCCATGCTCTACCAAAAGATCTCGTATGACGCCGCGCGCGATTTCCGCGTGCTGTCGGTGGTGGCGGAATTGCCGCAGGTGGTGGTGGCCAACAACGACGTGCCGGCCGCCACGCTGGCGCAATTCGTCGATTACGCGCGCGCCCGGCCGGGCAAGCTGAACTACGCATCGGTCGGCATCGGCAACCCCTTGCAACTGGCCACGGAATTGTTGAAGTCGCGCACCGGCATCGACGCCGCGCACATTCCGTACAACGGCAGCGCGCCCGCGCTCAGTTCCCTGATGAGCAACGACACGCAGTTGATGGTCGACGTCATCAGCACGTCGCTGCCGCTGGTGCGCGACAAGAAGATCAAGGCGCTGGCGGTGACCACCAGCGAACGCCTGCCCGTGCTGCCGGACGTGCCCACGGTGGCCGAAAGCGGGTTTCCGGGGTTTCGCGCGGCCACCTGGTTCGGCCTGGCCGTGCCCAAGGCAACGCCGTCGGCCGAAGCCGCGCGCCTGCAAGAGGCCGTGGCGGAGGTGATGCGGCAGCCCGACTTTCGCGACCGTTTCCAGGTGCAGGGGCTGGTGATCCAGGCGCCGCGCGGCCAGGCCGAGATCGATGCCTACGTGGCTGAAGACCGCGAGCGCTGGGGCGCCGTGATCCAGGCCAACCACATCAAGCTGGATTGACGGCGGGCCCGCGTGGCGCTGCGTCAGGCCACCAGCGCTGGCAGTTCCGCCACCGCGAATTCCAGGAAGCGCCGCAGCGCCAGCGGCGCCCCGCGGCGGGCGGGCATGACCGCATAGATGCGGGCCGGCGCCGTCTGCCAGGCGGGCAGGATCTGCACCAGGTCGCCCTTGGCCAGCGCCCCGGCGCACAGGTAATGCGGCAAGAGCGCCACGCCCAGGCCGGCGCGCGCCATTTCGCGCAGCGCCGCCAGGTTGCTGCTCAGGCAGCGCGGCAGGTATTCAACCGATTCGGCTTCGCCTGCCGGGCCGACGAAGTGCCAGCTTTGCGGGCTGTCCTGCGTGGCGTGGGCGAGCAAGGGCAAGGTGTTCAGGTCGCGCGGGTGCCGCGGCGCGGCCAGGGCCACGCCGGGGGCGCACACCAGGATCAACGGCACCGGGGCCAGTTCGCGCGCGACCAGCCGCGAATCCGTCAGCGACGCGCCCTGGGCCCGAAAGGCCAGGTCGTAGCCTTCGCCCACCAAGTCAATGATCTGGTCGCGGGTATCGAGCAGCACCCGCACGCCCGGATGCTTCAGGCAGAAGCGCGCCACCAGGTCGCCCACCAGGGTCACCGCCAACGCCGACGGTGCGGTCATGCGCAGCAGGCCGCTGGGCGTGTCGCCTATCGAGGCGGCCAGGTCGAAGGCGCTGCGGGCCTCGCGCGCCATGGCCAGGGCGTGCACGTAGATCTGTTCGCCCATGGGGGTGAGCGACACCCGGCGGGTGTTGCGCTGGAGCAACCGCATGCCCAGGCGCGCCTCCAGTTCGGCCACGCGCCGGCTCAGTTTCGAGCGCTGCATGTTCAGCACGCGGGCCGCGGCGGAAAAGCCGCCTTTCTCCACCACCTCGCTGAAAAGCAGAAGATCGTCGAGGTGATGAATGTAGGTGTTCATGGGGGTTTACGCGAAGGATTGTCCTACTTAACAGGACAATTATTCCTGAAATCCGACTCTACTGTGCGCAGGGCAGAACCCATAAGCTTGGCGCCAGGTAATAAAACCAGGCAGCACATCCTTGACCCTCCGTCTCAGCCCTCCCGTCACCCCCTCGTTTGAACCCGTGGGTGACGCCTGTTCCATCCGCCAATTCCGCTACACCGATTTCCCGCAGGGTATGTCGCCCCTGGTGCTGGTGGACCACTTCGTCATGACCGGCCCGACATTCGCGCCGCATCCCCATGCCGGCATGTCGGCGGTGACCCTGCTGCTGGAAGACACACGGGGCGCCATGCGCAGCCGCGACAGCGTGCACAACGACCACGAAATTCGTGCCGGCGACCTGCACTGGACGCTGGCCGGCCGCGGCATCGTGCACACGCAGCAGCCGGTGGGCGAGGCACGCCTGAACGGCCTGCAGATGTTCGTGAACCTGCCCGAAAAACTGAAATCACTGGCGCCGGACACCGCGCTGCTGCGCGCCTGGGAAATGCCGGTGATCCAGAACGACGCGGGCCGGGTGCGCGTGGCCTCGGGCAGCTACGGCGGTTGGGACGCGCCGCTGGCCACGCCCGAGCCCTTGCTGGTGCTGGACGGCTGGCTGCGGCCGGGCGCCTCGCGCCTGGTGCCGCTGCCGGCGGGCTGGAATGCCTGGCTGTATGCGGTGCAGGGCGAATTGGGGGTGCGCGCGCGGCACCAGACCACGCCAGTCGCGCCGGGCGCGCCCATGGCGCCTGCCTCGGGCGGGACGTCGGCGCCGTCCGCCACGGTCGGCAAACGGCCGGCGCCTGTCGTCAAGAGCGTGGTCGATCCCGACTTCGCCATCCTGCCCGCGGGGGCGGCCCTGGCCGCCTCGGCGGACAGCGACGGCATGCTGTTGCTGATCGCGGGCAGCGCGCCATCGCATTTCGTGCTGGTGGCGGGGCGGGACATCAATGAGCCGGTGATACAGCGCGGCCCCTTCGTGATGTCGAATTCACGCGCGCTGTCGCAGGCGATGGCCGCCTACGAAGCGGGGGAATTCGGCCAGCTTCGCCAAGAGGCAAGCGTGCGGGGCTGAGCGCGGGCGGGTCTGACAAGGTGCTGAATAGAAAGCGGAAATCCTGTCCGCGGCCGTTGTGCGGCTGCAACAATTAGAGATTTCTATATAAGGGACGCAATGAGAATGATTCCGTTTTATCTAGAATCTAGCTCGCACTTGCGATTCCCTGCTTCTTGCGAAGCGCCCGCTTATTGATATCCCGATATGAAACTACGAACTCTTGCGTGCGTGGTTGCGGCCTTGCCGTACGCCGTCGCCCATGCCCAATCCGCCGCGCCCGCCGCCGACGCCAACAGTCCGGTCGTGTCGATGGAAGCGATCAAGGTGGAGGCCAGCGCCGACGCCTCGGCCGGCGGCCTGGCCCAGCCTTATGCGGGCGGGCAGGTGGCGCGTGGCGGCCGTATCGGCGTGCTGGGCACGCAAGACATCATGAGCACCCCGTTCAGCGTCACCAGCTATACCAATGAACTGATCCAGGACAAGCAGGCGCGCAGCGTCGGCGAAGTGTTGCAGAACGACCCGGGCGTGCGCGTGGCGCGCGGCTTCGGCAACTTCCAGGAATCGTATTTCATCCGCGGCTTCATCCTGAGCTCGGACGACGTGGCCTACAACGGGCTGTACAGCCTGCTGCCGCGCCAGTACATCGCCACCGAACTGTTCGAACGCGTGGAAGTGCTGCGCGGCGCGACCGCCTTCCTGACGGGCGCGGCGCCCAACGGCGGCGGCATCGGCGGCGTGATCAACCTGGTGCCCAAGCGCGCGCCGAACGATCCGCTGACCCGCATCACCACCGGCGTGTCCAGCGGCGGCCAGTTCCAGGTGTCCACCGACATCGCGCGCCGCTTCGGCCCGGACGACAGCACCGGCATCCGCATCAACGCGGCGCAGCGCAGCGGCGACACGGCCATCGACGACGAACACTCCCGCACCAGCCTGGTGTCGCTGGGCCTGGATTGGCGTTCGGCCGATACGCGCCTGTCGGCCGACATCGGCTTTCAGGAAAACAAGCTCAAGCGGGCGCGGCCGAACATCAGCGTGGTGGGCCTGAAGGATCACGTGCCGGCGCCGCCCGATGCCAGCTCGAACTATGCGCAGCCCTGGTCGTATTCCAATGAACGCGACTGGTTCGGCACGGTGCGGGCCGAGCACGACTTCAGCGACAAGCTGACTGGCTGGGCAGCCTTTGGCATGCGCCGCAGCGACGAAGCGAATTCGCTGGGCAACGTCACGTTGACCAACGCGTCCACGGGCGCGGGCAATTTCTACCGCTTCGACAACACCCGCAAGGACAGCGTCAACACGGGTGAAGTCGGGCTGCGCGCCAAGGTGCGCACCGGCCCGGTGGGGCATGAATTCGTGGTGTCGGCGTCTTTCTTCGATCTGAAGAAAAAGAACGCCTACATCATGGACTACGCCAATACCTTCCCGACCAATATCTACGACCCGCAGTCGTATTCGCAGCCGGCGTTCAGCGCCAAGGCGCTGCGCGGCAACGATATCGATGATCCGGCGCTGCAAGGCCGCACGCGCACCAGCAGCTACGCGTTCGGCGACACCCTGTCGTTCCTGGACGACAAGGTGCTGCTGACCCTGGGCATCCGTCATCAGCGCCTGTCCTCGCGCAGCTATGCCTACAACACCGGCAAGGAAAACGGCGCCTACGACCAGAGCCGCAATTCGCCGGCCGCGGGCCTCGTGTTCAAGGTGGCGCCCAGCGTGTCGCTGTATGCCAACTACATCGAGGCGCTGGTGGCCGGCGATACGGCGCCCAGCGTGGCCAACGGCAAGCCCGTGCCCAACCAGGGCGAAAGCCTGGCGCCGTACGTTTCCAAGCAGAAGGAAATCGGCGTCAAGTACGACGGCGACGGCCTGGGCGCGGGCCTGGCGCTGTTCTCGACCGACAAGCCGCGCGCTTCCTACGATGCGTCGAACAAGTTCACGGCCTCCGGCAAAGATCGCCACCAGGGCGTGGAGCTGACCGTGTTCGGCGAACCGATCAAGACCGTGCGCGTGCTGGGCGGCCTGACCTTCCTGGATGCCAAGCAGCGGTCCACCGGCAACACGGCCATCGACGGCAACCGCGTGATCGGCGTGCCGCGCTTCCAGGCCAACCTGGGCGCGGAATGGGACATTCCCGGCGTGCAGGGCCTGGCTGTGGACGGCCGCGTGGTCTACACCGGCGCGTCCTATGCGGATGATGCCAACACGCTCAAGGTGCCCGGCTGGACGCGTTTCGACGCCGGCCTGCGTTACATGATGGACGTGGACGGCCACGTGGTGACGCTGCGCGCCCGGGTCGACAACATCGCCAACCGCAATTACTGGTCGTCGGTGGGCGGCTACCCCGGCAACGGCTACCTGGTGCTGGGCGGCCCGCGCACGTTCTCGCTGAGCGCCAGCATGGACTTCTGATCGGTCCTGGTGTTCACTGGATCGCCGGTCTGTCTGAGGCGGACCGGCAAAAAAGCCCTGCTGGATCATTGAACCCGCGGGGCTTTTGCTTTCTACGTCATTAACCAGCCACCCGCCACATCGAGCACCTGCCCGGTCACGAAGCGCGCCTGGTCGGATGCGAAAAAGAGGCAGGCATCGGCCACTTCTTCCGGCGTGCCCAGGCGGCGCAGGGCGGTGACGTCGGCCACGGCGTCATTGATTTCCTTGGGCACGCTCTTGAGCAGCGGCGTGCTGATGCGCCCCGGGGCCAGGCCGTTGACGGTGACGTCGTACTCGCCCAGTTCCGCGGCCCAGTGGCGCGTCAGGCCCAGCAGCGCCGCCTTGGTGGCGGCATAGTGCGCGGCGACGATGTCGCAGTAAGCCTTGCCGGCCACCGACGACATGTTGATGACGCGCCCCTGGCGCTGCTTGACCATGTGCGGCGCGGCCAGGTGCGTCATGTAGAAGACGCTGTTCAGGTTGACCGCCACCACCTTGTCCCATTCGCCGGGCGTCATCTCCCAGACCTTCAGCGCGCGGCCGTCGGTCTTGGGCGAGATGCCCACGTTGTTGACCAGGATGGTGGCCGGGCCCAGCTCGCGGGTGATGCGGTCATACGCCGCCTGGCACTGGTCGAAATGGGCCACGTCGGCCGGCACGAAGGCCACCGCGTGGCCGCGTTGCTTGAGCGCCTGCTCGCAGGCCTGGCCTGCCTGGGCGTTGAAGTCGATCAGCCCGACCTTCGCGCCTTCGGCCAGGAAGCCTTCGACGATGGCCGAGCCGATGCCGCCCACGGCGCCGGTGACGATGACGACCTGATCGGTGAAGCGCGCGCTCATGCCTGCACCTGCAGCATGATCTTGCCGATGTGTGCGCTGCTCTCCATCAGGGCGTGGGCCTCGTTGGCGCGCGCCAGCGGAAACACGGCGTGGATGCGCGGCAGGCACTGGCCTTGTTCCATC
Organism: Achromobacter sp. FW305-C-28; assembly: GCF_058783235.1. Classification (NCBI taxonomy): domain Bacteria; kingdom Pseudomonadati; phylum Pseudomonadota; class Betaproteobacteria; order Burkholderiales; family Alcaligenaceae; genus Achromobacter; species Achromobacter sp. FW305-C-28. The sequence continues at coordinate 136,820 of NZ_JBYSYL010000008.1, read as the reverse complement.
AGCGGCAGCACCTTGTCGGCCAGCGACTGGGCAATGGCGCCCTTGTCCTCGTCCGACCGCGGGCGCAGGGTGGACCCGGTGAACGACAGCCGCTTGGTCATGATGGGCAGGGCGTCGATTTCGGCCTTGCTGCCTTCCAGGAAGGCGATCTGCACCAGGCGGCCATTCACGGCCAGCAGGCGGATGTTCTTGTTGATGTAGCGGCCGCCCACCATGTCCAGGATGACGTCGACGCCGGCGCCTTGCGTCGCTTCGCGAATGTCGGCTTCGAAGTCGGTATCGCGGTAGTTCAGCGCGTGGTGGGCGCCGGCCGCCAGGCAGGCCTGGGCCTTTTCGGCGTTGCCGACGGTGGTCCAGACCTGGGCGCCGAAGGCGCGCGCCAGCTGGATGGCCGTGAGACCGATGCCGCTGGAGCCGCCGTGCACCAGGAATTTCTCGCCGGCCGCAAGGCGGGCGCGATCGAACACGTTGGTCCAGACCGTGAAATAGTTTTCGGGAATGGCGGCGGCCGCCAGCAGGTCCAGGCCGCGCGGCACGGGCAGGCAGTGGCGTTCGTCGGCCAGGCAGTATTGGGCGTAGCCGCCGCCGGGCGTCAGCGCGCAGACCTTGTCACCCACCTTCCAGCGCGTAGCCTGGGGGCCCGCGGCGATGATGGTGCCCGACACTTCCAGGCCCAGGTAGGGTGACGCGCCGGGCGGGGGCGGGTACGAGCCGGAGCGTTGCAGCACGTCGGGGCGGTTGACCCCGGCGTAGGCGACTTCGATCAGCACCTGGCGGCCGGAGGGCGATTCCATGTCGCGTTCGGCCGGGCGCAGGCAGTCGGGCGGGCCGCCCTTGCCGTGGTCGATGAATGTGCAGCGTAAAGACATACAGGACAGGTCCTTGAAGAATCAGTGGCCCAGGTAGGCCTTCTTGACGTGGGGGTCGGCCAGCAGCTCGGCGCCGGTGCCGGTGCGCACGATGGCGCCGTTTTCCAGCACGTAGCCGCGATCGGCCAGGCGCAGGGTGCGGAATACGTTTTGCTCGACCAGCAGCACGGTGACGCCGTGCGCGGTGACGTCGCGGATGATGTCGAACATCTGCTGCACCAGCAGCGGCGACAGGCCTAGTGAGGGCTCGTCGAACACCAGCAGCTTGGGGTCGGCCATCATGCCGCGCGCAATGGCCACCATCTGCTGCTCGCCGCCCGACAGCGAGCCGGCATACTGGCCCAGGCGTTCGCGCACGCGCGGAAAGATCTGCAGCACTTCTTCCAGCTTGCGCTGCACGATGGGGCGGGCGGCGCGCTTGTACGAGCCCATCAGCAGGTTGTCCTTCACGGTGAAGTGCGGAAACAGCTGGCGGCCTTCGGGAATCATGGTGATGCCCGCGTCGACGATGTCGAAGGGCGGGCGGTTGGTCAGGTCCTGGCCTTCGAATTCCACGCGGCCCGTGGTGGCGCCGATGACGCCGCACAGGGTCTTGAGCGTGGTGGTCTTGCCGGCGCCGTTAGCGCCGATCAGCGTGACGATCTCGCCGGCGCGCACCTCGAAGTTCAGGCCGTTGAGCACCTGGCTCTTACCGTAGCCCGACGAAAGATCCGAAACCTTAAGCATCCTGGTACTCCTTGCCCAAATAGGCTTCGATGACGGCGGGGTTCTCGACCACGTCCCTGGGCGCCCCGCTGACCAGCACCGCGCCTTCGTTCAGCACGATGATGCGGTCAGACAGCGCCATGGTGGCCTGCATCATGTGTTCGATCAGCAGCACCGACACGCCCGAGTCGCGGATGCGGCGGATCATCTGGATGGATTTCTCGATGTCGGTGGGGTTCAGGCCCGCCATCACTTCGTCCAGCAGCAGGATGCGCGGCCGGATGGCCAGGGCGCGGGCGATCTCCAGCCGCTTCATGCCGCCCACCGTCAGGCTGCGGGCTTCGGTGTTCAGGGACTTGAGCAGGTCGGTTTCCTCGGCCACCTTCAGGGCGATCTGCTCGGCTTCCTCGCGGTCAGAGGTGCGGATGAAGGCGCCCAGCATGATGTTTTCCAGCACCGTCAGGCCAGTGAAGGGCTTGGCGATCTGGAAGGTGCGGCCCAGCCCCTGGTGCGCGAATTCATCCGGCGTGCTGCAAGCGACCCAGTTGCCCTGCGCATCGCGCATCGACACCGCGCCCTTGTCCGGCGACAGAAAGCCGGACAGCAGGTTGAACACCGTGGTCTTGCCGGCGCCGTTGGGGCCGATCATGCCCAGGATCTCGTGCTGGTTCAGCGTCAGCGACACGTCGTTGGTGGCGCGCAGGCCGCCGAAGCTCTTGAACAGCTTGTCGGCCTTGAGCACGGGCTGGTCGTTGCGCACGGCATCGTGCAGCCGGGCCGGCTCGTTGAGCTTGCGTTGGGTCCGCGGCGTGCCCAGGTAGGGCAGCCGCGCCAGCGCGCGTTCGATGGCGGGGCCGAAGGCGCCCGCCAGACCGCGGGGGATGGTCAGCACCACCGCCACCAGGATCAGGCCGTAGATCAGCCCGTGCATGCCGTTGCCCACGCTGGACAGCCAGCCGCGCGCCAGCTCGGCGATGGGCAGCACCAGGAAGGTGCCGGCGATGGGGCCGGCCACCGTGCCCAGGCCGCCGATCAGGGCGAACATGGCGACCTGGATCGACAGCTCCAGCGAAAACGCGGAGCTGGGGTCTACGAAGGTCAGGTAGGTGATGTGGAAAGTGCCGATCACGCTGGTCAGCATGGCCGAGACCACCGCGGCGATGATCTTCACGCGCACGGTGGGAATGCCCACCGCCAGCGCCGCATCTTCGCGTTCACGGATGGCGATCAGGTAGTGGCCGATGCGCGATTTGCGGATGTACCACGATACCCAGGTCACCACGAGGAACAGGCCGAACGCGATGATCACGTAGTTGATCTTTTCGCGGAACACGATCCAGGCCCAGCCGATGTTCAGCGGCAGGCTGATGCCGCTGGAGCCGCCGGTCCAGCTTTCTTCGTGGATGACCAGCAGCCGCACCACTTCCAGGATGGCGATGGTGGCCAGCGCGAAGAACGGCCCGCGCAGCCGCAGCGTGGGGTAGCTGATCAGGATGGCCACGGCCGCGGAAATGGCCGCGCCCGCCAGCATGCCGAACCAGGGCGAGATGCCGAAGTTCTGCGTCAGCAGCGTGGCGGTGTAGCCGCCGATGCCGTAGAACACCGCGTGGCCCAGCGACAGTTGGCCGGCGTAGCCGCCGACGATGTTCCAGGCCACCGACAGGGCGGAAAAGACGAACAGCAGGACGAACAGGTTGGTCCAGAAGGGCGTGCCCAGAACGACGGGCACGATGAACATGACGATCAGCAGGATAAGGCTGACGTAGGCTTTGGGGCTTCGAAAGTCGGGAAACACGTCTCGCTCCTTGTGGCTCTGATCACTCTGTGCCGACGCCGAACAGGCCGGTCGGTCGCAGGACAAGGATCAAGAGGAAGATCCCGAAATAGACGACCTCTTTCAGGTCGGGGGCGATGTAGTAGCCGGCCAGCGTATCGACGATGCCGATGATCATGGATCCGGCCACCGCGCCGTACAGGCTGCCCAGGCCGCCCAGCACCACGATCACGAAGGCGGTCAGCACGAAGTAGGTGCCCACCGTCGGGAACACGGGGTACTGCGGCGCCAGCAGGCCGGCCGCGATGCCGACGAAGGCGGTGCCCAGGCCGAAGGCGATGGCGTAGACGTTGTTGACGTTCACGCCCATCAACGTGGCGGCGTAGCGGTGCTGCGCCACCGCGCGCAGCGCGCGGCCCAGGTAGGTGCGGTGCATGAACAGGTGCAGCAGCACGGCCAGGCTGATGCCCACCACGAAGGTGATGAGCTGGCCCGTCACCATGGAATAGGCGCCCACGTCGATGGCGTTGGTGCCCAGCTCGACCGGCGCGCGGTAGACGTTGGCGCCGAAGATCACCAGGGCCAGGTTCAGCAGGATGGTGGACACGCCCACCGTGGCAAAGATCTGGATGTGCTGGTCGGCGTTCAGCAGCGGCTGGATGATGCCCTTCTGCGTCAGCGCGCCCAGCGCGAACAGGATGACCGCCACCGGCACCAGGCCGATGTACGGATGCACGCCGAACTGCGCGGCGATCAGATAGACCAGGTACATGCCGATCATCAGGAACTCGCCGTGGGCGAAGTTCACGACGCGCACGACGCCGAAGATCAGCGTCAGCCCCAGGCTGATGATGGTGTATGCGCCGCCCAGCAACAGGCCATTGATGACCAGTTGAATGAAGATATCCATGGTGCAACCTCTTGGAAAGGGGAGCGCCCCGGCCCGGCGGCCGCGCCGGCCGGGCCGGGGCCTGCTGGCCCCGGTGTTACGCCAGGCGCCCCCGAGCGCCTGGTTGCTGGCAAGTTGTCGTGCTTGTTATTTCTTGAAGACAGGCTTGCCCAGCGCGAGGTTGCTCGGCGCGATGGTGACCAGCTTGCCGTCCTGCCACTGCATCACGTAGAACGTGGACGCATTGTTCTGGCCGTCTTCGCCGAAGTCGAAGGCCCAGCCGTTGGCGGTCTGGCCGGCGGGCTTCTTGTAGGCCAGCACGGCGGCGCGGATCTTGTCCTTGTCGGTGGACTTGGCCGCGGCGATGGCTTCGAAGAAGGCCTTGGCGCCGACGTAGTTGGTCAGGCTGTGGCCGGATTGCGGATCGCTCTTGTAGGTGGACGTGTAGGCTTGCAGGAACTTGTCCAGGCCGGGCGCGCCGGCCGGGTTGATGGACGATTGCGGGAAGTCCAGGTCGAACACGCCGTTCATGTCGGCGCCCACGGCCTTGGCGGTGTCGGCCAGCGAATAGCCGCCGCCCGCGCCGATCACGACCTTGGGCTTGAAGCCCGCGGCGCGCGCCTGGCTGAAGAACAGGATGGCGTCGTTCTGGTAGGCGGTCTGCAGCACGACGTCGACCTTGGCGCCCTTCAGGCGCAGGATCAGCGACGACAGGTCGACCGTCTTGGCGGAGTAGGGCAGCACTTCGGCCACGGTGTAGCCCAGTTCCTGGGCGCGCTTTTTCTCGGTGGCGGCCACGTCGGTGCCGTAGGGCCCGTCTTCGTGGATGATGCCGATCTTGATGTCCTTGGGGTTCAGGCCCATGCCGGGCGCGATGGTGTCGTGCAGCGCGTTCACCACCGATACGCCGTACAGCGCGGTGTTGGGGTTGCTGCGGAACAGGTACTTGTAGCCTCGCGTGGTGATCTTGTGGGCGGTGGCGCCCAGTTCGAAGTAGGGCACGCCGGCCAGTTCGGTGACGGGCGAGGCGGCATACGAGACGCCCGAGGCGTAGCTGCCGAACACCCCGACCACGTTGGACGAGATCAGCCGCTTGGTCTCGGACACGGCCTGGGTGGGGTCGACGGCGTCGGCCTTGATGATCTGGATCTTCTCGCCGTTGATCCCGCCGGCGGCATTGATTTCATTGACGGCCAGTTCCAGGCCGCGGTAGCTCTCTTGGCCCAGCAACGCCAGGGCGCCGCTGAACGGGAAGAGGGCGCCTACTTTCATGTCGGCCGCTGCGGTGCCGCTGACCACGACGCCGCACAGGCCCAGCGCGATGGCGAATTTATTGAACTTGAACACTGTCTACGCTCCTTTGTTGGTATGGGATGCGGACTGTCTGCTGCTGCATCCGTCTTTTTTAAATATATGATATATGTGCCGGCGGGGTGTGGGAACCTCGTCCTGGATTCTAGTGCCGGACTTGCAAGGCTGAATCGGGGATTTCCCTCAAGCCGCATGAATAAAGCGTTTGCGGGCAATTGGCTCCTAGGGAGAGGCGTAAATTCCGCCCTTCGGACGAGGCTTATAGGACCATTTCCCGACAATGCCTTCAGCAAGAAATTGGCCGTTTTGATCATATATCCTATATGATCAAAAGGCGTTTCACGAAAAGAATCCAGGAGACATACGCATGTTCGAGGAAGTGGATTTCGCCGGAAAAAGAGTGCTGATCACGGCCGGCGCCGATGGGCTGGGCCTGGAAATGGCGCAGGTGTTCCACCGCGCCGGGGCGTCGGTGCTGGTGTGCGACGTCAACCGCGACCGGCTGGCCGCGCTGTCGGGTGAGTTGCCCGGCGTGCAGGCGGTGTACGCCGACGTGTCGGACGAAGACAGCGTCGCCGCGCTGTTTGCCGCCGTGCGCCAGACGCTGGGCGGGCTGGACATCCTGGTCAACAACGCCGGCGTGGCCGGCCCCACGGGCTTTGTCGAAACCCTGTCCAAGGCCGACTGGGATCGCACCCTGGCGGTCAACATCACGGGTCAATTCCTGTGCGCGCGCCAGGCCATCCCGCTGCTCAAGGAATCGCGGGCGGGCGTGATGATCAATCTGTCGTCGGCCGCGGGGCACCTGGGGTTCGCCGGGCGTTCGGTGTATTCGGCGTCCAAGTGGGCGGTCATCGGCTTCACCAAATCGTTGGCCATCGAGCTGGGCGGCCACGGTATCCGCGTCAACGCGATCCTGCCGGGCGCCGTCGAAGGGCCGCGCATCCGCGCCGTCATCGCCGCCAAGGCCAAGACGCTGGACAAGCCGGTGGACGAGATCGCCGCGCTGTACGAAAACCAGGCCGCGCTGGGCCGCATGGTCACGGCGCGCGATATCGCCAACATGGTGCTGTTCAATGCCAGCGAGGCAGCCCGCAGCGTGACGGGCCAGGCCATCGTGGTGGACGGCTTCACGCAGAAGCTCTACTGATGGCGGCCGCCATCGACCCGCGCGACGGGGCAGATCGTTGCGGTACCGACGCTGAGTTTGCCGGCCGCCGCTGCGCGGCCATCATCGGCACCGGGCTGATCGGCCAGGGCTGGGCCATCGTGTTCGCCCGCAAAGGCTGGGACGTGCGCCTGTACGACGTCAACGCGGCCATGCTGGGCGAGGCCAGCGCCCTGATCCGCCGCCAGCTGGACCAGCTGCAGGCGCACGGGCTGCTGCAGGACGCCGCGGCGGCCGCTGCGCGCATCCATGTCGCCGACAGCCTGCAGGATGCGCTCAAGGGCGCGAGCTACATCCAGGAAAACTCGCCCGAGACGCGCGAGATCAAGCGCAGCCTGTTTCCGCTGCTGGATGCGGCGGCCGAACCCGACGCCATCATTGGCAGTTCCACGTCCAGCATCCCGGCCAGCGAATTCACCGAGGACCTGCCCGGGCGCCACCGCTGCCTGGTGTCGCATCCGGTCAACCCGCCCTACCTGATCCCGGTGGTGGAACTGTGCCCGGCGCCCTGGACCAGCCCGGACACGATGGCGCGCGCCCGCGACATCATGCTGGACATCGGCCAGAAGCCCGTGTCGATGACGCGCGAAATCGAAGGCTTCATCCTGAACCGCCTGCAAGGCGCCTTGCTGCACGAGGCCTTCCGGCTGGCGGCGGCCGGCATCGCCAGCGCCGCGGACATCGACGCCACCGTGAAGGACGGCCTGGGCCTGCGCTGGTCGTTCATGGGGCCGTTTGAAACCATCGACTTGAATGCCCCCGGCGGCATCGCCGACTACTGCGGCCGCTATGGCGGCCTGTACCAATCCATCGGCGCCACCCAGGCCGAAAGCGTGGCCTGGGAGGGCGCGCTGGTCGATGCCCTGTCGGCCGAACGGCGGCGCCTGCTACCCGACGAAGACCTGACGGCGCGCCGCTATTGGCGCGACGAGCAACTGATGCGCCTGATGCGCCACAAACAAAGCAACGGAGACGAAATTGGCTAAACCCAAACAGAAAGTCGTGATCACCTGCGCCGTCACGGGCGCGATCCACACGCCTAGTATGTCGCCGCACCTGCCGGTCACCGCCGACGAAATCGCCGAAGCCGCCATCGGCGCGGCGCGCGCGGGCGCGGCGGTGCTGCATTTGCACGCGCGCGACCCCGAAACCGGCAAGCCGTCGCAAGACCCGGAGTTGTTCAAGCCTTTCCTTGAGCGCATCAAGGCCGAAACTGACGCCATCATCAACATCACCACCGGCGGCAGCCCGCACATGACGGTGCAGGAACGCATGCGCCCGGCCACCACGTTCAAGCCCGAGCTGGCGTCGCTGAACATGGGCTCGATGAATTTCGGCCTGTTCCCGATGCTGGGCCGCTTCCAGGACTTCAAGCACGACTGGGAACGCGAGCACCTTGAGAACAGCCGTTCGCTGATCTTTCGCAACACGTATCAGGACATCGAATCGATTCTTGAACTGGGCAACGCCAACGGCACCCGCTTCGAATTCGAGTGCTACGACATCAGCCACCTGTACAACCTGGCGCACTTCGTGGACCGCGGCCTGGTCAAGTCGCCGCCGTTCATCCAGTCGGTGTTCGGCATCCTGGGCGGCATCGGCCCGCACCCCGAAGACCTGATGCACATGAAGCGCACGGCCGACCGCCTGTTCGGCAATGAATACGAATGGTCGATCCTGGGCGCCGGCCGCAACCAGATGCCGCTTGCCACCATCGGCGCGGCCATGGGGTCGAACGTGCGGGTGGGGCTGGAAGATTCGCTGTGGATCGGGCCGGGCCAGCTGGCCGAGTCGAACCGGGTGCAGGTCGAGCGCATCCGCACCATTCTGGAGGCGCTGAATCTTGAAGTGGCCACGCCGGAGGAAACCCGCGCCAAGCTGGGACTGAAGGGCGGTGACAACGTGGCGTTCTGAAGCGATCACGCCCGGCGTGGGAGAGTCTTCACGCCGGGTGTCTGTGCTAATCGCCGCCCCAAGGCATTGCTCCTTGGGGCTCCCCGCGGGGCCATTTCAGGCGTGGCGGCGCAACGCGTCTGCGAGCGTCTTGATGTCCAGCGTGCGATCGAAATTGGCGGCGTGGCGGGCCTTCAGCGTCAGGTCGGCCGCCAGCGTGAGTTCGGCGTCGGTCGGACTGGCGGCGCCCAGCGCGCGCAGCGTGGTCGGCAGGCCCACCTGGTCGTACCACTGGGTCAGCGTGGCCAGCATGCCGTCCTGGCGGTCTTCCAGGTCCAGTTGCACCAGCAGGCCCACGGCCACTTGCAGGCCGTGCAGCGCGGTGGCGACGCCCGTGATCTTGGGCAGGCCGCGCGTAAGCGCGTGGGCGATGGACAGGCCACCGCTTTCGAAACCCAGGCCGCTCATCAGGATCATGGCTTCCACCACGCGTTCGAACGCCGGCGTGGGGGCGCCGCTGCCGGCGACGGCCAGCGCGTCGGCGCCGTCGGCCAGCAGCGTGCGCAGGCAACCGTCGGCGATCAACTGGGCCGACAGCAGCGGGGCGCCGTCATACATGTTCTTGCCGCCGTTGCGGGCGCATTGCTCGGCTTCGAATTTCTTGGATATGGCATCGCCCAGGCCGGCGCGAAAGAAGTGCGCGGGGGCGGTGGCGATGATGGCGGTGTCCACCAGCACGATGGTGGGGTTGAACAGCATGTGCTCGACCGCCAGGAGGTTGTGATGGGCGTCGTACAGCACGTAGTTCTTGCTGGTGGGCGCGTCGTTCGAGGCCACCGTGGGCACGGTGACCAGGTGGCAGTGCGCGGCCTTGGCCACGGCCTTGCCGGCGTCCAGCGACTTGCCGCCGCCCACCGCGATGACCATGTCGATGCCCGCGGCCGTGGCCTGGGCGCGCAGCGCCGCAATGACCTCGGGCGTCAGGTCGCCTTCCACCAGCAGGGGCGTCAGCGCCACGTGGCGCGCCGCGCACAGCGCTTCGATTCTTGGGCCCAGCACGCCATGGACGTAGCGGTCGATGACCAGGGCGGCATGGCGGCCGAACAGGGTGGCGTAGTCGCCCAGGGTGTCCAGTGCGCCCGCTCCCTGGATATAACGGCCGGGAGCGCCAAAAATCTTCAGCATGGGGTCTTCCTATTTGCGGGGCCCGGGCGGGCGGTAGTCGAGTTCTTTTTCGCGTTCGACCAGCCAGTCGATCATGATTTTTCCGCCCCAGACCAGGTCGGCCTGGATGGCCTTGGCGGCGGCGTCGGAATCACGCGCTTCCAGGGCTTGCAGCACGGCCTCGTGGCGATGCTCGTTTTCGGAATAGTCGAGCCCGGCCGTCTTCACATGGAACACCTTGAGGATGGGGCCGGTGATGACCCAGAACGATTCCACGGTGTTGCGCAGGATGGGCTTGTTGCTGGCTTCGAGGATGCCGAAGTGGAACTTGCGGTTCAGGTAGCTGGCGCGCTTGGGATCGGTGGACGTGCAGGAAATGAAGTCCTTCTGCAGGGCGATCAGGTTGTCCAGCTGCTTGCGGGTGATGTTCTTGGCGGCTTCGGCCGCGCCCATGCCTTCCAGGTGGAAGCGGATCTGCTGGATTTCGCGCAGTTTTTCGGAATTGACGTAGGGCACGTACACCGCGGTGGCGGCCTGCATTTCCAGGCCCTGTTCGCTGATGAGGCGGAAGATGGCCTCGCGCACGGGCGTGATCGAGACGCCCATTTCCTGGGCCAGCTCGCCAATGATCAGACGTTCTCCGGGTTCGTACTGCCCATTGATGAGGGCATTGCGGATTTCGTTGTAGACCTTGACGGAGAGGTTCTCTTTCTTTACCGGTTTAAGGCTGGGCATGACGGTTGGGGCTTGCGGGTTCGAGGGAATGGGCCGGGGCCGGAAAACAGCGCCCGGCTGAATTCTAGCCCGGCCTAGCCAATTCGAGCGCGATGGGTATATTATATATCATATATTCTAACGACGTAAGGGAACGTCATGCGCCAGGACCGGGGAGCCCCAACCGAAGGGGAAATCCGCATGCTGCGGGAAAAGGCCCGCTACATACGGCTGGAGACAATCAGGCTGATCGAAATCGCCAAGGTCGGGCACTACAGCTCGGTCTTTTCGTGCGCCGAGATCTTTGCCGCGCTGTACTACGACGTGATGCGGCTGCGCCCGGGCGAGGCGGCCTGGCCGGACCGCGACCGCTTCCTGATGGGCAAGGGCCACGCGGCGGTAGGGTTGTTTCCCGTGCTGGCCGACCATGGCTTCATTGCCCGCGAACTGCTTGACGGCTATACCCGCCTGGGCAGCCCGCTGGGCGACCACCCCGACATGACCAAGGTGCCGGGCGTGGATTTCAGCTCGGGGTCCATCGGCCACGCGCTGTCCAACGGCGCCGGCATGGCGGTGGGCGGGCGCATGAACGGGCGCGATTACAACGTCTTCGTGATGCTGGGTGATGGCGAGATGCAGGAGGGGCAGGTCTGGGAAGCCGCGCTGTTCGCCGCCCACCAGCGGCTGTCGCGCCTGGTCGCCATCGTCGACCGCAACGGCTATCAGCTGGATGGCAAGGTCGACGACGTGATCGGCGTGGAATCGCTGAAAGACAAGTGGCAGGCCTTTGGCTGGGACGTGCACGAGGTGGACGGCCATGACCTGGCGGCCCTGACCACGCTGCTGCGCCGCCTGCGCGCCGACGAGACGCGCGACAGGCCGGCCTGCGTCATCGCCAAGACGATCAAGGGCAAGGGCGTGGGCTACATGGAAACCGAACCCGGCTGGCATCTGGGCTACCTGGCGCCCCAAGACGCGCAGGCCGCCATCGACGAAATCATGACCCGCGAGATCTGAATGGCACAGGCACAGATAACTTCCCCCGATTCCTGGCAGTACCGCGCGCTGAACGCGGTGAACCCCGGCCTGTCGTATCTTTCCGACGCGCTGATCGACCTGGCGCAGGCCGGGCACCCGGTGGTGGCCGGCTCGGCCGACCTGCAGTATTCCAATGGCCTGAACCGCTTTGCGTCGGCCTATCCCGACCGCTACGTGCAGTTCGGCATTTCCGAACAGAACATGGTGTCGGCGGCGGCCGGGCTGGCCACGACCGGGCTGATGCCCTTCGTGGCCACGTTCGCCTCGTTCCTGGGCCTGCTGTGTTGCGAGCAGATCCGCATGGACGTGGCCTATACCCGGCTGCCCGTGCGTCTGATCGGCCACCACACGGGCATCAGCCTGGGGTTCTACGGCACCTCGCACCACGCCACCGAAGACATTTCCACCATGCGCGCCATTGCCGGCCTGACGGTGGTGTCGCCAGCCGACGGCCCGCAACTGGCCGCCGCCATCAAAGCGTCGGTGGGCTGGCCCGAGCCGATCTACTTCCGCATCGGCCGGGGCCGCGACCCGCAGGTGTACGAAGACGGCACGCCGTTCACGTTCGGCCGCGCCATCACCCATAGCACTGGCACCGACCTGAACATCATCGCCTGCGGCATCACGCTGCATGCGGCGCTGGAGGCCGCCGCGCGGCTGCGCGAAGACGGCCTGTCGGTCGGCGTGATCGACATGCCCACCGTGAAGCCGCTGGACCGCGAGGCCGTGCTGGCCGCCGCCGGCCAGGCGCGCGCGCTGCTGACGGTGGAAGAACACAACGTGATGGGCGGGCTGGGGTCGGCGGTGGCCGAAGTGCTGGCGGACGCCGGCACCGGCACGCGGCTGCGACGCCATGGCATCTACGATGAATACAGCCTGATCGCCCCGCCCACCACCCTGTATGCCCATTACCGGCTGGACGGCGCCGGCATCGAGGCCGTGGCGCGTGAATGCATCCAGCGCTAAGGCATGAAGACAAATACCTGGAGACAGCAATGAAGGAAATCAGCGGCAATACGCGCTTGTTCGGCATCCTGGCCGACCCCATCTACCACGTGAAGACGCCGCAGCGCATGAACGAGCACTTCGCGCGCATCGGCTTTGACGGCGTGTGCGTGCCGTTCCATGCGCGGCCCGACAACCTGGCCGAGGTAGTGGCGGGCCTGCGCCGCCTGGAAAACCTGGGCGGCCTGATCGTCACCATGCCGCACAAGGCGGCGATTCTGGCGCTGGCCGACGAGGCCACCCCGGTGGCGCGCAAGATCGGCGCGGCCAACGTGGTGCGGCGCGAGGCCGATGGCCGCCTGGTGGCCCACATGCTGGACGGCGAAGGTTTCGTGCGCGGCCTGCGCACGGCGGGCGTGTCGCCCGAGGGCAAGAGCGCCTACCTGGCCGGCGCCGGCGGCGCGGCCAACGCCATCGGCTTTGCGCTGGTGCAGGCGGGCGTGTCGCGCCTGACCATCGCCAACCGCACGCCGGCCAAGGCCGAAGACCTGAAAGCCCGCATCCTGTCGCTGCATCCGCAGGCCCGCATCGATGTTGGCACGGCCGACCCGTCGGGCCACGACCTGGTGGTCAACGGCACCTCGCTGGGCATGAAGGATGACGATGCGCTGCCGCTGGACGCGCAGCGCCTGACGCCGGACCAGCTGGTGTGCGAGGTCATCATGCAGCCCAAGGACACGCCGCTGCTGCGGGCCGCGCAGGCGCGCGGCTGCAAAGTGCACTACGGCGCGCCGATGCTGGCCGGGCAGATCGAGCTGATGGCGGAAATGATGGGCGTGGCGCCCGCCGCCCAAGCCTGACCCCGCGGAACCTGACGATGGGCGATTACGACTTCATTATCGCGGGCGGCGGCACCGCCGGCTGCATCCTGGCCAACCGGCTGTCGGCCGACGGCCGCCACCGGGTGCTGATGCTGGAAGCGGGCCATGAAGCCCGCAGCATGTGGATCGGCATTCCGGCGGGCTTTTCCAAGCTGCTGGTCAACCCGGACTACAACTGGCGCTTTGCCACCGAACCCGAAGACAACGTCCAGGGCCGCACCATCGCCGTGCCCCGCGGCAAAGGCGTGGGCGGTTCGACGCTGATCAACGGCATGATCTACGTGCGCGGCCAGCCGGCCGACTACGACGGCTGGGAAGCCGCGGGCGCCACCGGCTGGGGCTACGGCCAGGCCGAGCGGGTATTTCGCAAGATTGAACAGTATGAACCCGGCGACGCCACCCGGGGCAAGAACGGGCCGATGCATCTGGAAGAAGTGGCCGAGCGCTTTCCGGTGTCCGACGCGTTCGTGCGCGCGGCCCAGGAAGACGGCCTGCCGCTGAACCCGGACTACAACGGCGGCAAGCAGGACGGCGTGGGCTATTACCAGGTGCTGCAGCACCGCGGCCGCCGCTGGAGCGTGGTGGACGGCTACCTGAAGCCCGCCGCCGGGCGCAAGAACCTGACGGTGGAATGCGGCGCGCACGTGACCCGGCTGCTGTTCGAGGGCCAGCGCTGCGTGGGCGTGGCCTACCGCCAGCATGGCCGCGAATTCACCGTGCGGGCCCGCCGCGAGACGCTGGTGTGCCTGGGGGCGGTGCAGTCGCCGCAACTGCTGGAATTGTCCGGCATCGGCAACCCGGCGCTGTTGCAGTCCTTTGGCATCCCGCTGGTGCATGCGCAACCGCAGGTGGGCGAAAACTACATCGACCACTTCGCCACCCGCATGAACTGGCGGGTCAGGAATACGGTGACGCTGAACGAGATGTCGCGCGGCTGGCGTCTGGCGCAGCAGGTGGCGCGCTACTACACGCAGCGCAAGGGCATCCTGACGCTGGGCACGGGCCTCGTGCACGGCTTCATCAAGAGCACGCCGGACCTGCCCGCGCCCGACGTGCAGTATTTTTTCGTGCATGCCAGCTACGCCAACGCGGCCGAGCGCATCCTGGACCGGCATCCGGGCATGACGCTGGGCGTGGCGCAGTTGCGGCCCGAATCGGTGGGTACCATCCACATCAAGTCGGCCGATCCGCTGGCGGCGCCGGCCATCCGGCCGAATTTCCTGTCGGCCCAGGTTGACCGCGACAGCCTCGTGGGCGGCATGCGAGTGGCGCGACGCATCGTGCAGCGGCCTGCGTTGCAGCACTATGTCGAGGCTGAACTCAGCCCGGGGCCGGCAGTGGAAACCGACGCGCAGTGGCTGGACTTCGCCCGCCGCAACGGCCAGACCATCTATCACCCCATCGGCACCTGCCGCATGGGGTCGGACGCCGCCGCCGTGACCGACGTGCGGTTGCGGGTCAATGGGGTGTCCGGGTTGCGGGTGGTGGATGCCTCGGTCATGCCGAAGATGGTGTCCGGCAATACCCAGGCGGCGGTGATGATGGTGGCCGAGCGCGGCGCCGAGATGATCCTGGAGGACGCCGCGGCCGCCGGTTAGCCGTGGCGGCTTTGGTGCAGCGTCAGCTTGCCGATGCGGTCCCAGTCCCAGGCGATGCCCAGGCCGGGTTCGTCCGACGGAATGGCGCGGCCATTGTCGATGCGCATGCCGCATTCGGTCACCATGTCCAGCTGCGGGATGTATTCCAGCCAGCGGCTGTTGGGCACGGCGCAGCACAGCGCCACGTGGATTTCCATCAGGAAGTGCGGGCACACCGGCACGTTGTAGGCCTCGGCCATATGCGCCACTTTCAGCCAGGGCGTGATGCCGCCGATGCGGCCCACGTCCACCTGCACGATCGAGCAGGCGTCGCTTTGCAGGTAGTCCTTGAACTGCGACAGGCTGTAGAGCGATTCGCCGACGGCGATCGGCAGGGTGGTGGACGCGCTCAGGCGGCGGTGCGCCTGCACGTCGTCGGCGTGGATGGGTTCTTCGAACCAGGCCAGGTCCAGCGATTCGAAGCAGCGGGCGCGGCGGATGGCTTCGGGCAGGGAAAAGCCCTGGTTGGCGTCCGTCATGATGTCCCAGTCCGGGCCGACGGCGGCGCGCACCGCGGCCAGCCGCGCGACGTCTTCGGCCACGTGGGGCTTGCCGACCTTGAGCTTGGCGCCGCCAAAGCCGGCTTCGCGCGCCTTCAGGGCTTCTTCCACCAGCTGCGTCTCGGTCAGGTGCAGCCAGCCGCCTTCGGTGGAATACAGCGGAATTTCCGCCTTGGCGCCGCCCGCCAGCTGGTGCAGCGGCAGCTTGGCGCGGCGGGCACGCAGGTCCCACAAGGCGGTGTCGATGGCGGCCAGCGCGATGGAGGTCAGCGCGCCGACGGTGGTGGCGTGGACCCGGTACATCAGGTCGCGCCAGAGTTGCTCGATGTGGTCGGCGTCGCGCCCCAGCAGCAGCGGCGCCAGGTGATCGTCCAGCAGGCGCACCACCGAGGAGCCGCCGGTGCCGATGGTGTAGCTGTAGCCGGTGCCGGTGACGCCGTCGGCGTCCGTGATGCGCACGATGGGGGTTTCCTGGCGCTCGAAGCTTTGCACGGCGTCGGTGCGCCTGACCTTGGGCTGCAGATCCACCTGCAGGATATCGACGGAAACGATGCGGGCCATTCTGGATTCTCCTGGGCGAGGTGTCAGCTGCCGGCCTTGGCGACTTCCTGCGGCAGGTCGACGCCATGGAATTGCTTGTAGATGGTGTTGAGTTCGCCGTTCTTCAGGTTGGCGCGCACCCAGTCATCCAGCTTGGCCTTGAGCGCCGGCTCGTTCTTGCGCATGCCGATGGCCAGCATGTTCAGGCGCATCACGAACTTCGATTCCATCTGCTTGGCGGGCGCCTTTTCATTGATGGTGCGCAAGAGGGCGGGGGCGGTGGCGAAGATGTCGGCCTGGCCGCTGACCACGGCCGTGATCGAGGTGGCGTCGTCGTCGAAGCGGATGATCTGCGCGTCCTTGGGGGCGATCTTGGTCAGTTCGGTGTCGTTGGTGGTGCCGCGGGTGGCAATGACCTTCTTGCTGGACAGGTCGGCCGCGCTGGTCAGCGTCATGCTCTTGGGGGCGCCCACCACGGCCAGGATGGCGGCGTAGGGCACCGAGAAGTCGATGACCTTCTGGCGCTCGGGCGTGACGGACATGCTGGAGATGACGATGTCGGCCTTGTTCGTCTGCAGGAAAGGCACGCGGTTGGCGCCGGTGGTGGGCACGATTTCCAGTTCCACGCCGAGGCCCTTGGCCAAGAGGCGTGCGGTTTCCACGTCGGATCCGGTGGAGTTCAGCGCGGCGTCTTTCATGCCGTAGGGCGGCACGCCCAGGTCGATGGCCACGCGCAGCTTCTTGGCCTTCATGATGTCGTCGAGCTGGTCGGCGTGGGCGGCGCCGGTGGCGGCCAGCGCGCCGGTCAACGCCAGGCCGAGGAAGGCGGCGCGCAGGCGCGGGAATACGGGCTTGTTCATGCAGGTGTCTCCAGTGTCTTGGTGTTGTGGTTATTGCTGCGAGAGGGCGGCGGCGTTACAGGCCGCTGCCCAGGAACTGCCGCAGTTCCGGCGTGGCGGGGGCCGACAGCATGCTGGACGGCCCCTGTTCCCAGACCTGCCCCTGGTGCATGAAGATGACCTTGTCGGCCACTTCGCGCGCAAACGCCATCTCGTGCGTGACCAGGATCATGGTCATGCCGTCGGCGGCCAGGTTTTCCATCACCTTCAGCACTTCGCCGGTCAGTTCCGGGTCCAGCGCCGAGGTCACTTCGTCGAACAGCATCACCTTGGGCTGCATCGCCAGCGACCGGGCGATGGCGACGCGCTGCTGCTGCCCGCCCGACAACTGCTCGGGATAGGCGTCGGCCTTGTCGGCCAGGCCGACGTGTTCCAGCGCCTGCATCGCCTGTTCGCGCGCCTGGGCGGGCTTCACGCCCTTGACCGAGCGCGGCGCCAGCGTGATGTTCTGCAAGGCCGTCATGTGCGGGAACAGGTTGTAGCTCTGGAACACGATGCCCACGTCCTTGCGTAGCGCCCGCAGATCCAGCTTGTCGCTGTCGTGCAGCGCATGGCCGCAGACGTGGATGGTGCCGCCGTCGGTGGTTTCCAGGCGGTCCATGCAGCGCAGCGCGGTGCTCTTGCCCGAGCCGCTCTTGCCGATGATGGCCGCGACCTCGCCGCGGTTGACGGAAAACGACACGCCGCGCAGCACGTGGGTGCCGCCAAAGCGTTTGTGGACCTGGTCCAGTTCAACGACGGGTTGCATTCAGTCTCCTTTCCAGGGAACGGCTCCAGCGCGACAGCGGGTAGCACATGAGGAAGTACAGGACGGCCGCACAGCCGAAATACACGAAGGGCTGGAAGGTCGAGTTGTTCAGGATCTTGGCGTTGTAGGCCAGCTCGGCGTAGCCGATCACCAGCGAGGCGATCGAGGTGTTCTTGATGATCTGCACCAGAAAGCCGACGGTGGGCGGCGTGGCAATGCGCAGGGCCTGCGGCAGCACCACTTTGGCCATGCGCTGCAGCCGCGACAGGCCCAGGCATTCGGCCGCTTCCCATTGATTCTTCGGCACGGCCTGGATGCAGCCGCGCCAGATTTCGCCCAGGAAGGCGCTGGCGTACACGGACATGGCCAGCGCGGCGGCGGCCAGCGCCGACAGCTCGCCCAGGCCGAACAGGCCGGGCCCGAAAAAGCACAGGCCCATCAGCACCAATAGCGGCGTGCCCTGGATGACCTGGATATAGCCGGCGGCCGCCAGGCGCAGCAGCTTGCGCGGCGCCACCCGGGCCAGCGCCAGCAGCAGGCCGGCCGCGCCGCCGCCTGCGAAAGTCCAGGCCGACAGCTTGATCGTGCCCCAGGCGCCTTGCAGCAGGTACAGGGCGTGTTCGTCGGGAATGAAGAAAGCCATGGCGCGGGTCCTTACAGCGACGTGCCGAGCTTGCGCCGGCGCGGAAACACGATCTGCGCCAGCAGCCAGAAACCCAGGCGCATCAGCCACGACAGCGTCAGGTACACGCCCCACAGCACGATGAAGACTTCGAAGTTGCGGTAGGTGTCGGACTGGATGCGGTTGGCCACGCCCAGCAGTTCCTCGGCGCCCACCGCCGACATGATGCTGGAGGCCAGCATCAGCAGGACGAACTGGCTGGTCAGCGACGGGTACACGCGTTCGACGGCCGGACGCAGCACCACGTGCCAGAACACCTGCGGGCGCGACAGCGCCAGGCATTCGCCGGCTTCGAGCTGGTCCTTGGGAATGGATTCGATGCCGGCCCGCATGATTTCGCAGGTATAGGCGCCGATGTTGATGACCAGCGCCAGCACCGCGCCGGTCATGATGGACATCGTCAGTCCGGCGCTGGACAGGCCGAAGATAAGGAAATAGGCCTGGATCAGGAGCGGCGTGTTGCGGATCAGCTCGACGTAGCCGCCGGCCAGCGCCCGCAGCCAGCCCAGTCGGCTGTTGCGCGCCAGGGCGCACAAGGTGCCCAGCACGAAGCCCAGCACCGTCGCCAGGAAAGACAGCTTGACCGTGACCCAGGCGCCTTGCGCCAGCAAGGGCCATTGTTCGAGCACGGATGCGAAATCAAACGTGTAGTTCACTACATCACTCCTTGGGCCGGCTGGCTGCGCGGGCCGGTCAGGCCGCGCGGGTCAGCGGCAGGCAGGACGGACCGATGGGCTCGAACGCCTTGTAGGTCAGGATGAATTCGCGGTGCCCCAGGTCTTCGGACTTGCTGGGCGCGCCGTTGGCCACTGCCGCGACCTGGGCGTGGATTTCCTCGGCCACTTCCTGCAGCGTGCCGCGGCCTTCCAGGATGCGGCCGGCGTCCACGTCCATGTCTTCGCCCAGCGCTCGGTAGGTGTCGGGGTTGGCGCAGACCTTGATGACGGGCGACACCGCCGACCCGACCACCGAGCCGCGTCCGGTGGTGAACAGGATCACGTGCGATCCACAGGCGATCAGCTCGACGATTTCGGCGTTGTCGCTGATGTTGGGAAAGCCGAAGCGCGGTTCGCCATCGGGCACCACGTCCAGCAGATACAGGCCGCCAAAGGGCGGCACGTCGCCCGGCTTGATGATGCCGTCGATGGGCGAGGCGCCGCTCTTGGCGTAGGCGCCCAGCGATTTTTCTTCGATGGTGGACAGGCCGCCGTCGGCGTTGCCGGGGGCGAAGCTGCCGTGGCCCATGATGCTGTAGTAGCGCGCGGCCTTGTTGACGCACGCCACGATTTCCTCGCCCAGTTCGGGCGTGGCGGCGCGGCGGCGCATGTGGAATTCGCAGCCGACCAGTTCGCCGGTTTCTTCGAAGATACAGGTGGCGTCCTGGGCGATCAGCATGTCGAAGGCGCGGCCCACCGCCGGATTGGCGGTGATGCCGCTGGTGCCGTCCGAGCCGCCGCAGATGGTGCCCACCACCAGTTCGTTCCAGCCCATCGGCACGCGCGTCTGCTGAGCCAGCTGTTGCGCGGTGGCGCGGACCCAGTCGCGGCCCGCCGCCACGGTGCTGCGGGTGCCGCCGCGCTGCTGGATGGTCAGCGTGTGCACCGGCCGGCCGGAATCGGCAATGGCGGCTTCCAGCTTGCGCTTGTTCATGCTTTCGCAGCCCAGCGACACGAGCAGCGCCGCGCCCACGTTGGGGTGCGTGGCGATGGCCGTCATCATCTGCTCGGCATAGGCATTGGGATAGCAGCCGGGAAAGCCCACCAGGTGCACCTGCACGTCGCCGGTCAGGTCGCGGAAATCCAGCGCGATCTCGCGGGCCACGTGGTGGGCGCATTCCACCAGGTAGGCCACGACGACCACGTTGCGTATGCCTTTGCGGCCGTCGGCGCGCGGGTAGCCCTGCAAGGGCGGGGTCAGATCCGTCATGGGAAAACCTCAGTGCCGGTCGGTGAAGGCGTGGCCTTCTTCCAACGTGTAGGTGGGGGTGTAGTCGCTGTTCAGATTGTGGGTATGGATATGTTCACCGGCGGCGACGGCGGTGGTCAGGCTGCCGATGACGGCGCCGTACTTCAGGATCTTTTCGCCGGCCGGCATGGCGTGGCGCGCCAGCTTGTGGCCCAGGCCCAGCGGCGCAGGGATGACGGCGGTGCCGGCTTCCAGTTGCACATGGGCGCCGGCAGGCAGGGCGCTGCGCACGATCAGGCAGTTGTCTTCGGGGGAAATCAGCAATAGCTGAGGATCCAGGGTGGCTTGTCTCGTCATGATTTTTTAGGAATGATTGTTTTGCATATAAAAGCAATTTTCATATCCTTGGTCAACATTGGTTTTCCCGAATCTTGGATTATTTGAAGGAAATTCGGGTAATTACCGATGGGTTCAGGCTTGCGCAGGCTTGCTGCATGCTAAATTTCCCGTGTATTGTGTTTTACAAATGAAATTTAGTTTTCATTAGATAAATCCGGCGATGGCCCGTTAGGCGACGCCGGGCCGCCTTACCCACCCAAGAGAAGAGACATGACCCTACGTTTGCAAGACAAGCGCGCGCTGGTCACCGCTGCCGGCAACGGCATCGGCCGCGCCAGCGCCCTGGCCCTGGCCCGCGAAGGCGCCCAGGTCTGGGCCACCGACATCAGCGAAGCGGCGCTGGCCGACCTGGCGCGCGAGGCCCGCGAGGGCGGCCTGACCGGCCTGCGCACCCGCGTGCTGAACGTGCGCGACAGCGCGGCGGTGGCCGACTGCGCCCGCGAGACCGGCGCGGTGGACGTGCTGTTCAACTGCGCGGGCTTCGTGCACGCCGGCAGCATCCTGGAATGCGAGGAAGCCGACTGGGACTTCAGCATGGACCTGAACGCCAAGGCCATGTACCGCACCATTCGCGCCTACCTGCCGCTGATGCTCGAGCGCGGTGGCTCGATCATCAACATGGCCTCGGCCGCATCCAGCGTCAAGGGCGTGCCCAACCGCTTCGTCTACGGCGCGTCCAAGGCCGCCGTGATCGGCCTGACCAAGGCGGTGGCCGCCGACTTCGTGGCGCGCGGCATCCGCTGCAACGCCATCTGCCCCGGCACCATCGAATCGCCGTCGCTGCGCGACCGCATCGCGGCGCAGGCCCGCCTGCAAGGCAACGACGAGGCCGCGGTGCGCGCCGCCTTCGTGGCACGCCAGCCCATCGGCCGCGTCGGCCGCGTGGAAGAAGTGGCTGCGCTGGTGGTTTACCTGGGCAGCGACGAATCCGGCTTTACCACCGGTACCATTCAGGTTATCGACGGCGGCTGGTCCAACTGACCCGCCGGCAGCTTTCATTCCATTCCAAGGATTACGCATGAAACTCGTACGCTACGGCCAACCCGGCCAGGAAAAACCCGGCCTGATCGATGCCCAGGGCGCCTTGCGCGACCTGTCCGGCGTGGTCGGCGACATCGATGCGGGCGCCATCGCCCCGGCCTCGCTGGCCAAGCTGGCCAAGCTTGACGCGGCCTCGCTGCCGCGCGTGGACGGCGCGGTGCGCTACGGCTGCCCCGTGAACGGGGTGGGCAAGATCGTCTGCGTGGGCCTGAACTACGCCGACCACGCGGCCGAATCCGGCCTGCCGGTGCCCGCCGAACCGGTGCTGTTCCTCAAACCCAGCTCGTCCATCACCGGGCCCAACGATCCGGTGATCATCCCGCGCAACTCGGTCAAGACCGACTGGGAAGTCGAGCTGGGCATCGTCATCGGCAAAAAGGCGTCCTACGTCGAAGAGAGCGACGCCCTGGACTACGTGGCCGGCTACGCCGTGGTCAACGACGTGTCCGAGCGTGAATACCAGATCGAACGCGGCGGCCAGTGGGACAAGGGCAAGGGCTGCGACACCTTCGCCCCGATCGGCCCCTGGCTGGTCACCCGCGACGAAATCGCCGACCCGCAGAACCTGGACATGTGGCTGGAGGTCAACGGCCACCGCTACCAGAACGGCAGCACCCGCACGATGGTGTTCGGCGTGGCCACGCTGGTCAGCTACATCAGCCAGTTCATGACGCTGCTGCCCGGCGATGTCATCAGCACCGGCACGCCGCCGGGCGTGGGCCTGGGCCAGAAGCCGCCGGTCTACCTGAAGGCAGGCGACGTGATGCGCCTGTCCATCGCGGGCCTGGGCGAGCAGCGCCAGGTTCTGCAGGCCTGGTCCCGGGTCGAATAAAATCCGGTTCCAACCCTGAGCCCGCCATGACCGCAACCAAGAAATCCGCTTCCGCCCGCGCGACCCCCAAGGCCGATTTGCCGGCCGACGTCTCGGCAGACCTGTCGGCCGACCCGTCCGCCGACGCGCCGGGCGCGCAACGCTACGCGGCGCCCGCCCTGGAAAAGGGGCTGGATATCCTGGAAGCGCTGGCGGCCAGCCCGGCCGGCTACACGCTGGCCGAGCTGGCCCAGAAGATCGGCCGCAGCGTCAGCGAGATCTTCCGCATGGCGGTGACGCTGCAGCGGCGCGGTTTCGTGCAGGTCGACGAAAACGACCGCTATTCGCTCACGCTCAAGATGTTCGAGCTGGCGCACCGCCAGCAGCCGCTCAAGTCGCTGGTCAGCGTGGCCCTGCCGCTTTTGCGCGAGCTGGCCAATCGCGCCCGCCAGTCGTGCCACCTGGCCGTCTACCAGGGCGGCAGGGTGGTGGTCATTGCCCAGGTCGACAGCCCCGAGCGCTGGTCGTTCGGCCTGAAGGTGGGCGTGATGATGGGCCTGACGGACACCTCGTCCGGCCACGTCCTGCTGGCGTTTCGCGACGAAGTCGAGCGCACCCGCATGCTGGCCGCGCACATCAAGGTCGAAGGCGAACTGGAGTCCGATCCGGGCGAACTGTTTTCCATCCTGGCCGACGTGCGCAAGGACGGCTGCGCCTGCATGGCCAGCCGCCAGATCCGCGGCATCACCAACGTGGCGTTTCCGGTGATGGGCGTGGGCAACCACGTCATCGCCGCGATCAACGTGCCGCACATCGAACGCATCGACCAGAAGGAATCGCCCAGCATCGCCCAGGTGCAGGACATTGTGGGCAACGTGGCCAAGCGGCTGTCGACGCTGATGGGGTACAGCGGGTATCTGCCGGAACAGGCGTAGGCCCCGGGCGGCCCGGCTACACCGCGTACACCACGCGGTGCGCCTCGGTCGGCAGCGGCAGGTCCCAGCGGTGCAGCATGGCCGTCAAGGTCTTGTTGGGCAGGGACGTGTCGCGCTTCGTATTGCGCCGCAGGAGTTCCGCGCGGGGTTGCTCCAGATACACCAGGTCCACCTCGGCGTGGTAGCTGTACAGCAGATCCAGCGTCTTCTTGCGCATCAGTTCGCTGAGGTTGGTGGCGTTCCACACGAACGGCTGGCGGCGGCGCAGCAGGTCTTTGGCGCGATCCACCGCCAGGTGCGCGACCTTGCCTTCGTTCTTGCCATGGGCCAGGCCCAGGGCTTCGCGGGCGTCGTCGAACGACACCACCGGCAGGTCGGGATGATGCCTGGCCACCCAGCTGTTCTTGCCGCTGGCCGGCAGGCCCGACATCACGATGACCCGTGAACCCGGCTCCTGGAACAAGGCATAGTCCGGGTGCACCTGCGCACCGCGAAAATAGCTGACGGCGGTGTGCGCGTCGGCAAAGCGGCGGGGTTGGCCGAAACAGGCTTCGTCGCGGGCCACCTCGCAGAACAATGCAATGTTGTCCAGCACCTTGCCCTGGTCGGCGCAGACTCGGCCGCGCATGTCGGCTTCGGCCAGCATCGCCAGCAAGCGAATGTCCAGTTGCCACGACAGTTCGCGCACGATGAATTCCGCCGACTTGCCGCGGCGCGATCCGGCCAATGCGTAGAACGGCACCTGGTGCACGCTGATCAGCCGGCAGATCGCTTCGCGCACGGCGAACGGCACGCCCGCGTCCCACAAGGCGATGCGGGCGTCGATGGCGCCCTTGCGCGAATGGCCCGGCTGGCCGATGGCGCCCGTGACCGGGTCTATCACGGTGGTGCTGTGCTTGGCCATGTCGTGCAGCAGCGCGGCCAGGAAGACGATTTCCTGGTCGCCGCGGCTGGCCTCGCGATACTGCGGCAGCGCCAGCAAGGCCTCGACCACCATCTGCGTATGGGTCCATACATCACCTTCGCCGTGGTAACGCGGGTCTTGCGGCGTGGTCTTGGCCAGTTCCAGCGCCGGAAACGCCGCCAGGCAGGCCGCGAAGTCCGGCTGTTGGCCGGGGGCGGGCGCCAGGGCCCGCAGGTGTTCGTAGTTCATGATGCCTCCGACGAGGGTTGGGCGGCCGTGCGCAGGGTGTCCCAGTCGACGGCCGGCTGGCTGGCGTACAGGTCCACGCCCGGTGCGAGCAGGTTGGGCACGTAGGGCTGTTCGGAATGGTGCTTGTCGGATTCCAGGATGGCCTGTACGAAATCCGCGCGCACCCACTTGTAGCGGGCGACGGTTCGGTCGCCGGTCTCCACCTTGATGTACAAGCCTTCGGACAGATCCGACTTGTCGCATTGCTTCCAGGCCATCGGCAGGTCAAGGCCTTCGCGCCGCAGCGTTTCTTCGAAGGCGTCGCGCCACTGCGCGGTCTTGGCCCGCGACGGCCGCAGCAGCGCCTTCAGGTCGGCCAGCCGCTGCGGTGCGACGCCTTCGAACAGCACCGGCACCGACAGCACCGGGCCGCCGGCCAGCAGGTCGCGGCGGGCCCGCGTCGACAGGAATTCACCGGTCTGGCGGTCCAGCACGTCGAATTCGAAGAAGTGATGCGGCAAGGCGTCGTAGAACACCGAGTGTTTCTTGGACATCGTTTCGCCGTACATCACGTAACGGTCTTCCAGGCGGTGCAGCAGCCAGTCGGCATGGGCCTGCGCCCACGCCTTGATGAAATTGAACTGGCGTTCGCGGCCACCGCCCACCAGGTAGTGGCCGCGCGACTGCAGCAGCAGTTCACCGGCCGGGCTGAAGCTGATGCCGGTGTTGGCACCGTCCAGCTTTTCTTCCACCACCAGGAACTGGCCTTGCAGGTGGCGGTAGGGCACGTGGTCGTGGCCCTCGTCGCCGTCCTGCAGGCGCGAGCCTTCCAGGTGCGGAGTGCGGGGGTAGCGATAGAGGTCGAAGGATTGCGCGTGCGCGCGGGGATCGGGCGTCATGGAACTTCTCCAGGCAAATTGGAAAAGCCGACGACGCGGTCTTACGGAGGAGGGGAAGCGAGTGTGTGTTGCGCTTTCCGGAACCGCGCCTGCCGTGCGAGGGGCTCAAGACGTAGTTGTCGAGCCGCGAAGACGGACAGGCAGACCGCGATTACCCGGAAAGGGAAGTCGTCGGCGTTCAGGCGAATTGACGGATGGCAGACACGGTTGCACTCGGAAAGAAAGGGGTTGAACAGCAGGGCGCAATCCTAAGGCTGTGCGGGACCGGGTGTCAATGCCGCGAGACGGCGCTGTTGTCCGCCAGACACGAAGCGGCCAAGGATCATGCATGAGTTCAGACCATCCCGGCTTGCATGCGAAGGTCGATGAGCGGACAGGCCGCCATGCTGGCAGGCACATCGACGCATTTGCCCGCGACAGATGAAATCAAGCTGGATGGCTCGTTGACGTTCACGTTGCAATATCTTTGACCGCCGATGCAGGACGATGCCACGTCGTGACGTGGCATCGTCCTGTCGTCGCGAGCCGTCTAGAACCGGTAGCGTGCCGAGAGCACCGCCGAGCGGCCATCCCCATATTCAATGGCCGACGATCGCGAATCGTTGCCCAGCGTCTGGCGCACCCGTTCGACATAGGCCTTGTTGGTCAGGTTGTCGACGTTCAGCTGCAGCTTGAGATTGCGGTTCACGTCATACGAAGCCATGACGCCATGCACCCAGTAGGGGTCCAGCTTGCCATCGCCCTGCGAGGTGACGTTGCGTGACCCCACGTAGCGCGCGCCGTAGCCGACCGTCCAGCCCGCGGGCAGGGTGTAGCTGGTCCACAGGCTGAACGAATGCCGCGGCGTATTGCCCAGGGCCTGGCCCTCGCGGGCGGGCTGCGAAACCGATGTGCGTGTTTCGCTGTCCAGCAGGGTGTAGTTGGCGAACACATCCCATTGCGGCGTGACCTTGCCCGAGGCGTTCAGCTCCAGGCCTTTGACGCGTTGGGCGCCGGCGAGGACGTAGCTGCCATCGGCCAAGGATTCACGCGCGTTGGTCTTGTCGACCTGGAACAGCGCCCCGCCCAGGGCCAGTCGCTGATCCAGCACTTCCCATTTGGTGCCCAATTCCACGGTGCGATTCTTT
This sequence comes from Achromobacter sp. FW305-C-28, assembly GCF_058783235.1. NCBI lineage: Bacteria > Pseudomonadati > Pseudomonadota > Betaproteobacteria > Burkholderiales > Alcaligenaceae > Achromobacter > Achromobacter sp. FW305-C-28. Next base: position 110,214 of record NZ_JBYSYL010000008.1, on the reverse strand, counting down.
TCCGGCGCCAGGCTGCTGGTGGCCTGGTTGAAACCATTGCCGGTCGACACCAGATATTCGGCCGACGGGTTGAAGGACGTGCCATAGGCAAGGTAGATGCGGCCGTGCTGGGTGGGCTTGAAGGTCAGGCCCGCGCGCGTGCTGAGCTTGCGGTCAGTGCTGCTGTTGTCGACGCGGGCCCCATTGACGGGTCGATTCGAGGCTTCGCCGTCGATCCAGTCATACCGCAACCCCACGTTGACATCGAACATCGAGCCCAGCGCGATGGTGTCCATGGCATAGAGTGCGCGGGTTTCCAGGCTGGTCAGGGTTCTGGCCGAGGTCCGCTTGTCGGTGGGGCCGTCCCAATGGCCGGGCGGGTTTGCCAGGGAATAGCCCTTGGCCGGAAAGCGCGACGTGATGTTGTAGGAATAGGTGGTGCGATCGTAGGTTTCGCGGGACAGCTCCAGGCCCGTGACCAGGGTATGGCCCAGCCCGAAGGTATCGAACTTGCTGGTGAGGTTGGTCTGGTTGATCCACATGTCGGTGACCGAATCGCGGCCATACGCCTGCGGCCCGGCCGGTTTGTAGCGGCCAGGGGGCAGGCCGCGCAGGTTCGCGTGCGACGCCGACACGACGGTGTCGCGGTCCAGGCGGGAGTAGCGCGTCAGGTTCTCGATCTTCAGGTTGGACGAGAAGTCGTGTTCCAGCCGGGCGGTGATGGCATCGGATTGGATCTTGTCCTGGTCCAGATTGCGCCAGCCGAAGTAGGCCGAGCGCGAGACGCCGTCCAGCTTCCTGCCGTTGAGCGCCGGCACGCCGTAGTCGGGCAGGTTGTCGTCGGCTTGATGCAGATAGCTCAGGGTCAGCCGGGTCGGTCCGTTCATGCCCAGGGTCAGCGACGGCGCCACGCCCCAGCGCCGCTTGTCGATCCGGTCGCGGCCGGGCACGTCGTTGCCATGGCCCATCAGGTTCAGGCGGAACGCGCCGAACCCTTCGGTGCCCAGGGTCTGGTTCGTATCCAGCGTCAGCCGCTTGTAGCGGTCGGTGCCCAGGGCCGCGTCGACCTGGGTGAAGCTTGAGGCCTGCGGCCGCTTGGTCACCATGTTGATGCTGCCGCCGGTGGTGCCGGCGCCGCCGAAGACGGAATTCGGGCCCTTGATGACTTCGACCGATTCCAGGTTGAACAGGTCGCTGCGGCTGGTCTGGGCGCTGTCGCGCAGGCCATCGAGCTGCATGTTGGCGTTGGCGCTGAAGCCGCGGATATTGATCGAATCGCCGGAGCCGCCGCCGCCTTCGCCGGCGTTGAAGGTGATGCCCGAGACGTTGGACAGCGCCTGGCGCAGGCTCAGCGCGTTCTGTTCGTCCAATACCTGGCGCGGCACCACGGTGATGGTCTGCGGCACGTCCAGCAGCGGTACGGCATATTTGGCCGAACTGGCGTTGTCTGTCTTGGAGCTGTTGATGGCCTGGCCGGTGACGGTGACGGGCGCCAGCTGCACGCTGGGCTGGGCGTCTTCCGCCATGGCCTGCGCGGGCGCGGCGAGCGTGGCGGTGGTTGCCAAGGCGGAGACAAAGCAGAACCGGGGGGCCAGCGTGCTTGTCTTGATGTCAGGCGAACTCATGAAGCGATCCTTTAAATAATAACAATTTGCATTCGCGTTGTTATTAACGGATCAATCAAGTGGGCGGGCAATCAGAACATTCTGATTTTTCTGGAGCGTCGGCAAAAAGTACTCAGTTTGCAGACTGATCCTATGTTCTGTGCCCATGCCGAGGGGGGCGCCCGCTCGTTCCTGAGCGCGGGTTCGGGGCAAGGAGGCAGCGCATTCCGATTCCTGAACGCGGCTGCCGCTTGGGCATGCAGGCAGGCCGCCGCTACAGCCGCGTCACCTGCAACACCGCATCGGCGAACGCCTTGGGCGCTTCCTGCGGCAGGTTGTGGCCGATGCCGCCGGTGATGTCGCGATGCTGGTATTTGCCGGTGAACTGCCTGGCGTACGCCGAGGGGGGCGGATGCGGCGCGCCGTTGGCGTCGCTTTCCAGGGTGATGGTGGGCAGGGTGATCCTGGGCGCCACGGCCAGGCGGCGTTCCAGCTCGTCGTAGCGCGCTTCGCCCTGGGCCAGGCCCAGGCGCCAGCGGTAGTTGTGGATCACGATGGCGACGTGGTCGGGGTTGGCGAAGGCCTTGGCGCTGCGCGCGTAGGTGGCATCGTCGAAATCCCATTTGGGCGAGGCCAGTTTCCAGATCAGCCTGTTGAAGGCGTCCAGGTTGGCGGCGTAGCCGGCCGCGCCGCGTTCGGTGGCGAAGTAGAACTGATACCACCATTGGAATTCGGCTTCGGGCGGCAGGGGTTTGCGGTTGCCTTCCTGGCTGCCGATCAGGTAGCCGCTGACCGACACCAGCGCCTGGCAGCGCTCGGGCCAGAGCGCGGCCATGATGTTGGCGGTGCGCGCGCCCCAGTCGAAGCCGGCGATGACGGCCTTGGGGATCTTCAAGGCGTCCATCAGCGCGATGATGTCGACGGCCACCACGGCCTGTTCGCCGTTGCGGGCGGTGTCGGCCGATACGAAGCGGGTCGAACCGTAGCCGCGCAGGTGCGGCACGATGACGCGATAGCCGGCGGCGGTCAGTTGCGGCACGACATCGATGAAGCTGTGGATGTCGTAGGGCCAGCCGTGCAGCAGGATGGCGACCGGGCCGCCCGCCGGACCGGCATCGACGTAGCCGATGTCCAGGTCGCCGGCGCGGATCTGGCGGATGGCGCTGAACGTGGTTGCGCCCGGGGAACGGGCGCCGTTGTCGGCGGCGGGCTGAGCCACGGCGTCGGCGTTCAGTCCCAGGTTCAACAGGCTGGCGCCGGCCAGCGCCGAGGTGGTGCCGAGCAGGCGGCGGCGTTGGGGGTCGATAAGGTCCGGCATGACGATTCTCCAAGAGGGGGATGGGGTCGGGCTGCAGCCGTGTTGTAGCCAGCCTGGGGCCGGGTTGGGTGTCGCAATGTATGAGCGGAGGGGGCGGATACAAAACGACGTGAATCTCGCGGGATGGGAGGCATCGCCGGGGGCGCGAGCCGCAAAGCGGGACACGCGCGGCCGGGCCGCGAGGCATCCCGGGGTTGGTTTCGGGTTGTGTATTGCGCGCCGGCTTGGCATGATCCGCGCCATGGCAATGGACCTCGCTTCCCGTTCGAATTCTCTGCATGCTCGCGGCCGCGCCGCCGTTCGGCTGGCGCTGGGGCTGGCCGCGCTGGTGGGGGCGGCCTATGCGGCGACCGCCGTGATGAAGATTCCGCCGCCGCCGCAATTGCTGCGGCTGGAGGTGTCGGCGCCGTCGCGCCGCGGCGATCTGTTTCCCGTCCGCGAAGTGACCGCGCCGGTGCAAGCGTCCGCATTGCCGTCCCGCCCGCTGCCCATGCCGGCAACCGTGCCCTGGAAGGGCGGCGAATGGCCGTTCGCCGAGTTCCTGCCAGGCACCGCCACCAACGCGTTCGTGGTGCTGCGCGATGGCGAGGTGGCCTACGAGTGGTACCGGCCGGGCGTGGACGCGTCCACCCGGCTGTCGTCGTGGTCGATGGCCAAGTCTGTTGTGTCGCTGCTGGTGGGACAGGCGGTTGCGCGCGGCGAAATCCGCGAAGACGACCGCCTGACGGCGCTGCTGCCCGAGCTGGCCGGCGCGGGCGACTACGACCGCATCACGCTGGGCCAGTTGCTGGACATGGCCTCGGGGATCAACGTGGCGGAAAACTACCGGCCGTATTGGCCCTTTACCGGTACGGCCCGCATGTACCTGACCCGCGATCTGCCCGGCTACGTGCGCACGCATCGCGAGATGCATTTCGCGCCGGGCAGCCAGGGCGACTACCGCAGCATCGACACGCAATTGCTGGGCATGGTGCTGACCCGGGTGACGGGCCGGCCGCTGGCCGACCTGCTGGCCGAACGCCTGTGGCGACCGATGGGGGCAGAGACGGCCGCGACCTGGAACCTGGATACGCCGGGGGGCACCGAAAAGGCGTTCTGCTGCCTGAATGCCACGGCGCGCGATGTGGCGCGCATCGGCCAGCAGGTGCTGGACGCAGGAAGCGGCCACAGCGTCATTCCCCCTGCGTGGGTGGCGCGCATCGCCCGGCCGCCGACGCATCCGGTGGACGGCTGGGGCTATTCGGCGCAGTGGTGGCAACGCGATCCGCAAGGCAGTCCGGACTTCGCGGCGGTGGGCATCCACGGCCAGTACCTGTACATCGATCCGGCCAGGCGCGTGGTGATCGTGAAGCTGAGCGACTACGGGGAGAATCAGGACGAAAAGGAAACCTACGACGCGCTGCGCGCGATTACAGGATCCCTGCCGTCAACGCCTTGAGCGTGGCGGCCGCTCGGGTCGAGCATTCCAGTTTTCGGAACACGCTTTCCACATGAGTACGCACGGTGCTGGGGCTGATGTTCAGGGCGCGCGCGGCTTCCTTGTTGCTGGCGCCCAGGCTGATCTGGCGCAGCACGTCCAGTTCGCGTTGCGACAGCGACGAGGCCGCGCGGCGCGGGGCGGCGCTGGCGTCGCCGCCGGCCGCGGCGATGGCGGCTTCGGCAACAAGGGTGTCGTAGCGGCCGGCGGCGGCGTCCTGGCGCAGGATGCGGGCGGCATCCGGCAAGGCATGGGCGGGCCGCCACGGGCGGTCTTCCAGCAGGGCCTGCAAGGCCACGGTGGTGGCCAGCACCCGCTGCGGCAGGGTCAGCGCGGCGCCTGATGCGCCCCGGAAATAGCCGCTGCCATCCAGCCGCTCGTAGGCGTAGGACGCCAGGTCGGCGGCCTGGCTCAGCCCCTTGATCTGGCGCGCGGCGCGGGCGGTCCAGTAGGGCATCAGGCGCAGCTGTTCCCATTGGTCGGGCGTGAGCGGGCCGGGCGTGTCCCACAGCCGGTTCGGCAAGGCGGCGCGGCCGATGCCGTGGACCAGGGCGGCGGCCTGCAATTGCGCCTGCGCGTCGCCATCCAGGTCGAGCCGGGCGGCGGTCTGCACGGCCAGCGCGGCGACGCGGCGCGAGTAGCCGGCCAGCCAAGGCAGCTTCAGTTCGGCCACGTCGGCCAGCAGGGTCAGGGATGCCGGGGCGTCGGCGCGGCCGTCGGCCAGGTGCCATTGGGTGGCATCGGGCGGCGCGGCGTCGATGTCGTCCAGCCAGACCGGCCCGTGCTGCACGGCCAGCGCGGCGATGTCGGCGGGGTACTTGGCGCCGGCCTGGCGCCGCAGGAAGTCCAGCGCGCTGTCGCGACCATGCGCGCGGCTGAGAATTTCCAGGTCGCTGGCGGCGTTGACGATGAAGGCCGCGCGCGAGACGTCGGCGCCGTCCAGCGCTTGCGGCATGCCCTTGCCGTCGTAGCGTTCGAAGGCGTGGCGCAGGCCGATCACCACGGCTTGCGGCATGCCCAGGCTGACGGCGACGTCGCCCGAGATTTCGCAGTGGATCAGCGCCAGCGGCACGATCATCGATTGCGTGCGCGCGTCCAGCGGCGGCAGGGTCTGCGCCATCATGGCTTCGCGCGAGGCGATGTCGTCGCCCAGCAGTTCGGCAAAGCCGCCCGCGTTGGCGGTGCAGCCGGACCAGCGCAACAGGGCCACGGCGCGGGCATGGTTCTGGCCGGCGGCATCGGCGCCCAGCGCGGCGGCCAGCAGGCCGGCCAGACAAGCGGTGCGGCGTGAATGGTCGGTGGCGCGGCCCATGCTCAGGTCGCCGACGAACGCCATGGCCAGCACGGCGTCGGTGAGTTCAATGGCGCTAGCGGCGGTCATGGGGCGGGCGATGTGAGGGACGGGCGCATCGGTCAATCAACCGATACCGGGGCGAAGGCGGCAAGACGACACTGGCAGCCAGCTAACGCCGCGTCGGTGTTCGGCACCCAAGCAAAAGGAATTTCCATGAAGCGCCATATTATCGCAGCCTCCCTGTTGGCAGCCGGCCTGTTGGCCGGCGCGGCATCGCAAGCCCAGGCCGCCCAGCCGTCCGTCGTGATCGTGCACGGCGCCTTTGCCGACGGCTCGGACTGGGCCAAGGTGGTGGCCCTGCTGCAAACCAAGGGCGTGCAGGTGCAGGCCGTGCAGAACCCGCTGGAATCGCTGGCTGGCGACGTCGCCGCCGCCAACCGCGCCATCGACAATCAGCCGGGCAAGGTGGTGCTGGTCGGCCACTCGTGGGGCGGCACGGTGATTACCGAAGCCGGCAAGAACGACAAGGTGGCCAGCCTGGTCTACGTGGCGGCCTTTGCGCCCGACGCCGGCCAGTCGGTGGCCACGCTGACCGACGGCACACCCAAGGCGCCGGGGTCGGACAGCATCGCGGCCGACAGCCATGGCTGGCTGAGCCTGTCGCCCAAGGGCCTGGCGCGCGACTTCGCGCAGGACGTGCCGGCCGAGCAGGCGAACGTGATGGCGGCGACGCAGGGGCCGATCAAGGCGTCGGCCTTTGCCGAGCCCGTGTCCGTGGCGGCCTGGAAGACCAAACCGTCGTACTTCGTCGTCAGCCAGCAAGACCGCATGATTCTGCCGGCGCTGCAACGCCAGATGGCCGCCCGCATCAAGGCCAAGGTGACCGAGCTGCCGACCAGCCACGTGCCGCAGCAATCGCGCCCGGCGGATGTGGCCCGGGTGATCCTGGACGCGGTCGCCAGCGTGAAGTGAGCGCGGGCCGCGAAGGCGCCCTAGAAGCCGGACGCGAGCTGCTTGAGTGACTCTATCTTGAGCACGTACAGCTCGCCGCGCCGGTCTGAAATGGTGCCTTCGCGCCGCCACTTGGAAAAGATGCGGCTGAGCGTTTCCGCCCGCATGCCCAGCTTGACCGCGATCTGCGAGTGGCTCAGGGGTAGTACCACCGGCTGATTGGCCTGGGGCTTGCCCGCGCGCAGCACATATTCCGCCAGCCGCTCTTCGGCGGAACTGGACGTGAGCCAGTCGATCTGGTCGGTGTGGTGGCGCACCAGGTTGGCCGCGTGCGACAGGACGCGGCAGGCAAAGCGCGCGTCGTCCAGGCACAGCTGGCGAAAGGCGTCGCCCTGCAACAGGCAGCCAATGCCGGCGGTGCGGGCGCGCACGCTGTGCAGGTGGCGCGGCGCGGCTTCGAACAGCGCCAGCACCGACAGCCAGCCGCCCGGCCCGACGTGGCCGAAGACCTTGTCGCCGCCGTCGGCGGTGTAGCGCAATCCCTGAACCGACCCTTCGCACACCAGCAGGCACGAGGTGGCCGCCTGGCCTTCCGAGAACAGCGTGTCGCCTGGCTCGAACCGCAGCCAGCGGCTGCGTGCGGCCAGCGCGGCCAGGGCGTCGTCGGTCACGCCGCCGAACCAGGGATGCCGGCGCAGGGCGTCGACCAATAGTGACTGGGACGAATTGACAATAGTCATTTGAGGCGGCGGGGCAGGCGCTTAGAATTAAATAAGATTGATTCTTATTTGTAATGGTACCACCACGGCGTCCGGCCAGCCCGGCGCCCGCCCGCACATCGCTTCCTCCCATGGCTATCTCATTTCTGCGCAGGGCCGCATTGGCGGCGCTGTTCCTGTCGCCGGCTGCCGTCCCGGCGGCCCCGGTCGCGTTCGTCGACATGCTGGGCAATCCGGTGTCGCTGGCCGGGCCCGCCCGCCGCGTGGTGACGCTGCCGATGCCGGCCGGTTCATTGATGATTTCATTGGACGGCGGCGTGGCGCATCTGGCGGGCATGCATCCCAACGCCTACGCCCTGATGCAGGGCGGCCTGTTGGCGCGCCTGTTTCCGGCGCTGGCCCAGGTGCGCACCGATATCACCCGGTCAGGCTTCGCGCCGAACGTGGAAACGTTGCTGCAGATGCAGCCGGACCTGGTGTGGCAGTGGGGGCATATGGGCGACGACCTGATCGCGCCCTTGCGCAACGCCGGCCTGCCGGTGGCGGCGCTGGTGTACGGCACCGAGGCGCGCAGCCGTGAATGGATCCGGCTGATGGGCCTGTCGCTGGGGCAAGAGACGCGTGCGGCGGCGCAGCTGGCCTGGCGCGAGCAGGTGCGCGGCGAGATCGCCGCGGTGACCGTCCGGCTGCCGGCGGACCAGCGCCCGGGCGTGCTGTACCTGGCGCGCTATGCGCCGCAACTGCGGGCGTCGGGCGCGGGCACCAGCTTCGACGACGACATCCGCCTGGCCGGCGGGCGCAACGTGGCGGCCGCCATCGGCAGCGGGCAGACCATCAACATCGAGCAGATCATGGCCTGGGCGCCGGACGTGATCCTCTTGAACAATTTCGAGCCGGGCCTGACGCCCGCGATGCTGTACCAGGACCCGCTGTTTGCCGATATCCCGGCCGTGCGGCATCACCGCGTCTACAAGATTCCCGCGGGCGGCTACCTGTGGGACCCGCCCAGCCAGGAATCGCCGCTGTACTGGCAGTGGCTGGCGCTGCTCTTGCACCCGGACCGCTTTGACTGGCCGCTGCGTGAGCACATCGCGCAGGCCTATGGGCAGCTGTACGGCTATCAACCGGACGCGCGCGCCATCGATGCCGTGCTGCACGTCGACCAGAACCACGGAGCCGTCGGCTATGACCGCCTGCGTTGAGTCTTCCCCGGCGCGCCTGGCCGCGCCCAGCCGTCGCCTGGCCTGGCCCTGGCTGCTGATGCTGGCGGCATTGCCGGCGTCGGTGCTGGCGGCGCTGTGCGTGGGCCGCTATCCCTTGCCGCTGTCGCACGTGTCCAGCGTGTTGGCCGGACTGGCGTTGCCCGATGGGCTGACGGACTGGCTGCCGGCGGTCAGCAGCGCCGAACACCGCGTCGTGTTGCAGGTGCGGCTGCCGCGCGTGCTGCTGTCGGTGCTGGCCGGGTCCAGCCTGGCGCTGTGCGGCGCGGCCTTGCAGGGCGCTTTCCGCAATCCACTGGTGGGGCCGCAGATACTGGGCATCTCGTCCGGCGCGGCGTTTGGCGGCTGCGCGGCGATTCTGCTGTTCTCGTCGCTGTGGGCGACGCTGGGGCTGGCCTTCGCGGGCGGCCTGCTGGCGGTGGCCATCGTGTACCTGCTGGGGCGCACGCAGGGCCGTACCACCATCCTGATGCTGGTGCTGGCCGGCGTGGTGACCAGCGCGTTCTTTTCGGCGCTGATCTCGCTGGCCACATATTTTGCCGACCCCAACGACAGCCTGCCGGCCATCGTGTTCTGGCTGATGGGCAGCTTCGCCACCGCGTCCTACGTCAAGCTGGCGGCGGCCGCGCTGCCGATCGCGTTGGGCATGGGGCTGCTGTATGCGCTGCGGTTCCGGATCAACGTGCTGTCGCTGGGCGACGAGCAGGCCAGCGCCATGGGCATCGCCGTCGAGCCGCTGCGCTGGGTGCTGCTGGGCTGCGCCACGCTGGTGGTGTCGGCCAGCGTGGCGGTGTCGGGCACGGTGGGCTGGGTGGGGCTGGTGGTGCCGCACATCGCGCGCATGCTGGTCGGCCCCGATCACCGCGTGCTGCTGCCGGCCAGCGCGCTGCTGGGCGGCACCTACATGGTGTGGGTCGACACGGTGGCGCGCAGCGCCACCAGCGCCGAGATTCCGCTGGGCGTGATCACCGCGCTGATCGGCGCGCCGCTGTTCGCCTGGCTGCTGCGCTGCACGCAGGGCAGGGGGGCGCACCATGCTTGAACTGGAAAGCCTGGCGGTGCAGGCCGGCGGCCGCCGGTTGCTGTCGGACCTGTCGCTGCGCCTGCCCGCCGGGCACATCCTGGCGGTGCTGGGGCCGAACGGCCGCGGCAAGACCACGCTGCTCAAGACCGTGCTGGGATTGCAGCCCGCCGCGGCCGGACGGGTGCGCCTGCAAGGCCACGCGGCCTACGTGCCGCAGCGCACCGATGCGCTGTTTGCCTACGACGTGCTGGCGATGGTGACGATGGGCCGCGCCCGCCACCTGCGCTGGTATGCGTCGCCCGGCCCGCGTGACCGCGAGATCGCCTACGAGTGCCTGCGCGCCGTGCGGCTGGAACACCTGGCCGAGCGGCCGTTCCAGGCCTTGAGCGGCGGCGAACAGCAACTGGCCTGCATTGCGCGCGCCATGGCCAGCGCCAGCCCCGTGATCGTGCTGGACGAACCCAGCGCCGCGCTGGACCTGCACAACCAGGACATCATCCTGTCGCTGTTGCGCCGCCTGGCCCGTGAACAGGGTCTGGCCGTGGTGTTTTCCACCCACCAGCCGCAACACGCGCAGCACATCGCCGACCAGACCCTGCTGATGCACACGGACGCCTGCGAGGTTGGCCCCACGGCGCAGATGTGTACCGACGAGCGCCTGTCCCGCCTGTATCGCCTGCCGGTGCGCGTGGCCACGCTGGCGGGTGAGGGCGGCCAGGTGCGTGGCGTGATTCCCCTTTTTCGCTGAGTGAAGATGCCCCCCATCGTCTACCTGAACCACTGGAGCGGCAACGGCCCCGCCGCGCTGACGGGCGGCGCGGCGCCGCTGGCCGAGGCCCGCCCGCTGTACGAGCTGGCGCAATGGGACCTGACCCGCGTGCGGGCGTTGCTGGTGCCGGCCAATGTCGACCAGCGCTTTCTGCTGACGCAGCGCGACCGGCTGCAAGCGTATCTGCTGGCAGGCGGGGCCATGGTGTTCAACGGCCACGTGGCCTATCCCTTCCTGCGTTGGCTGGCGCCCTTCGTGCCGGGCGCGGCGCGCGGCCTGGACGGCCTGCGGGTGCATCGTGCGGCCGATCATCCGGTGTTCGACGGCGTGCAGGACGAACACCTGACCTTCCGACGCGGCGTGGCCGGCTTCTATGCGCGCGGCGGCCATCCGCCGCCCGAAGGCGCGCAGGTGCTCAATACCTTGGGGCCCGATGCCCTGCCGGTGGACTGGGTGCTGGCGCTGCCCGGCGGCGGCCGCCTGCTGGCGCATGCCGGCAACGACCTGTGGATGTATGCCGGCAGCACGGATACCGCCGGACGCATCGTGCCGCAGTTGTTCGCCTGGTTGCGCGGGGATGCGGCATGACGCGGCGCACGCCTGTGATCGCGGCGCTGGACGCCGGCACCTACTACCACGACCGCACGTTCCAGACGCCGGACCTGGCGCCGTATTTCGGCCGCCGCATCTACCTGCCCGAGCTGGACGACGCCGCGCTGGCCGATTGCGATGCGCTGATCGTGTCGTGCCGCACCCACCCGGACCTGCTGGTGGCGCAGCGCGCGCGCTTTGCCCGCTTCCTGGCCGCGGGAAAGACGCTGGTGGCGATGGGCGAAACCGCGTCGCACCGCTGGCTGGACGGCGTGCAGTGGACCGATTGCGAAGTGAATTTCTGGTGGTGGAAAACGCCGGGCGCGGATTCCGGCCTGCGCGTGGCGCGGCCCGAACATCCGCTGTTTTCCTACCTGACGCTGGCCGATGTCACCTGGCACCAGCACGGCACCTTCACGCCGCCGCCGGGCGCGGTGTCGCTGATCGACAAGGCGGGCGCCGGCTCGGTGCTGTACGAAGACACGCACAGCACGCCGGGCCGGCTGATCGTGACGTCGCTCGACCCGATGTACCACCACGGCAGCTACTTCATGCCCGCCGCCAGCCGTTTCCTGCGCGGCTTTCTGCCCTGGCTGAAAGATTCCACTCCCGCCGCCTGAGGCGGCCCCGTTTCGACCCTTGGTTGTCTTCGTATGCCACGTCCTTTCCCGCTCTCGCCCCTTGCCCGCGCCCTTTTCCTGGCCGCCGCGGCCGCCGGTACGCCGGCCTTTGCCGCCGACACGCCGCAATTGCCCGCCATTCAGGTCACCTCCGACAGTCCGGCCGACGACGGCCGCCTGCATGCCCTGGGCGCCACGCCCGCGCCTGCCACGATCGACCACAGCGTGACGCAGTCCGTCACGGTGATCGATCGGCAGGACATCGACCGCATCAACACGTCCAGCACGCTGGACCTGCTGGGCCGCGTGCCCAACGCCACCGTCAGCCGCAGCGGCGGCATTGCCGGCACCGTCTTCCTGCGCGGCCTGAACACCAACGACATGCGCGTGCCGATGTTCATCGACGGCGACCGCTTCCGCGGCCGCAACACGCTGCAGTTCATGTTGATCAGCCCCACCGAGATCGAGCAGGTCGAGGTGGTGCGCGGCCCGGACTCATCGCGCTTTGGCAGCGACGGCCTGGGCGGCCTGATCAACTTCGTCACCAAGCGCGGCCACGGCAATTTGACCCAGCCGTTCAGCCTGAACGGCGGCGAGGCCTCGGTGACCTACAACAGCAACGGCCACGGCGTGCTGAGCAACGTGGCGGTGGAAGGCGCGGGCGACGGCTTTGACCTGCGCGTCTACGCCACCGGCCGGCGCGCCAGCAACTACGACAGCGCCACCGGCGAAGTGCCCAACAGCGACTACCGCGGCGCCGGCGGCGGCATCGTGCTGGGCTACATGCCCGACGCCAGGCAGCGCATCGAAGCCAGCGCGCGCGTCGCCTACGTGAAAGACGGCGCCGCCGGCACCGTGCCGGCCTACCCGGCCAGCAGCAGCCGGCGCGACCCCAACCGCGTCAAGCAAGGCCGCCTGGCCTATACCGGCCAATTCGACGGCGTCATCCGCGACCTGAAGGCCAGCGTCTACGTCAACGAATTCAACACCGTGCAGGCCACGCACAACCAGACCAACCCGGCGCGGGTGGTCGACAGCCGCACCAATGTGATCGGTCCGGTGGTGTATGGCGGCAGTGTCGCGGCCACCGTGCCATGGGCCCAGACCAACACCACGTTCGGCCTGGACTTCATGCACGAACGCCGGCCGGGGTCGGAAAGCCGCAGCGACACCACCGTGGTCCGGCCCAACGGCACGTCCACCACCACCAGCACCGCCTACACCAAGGGCGGACCGAACCAGTACCAGACCAACGTCGGCGCCTTCGTCACCACGGAATGGAAGCCCGCGCCCAAATGGACGCTGACGGCCGGAGGACGGTTCGATTGGTTCCGCTCTGACGTGGACCTGGACGCGCTGCCGTCGCCCAACCTGCTGCCGGCCTTCAAGGCCGCGCAGAACAACACGCAGACCGCCACTACCGGCAGCCTGGGCCTGTCGTACCGCGCCACCGAAGTGGTCGAGCTGCTGGGCAGCGTGGGCACGTCGTTCCGCATGCCGTGGACGTCGGAAATGTTCAGCGCCGGCTACACCGGCACCAGCTACACCATTCCCAACCCCGCGCTGAAACCCGAACGCGGCACCACCGTCGAAGCGGGCACCCGCCTGCATTTCGACACCGCCACCGTGGGCCTGACGGCGTTTCGCAGCGACTACCGCGACTTCCTGGAGAACGCCACGACGTCGTACCAGGGCCTGCCCGCCACCCAGCGCCGCAACGTCGGCCAGGCGCGCATACAAGGCGTGGAATCGGACTGGCGCTGGCAGCTGACGCGCGCCGTCAACCTGTACGGCAACGCCAGCTACCTGCATGCCACCAACCGCAAGACCGACCGGCCGCTGGCCTCCATTGCGCCGCTGAGCGGCCTGGTGGGCCTGCAGTACGTGGGCGCCAACGAGGCCTATGCCCTGAGCGGCGAGGTGCAGTGGGCCAAGGGCCAGAGCCGCTACGACGCCCGCACCGAGTACCCGGCCGCGGGCTTCGGCGTGGTCAACCTGTATGCGCAATTGCAGCTGGACAAGCTGGGGCTGCCGCAGGCGGGCAACACCCAGGTGGTGGTGGGCGTGAACAACCTGTTCGACCGCGCCTACCGCACCGCCGCCACATCGTCGAACGTGGCCTACGCCATGACGGACCTGAACCCGTTGCTGGAACCGGGCCGCAGCTTCAGCGTGACGCTGCGCACGCGATTCTGACGCCTTGGGCATGCGGGCCTGACGCGCGCTTGATGCCTTTCTGACCTGCTTCATCGATGCGCTTTTGACGCGCTTACCGCCGGCCGCCGCGCGCGGCCGGCATTTTTCCTGCTTTTCTGGAGACAGACTCATGACCATCCCGACCATTCCCGCCGGCAGCGTGCTGCGCGTACAGGGCGAAGAAGGCCCCATCCCGATTCCGTTCGACGCCGTGATGGCCTACCACGGCCATGGTGCGCTGGCCATGCTGGCGCTGGTGTTCCAGGGCCTGCGCGGGGCGCTGGCCCGGCTGGAAGCGGGCGGTGACCCGGTGGCCAGAAGCGAACTGAGCGTGGTCAGCGGCCACCCCGGCCCCGGCGTGCGTGACGCGTTCGAATTCGTGACGCGCGCCGTCACGCGCGGCTGTTACCAGGTGGACTTGTCGTTGCCCGAGGCCCGCTACAGCGCCGCCGCCGACAAGTCTTACAGCTTCTGGCTGCGGCGCGGCGACCGGGCCGTGCAGGCGGTGCTGCGCGAAGGCGTGCTGCCGCCGGAATTCTTTGCCTTGCTGGGCAACCCGGTGCCAGCGGCGCAGCGTGAGCATGCGGCCTTGCGGGCGCGGATCGCCGAGCGGGTGCTGGCGCAGGCGCCGGAGGCGCTGTTCGTGTTTGGGGAAAGGCAGCTGTAACGGCAGGGGGCAGGGGCATCCCAGCCGGTGGACTGCCCCCAGATTACCGATTAGTTATTTCAGGGAACCGTAAGCATTCGGCAAGGTCCATAGCAACGGGCCTGCCGTCGGCCGGCCCGCTTACCGGATCGAGGAAGACCCCCTATGTTTGGATTTGGAATTGCCCTGGCCGTTCTTGGCGCCGTATGCCTGCATGCGGCCTATGGCACGCACCGCGCCGGCTGCGAACGGCGCGACACCTATGCGCTGGCGGGGCTGGGCGCCGTGGCGGCCGGCGGCAGCGCGCTGTTGCTGGTCTAGACAGCGCCGCCACGGCCCGCCGTGGCGGCGGCGTCTGGTCACCAGTAGTACTTCACCGATGCCACCACCGTGCGGCCATTGCCGTACATGCACACGCCGTACGACTGGCAGCCGCTGACGTATTGCTTGTCGAACAGATTCGCCGCATTCAGGGCGAAACGCCAGTTGGGCATCTCGTAGTGCAGTCCGGCGTCGTACACGGTGTAGCTGGGGATCTTCAACGAGTTGTCCGACGCGCCCGCGGCCGAGCTTTGGTAGCGCACGCCCGCGCCCAGCCCGAAGCCTTCCAGCGGCCCGGTGCGCCAGGTCCAGTCGCCCCACAGCGAGGCCATCTGGCGGGGACGGGGAATGTCCACCGGCCACTTGCCTTCGGTGCCGTCGTTGGCCTGGGTGATCTTGACGTTCTGGAACACGTACGCGCCGACGATGGACAGTTCAGGCGTGATCTTGCCCACCGCGCTCAATTCCACGCCCTGCGACCGCACCGCGCCCGTCTGCACATAGGTGCTGCTGGTGGGGTCGGCCGGGTTGGTGGTGACGACGTCGGTCTGCTTGATCTGGTAGACCGCCGCGTTCAAGGTCAGGTTCTTGCCGTCGGGCTGCCAGCGCAAGCCGGCTTCGACCTGCTCGCCCTTGGTGGGCTTGGCCCACGAGCCATCGGCCAGGCGGGTGTTGGATACCGGGTTGAACGACGTGGCGTAGCTGACGTACGGCGACAGGCCGTAGTCGCCCAGGTAGGTCAGGCCCACGCGGCCCGTGAAGGCCTGGTCCAGTTGCGAGGCGCGGGTATCGGCTTCGCGGTCGGTCTGTTCGGTCTTGGCCCAGTCCTTGCGGCCGCCCAGCGTCAGTACCCAGCGGTCCCATTTGATCTGGTCCTGCGCGTACAGGCCCACCGAATTCATGGTGGTGTAGGTGTCGGTGCGCGGATAGGCGTTGTCGCCGTAGAAGATCGACCGGTTGATCGGCGTGTAGACGGGGTGGTACAGGTTGAGCGACGGCGCCAGCGCCAGCCATTCGCTGTCGGTGGTGGACTGGCGGCTGTATTCCAGGCCGGTCAAGAGCGTGTGCTCCAGCGCGCCGGTGCGGAATTTGGCCTCGGCCTGGTTGTCGACGTCGAAGCGGCTGTAGTTGAACTGGAAGATGCCGGCGTAGCGCGTCATCGACTGCATGGTCGGATCGCTTTCGTCCAGGCCGCCGCCATAGACCGAGCGGTCATTCAGTTGCAGGTGCATCAGTCGTGTGTTCTGGCGCAGCGTCCAGACGGAATCGAGCTTGTGCTCGAGCGCGTAGCCGACCGACCACTGCTTCTTGTGGTAGTAGTCGAAGTCCGGTTCGCCGGTGTAGAGATCGCGCGAGATCTTGCCGTTGGGGTTGCTGATGACCGTGCCCTGGGCGGGTAGGAAATTGCTGGACGTGTCGCCCCAGTCTTCCAGGAAAGTGGCCGACAGCGTCAACGTGGTGGCGGCGCTGGGCTGCCAGCGCAGCGACGGGGCGAAGACCACGCGCTGGTCTTTGTTGGGGCCCGACTGCGCATTGCCGTCGCGGCCCACGCCCAGCACGCGGTACGACAGCGTGCCGTTCTCGTCGAGGGTGTCGCCGATGTCGAAGCTGAGCTGCTTGCGCGCATAGTTGCCGACCTGGGCCTCGATTTCGCGGGTGCGTTCGCCGTTGGCCAGTTTGCTCTGCACGTCGACGATGGCGCCAGGGTCGCCCTGGCCGTACAGCACCGAGGTCGGCCCGCGCAGCACGGTGATGCTGTCGATCAGGTAGGGGTCGACCCGCCAGCTGGCCAGGTTGAGCGTGTTGGGCACTTGCAGGCCGTCGACATAGGCGGTGGGCGTGAAGCCGCGCAGCGCCGAATACCAGTCCGAACGGTTGTCCGAGCCGTAGCTGGAAAAGCCGGGCACGTAATGCAGGGCCTGGTTGATGTCGGTGGCGCCTGTCATCTCGACCTGCTGCGCCGTGACCACGTTGATGGTTTGCGGAATCTCATTGAGCGCCGTGTCGGTCTTGGTGCCCGTGCGGCTGCGGCGCGCGACCAGGCCTTCGACGGCTTCGCCGCGCGCATCGCCGTAGACGGACACGGCGGGCAGCGTGGCGGTGTCCGAGCCCGGCTGCTGCACCACGGCGGTATTGCCGTTGATCCTGGCGGCCAGCCCGGTGCCGGCCAACAGCCGGTCCAGCGCCTGTTGCGGCGTCAAGGTGCCGTTGATCGCGGGCGCGCGGCGGTTCTGCACGGCCTCGGGCAGGTAGTAGATCTGCAGGTTGGTCTGGCGGCCCAGCTGCAACAGCGCCTGCGCCAGCGGCTGGGCGGGGATGTTGACCTTGACCGCGCCGGCGGCCTGGGTCCGCGCCTGCGCGTGGGCGGCGGGCGGCGCCACGGCCAGCGCGGCGGCAACGGCCAGGGCAAGGGGGGCGAGGGCGGCGGTCAGGGGGGCAGTGCGGCGTAGGGCGTAAGGCCTGGCGGGGGTCACGGTCACGATGGGCTCATTGGGGGCGGCGGATCGGGGCGATCCGGCCGACGGGTCATGCGGGGCAAACCCCGCTTACTGGCTATGAGCGAATCGGCGGGCAAACCCCGTAATGATTCTCAACTAAAAATTGATACTAGTTGTATCAACGGGCCGCGATGTCGCTGCCGCCATCGGCGCGCGGCACGATGCGCACGGGGATCAGCGCGGGCAGGGCGGCCAGGAAGCCGGCGGTGTTGTCCACGTCGAACACGCCGGCAATGCGGATGCCGCGCAGCGCGGCGGCCACGCGTATCGGCTGGCTGCGGTAGCGGTTGATCTCGTCGACCACCTGCGCCAGCGGCACGTTGTCGAACACCGCCTTGCCCTGGCGCCAGGCGGTCAGCGAGGCGACGTCGACGGATTCGACACGCAGCGCATCGCCGCGATGGGCCACGGTGACGCCTTCGCCGGCGGTCAGTTGCGCCAGCTGGCGGTCCCACCATGAACCGGTCGAGACTTCGACCGAGCCGGATTCGACGGCGACCGTCAGCCGTTCGCGGTCGTAGCGCACGTTGAAGCGCGTGCCGGTGACGCGCACCCGGCCCGCGGCGGTGCCGACGATGAACGGGCGCGCCGTGTCGTGCGAGACCTCGAACATGATTTCGCCTTCCTGCAAGGCCACGTGGCGTTCGTTGCGGGTGTAGCGCACCTCGGCCTGGGTGGCGGTGTTCAGCGTCAGCACCGAATCGTCCTGCAGCGCGATCTGGCGGCGTTCGCCGCGGCCGGTGGCGTAGCGCTGCTCGAACAGGGTTTCGACCGGCCACCAGAGCGGCCAGGCCACACCGGCCGCGGCGGCGGCGCCGGCAGCGGCCAGGCCCCAGGTCAGGCGGCGCCGTTGCGGCGAGACCGCGCGCGGCGGGGAGGGCCTGCGCGTGGCGTAGGCGCGCAGGTCCTGGTCGGGTACGGCCTGGGTCAGGCGCCAGACGTCCAGCATTTCCTGGTAGGCGCGCTCGTGCGCGGCATCGGCGCGGCGCCAGGCCTCGAACTGCCGCCGTTCGCCGGCCGTCATCAGGCCGCCCTGGTCGCGGGCGAACCAATAGGCCGCGGCGTCCAGGGTGTCCCCAGGCAGGTTCGAAACGTCAGAGTGGTCCATGGTGCTCCCGTGCCGGCATCAGCGCATCGCGCCGTGCCCCATGGGATTAGACAATCTGGCGGCGAAAGTCCGTAATCTCATCGCGAATAGGCGTGCAGGCGGGTGTGAAGGTGCCGCATGGTGCGGGTGAGGTGCTTTTCGACGCTGCTGACCGACAGCCCCAGGTGCGCGGCAATCTCGGGCACGGTCCAGCCTTCCAGCCGGTGCCAGGCGAATACCGCGGCGCAGGGTTCGGGCAGCTCATCCAGCGCCTGGCGCAGCGCGTTGGACAACTGGGCCGTGCGTGCGCCGGCTTCGGGGCCGTCCTGGGCGGGGAGTTCGTCTTCGTCCAGGTCTTGCAGCGGGATGGCGGCGGCGCGCTGCTGCTTGTGATGCTGGTTGACCAGCCCGTGGTAGACGCTGCGATGCAGGTAGGCCCGCGGATTGCGGATCGCGGACACATCGCCTTCCAGCAGGTTGGCAATGGCGTCGTGGGTGGTGTCTTCGACGTCGCCCGCCGCGTGTCCCTTGCGCTTCCATGTGCCCAGCAACTCGCGATAGTAGGCGAGCCAACCGTGTTCGGCGGGGCGGGTCCGGCGCATGCGGGGGCAACGGGTAAGGGACGAAACCGCGGATTATTGCAAATAAAAATTATTCTTGTAAAGCCAAGGGCAGGCGGCAGTGACGGCTGCCCTTGGCGGCGGGGCGGAAACGGCGGGCGCTCGCGCGGCGCTCGCGCGGCGCCCGCATCCATCCCCGTCAGTGCGCCCGGCTGTGTTCGGCCGTCAGTCCGCGGCCGCGTTGGCGGGCGGCTTCGCGTTCGGGCGTCGGCAGGTACAGCGCGCACAGGAAGTTGGCGCCCGCGATGAGGGCGAACATCAGCGCCATCGGCTGCCAGGTCAGGCCGAAGGTGTGCGCGACCCACAGGCCCACCAGCGGCGTGGTGCCGCCAAAGATCGCGCCGCACAGCTGGAAGCTGAGCGAGATGCCCGTGTAGCGCATCTCCACCGGGAAGGCCAGCGGCAGGTAGGGGGCCAGCACGGCGTAGTAGGCACCGATCAGGAAGATCGCCGTGAGAATGCCGATAGCGATGTTCTGGATGTCGCCGGTCAGGATCAGCATCATCATCGGCACGGACCAGAGCGTGCACAGCGCGGTGACCCAGATCAGGAAGCGGCGCTCGCCGATGCGGGTGGCGATGTAAGAGGCGATCGGAAAGCTGATCAGCTCGACCACGCCGGCCCAGGTCACCACGTCCAGGATCTGGCTGCGCGTGATCTTCAGGTAGGTGGTGGTGTAGGTGATCATCAGGGTGGTCACGAAGTAGAACCCCGAGATGCCGAGCAGGCACAGGCCGATGCCCAGCAGCAGCGCGCGCTTGCGTTCGCGCAGTACCAGGCGGATGGGCGCGGTGGCTTCCTTTTTCTGCGCCTTCAGGCGGGCTTCGAGTTCCGGGCTTTCGTTGACGCCGCGGCGGATGATGAAGGCCACCAGCACCAGCACGCCGCTGATGATGAACGGCAGGCGCCAGCCCCAGGACAGGAAGTCTTCCTTGGGCAGGTCGGACACCAGGCGGAACACGCCGGTGGCCAGGATCAGGCCGATGGGGCTGCCGTATTGCGGCGCCGACGCCAGGAAGGTGCGCCACTTGGGGGGCGCGTGTTCGGCGGCGATCAGCACCGCGCCGCCCCATTCGCCGCCCACCGCGATGCCCTGCACCAGGCGCAGCGCCACCAGCAGCACCACGGCGGCCAGGCCAATGGAATGATATGAGGGCAGCAGGCCGATCAGCGTGGTGGCCACGCCCATCAGCAGCAGCGTGATGACCAGGCTCTGCTTGCGGCCGAAGCGATCGCCGACGTGGCCGAACAGCACCGCGCCGACGGGCCGCGCAAAGAAGCCGATGGCAAAGGTGCCCAGCGAAGCCAGCGTGCCCATGAAGGGGTCATTGGTCGCGAAGAACACATCGCCGAACACCAGGGCGGCCGCCGTGGCATAGCAGTAAAAGTCGTACCACTCGATCATGGTGCCGAAGAAAGCCGCGGCCGCGGCGCGGACGGGCTGCTTGCGGCCTGTGGAGTCGTTCATGGAAGGAATTCCCCTTGTTTTTTCGCGGCTGCCGAACCGGCGCCGCGGTGTCTGATAACGGCGTTGACGATAGCAACTACTGGCTATATCTTGTATAGCCACAATCCGTTCAGACATAGGTCCACTTCATGAAGGAAGTCCTGCTCGCCGATCTGCTTGCCGGGTCGCTCTCGCGTGAGTCCGACGAGCCGCTGCAAAAGCAGATCTACGACATCGTGCGGCGCGGTGTGCTGGACCACACGCTGGTGGCGGGGCAGCGGCTGCCGTCGTCGCGCGCGCTGGCCACCGACCTGGGCATATCGCGCATCACGGTGACGCTGGCTTACGAAAGGCTGATCGCCGAAAACTACCTCAGTGCGCGCGGCGGCAGCGGCACCTTCGTCGAAAAAACCGTGGACCGGCCGCTGTTGCCGCCCGAAACCCCCGAACACGTGCAACGCCATCGCCCCGGCCTGTCGGCGCGCGGCGAAGTCATTGCGGGCGGCGCGGGCGGCCTGGCGCAGCACACCGGCGCCTTCGTGCCGGGCGTGGCCGATGCCAGCCTGTTTCCGTTTCATATCTGGCGCCGGCTGGTGTCGCGGCATCTGGGCAAGTCCAACCTGGCGCTGTCCGGGTATGCCAAGGACGGTGCGGGCTTCATGCCGCTGCGGCTGGCCATTGCCAATTACCTGCGCCTGGCGCGGTCGGTGGTGTGCGAACCGGAGCAGGTCATCGTCACCGCGGGCACGCATCAGTCGGTGGACCTGTGCGCGCGCCTCTTGACCGAATGGGGCGACAGCGCGCTCGTCGAAAGCCCTTGCCACTGGGCCTTTCCGCCGGTGCTGGGCGCGGCCGGCGTGCGGGCGCATGCGGCGGTGGTGGACGAGCAGGGCCTGGACCTGGCCACCAGCAAGTTGCCGCGCCGCGCACGCCTGCTGATCACCAGCCCGTCGCACCAGTACCCCACCGGCGTGGTGATGCCGCTGGCGCGCCGGCTTGAATTGCTGCAGGCGGCGCGGGCGCGCGGGCTATGGGTCATCGAAGACGACTACGACAGCGAATTCCGCTACGACGGCGCCCCGATTCCGTCGCTGCAAGGGCTGGACGCCGATGGTCGCGTGATCTACATGGGCACGTTCAGCAAGACCATGTTTGCCGGCCTGCGCATGAGCTACATGGTGGTGCCGCCGCAAGTGGCGGCGTCGTTTTCTCAGGCGGCCGCCAGCATCTACCGGCCGGGCCAGCTGCACTTGCAGGCGGCGCTGGCCGACTTCATGGGCGACGGCCATTTCTCGCACAACATCAAGCGCCTGCGTACTGAATACGCCGGCCGACAGGCGGTGCTGCGCGAGGCGCTGGCCACGCGCGTGGGCGATGCGGTGCAACTGTCGCAGGCGCGCGCCGGGCTGCACGTGTATGCCCGATTGCAGCCCAAGGTGCAGGTGGCGCGGCTGGCGGATGCCGCCCGCGAAGAAGGCATCGTGCTGGGGCAGCCGGCCTACCTGCCCGATGCCGCTCGCCATGGCCAGCCGGCCGTGGTGCTGGGGTATGGCGGCGTGCCGTGCGAGCGCATCGATGATGGCGTGATGCGCTTTGCGCGGGCGCTGGCGCGGGCCACGGATATAAAGCCCGCGCGCCGCGGAAAGCGTTGATCGTCTTGTGCCCGTGCCGTCGCACGGTGGCGCGTATCGTGGCGGATTTCTTCCGCCGCGACACGCGCCGTTGCCGCGCCTACAGTTCGCCCAGCACCTGGTCCGCTGCCGCCAGCAACAGGTCGGCATGCTCTGGCCCGAAGGGCAGTTGCGGCCGCAGCTTGAGCACGTTGCCATGCAGGCCGGTGGCGCTGAGCAGCACGCGGCGTTCACGCATCAGGTTGACGAAGCGGTGGGTTTCTTCCTTGGCCGGCGTCTTGATGGCGCGGTCGCGCACCAGTTCCACGCCGATGAAGAGGCCATCGCCGCGCACGTCGCCGATCAGCGGGTGGCGTTCGGCCAGCGCCCGGAAGCCCTCGCGCAGATAGTGCCC
Organism: Achromobacter sp. FW305-C-28; assembly: GCF_058783235.1. Taxonomy (NCBI): domain Bacteria; kingdom Pseudomonadati; phylum Pseudomonadota; class Betaproteobacteria; order Burkholderiales; family Alcaligenaceae; genus Achromobacter; species Achromobacter sp. FW305-C-28. Next base: position 87,808 of record NZ_JBYSYL010000008.1, on the reverse strand, counting down.
GGTGCGCGCGGCGTTGGCCTGCAGGCCTTCTTCCTGGATCACCGCCAGCGTGGCCTGTGCGGCGGCGCAGGCCACCGGATTGCCGCCGAAGGTGTTGAAGTAACGGGCCTCGCGGCCAAAGCGTTCCATGATGTCCGGGCGCGACACCATCGCCGCGATGGGGTGGCCGTTGCCCATGGGCTTGCCCATGGTGACCAGGTCCGGCACCAGCCCATGGCGTTCAAACCCCCACATCTTCGAACCCGTGCGCGCAAAGCCCGCCTGCACCTCGTCGGCAATGAACAGGCCGCCCGCATCGCGGATGGCCTGCACCGCCGGCGCCAGAAAGCCTGCCGGGTCGCTGTAGACGCCGTCGCTGGAAAAAATGGTGTCCACCAGCAGCGCGGCCGGGCGGATGCCATGGCGGCGCATGTCGTCGATGGCGGCCTGCACCTGGGCTGCGAACCAGGCGCCCAATGTGGCCGGGTCCTGCCGGTAGGTGTCGGGGGCGGCCACGGTGCGGGTGTCCAGCCCCAGCGGCACGGCCTGCCCCAGCGACGGCGACACTGCCGCCACCGCCGAGGTCACGCCGTGGTACGCCAGCTGCGTGACGATGACGCCGGTGCCGCCGGTGTGGCTGCGCGCCACGCGCAGCGCCAGGTCGTTGGCCTCGCTGCCGGTGCAGGTGAAGATCACCTGCGACAGTGGCTCGGGAAAGGTCGCCAGCAGCTGTTCGGCGTAATCCAGCACGCCGTCGTGCAGGTAGCGGGTGTGGGTGTTCAGGATGGCGGCCTGCTCGGCAATGGCCCGCACCACGCGCGGATGGCTGTGTCCGACCGAAGCCACGTTGTTGTAGGCATCCAGGTAGCGCTGGCCGTCGGCGCCGATCAGCCACACACCTTCGCCGCGCACGATGTGCAGGGGCTGGTCGTAGAACAGGCGGTAGGACGGGCCCAGCACGCGCTGGCGGCGGGCGATCAGGGCGCGTTCGGCCTCGGGCAGCGCATCGGCGGCCGCGGGGTCGAAGGCATTGAGCATGGCTTTGTCTCGGCTCATGTGAAACTCTCCATCGGGGTCAGGCTGGCGGCCAGCAGGATGTCGCTGGCCTGTTGCCGCGGCATCGTGTCCAGCCGGGCCAGGCCGGTCCAAGCCTGGCCGTTGTTGCGCAGGATGTATTGGCGGTTTTCGGGATGCTGCTCGGCGCGCCAGCCGGTGATCGCTACCGTGATGAGGTGGCGCGCGGCGATCAGGTCGGGCAGCAGGGCGATTTCGGTGTCGGTCAGGGGCAGCGCCTGGTGGTAGCTGGCCACGCAGTGCCGCAGCGCGGGCGATAGCGGATCGGGCGCGTCTTGCAGCAGATAGGCGCCGGCCACGGCCAGGTCCTGCACCAGCGGCGCGCGCACCATGTCGCCAAAATCCAGCAACGCGGCGATGCGTTCGGGGTGAGCCGGTTCGACCATCACGTTGTACGGGTTCAGGTCGTTGTGGATCACCTGGCGGCGCAAGCCTTCAAGCGCCGGCTGGGTGTGGCGGATGAAGCGGTTCAGGTGGCGTTCGGCCAGGGCCCGCCGTTCGGGTTCGGCAATGCGGGGCAAGAGGTCGGCCAGGCGGTCGGCGTGTTGCAGGTCCCATAGCAGTTCGTGGTCGGCCATGGGGTGGCTGAAATTCGCCAGCGCCAGATCGAACTGCGCCAGCGCACGGCCCAGCGCCTGGTGCTGCGCGGGGCTGCGGGCCACCTTGTACAGCGGCACGCCATCGATATAGGTGATCAGCCGGATGGCGCGGCGGGCGCCGTCTTCGCCCTCGTGCCAGTGTACGTAGTCGCCGGCCACGCCGGGAATCAGGCGCGGCACCGGCGGTTCGCCGCCGGCCCGCATCAGGCACAGCTGCGCCTGGGTATGAAAGTCGGTGACGGCGGGATCTTCGGCGGGGTGCGTGGCCTTGAGCACAAAGGCCGCGCCATCCGCGCACTGGATCAGGAAGTTCTGGTCGCGTTCGCTGGAAAGGATGCTGGCGCGGGCGGTCAGCCCGTAGCACGACAAGGCCAGGGCCTCGGCGTCGGCCAGGGTCAGTTTCGGGGGCTCGGCGGCGAACAGCGCCTGGCCGGCGCTGGGGCGGGTGCTGCGATTCATGCCTGGCGCTCTTCCAGTCCGCACCATTCGGCGATGAACAGCGCGATGGTCTGGGTGACCTTGCGCACCGATTCCAGGTTGACCGCTTCGTCGTAGCCGTGCGGCATGCGGCATTCCGGGCCGTAGACGATGGCCGGCGTGTCGGCGTACAGGCCGTAGAAGCGCGCGTCGGTGGCGGCGGACGTGGCGTACTCGCGCAGCGGCTCGCCAAACACCTGCTCGTGGGCGCTGCGCAGCGCGGCTTCGACCTCGTCGGAATCCTTCAGTTCGTAGCCTTCAGCCATGAAGCCGTGGTAGATGACCTTGGGCGGATGCTTGGCCAGGAACGGGTCGCGCGCGGCGGCCTGCGCCACGAAGGCCTCGATCTCGGCGCGCGCCTCTTCCAGGCTCTGGCCGGGATACACCGCCACCCGCATGTCGAAGGTGCACCAGGCCGGCACGCTGGACGGCCAGTCGCCGCCCGCGATCTTGCCCAGATTGAAGCGGATGGGGTGCGGGTGGTCGCAGAAATGGCGGTGGTCGCATTTGCGGTCGTTCCAGCGCGCTTCCAGTTCGTCCAGCGCCTGGATCAGGAAGATGGCCTTCTGGATGGCATTGGCACCCGCGCCGGTGAACGCGGCCGACGCATGCTGGGGGTCGCCTTCGACCTGCACCTGGAACCACATCGGCCCGACCTGCGCACGCATCAGCATCGGCAAGAGCGGTTCGGGAATGAAGGCCGCGTCAGCCCGGTAGCCGCGCGCCAGGCAGGCCAGCGCGCCGTTGCCGGTGCATTCTTCTTCCACCACCGATTGCAGGAACACGTCGCCCGCGGGGGCAAGCCCCAGGCTGGCCAGCGCATCCATGGCCGACAGGCAGGCAACCAGGCCCGACTTCATGTCGCCCGCGCCGCGTCCGTGCATCCAGCCGTCGACGATGGCGGGGTCGTACGGGTCGCGGCTCCATTGCGACAACGGGCCGACCGGCACCACGTCGATGTGGCCATTCAGGATCAGCGAACGGCCTTTCAGGCTACGGGCGCGGTGCGCGCCGACCACGTTGTAGGCATTGTCGTAGGACACCGCCACCGGCGAAAAACCCGGCAGGTGGGCAATGGCGTCGACGTCGATCTTCCAGCGGTCCACGCCGTAGCCGCGTTCGGCATAGCGCGCCGCCATGAAGTCCTGCGCGGTGGCTTCTTCACCGCGCTGCGACGGCAGGCGCACCAATTGCGCGGTCAGTTCGGTCTGGGCCGCAAAGCCCGCGTCCACGGCTTGGATGATGCGCTGCCGGAGCGCCGGGGTCAGTTCTGGCATGGATGTGCTCGAGGTTGACTGGGATGCGAGCCATCGTAAAGAGAATTGGATCGGTCAAAAATAGCCAATCCGGGTTATTTCGTATAGCCACTTGGGGCGGGCTGGCGATGCCACAACGGTCATTGGGCCGCCGGGCGATGAGGGGCGGCCCGGCCGAGCCGCCCGCGCCGGCCTACTGGCGGACAATGCCCGCGTTCGCGATGGCCTCACGCCACTGCGTGTCGCTCGCCTCAACAAAGCGGGTAAATTCGGCCGGGCTGGCAGGGGCGCTGACCTTCACGCCCAGGTCCTGGAACCGCGCCTGCAGATCGACAGCGTGCTGCACGCCAGCGGCATTGCCTTGCCCTGGAGGATCGAGGTCGATCAGCTGGCCACCATGATCGGCCTGGTACAGACGGGGGATTTCGTGGCGGTGATGCCCGGCCTGTTCGACGCGGCGGGATATGGCTTGCAATCGGTGCCGGTGGGAAGCCCGGATATCGTCCGAGATATCTACCTGGTCAGGCGTCACGATGTGAGCCTGTCACCGGCGGGGCAATCGTTGCTGGGGTTGATTCGGGAGCGGTTGGGGGCGGGGTAGGGGGCGCAACGACGTTGGGACGCAAGGGGCCTTGTTCGACAGGAATTCTGCCCTTGGCAAGCAATTTAAATCTATAACATTGTGTCTTAAGTTTGAATCGTGACTTTAAGGGCCAATATTTTGGAATTGATTTTTGCTAGTTCCAATGAGATCGCCAGAGCGCTCTGTGAACGATTGCGCAAAGAACGACTGGCGCAGCAACTGACGCAGGCTGATGTCGCCGCGCGCGCCGGCATTTCGGCGAATACGGTCTCCAATCTGGAAGCAGGTAAGAACGTGGCCTTTGAGAATGTGGTCCGTATCGCTATGCTGCTCGGACGCGCCAACGAACTGGAGGCGCTTTTCAAACCCAAGTTGGATAGTCTCGACGACATCCTTCGATATGAACACAGCGCTGGCCGCAAGCGCATCAGGAAAAAGCTCGACAATGCCTGAACGGGTCGATGTCTACTACGACGGTTGGGGAGAGCACTGGCTGTGGGGTACGTTGGTGTCTTCCACGGCGATTACCGGTCGTCCGCTGATCCGTGGCAAGTCAGTTTTCGGCAATTGCCGAAGAACTGCTTCCAGGGCAGATAACGCGCGAAACGCTCCGGGAAGTCCAGGCTCGGATCAATGACAATATTCGTCGCCGTTGAACCCGGTGCACGATGATGCGTCGAACGACGGCGGGTCGCAGTCCTGGTGGCCGGCAAGTCGTCACGGACGAAAGCCCGCAAGGATCGGCGCGATCCATTCCTGGCCACCGCCGTTGTCCCAGGGGCCGTTCTCTCGGCCACCGTAAAGCTCCTGGCTACCGGTCACCGTCCTGACGCCTTGCGGATGGCGCGCGGCGTCGAGAAAGGCGTTCACCACGTCGCGCAGGCCGGCCTCGTCATGGGGCGGCAGCGAGGCCAGCGCATCGTCAAGCGAATAGCGGATGTCGGCAATGACGCATTCGTAGCGGACGGTCGCCGTTTTTTGTCCGGGCCGCGCCGCATTGGGCTTGATCGTTCTGGACAGGACCTTGCAGCTTGATTGCGAAACGAGTGCCCGCTGTAGACGCAGGGCCTCGATCAACCGTTCCTTCAGCGCCTGTGGCTCGGTGGCATTCAGCAGCGCTTTCACCCGAATTTCCGCCGTGCGTCGGTACGCGCCTTCCCGCATGTTCTCCACGTTGCGCAAGACCTCCACCCGGATAGGCAGCTTGTCTGGATAGAAGCGCTTCGTGTAGGCATCCAGTTGGCGCGCGCTGTTCATGTCGTCGTGGATGACGTAATCGAGGTAGAGCTGCCCGATCTGTTCGGGCGTCAGCGATTGTGCTGCCGCCGGGGCGATGGGCAGTAGCGATACCCAGCCGAGCAATGCAGCGGCGACGGCACGGGGAAAACGCTGAATCAGGCGCATGGCGGGCGAGAGCTGGGCGTTGGGGGACGGGCCGCAGTCGCCCTGTCGATCAAGTGCGCGGCAAGGCGTAGCGATGCCATTATGCCTGCGCGGGGGAGGACAGCGCCGATTGGCGGCTGACCGCTATCACTTGGCGGGCGCGTGAGCGCGGCCGAGGCCTGGCGGTGAGATGCTGCGAAGACGGCGGACCGGCCGGCGCAATGCAGCGTGGCGCGGCCGGCGCCACTCGTTCTCTTACCTGGAATTTGCAGCCATGTTGATTGATGAATCGCGCGCTCCCCTGATGTTTCTCCGGTCCCAGGGGGAATCGGATATTCCCGTCGAGCAGCAGTTGCAGCGCTTGCTCGACCAGGGCCGGCCGTTCGTGCTGGTGATGGATCATTCTCCCGACGACCACCACGATGAAACCGTGGAAGAACGCCGCGAAAAGGCGCTGTTCTTCAAGCGGGTGAAGGATCAGATGCGCAGCCTGTGCCGCGGCATGATCGTGCTGGAGCGCGGCAAACCGACGCCGGCGCCGATGCGCCTGGCGGCGGCGGGGGCCAGCAAGGCGTTCGGCTTCAAGGTGGGGTTCGTGGATGACGAGGAAGCCGCGACCCGACTCGGCAGGGAGTGGATGGGGGGCGCCTAGCCGGGGGCGCCTAGCTGGGGGCGCCTAGCCGGGGGCGCCTATCTCACCAACCGTTCCCGATACACCGCTGGCGTCTCCCCGAACGCGCGGCGGAACAGGTTGATGAAGGCCGTGGGGGTGGAATAGCCCAGTTCCAGCGCGATGGTGGTGACCTGGGCGCCGTCGGCCAGCCGTTCCAGCGCGCGCAGCAGGCGGGCGCGTTGCCGCCAGGTCGAGAAGTTGAAGCCGGTTTCCGTGACGAAGCGCCGGCTGAGCGTGCGCGAACTGACGGCGCCCCAATCGGCCCATTGCTCCAGGTCGCGCGCGTCGGACGGGTCGTCGATCAGCGCGCGGGCGATGCGTTGCAGCCGCGGCTCCTGCGGCATGGGCAGGCCGAAACTTTCAACGGGCAGGTTGCGGATTTCATCGAGGATGACGGCGGCCAGGTGCGCTTGTGCGCTGGTCAGGGGGACCAGGGGCCAGGCGCTGGCGCGCAGCACGGCTTCACGAAGCAAGCCCGAGACGCGCAGGGTGCAGGGCTGGGCCGGCAGGTCGGCGCAGAGGGCTTCGGTGATGAAGGCGCTCCAGCCGTGGAACGGGCCGTGCGAACGGGCCCAGTGGGCCTGGTGTGGCGGCAGCCAGACGGCGTGGATGGCCGGCACGACCCAGACGCCGCTGTCCAGGCCGACGGACAGCAGGCCTTGCAGCGAACCGAACAGCTGGCCGCGGGAGTGCTGGTGGGGATCGGTGGCGAAGTCGGTGTCTTCGCAGCGGCCGGCCACCACGAACAGGGTGGGGCCATCGGACCGGTCGACCAGGGTGCGGTCGATGGTGAGGTCGGCCATGGCGGATCAAAACGATTTGTCGGGGCTGATAGTCTAGCCAAGCCAGCAAGCGGTGTCGATCAGCCCGCCAGCGCGGCTTCCAGTTTGGCCTTGAGCGAGGTCGCGGCGGCGGGCGCGCGGGCCAGGCCGGAATGGATGAAGGCGTGCGCTCGCGCGGTGTCGCCCAGATGCTGGGCGATGCGGGCGTAGACCAGCGTCTTGGCGGGGTGGATGGAATCGGGATCGGTTGCCTGCACCAGCCGTTCGCAGCTGGCCGGATAGCTGTCGTACTGCGCGAAGAACGCATGGCCGACGCGGGTCCATTCGCTGACGATGAATTCGACGTTTTCTTCGGCCTGTGCCTGGTCCGCGCCGTAGGCCCAGCCATAGGCTTCACCCGGCGGCGGGTCGATGCGGTCGCGAAAGACGCAATGCGATTCCTCGATCTCGGCCGGCGGCACGAACGTGCCGCCTTCGCTCGGCAGGAAATCGTAGTGCGCGCCCAGGTTCAGGTAGCAGGCCTTGCCGCCGCTGGCGGCCTGCACGTTGAAGACGTGGACCATCGGGGCGCGCACGCGCCGCAGGGTCTGGCCCGTGCCTTCGAAGCCTTCGGCCTTCAGGACGGGATACAGGTGTTTGGTGAGCAGTTTCAGAAACGCGGTCCGGGTCATGGGCGTCTGGTCAAAAGAGGATTCAGGGAAGCGCCGGGCCATTGAACCGTGTCGCCGCGCCGGGCGTGCGGCATTTCGTGACATTTGAAACGGGAGTTGGCTGCCGGGCGGGCCGAGGGAGCGCGGCGTGTCAGACCCCGGTGGCGCACAGCGCCACGGGGCAGTCGCGCAGCAGCGGCAGCACCGCCAGTTCGCCGGCCGCGCCCACCTGGTGCCGGCGCCCGGACAAGACATCCAGGAACACCCGGCCGGCCTCGCGGGGCAACAGCAGCCGCGTGTCCGTCCAAAAGGTGCTGGCAGTGCTGGCGTCGCCGTGGGCGTAGCCGGCGACCGCCGTGGCGCACAGCCGGGGCACCACCACCAGCAGGTCCTGGCCGTCATGGCGGCGCAGATAGGCCACGACGCGGTCTGCCTGGGGGCCCTGCGCTGCGACGGGGCGGCAGTCGGCGTGGCGCAGCAGCTCGGGAAAGCGGGCGCGCAGCCCCAGTGCACGCCGGATCAGGGCTTGCTTGACAGCGCCGCTGCGCCACGCCGCGGCGCTGCCGTCCAGCTGACGCTCGCCGGGCCCATAGTCGGCGTTGCCGTCCGGCCCATTGGCGAGCAGCGCGGCGCGCAATGCATAGTCGACGGGCCGGCGGTTGTCCGGGTCCACCAGACTGAAGTCCCACAGGTCCGCGCCCTGGTACAGGTCGGGCACGCCGGGCAAGGTATTGCGCAGTAGTGTCTGCGACAGGCTGTTGACCAGGCCTGCCGGGGCCAGGCGCAGCGCATAGGCGGCGATCTCGCGCAGCAGGGCGCGGCCTTCGGCGTCGGCCAGGAAGTGGTCGATGGCGTGGCGCGCCGCCTGCTCGTAGGCAGTGTGGGGGCTGGTCCAGCTGCTTTGCTGCTTGGCCTCGCGCAGGGCTTTCTGCTGCCATTGCGCCAGCCGCTCCAGGAAGGTCGCGACAGCGTCGGGCCGCGTGTCGATGTCGCCGGGCGCCAGGTCCAGCGGCCAGGCGCCGACCAGGCTCTGCAGCAGCTGGTAGCGGTCGGAACGCGACGGCATGCCGTTCTGGGTGGGCAATTGCTCTATCCAATCATCTGCCGTGCGGATCCAGCCTTGCGGATCTTCGGTCAGGGCCGCTAGCCGGCAGCGGCTGTCTTCGCCGCGCTTGTGGTCATGGGTGGCAGTGGCCAGCATGGCATCGGGATGGTCGCGGGCCCGGGCGGCGCACGCGGCGTGAAACGCCTGCGGCTCCAGCGAGAAACGGGCGGGACTTGCGCCGACTTCGTTGCGCGAGAGCAGCGGGGCGTGGCGGTAGAACAGGGTGTCTTCCAGGGCCTTGGCCGCGAGCGGCGGGGTCAGTTGCTGGAAGTGGCGCAGCGCGCGGTCACGGGCGCTTTGCAGTGCGCGGGCGGCGCTGTCTTCTTGCGGCTCGCCGGGCGTACCGTCCAGCCACTGATCCAGCAAGGCCAGCAGGCGGTCGTCGGCGCTGCCGGGGCGCGCACCCAGCAGGCGGCGGGCGTCGGCCAGGGCGGCCTGCAGGCGGGCCTGGTCCGCGCTGCCGCGGCCGCCGTCTTCCGCGTAGCTGCGATAGACGGGAAAGACCGTCAATACGGCGGTCAGCACGCGGTCGATGGCGGGGGCAGCGCAGTCGCGCGTGCGCAGGTCCAGCCGTGCCACGCGGGTCAAGGCCCGCACCAGGGTCTGCCGTTCGGCGACGAAGTGGCGGTCCAGCATGAGGCGGCGCGCGGTCAGCAGTTGTTCGGGCGCGTTGTCGCGCTGCCCGGTCAGGCGCTGCCAGAATTGGTCCAGGCTGTCGCGGGCGGCGGGGGCATGCAGCAGGGCGCCCACCTGGTCCATGAAGTCGTAGCCGGTGGTGCCATCGGCCGCCCAGCGCGGGTCCAGCGTTTCGTCGTCGGCCAGGATCTTTTCCACGATCAGGTAGGGCTCGGTGCAAAGGCCGGCCTGCCGCCGTTCGGGCGTGGCCTGCGCCAGGCGCCCGCGCAAGCGGCGCAGGTAGGCGCCCGGGGCGGCCAGGCCGTCGATATGGTCGATGCGCAATCCATCCAGCACGCCTTCGCGATACAGGCGCAGGGGCAGGGCGTGCACGGCGTCGAAGACGGTGTCGTCTTCCACCCGCACGCCGATCAGCTCGCTGATCTCGAAGAAACGGCGCCAGTTGATCTGGTCGGGCGCCGTCGTCCACCAGGCCAGCCGGTAATGCTGGCGTTCGAGCAGGTGGTGCAACCGCTGCCGGCCCTGCGGCGTGTCGGCCGCGTGGGCGGCGCAGACCTGGGCGGGCGAGACGCCGTCGTCCTGCGGCGCCTGGGCCACCGGATACCGCTGGCCCGCCACGGTGATGGCGTAGCCGCTGCGCACGTCATGCGTCAGCACCATGCCGCCGGATTCCAGGCAGGCGCCATACGGCTCTGGCAGCACCGGCAGCAGTACCTTGCCGCGCAGCGCGGGATCGGGCGCGCGCCAGTCGATATCGAAGTGGCGCGAATACGCGCTGCGCTCGCCATGGCGCAAGACGTCGAACCACCAGCCATTTGAGACGTGGGCGGCCATGTGGTTGGGCACGATGTCGGCGATGAGGCCGAGCCCTTGGGCACGGGCGGCGGCGGCAAGCCGGTGCAACGCGGCCTCGCCGCCCAGATCGCGGTTGACGCGGCCATGGTCGATGACGTCGTAGCCATGCGTGGACCCGGGGCGTGCCTGCGTGATGGGCGACAGGTACAGGTGGCTGACGCCTAGCGCGGCGTAGTACGCGGCGTGGAGGGCAGCGTCATCCAGCGTGAAGCCCGCATGCAGTTGCAGGCGGGCGGTGGCGCGGGGGCGGCGGGCGGCGCGGCTGGGGGGCAGGGCAAGGGTCATGGCTTGCGCCCTCGCAAGGCTCGAAGCGGCGCGAGGCGTGTGCGCACGGCCGGGTCGTCCAGGCAATCGGACGCGGCGAGCGGCTGGCGCTGGCGCCAGTTGGGATGACGCGCGTCGGCGCCCGGCATGTTGGGCTGGTCGAGCATGCCGGTGGCGTCTTCCAGCGGCACCAGCGTCAGCGGACAGGGTGTGGCGGCAACGAAGGCAAGCAGCGCTGCGTCCGGCGCTTGCGGGGGCGCGGCGCTGGCCGGCAGGTGCGCGTGGTCGCACACCGCCTGCCACAGGTGTTCGCGGTCGGCATCGCGCTGGGCCTGCAGGTCGGCGGGAGATTCTTGCGGACCCATCAGCCCGAGCCGTGCGCGCCAGGCCAGATCGTGGCCCTGCCACCACCCCCGCAGCGTGGGCAGATCATGCGTCGTGGTCATGGCGGCGGCGCTGGCCGGCCATGCCGCGGGCGCCTGGAAAGCGGCGGGCGCGCGCGGGCTGGGCGGGCCGCGCATGAACCACAGCACGTTCATGCCCAGCAGGCCGTGGTCACGCAGCGCGTCATCGAAGCCGTCGGGTACCGTGCCCAGGTTTTCACCGATCACCAGGGCCTGGTGGCGCCAGGCTTCCAGCGCCGTCAGCCGCAGCAGCGCGCGCAGCGGGTAGCGCAGATAGGCGCCGTCGGCGGCGCCCGCGCCATCGGGAATCAGCCACAGCCGGGCCAGGCCCAGGATGTGGTCGATGCGCAGGCCGCCGGCCTGCGCCAGGCTGGCGCGCAGCATGGCCAGGAAGGCCGCATAGCCGGCATCGCGCAGGGCGCGCGGCGACAGCGCGGTCAGCGACCACGCCTGGCCCAGGGGATTATGGATATCGGGAGGCGCACCCACGCTGGCATGCCGCAGCAGGTCGGCCTGGCGGCTCCAGGCATGGCTGCCGGCCGGATGCGCGCCGATGGCCAGGTCCGCGATCAGGCCCACGCGCATGCCGGCCTGCCGCGCCGCGGCCTGTGCCTGCGACAGGCTGGTGGCCGCCAGCCATTGCGCGAAACGATGGAAGTCGAGTTCGTCCGCGTGGGTCTGTGCGGCGGCTTGCGCAAGCGCAGAGCGGGGGTCGCGCAGTGCTTGCGGCCACGCTGCCCAGGACGTGGGCGCGCCGGGAAAATCCGCCTGGCGCGCATGCAGGGTTTCAAACAGCGCATGGTCGCGCAGGTCCTGTCCGCCTGCGCGGCAGAACGCCTGGCAGGCCTCTCGCTGGGCTGGCGTGGCGTGTGCCTCGAAACCGCGATGCAGTTCGCGCAGCAGCTGCTGGCGCCAGCGGGCGGCTTGCGGCCAATCGATCAGGGTTTGCGCGTCCAGGGCCTGCAGCGCCTGCCCGGCCGACGGCGGCAGGCGCGCCAGCGCCGCGCGCAGGGGGGCTTCACCCAGTACGGCGGGGTCGGCATACAGGGTGTTCAGGAACAATCGGCTGGAAGGGGAGTAGGGGCTGTACTGGTCGGGGTCTGCCGCAAACAGCGCGTGCACCGGACTGATGGCCAATGCGTCGGCCCCCGCGGCCCCGGCGGCTTTGGCCAGTTCGCGCAGCGCGCCGAAGTCGCCAAAGCCGTGGGTGGAGCGGGCGGCATCCGGGCCGCTGCGGCGCAGGCTGTAGAGCTGCGCGGCCAGGCCCCAGGCGCGCGGGGCGGGGTCGCGCAGCAGGTGTGCCAGCGTCGGCGCGCTGGGCGGCGCGACCGCCAGCGTGGTGGCCCCGGCTGCCAGTTCCAGCCGGTAATAGCCAGGTTGGGCGGGGACGGCCAGCGTGGGCGCGCCGCCCGCGCCCGCGGTCGTGTGTCCGCCCAGGGGCGGGCCGGCTGTGCCCGCCGCCGGCGTCATCGGTCCGGCTGGCGGCTCGGCTTGCAGTGCGTGGATGTCGTAGCGGCCGGCGCAGCCGGCAGGCAGGCTGAGCGTGCCGCCCGCCACCGCGACCAGCATGGCCGGCAGGCGCGCATGGCTGTCGGCCAGGTCTTGGCGGCTGGCGCGGATCTGGCTGTCGTTGTCGGCGGGCAGGTTCATGGCCGCCAGCAAGGCGCGCAGGGTGTCCGGCATGACGGCCTGGGGCTGTCCGCGGGCGTCGGTCCAGTGTTCGGCCAGGCCGGCTTCGGCGGCCAACGTGGCCAGGGCGGTGGGGACGCCGGCCGTCATGGCGCCTCCTGCAACAGATAGACGGCGCTGTCGCCGCACAGGCTGCCGGACACGATCGCGTCGAATGCGCCGGGCAGCGATTCGAACAGCAGGTCGGCAAAGCCGCCGGCGGGCGCCAGGTCGGCGGGCAGCGGTATGCGGGCCTGCCCCAGGTTGGCGTAGAGCGTCAGGACCGCGCCGTCGTTCAAGACCCAGCGCGCCTGCACGGCGTGGTCGCCGAGCCCGCGAGCGCCCAGGCTGCCGGCGCCGCGCAGGCGGGGCGCCAGCAGCCGCTGGCGCAATTGCAGCAGCGCCTCGTAATAGGTGAGCCAGGCTTGGGCGTCGTCCAGGTCTTCATCCGCCCACGGCTGGCTGCGGGTGTAGGTGGCCGGGGCGTTGGGATCCGGCACGGTGTTGGCGTCGCCGAATTCGGCGAAGGACGCGAATTCCCGTTGGCGGCCTTCGCGGACGGCATCGGCCAGTGCCGGGTCCGCATGGCTGGTGAAGTACAGGAATGGCGCCTGGCTGCCGATTTCTTCGCCCATGAAGATCAGCGGCACCTGCGGAGCCAGCAGTTGCAGGGCAACGGCCGTGCGCAGCCGGTCGGGCGATGGCGCCAGCGTCGTCAGCCGGTCGCCCTGGGCGCGGTTGCCGGTCTGGTCGTGGTTTTGCAGGAACAGCACGAAGGCGGTGGGCGGCAGGTGGCCGCAGGGTTCGCCGCGCGGAGCGCCGCCGCGGTGCGGCGATGGCTGGCCCTGGTACAGCCAGCCCTGTTCCAGGCAGCGGGCCAGGGCCTGGGCGGGGCGGAGGGTGTAGTCGGCGTAGTAGCCGTGGGCTTCGCCGGTCAGCAGATGGTGCAGCACGTGGTGGGCGTCGTCGTTCCATTGGGCGTCGTAGCCGGCCTGCAGCAACGAGGCGCGGTTGTCGTCGTTTTCCAGGACCAGATGCACGTGTCGCCCCAGTAGCTGCCCACGCACGTGGCGGGCCAGTTCGGGCAGCCATTCGTGGCCGGCGATGGCGTGCACGGCGTCCAGCCGCAAGCCGTCGAAACGGAATTCGCTTAGCCAGTACAGCGCGTTTTCCTCGAAGAAACGCCGTACGGCGGCCTGGCGGAAATCGATGGCCGCGCCCCATGGGGTGCGGATGTCGTCGCGAAAGAAGGGCGCGGCGTAACGCGGCAGGAAGTTGCCGTCCGGGCCGAAATGGTTGTAGACCACGTCCAGCATCACGCCCATGCCCAGGCCATGGGCGGTATCGATCAGGTCCTTCAGCGCGTCGGGCGTGCCGTAGGCGGTGTCCGGCGCATACGGCAGCGCGCCGTCGTAGCCCCAGTTGCGCGGGCCGGGGAAATCGGCGATGGGCATCAGTTCCAGCAGCGTCACGCCCAGCCGCGCCAAGGCCGGCAGCCGCTGGCGCAGGCCCGCGTAGCCGCCGGCCAGCCCGGGATGCACTTCGTACAGCACGGTGTCTTCCCAGGGGCGTCCCGTCCAGCCGGGGTGGCGCCAGGCGTAGGCGTTGGCGCCAACGACGACGCTGTCGCCGTGGACGTCACCGCTTTGCAGGCGGGAGGCCGGGTCCGGCACCGTCAGGCCGTCGGCCAGCCGATAGCGGTAGCGCGTGCCGGGCGGGCAGTCGACATCGACCTGGGTGAACCCCTGCGCGTCGGGATGCAGCGCAATCGGCGCGCGCCCTTCGACCAGCAACGCCAGGCCTGGCGGGGCTGATGGCGCCCACAGGCGAAAGCGGGTGCGGCCGTCGGGCAGCGGCAGGGCGCCAAAGGAAAAGGGCTCGGGCCAGGCCGTCATGGCGCGTCCCCGGGCATGCGGGCCGCAGTCAGCAGCACCAGGCTTTGGGCCTCGACCGGCACCTGGTCGCCGGTGACCGGCGCGGCGGCCGTGGGCGCCGATGAGTCCAGCTCGCGGATCCAGGCCAGCGAGGGCGCAGGCAAGGTGAAGGCCACGGCTTCCTGACCCGGGTTGAGCAGCAGCAGCGTGACATCGGCGCTGCCGTCTTCACGCAGCGCGGCGCGGCGCAACGCCATGGCCTTGGCGCCGGCATCTTCCCACGAGGCCGCTTCGATGGGCTGGCCGTCGGGGTTGAACCAGCTGACGGCGGCGACGCCGGGGCAGATTTCCGCGGCGGCGTCGCCATAGCGTGCGGCGCGCAGACCCGGGTGGCCGCGCCGCAAGGCCAGCGCGCGCGCCACGAACTGGCTCAACGCGCGGCCCTCGTCGCTTTGCGCCTGGGTCCAGTCCAGCCACGATACGGCGTTGTCCTGGCAATAGGCATTGTTGTTGCCGCCCTGGCTGTTGCCGAATTCGTCGCCCGCCAGCAGCATCGGCGTGCCGTCCGACAGGCACAGGGTGGCCAGCAGCGCACGTTGCACGCGGGCGCGGCGTTGCAGGATGGCATCGTCGGTGGTGGGGCCTTCCTCGCCCCAGTTGTGGCTGTAGTTCTCCGAATGGCCATCGTTGCCGTCTTCGCCGTTGGCTTCGTTGCGGCTGCCGTCGTAGCTGACGATGTCCTGCGTGGTGAAGCCGTCGTGCGAGGCAATGAAATTCACGCTGGCCCACGGGCGGCGGTGGCGCCGGTCGAATACGTCGCGCGACCCCGCCAGGCGGGCGGCCATGTCGCCGCGCTGGCCGTCGTCGCCGCGCCAATAGCGGCGGGCGGTGTCGCGGTAGCGGTCGTTCCATTCGGCGAACCCGGGCGGATGGTTGCCCAATTGGTAGCCGTCCGGACCGATATCCCACGGTTCGGAAATGAGCTTGGCGCGGGCCAGTTGCGGGTCTTGCAGCAAGGCGTCGAAAAAGCCCGAGCCGGGGTCAAAGCCCGTGCCTTCGCGGCCCAGGGTCACGCCCAGGTCGAAGCGAAAGCCGTCTACCCCATAGGACTGCATCCAATACCGCAGCGAGTCGGTCACCATCTGCAGCACCCGCGGATGCGACAGGTTGACGGTGTTGCCGCAGCCGGTGTCGTTGATGTAGTGGCGTGCTTCGCCGGGCACCAGCCGGTAGTAGCTGGCGTTGTCCAGGCCGCGCCAGGACAGGGTGGGGCCAAGCTCGTTGCCTTCGCAGGTGTGGTTGTAGACCACGTCCAGGATGACTTCCAGGCCTGCTGCGTGCAGGCGCCGGATGGCCTGGCGCAGGTCGTTCGGCCCGGTCTGCAGGTAGGCCGGCTCGGGGGCGAAGAACGACAGGGTGTTGTAGCCCCAGTAGTTGCGCAGCCCCCGTTCGATCAGGAAGTGGTCTTGCAGGAACGCATGCACGGGCAGCAGTTCCACGCTGGTGACGCCCAGCCGCTGCAAATGTTCGATGAAGCGGGGATCGGCCAGCGCGGCGCAGGTGCCGCGCAGCGGCTGGCGCAGGTCTTCGCGCTGCATCGATACCCCCCGCACGTGCATTTCATAGATGACCGTGTCCGTCCATGGCGTGTCGGGCGCCTTGCTGCTGCCCCAGTTGAATGGCGCATCGTCGGCGACGATGGCCTTGGGCATGGCGGGCGCGCTGTCGCGCCGGTCCAGGCTGAGATCGGCGCGCGGGTGGTTCATGCGGTAGCCGAACAGGGCGTCGCTCCAGTTGACCGGACCGGTCAGATGGCGCGCGTAGGGGTCCAGCAGCAGCTTGTGCGGGTTGAAGCGGTGGCCGTTGCGCGGGTCGTAGGGGCCGTGTGCGCGCAGGCCATAGACCAGCCCGGGCTGGGCGTCGGGCAGATAGCCATGCCAGATCTCGTCAGTGCATTCGGGCAGGTCGAAACGGCGCAATTCCTTGCGGCCACGGGCATCGAAGACGCACACCTGCACGCGGGTGGCATTGGCCGAGAACACGGCGAAATTCACACCCAGGCCGTCGCTGACGGCACCCAGGGGGTAAGGGCGGCCGGCGGTCATGCGGGTCAACAGGGAGGCATCCATGATCATTCGCCTTGGTGCGTGAAGTACAGGGTGGACAGGCCGGGCAGCGTCAGCGCCAGCGATTGCGCGTGGCCATGCGCCGCCTGGCTGTCGGTGGCGGCCTGGCCCAGGTTGCCGCTGCCGGCGCCGCCGTAGCTGCCCGCATCGGTGTTCAGGACTTCGGCCCAGCGGCCGGGCAGGGGCACGCCGACGCGATAGCCCGGCCGCGTCACCGGCGTGAAATTGCTGACAGCCAGCAGCGTGGTGGCGCCGTCGGTGCGCAGGAACGCCACGACGCTGTTGTCGGCATCGTCCAGCACCACCCAGGCAAAGCCGGCGGGGTCGGCATCGCGCGCATGCAGCGCCGGCAGGTCGCGGTAAAGGCGGTTCAGGTCGCCGACCAGCCGTTGCATGCCCTTGCGGGCGGGGTCGTCCAGCTGGTTCCAGTCGATGGGGCTGTCGTGGTCCCATTCGGCGGCCTGGGCCAGCTCGCTGCCCATGAACAGCAGCTTCTTGCCGGGGTGGGCCCACATGTAGCCCAGGTAGGCGCGCAGGCCGGCGTGGCGCGCCGTGGCGTCGCCCGGCATCTTCTGCAACAGCGAGCCCTTGCCGTGGACCACTTCGTCATGCGACAGCGGCAGCACGTAGCGTTCGGCATAGGCGTAGACCATGCTGAAGGTCAGCTCGGCGTGGTGATACTTGCGATGCACCGGGTCTTCGCTCAGGTAGCGCAGCGTGTCGTGCATCCAGCCCATGTTCCACTTGTAGTGAAAGCCCAGGCCGCCGTCCGCCACGGGCGCGGTGACGCCGGGCCAGGCGGTGGATTCCTCCGCGATCATCAGGGCGTCGGGTACCTCGGCGCGCACCGTGTCGTTCAGCGCCTTCAGGAAGTCGACGGCTTCCAGGTTCTCGCGGCCGCCATGGCGGTTGGGGAGCCATTCGCCGGGTTTGCGGCTGTAGTCGCGATACAGCATCGAAGCCACCGCGTCCACGCGCAGGCCGTCGATGTGAAAGCGTTGCAGCCAGTGCAGGGCGCTGGCGATCATGAAGGCGCGCACCTCGGTGCGGCCCAGGTTGTAGACCTGGGTGTGCCAGTCGGGGTGATAGCCTTCGCGCGGGTCGTCGTATTCGTACAGGGCCGTGCCGTCAAAGCGCACCAGGCCGTGGGCATCATCGGGAAAGTGGGCCGGCACCCAGTCCAGGATGACGCCTACGCCGGCGGCGTGGCAGCGGTCGACGAAATGCGCAAAGGCCGCGGGCGGCCCCAGCCGTGAGCTGGGAGCAAACAGCCCCAGCGGTTGGTAGCCCCACGAACCGCCGAAGGGGTGTTCCATGATCGGCATGAGTTCGACGTGGCTGAAACCCATGGACGCGGCGTAGGCGGGCAGCTTGTCGGCCAGCTGGTCCCACACGCAGGCGCTGCCATCGCGGGCCAGCCACGAGCCGGCATGGACTTCATAGATGCTGATGGGGGCGGTGGGCGCATGGCGCGCGCCGCGCGCCTGCATCCAGGCGTCGTCGGTCCAGGGATAGGCGGCGGGATCGTCCACCACCGACGCGGTGGCGGGCGGCAATTCGCTGCGGCGCGCCATCGGATCGGCCCGCAGGCGGATCGCGCCCGTCGCGTCGGTGACGGCGAATTTGTACAGCGCACCCGGGCCGACATCCGGGATGAACAGGTCCCACACGCCGGCTGGGTCGTGCTTGTGCATGCCGTGGCGGCGGCTGTCCCAGCCATTGAAGTCTCCGACCACGGCGACGCCGCGGGCGTTTGGCGCCCACACCGCGCAGCGCAGACCGGCAACGCCATCGATCGTGTCCGGCCGCGCGCCCAGCCATTGCAACGCCGCGCGCCAGTCCCCCGCGGCCAACGCGTGCAATGCCTCGTCGGGGAGTGGAGACGGCAAGACCTGCGTGTCCACGGTTTGCGCGTCGAAGGCAGGGGCCGGGTCGGCGCGAGCGGGAGCGTTGGGGGAATTCATGATGAGGCGTCCTCGGCGTCGATGGCGGCGTTCTGCACCAGCGCCTGCGCCTGGCTTGCCAGCGCGCACAGCGGAATGGAGATCCAGTCGGGCCGGTGGCCCGCCTCGTAGCCGATTTCATAGGCGGCCTTTTCCAGCTGCGCCAGCGGCAAGAGCGCGGCCGACGCCTGCGATGCCGGCGCGCCGGCCTCTTCGTAGCCTTGCAGGAAGGCTTCGGTGGCGCGCGCGCGAAAGCGCGCCAGCAGCGTGTCGCGCAATTGGGCCGGCGACCCGGTCAGGGCGGCGCCGTCCGTCACGGGCGCGGCATTGGCATCGGTCTGCGCGCCACCCAGCGGATCGCTGCGGGCGATGGCGGCCGCTGCGTAGTCGAACGAGCGCAGCATGCCCGCCACGTCTTTGTAGGGAGACGCCCGCTGGCGGCGTTGCTCCAGCGGGTGGTCGGGCTCGCCCTCGAAATCGATCAGGTAGGCGTCGGTCTGCGCGACCAGCACCTGGCCCAGGTGCAGGTCGCCATGCACCCGGATCAGCGCCGTGCCGGTCAACGCCTGCGCCAGGCGCTGAACCTGCGCCACCAGGCGGTCGCGGTGCGCGTACAGCCATTCGGCGCAGGCGCGCGACGCGTCTTCCAGCGCGTCATGCCGGGCGTGCAGCGCCTGGATGGCGTCATCGACCTGGGCGATGACGCGCTCGGCCAGCGCATCGGCGTCGGCCTGCGAGGCGATGGCGGGCGTGAACGCGGGGTCGTCGCTGGGGCGGGCCAGGGCGTCGTGCAACTGTGCCACGCGCCGGCCGATGGTGGCGGCCATGACGGCATAGCCTTCCAGGCTGGCCTCGAATTCCTGCGGGCTGTCGCCGCCCAGCAGCGCGCTGGCCAGCGTGCGCTTCAGGTAGTCCAGCGTCCAGCGCCAGGCATCGCCCTCGTTGGCGATATAGGCGTGCAACACGGCCAACGTGCAAGGCACACCGTCCGCGTCCACCCGCTGCACCTCGCCCAGCAAGGCGGGAATGTTGGCGTAGCCGGCGCGCGTCAGGTGGCGGGTCATCTCGACCTCGGCCGACAGGCCGGGGTGGGCATTGCGCAGCAGTTTCAGGATGGCCTGGCCGCCCACGATGACTGAACTGTTGGACTGTTCGCCGGTGACCCATTGCAGCGGAGCTTGCGGCCCCAGGTCCAGGGCGGCCAGACCGGGTTCGGCCAGGCCGCGCACCACGCCGGGCTTGTCGCCCGGCTTGCCGCCCTGGCGGCCATCCCATTCGCGGCCCGCCTGCAAGGCCTGCACGATGCCGTGCACGAAGCCGGGTTGCAGGAACGCGTCGGCGAGCATGCCGACTTCGGGGCCGCGGCGCACTCGCGCGATCGGGTACTGCACCTGCGCGGCCTCGTCCCACACCAGCGCAAACGGCACCTGCACTCGCAGGCCGGGGGCGCCATCGGCCGGCTCGGCCTCGGCCCAGTAGTATTCCTCGCCGCCTTCCCTGCCGAACGGCGTGGCGTAGGCCAGGCGTACCCGCGGCAGCACGCGCGCGCCGGGAAACCAGCGCTGGCGCGCCAGGTATTGCGGCAGCACCTCGGTTTCCAGCGCGGCGCGCGACGCGTCGGTCAGCATGGCGTTGGCATGTCCGCGCAGCACCAGCGTCACCAGCTCCGGCATCTGCGCCGGGCCACCGGCGTGCCAGCCCGGCGGTGCGGCGTCGGCGCTCAGGTCCATCCAGTAAAAGCCGTAAGGCGGCAGCGTCAGCAGATAAGGCAGCTCGCCGATGGCGGGAAACGGCGTGCCGCCCAGCATCTCGACCGGCACGCGTTCCTTGAAGTCCTGCAAGGGCAGCTCGACCGGCTGCGCGGCGTTGGACAGGTTGGCCACGCACAGGATGGAGGTGTCGCGCCATTGCCGCAGATAGGCCAGGATCTTGCGGTTGCCGGCCTGGATGAAGCGCAACGTGCCGCGGCCGAAGGCGTGCGTCTGGCGCCGCTGGGCCAGCATGCGGCGAGTCCAGTTCAACAGCGAATGCGGGTCGCGCTGCTGGGCCTCGACGTTGACGGCCTCGTAGCCGTACAGCGGCCCCATCAGCACGGGCAAGGGCAGGCGTTCGGGGTCGGCGCGGGAAAAGCCGCCGTTGCGGTCGGGCGACCATTGCATCGGGGTGCGCACGCCGTCGCGATCACCCAGGTGCACGTTGTCGCCCATGCCCAGTTCGTCGCCGTAGTACAGCACCGGCGTGCCGGGCATCGACAGCAGCAGGCTGTTCATCAGCTCGACGCGGCGCCGGTCGCGTTCGAGCAGCGGCGCCAGGCGGCGGCGGATGCCCAGGTTGATGCGGGCGCGCGGATCGGCGGCGTAGACGCTCCAGAGATAGTCGCGCTCGCGGCTGGTGACCATTTCCAGCGTCAATTCATCGTGGTTGCGCAGGAAAATCGCCCATTGGCAGGTGGCGGGAATGTCCGGCGTCTGGCGGATGATGTCGGTGATGGGGAAGCGGTCTTCCTGCGCAATCGCCATGTACATGCGCGGCATCAGCGGAAAGTGGAACGACATATGGCATTCGTCGCCGGTGCCGAAGTATTCCTGCGCGTCTTCGGGCCATTGGTTGGCTTCGGCCAGCAGCAGGCGGCCCGGGTACTCGGCTTCGATGACGGCGCGGATCTGCTTGAGCACCTGGTGGGTCTCGGGCAGGTTCTCGTTGTTGGTGCCTTCGCGTTCGACCAGGTACGGCACCGCATCCAGCCGCAGGCCGTCCACGCCCATGTCCAGCCAATGCCGCATCACGGACAGCACTTCTTTCAATACCTGCGGATTGTCGTAGTTCAGGTCGGGCTGGTGGGAATAGAAGCGGTGCCAGAAATAGGCGTTGGCGACCGGGTCCCAGGTCCAGTTGGACGTTTCGGTGTCGCAGAAAATGACGCGGGTGCCGGCGTAGGCCTTGTCGCTGTCGGACCAGACATAGAAATTGCGGGCGGCGGATCCCGGACGCGCCGCGCGCGCCCGCTGAAACCACGGGTGCTGGTCGGACGTGTGGTTCACGACCAGTTCGGTGATGATGCGCAGGCCCCGCGCATGCGCCGCGCGGATCAGCCTGCGCACGTCGGCCACGGTGCCGTAGTCCGGGTGCACGCCGCGGTAATCAGCGATGTCGTAGCCGTCGTCGCGGCGCGGCGACGGGTAAAAGGGCAGCAGCCAGATGGTGTCCACACCCAGGTTCGCGATGTAGTCCAGCTTGGAGATCAAGCCGGGCAGGTCCCCCACGCCGTCGTCGTTGGAATCGAAGAACGATTTCACGTGCAGCTGGTAGATGACCGCGTCCTTGTACCAAAGGCCGTCGTCCTGCGGGGTCTGGGTTTCGTGGATCATGGGGGCGGGCTCCCTGGCGGCGTCAGCCATGACGCGACAGCCGCCAGATGCAATAGGGTTGATCGGGCGACAGCGCGACCGGACGGGCGTTGGCGTGCCACGTGTCGCGGGAACCTGCCAGCAGGTCTTCGGCTGCCAGGTGGTCGGGCCAGGGTGCGCCGAACAGGCCGAAGGGCGGCTCCAGCCAGGCGGTCTGGGCATGGAAGGGGTCCAGGCTGATCGCGGCCAGGATCACGTCGCCATTGCCGGGCGTGGCCTTGGCGAAGGCGATCACCCGGTCGTTGCCGCTGGCCGCCAGCGTCAGGCCGTGGTGGCTCTGCAAGGCAGGGTGGGCGCGGCGCAGTTGGTTCAGGCGGGCGATATCGGCGCGGATGTTGCCGGGCTGGCGCCAGTCGCGCTGGCGCAGTTCGTATTTCTCGGAATCCAGGTATTCCTCTTTACCGGGCACGGGCGCGGCCTCGCACAGCTCGAAGCCGCTGTAGATGCCCCACAGGCCCGAGCCCAATGCGGCCAGCGCCGCGCGGATCAGGAAGCCGGGACGTCCCGAGGTCTGCAGGAACAGCGGGTTGATGTCGGGGGTGTTGACGAAGAAATTCGGGCGAAAGAAATCCGCGGCCGGCGGCTGCGAGATTTCCTGCAGGTAGGCTTGCAGCTCGGCCTTGTCGTTGCGCCAGGTGAAGTAGGTGTATGACTGCGTGAAGCCGATCTTGGCCAGGCGATACATCATCTTGGGCCGGGTGAAGGCTTCGGACAGGAACAGCACATCCGGATGACGCGCATGCACTTCGGCGATCAGCCACTGCCAGAAGGGCAGCGGCTTGGTATGGGGGTTGTCCACGCGGAAGATGCGTACGCCGTGCTCGGCCCAGAACAGCAAGATGTCGCGCAGGGCGCGCCACAGGCCCAGCTTGCGGGCGCGCTTGGGCGGACCGCCGTAGAACGCCACGTTGACGATGTCTTCGTATTTCTTGGGCGGGTTTTCGGCGTAGCGCAGCGAGCCGTCGGGCCGCCACGAAAACCAGTCCGGGTGCTGCGCCAGCCAGGGGTGGTCGGGCGAGCACTGGATCGCGAAATCCAGCGCCAGTTCCAGGCCGTGTTCGGCGGCGGCCTCGACCAGCCGCAGAAAGTCTTCCAGGGTGCCCAGCCTGGGTTCGATGGCGTCATGCCCGCCCGCGGCCGAGCCGATCGCATAGGGGCTGCCGACGTCGTCCGGCTCGGCCCGCAGGCGGTTGTTGCGGCCCTTGCGGTTGGCCAGGCCGATGGGATGGATCGGCGGCAGGTACAGCACGTCAAAGCCCATCTCGCGGATGTCGGGCAGGCGCAGGATGACGTCGTCGAAGGTGCCATGCCGCCCGGGCTCGGCGGCCTGCGAGCGGGGAAACAGTTCGTACCAGGCGGCGTGCGTGGCCTGCGGGCGGTCGACCCAGACGGGGTAGACGGCCGACAGGGATTCGAACGGGCGGCTGTCGTGGGCGCGCATGGCCGTGGCCAAGTCGTCGCCGAGCAGCAGGTCGAGCGTGCGTGCATCGGGCTCGGCATTCGCGTCTGCGCTGGCAAGCGTATCGATGGCCAGGACGATGGGGGCGTCGTCGGGCGTGGCGGGCGGCACGTCGCGGCGGGGGCTGCGGGGCAGGCCGCGGCCGGCGCCCGGGGCCGCGTCGCGCAGCAACCGCAAGCCCTCTTGCACCTCCAGCCGCAGCGCCGCGCCGGCCTGGCGCTTGACCTGCAATTCGTGGCGGAAGGTCGCCCAGGCGTCGAACCACGCCGCGATCTGAAACACATGCGGCCCGATCCGTCCGGGGCGGAAGCTGGCCTGCCAGCGGTCGTTGCCGGCGGCCGCAAGCGGCACCCGGCGCCAGGCCGATTCGTCATCGGCGCGCCAACGCAGTTCGGCCGCCAGCCGGTCGTGGCCGTCCATGAAGATGTCGGCCTGTACCGTGATCGCTTCCTGCACGCGGCGCTTGACCGCATAGGCGCCGCCGTCGACGGTGGGCGTGACCTGTTCAATCGCCACGCGCGCCGTCGCGCCGCCATCCGTGCGCACGTTGGCGGCCACGCGGGGCGGGGTGCGCACCGGCATGGCGGGGTAGATGTCGTAGCGGGCGCAGGCGGCGGGCGGCAGCGTGTCGTCCGGCGGCGCATTTTCCTGGGGCAGGATCTCGCCGGGGGGCAGGAGGCCTGTCGCCAGGTCCCAGTCCAGCCGCGCGGGCGTGGCGGCGTCGGGGTTCAGCGCCAGCAACGAGGTGCCGTCCGGTGTGTTGCCGTGGCCATTGGCGCGCACGATCAACGTGGCGCCGCCATCGCGGCCGACGACGATGGCGGGGGAGCCTTCGGCCGGCGTATCGCGCATCCAGGCATTGACGTGATCGGCGCCGACGGCGCGGTCGGCGTCGCCGGCCAGCCAGCCCGCGCCGCTGATCGCGGCGGTCCAGGCGCGGCGCGCATCGGGCGTGGCGGGGGCTGGCGCGCGGCCATCGAGGTCGCACGTGGGGGCAATGACGGGCGCGATGGCGCGCAGGCGTTGCAGTTCATCGGCCAGCCACGATGCCCGGTAGTCCCACCAGGGCAACGATGAAAACACGCCATCGAAGCCGGCGCCGCGCAGGCCGTCCAGCGCCTGCGGCGTCAGGCCCGGCGTCCAGGCCAGGCAGCACAGGTCGCGGCGGGCCTGACGCGACGGCGCGAACAAGGCACGCCAGGTCCGTGGATCGAGAAACGGCGGCGCTTGCACCACGTAGCCGGCCACGCCGGCTTGCGTCCAGCCTAGCAGCCGCGCCGCCCAGGCATCGACGAATGCCGCGGGGGGCGGGTGCTGCAACTGCCGCACGCCATGTTCGGCCAACGGCAGCCGCGGGTCGCGGGCGGGGTCGTCAACCGGCGCGTGATACCAGGCAGGGGGCGCCGTGCTGTCCACCGCGTCCTGCGCGACCCGTTGCAGTTCCAGCCGCAGCAGCAGCGACAAGCCCTGCTCGGCGGCGGCCTGGGCATCGCGCGTCAACCGTTCGGTCAGCGGGTGGACGCCGCCGCCGCAGAGCGGCGCCAGGTCCGCATCCCTTGGCGCCAGGGAATGCGCATGGGGCGCGCGCAACCAGGGCACGGGCACCAACACGGCAGTGAAGCCATCGCGCCGCAGGCCGGCCAGCAACAGGTCCCGCGCGTTGTCGCCCGCCGTCGCTGCGGCCGGCAAGCCGGCGCGCGCATAGAAAATGCGCGGGCCGGCCTGGGCCTGGGACGGGGTGGGCGAGATAGCCATGATGCTTCGCCTCACTGCGGCACGGGCGACGAGGCGCCGGATGCCTGACGCACCTGCCGCTGCCGCCGCACCTCGGTATCCGGCTGGGACACGGCCGTGGCCACGGTCTGCGAACCGGCGGGCGCCAGGGCGCGAAATAGCGCCTGGTACGCGGCAACCGCCGGGCGCCAGCTGAAATCCGTGGTCATCGCGTTGCGCTGCATGGCCCGCCACAGCGTCCCGTGCTGGCGCAGGTGCAGCGCGCGCGAGATTGCCGCGGCCATGTCGGCCGGGGTGGTGCCGTCGAACAGCACGCCGGTCGCCGTGGCCATCGCGGCCAGCGGCAGTTCAGGGCCGGGATCCTCGATCGTATCGACCATGCCGCCCACCCGCGAACCGATGGGCAGGGTGCCGTAGCGCATGGCATACAGCGGCGTCAGGCCGAAGGGCTCGAAGCGGCTGCCGTGCAGCAGGATGTCGCCGCCGGCATGCAGCCGGTGGGCGCCCGCTTCGTCATAGCCGATACGCACGGCGCAGCGCCGTGGATAGCGCGCCGCCAGGTCCTGCAACGCGGCTTCCAGTGGTCGTTCGCCCTGGCCCAGTACCGCCACCTGCAATGCGGGGTGTGCATCCAGCGCCTGGGGCAGGGCCTGCGCGGCGACGTCGGCCATTTTCTGGCCCGTCAGCCGGCTGCACAGGATCATCAGGGCGGCGTCGGGATCTTCGTCCAAGGCGAATTCATGCTGCGCGGCGGCCTTGCACAGCCGCTTGTTGGCCAGGTCGCCCGGCGTGTAGCGCAGCGGGCCCAGATGATGATCGCGGGCCGGGTCCCAGAGCTCGGCATCGATGCCGTTGGGAATGGCCAGCAGGTCGCCCGCGCGGTCGCGTTCGCGCAGCGCGGCTTCCAGACCGCAGCCGAACTGCGGCGTCAGGATTTCGCGGGCATAGCAGTGGCTGACGGTGGTGACACGGTCGGCGTAGCGGATGCCTGCCTTCATGAAATTCAACCGGCCCCAGGCCAGCGCGCCGGACTCGCCGCGATAGGCGGCAGGGATGCCCAGGCGCTCGGCATCGTCGACCGGCATTTGTCCCTGGAAGGCCAGGTTGTGGATGGTCAGCACGCTCTTGACCGCGTGCACGCCCGCGGCCCGCAACAGCATGGGCGTCAGTGCGGCATGCCAGTCGTGGGCATGCACCACGTCGGGGCACGGTATGCCGGGCAGGCCCTGGGCAATGCGCACGGCCGCATGCGCCAGCGCGGCGTAGCGCAGGCCATTGTCCGCGTGTTCATTGCCATGCTCGTCCTGGTAGAGGCCTGCGCGGTCATACAGCGCATCGTTTTCCAGCAACAGGAAGGAAAGGCCGGACTGCGGGCAGTTGCCGGCCAGCAGCCGGGCGTCGCCGCCGGGCAGGCCTGCCAGGGTCGCCACGGGCCGGGCGTGCGCCAGGCGCTGCGCCACGCCGCGATAGGCGGGCAGCAGCAGGGTGGGTGGGGATTGCGCTTGGGTCAGTGCGCGCGCCATGCCGGTGATGGCATCGCCCAGGCCGCCGGTCTTGGCCAAGGGAAACGCCTCGGCCGCCACGATAAGGATCTTTGTTGTCGCCATGCTTGCTCCGGGGGGATGCGGAGCGCCCGGCAATCGGGGTCATGTCCGCAAGACCTGCCTTGACGCAAGAGGCGTGCCCGGGGCCGCTGCACTGCGGCAATGCCGCGGGGGTGGCACGGGCCGGGTGTCGTTGTTGCCGAAGTTTGTAACCGCCGCGCGTCAGGAACCCACGCCTGGCGAGCTGCGCCCCGGCGCGGCGAGCGTCGGGGACGCTTGCGCGGCGTGGCGCTTGCGCCAACCCAGCCGCGCCTCGACCGCGCCGAACGCCAGCACGGCCAGGCAGAGAGGGCCGAAGGCATACAGGGCGCGATAGCTGAGCGCCGCGCCCAGCACGTCGGCGGCAGGCAGCCGGGGCGACAGCACCGCCACGAAGATGGCTTCGGTCGTGCCCAGGCCGCCAGGCACGCGCGTCACCACCGCGGCGAAGCTGGTGCACAGCAAAATGCCCAGTACCGCGGGATAGCTCACTTTGCCCTGCAACAGCACATACATGATGGCGCCCATCAACATCCACGACAGCGCCGCGGTGACGCTTTGCAGCGCGGCCATGCGGCCGCGAGGCAGCGTGACACGCTGGCCCAGCCAGGTGGCGGACCGGCGCGTGGCGCGCGCGCAGATCCAGACGTACGTGGCGGCCGTGGCCAAGAGCGCCATGCCCACCCCGCGCAGCACGCCGCCGCCGATTTCCCAGCCCGGCGGCAAGGTCACCGCGCCGCTGGCGAACACCAGCCCCGCCACCCAGCCATAGCCCACCCAGTTCGATACTGCCGCAAACAACGCCACCCGCGTGGCCACGGCCTTGCGGCATCCCAGGCGGCTGTACAGGCGCAGGCGCGCGCCCAGGCCGCCGACCAGCACACCCAGGTTCAGGTTCAGCGCGTAGCTCAGCATGGCCACGCCCAGCACCTTGGCGCGGGGCAGCGTATGGCCGGTATAGCGCCGTCCCAGCAGGTCCAGGGACGCATAGGTCAGGTAGGCCGGCGCCACCAGGGCCATCGCCAGCAGCACCGTGTCGCGCGGAATGCGCCGTACCGACTGCCAGACCTGCGGCCAGTCGACCGAGCGGGCGAAATACGCCAACAGGCCCAGCGCCAGCGCCAGCACCACCCAGGGCAGGATCTTCTTGATGCGCGGCCAGCGGCGCCGGGCGGCGCGCATCAAAGGCGATCGGAACAGGCGGGAACGGTACAGGCTCATGCGGCCTCGCCTTCGCCGGGGCTGCCGTCGATGATGGTGCGCAGGCGCGGCTTGTGCGCGGGCAGCGCCCCCGCCCAGGCGGGAAAGCGCCGCAGGAAATGAAACACCACGACGCCCACCCACAGCCGGCGCAGCCGCCGCCGCGAGGGCGGGTCCCGTTGCACCGGCCGGCAGTCTTCAGCGATCAGGCGTTCCAGGCTGGCGCGCAAGGCGGCGTTCAGGCCCGTGTCGCGCGCTACCACATTGGCCTCCAGATTCAGCGCCAGGCTCAGGGGATCCAGGTTGCTCGAGCCCACCGTGGACCAGTCGTCGTCCACGCAGGCTACCTTGGCGTGCAAGGGGCGCTTGCAGTATTCGAATATCTGCACGCCCGCGTCGATCAGGTAGTCGTACAGCATGCTGGCCGCCAACTGGGCCACCAGCATGTCCGGTTCGCCCTGCAGCAGCAGCCGCACCCGCACGCCGCGTCGCGCGGCGTTGGCCAGGTCGCGCAGCAGGCGGTAACCGGGAAAAAAGTAGGCATTGGCGATCAGCACGTCCTGCCGCGCCGACCGCAGGCCCGCACGATAGTAGCGCTCGATGTCGGTGGGATGACCCAGGTTGTCGCGCACCACCAGCCGCCCGCCGCCGTCGTCGCCGGGGGTGGGCTCGACGCGCGCCCGGCGCAGGCGGCGCGGCCGCATGGCGTTGAGTGCGGCGCGGGCATAGTCCGCCATGTCGGCGGCCAGCGGGCCTTCCACGCGCAGGGCGTAATCCTGCTTGGCTTCAGGGCCGTAGTCCGGCAGGTGGTCCGCCGAAAAGTTGATGCCGCCGATGAAGGCGCAGGCCCCGTCCACCGCGACGATCTTGCGGTGCATGCGGCGAAACACGTTGGTGCGCACCCCCAGCAGCCGCGGACGCGGGTCGAACAGGTGCACCCGTACGCCGGCGCCGGTCAGCGCGGCCAGGAATGCCGGCGGCAGGCCATCCGACCCATAGCCATCCAGCAGCAGGTCGACGCTGACCCCGCGCGCAGCCGCGGCGATCAAGGTCTGCTGCAGCGCCTGGCCGACCTTGTCGTCGAACAGGATGAAGGTCTCGATCAGCACTTCGCGGTGGGCGGCCTCGACCGCGGCGTGCACGGCCGGAAAATACGCTTCGCCGTTCTCAAGCAGGGTGTAGCGGTTGCCGCTGCGCCAACCCAGGGGCGGGGCCGTCATAGCGAGATCTCCGCGGAAATCGGCACATGGTCCGACAACCTCGACCACACGCGGGGCGCCAGCGGCACCGGCTGCCAATCATGCACGTCGCGCACGTAGATGCGGTCCAGGCGCAGCACCGGCCAACGCGCGGGAAAGGTGCGCGCGGGGCGGCCTGCACGCGAGGTGTACACCTCGCGCGTGCCGCAGCCGCGCATCACGCGGTCGGCGCGCAGGCGCCAGTCGTTGAAATCCCCCGCGATCAGCAGCGGTTCGCCCGCCGGCACCTCGCGATCGACCAGGCGGCACAGGCTGCGCAGTTGCTGTCCGCGATGGCGTTCGAGCAGGCCCAGGTGCACGCAGATGGCATGTACGTCCTGGGCATGGCCGGGCACCTGCAGCACGCAGTGCAGCAACCCGCGGCTTTCGTGCCGGCCCACGCTGACGTCGTGGTTCATGAAACGCGCGATCGGGTAGCGTGACAGCACGGCGTTGCCATGATGGCCCGCCGGGTACACGGCATTGCGCCCATACGCAAAATCGCGCCACAGCGTGTCGGCCAGGAATTCGTACTGCGACGCCGGCGGCCAGTGCTGGGCGTGGCGCGCAGCCATGCCCTGGTGTTCGCCGACCACTTCCTGCAGGAACACCAGGTCCGGCGCGGCCGTGCGCAGCGCATCGCGCAGTTCATGCAGCATGAAGCGCCGATTGAAACTGGTGAAGCCCTTATGGGTATTGACGGTCAGCACCGTCAAGGTCGTTCGAGGCGGATCGGTGGGCAGGGACATGGGGGCTCCGGGGGCAGGACCCGCGCAGACAAGCAATTGCCGTTCCCGCCGGGCAGGACGCCGGGAACGGGATTTGCTGCACGTCGGTGGGGGACGGATACCCCCGCCAACCCGGCGCGACCCGCCACGACGAGCTGGACCGCGACGTTGCCGTGCAGCAAGCGGTACGCAACGTCGCGCAGGCAAGGTTCGCTTGCCTGCCGCGGCTGAGGACGGGCGAGCGGGGCTCGGCGGAGCGCGGCCTGCGCAATGCGCGGCCGAAATAGCCGCAGCCCAGGCAGCCTCGATAGTGGCCTGGCAGTAAGCTATGTGCTGCGCGAGGCAGCACTTCCAACCAGGCAAAGGAGCGGCATCATGGCGACACGAACCATCTGGAAAGGGGCGATTTCGTTCGGGCTGGTGCATATTCCGGTTGGTCTGCACACAGCCACCACCGAATCCGGCGTGGACTTCGACTGGCTGGACAAGCGGTCGATGGACCCGGTCGGCTACAAGCGCATCAACAAGCGCACCGGCAAGGAAATCGACAAGGACAACATCGTCAAGGGCGTGGAGTACGAAGACGGCCAGTATGTCGTGATCTCGCCCGACGAGATCGCGGACGCCTATCCTCGCACGACCCAGACCATCGAGATCCAGCAGTTCGTCGACGCGGCCGACGTGTCGTTCGTGTACCTGGAACGGCCCTACTACGTGGCGCCGATCAACAAGGGGCAGAAGGTGTATGCCTTGCTGCGCGACACCTTGGCCAAGTCGGGCAAGATCGGCATCGCCAAGGTGGTCATCCAGACCAAGCAGCACCTGGCCGCGCTGATTCCGCTGGGCGATGCGCTGGTGCTGAACCTGATGCGCTGGGGCGACGACGTCAAGTCCACCGACGAGCTGGACCTGCCCAAGGTCGGCGCCAAGACCACCACGCCCAACGCCAGCGAATTGAAGATGGCACGGATGCTGGTGGACGACATGTCCGGCGTCTGGGACCCCGAGCAGTACAAGGACGAGTTCAAGTCCGCGGTGATGGGGCTGGTGGCCAAGAAGGTGAAGGCCGGCAAGACGGAAACCGTGATCGAGCCGCAGGAAGAATCGCCAGCCTATGCGGATAACGTGATCGACCTGACGGAGCTGCTGCAGCGCAGCCTGAAGGGGAAGTCGGGCGGCAAGTCGACGCAGGACGCACCGGCAAAATCGGCCCGGAAGGCGGCGCCCAAGTCCGCGAAGACCGCGACGCGTAAAACGGCGGCCAAGACCGCATCCAAGCCCACCGCCAAGCCGGCCGCCAAGACGGCGACGAAGTCCGCCGCGAAATCCGCGTCCAGGACGCGCAAGGCGGCTTGACGATGGCGGGCACCGACACCCTGGCCAAGTACCGCGCCAAGCGCAATTTCGACGTCACCGCGGAACCCGCGGAAGGCGGCGAGGCGAACGAGGCGGCGCGCACCTTTGTCATCCAGAAGCACTGGGCCAGCCACCTGCACTACGATTTTCGGCTGGAACTGGATGGCGCCATGAAAAGCTGGGCCGTGCCCAAGGGCCCCAGCTTTGACCCTGCCGTCAAGCGCATGGCGGTGCAGGTCGAAGACCACCCCATCGCCTACAACCAGTTCGAAGGCCAGATTCCCAAGGGCCAGTACGGCGCGGGCAAGGTCATCATCTGGGACGAGGGCACCTGGGCGCCGGTAGGCGACCCGGCAGATGGCTACCGGCGCGGGCATCTCAAGTTCGATCTGCACGGCGTGAAGCTGCGCGGGCGCTGGGCCTTGATCCGCATGAAGGGCAAGGGCTCGGACAAGCAGCCGCCGTGGCTGCTGGTGAAAGACCGGGATGACTATGCGCGCGATGCCGACGCGTTCAGCGTCGTGGACGAACAGCCCGACAGCGTGGTGCCGCTGCGCAAGGCGCAGGGAAAAACCGGGTCGAAGTCCAAGCCTGGGTCGGCGTCAAAATCAACGCCGAAGTCCAAGCCTGCGTCGACGTCGACAGCAACGCCACGGTCCGGGCCTGCATCGAAGCGCGCATCAGCCACCGTGCCCCGCCTGCCTGGCGAGGCGGCCGATTGCCCCAAGACGCTCAAGCCCCAGCTGGCCACCTTGGTCGAAGGCGTGCCGGACGCAGCCCCCGACTGGTTGTACGAAATGAAGTTCGACGGCTACCGGCTGCTGGCCCGCGTCGACGATGGCGACGTCAAGCTGTACACCCGCAATGGCCACGACTGGGGCCCCAGGCTGCCGCACCTGGTGCAGGCCTTCGGCCGGCTGCCCGTGCAGAACGCCTGGATAGACGGCGAAATCGTGATGCTGGCCGATAACGACGCGCCCAGCTTCCAGGCGCTGCAAAATGCCTTCGACGGCGAACGCACCGGCGGTATCGTGTTCTACGCGTTCGACCTGCCGTACGTGGCAGGCCGCGACCTGCGCCAGGAGCCGCTGCGCGTGCGCCGCGGCTTGCTGGCGCAAGTGATGGACGCGGTCGATGACGATGCCTTGCGCTTCAGCGTAGCGTTCGATGCCGCGCCGGCGGACCTGGTGGCATCGGCCTGCAAGATGGGCCTGGAAGGCATCATCGCCAAGCGCCTGTCATCGACGTATGTCTCGCGGCGCAGCGATAGCTGGATCAAACTGAAGTGCGCCCGCCGGCAGGAATTCATCGTCATCGGCTACACCGACCCCAAGGGGGCGCGCGTCGGACTGGGCGCCTTGTTGCTGGCCTATCACGGCGACGACGGGGCCTTGGTCTACGCCGGCAAGGTCGGCACGGGTTTCGACGACCCGGGCCTGGCCGCGCTGCAACCGCGCCTGGCCCGGCTGGAAACCGCCAGGCCCGCCGCCCACGTGCCGGGCAGCGGCCGCGATACGCATTGGGTCAAGCCCCAGCTCGTGGCCGAAGTGTCGTTCAGCGAATGGACCGGTGCGGGCCATGTGCGGCATCCGGTCTTTCAGGGCCTGCGCGAGGACAAACCGGCGCGCGCCATCACCAAGGAGACCCCCGTGAGCGCAACCGCTGTGAAAACCGATCGCACGGCCGGCAAGCTGACCCATCCCGAACGCGTCATCGACGCGTCCACCGGCCTGACCAAACTGGACCTGGCGCGCTACTACGCGCTGGTCGCGCCGCTGTTGCTGCGCCACCTGAAGGCGCGCCCGGTGTCTTTCCTGCGCGCCCCGGACGGCATCGAAGGCGAACGGTTCTTCCAGAAACACCTGGAAGCGCCGATGCCCGGCGTGCGTGCGCTGCCCCAATCGCTGGACCCCGGCCATGCGCCGCTGGTGGAAGTGCCCACCACGCAGGCGGTGCTGTCGGCCGTGCAGATGAACGTGGTCGAATTCCATACCTGGAACGCGGTCAAGACGGCCATCGACAAGCCGGACCGCATGCTGTTCGATCTGGACCCGGGCGAAGGCGTGTCCTGGAAATCGGTGCAGCGCGCCACCCACCTGCTGCACGTGATGCTGGATGAGATCGGCCTGCAAAGCTGGCTCAAGACCAGCGGCGGCAAGGGCCTGCACATCGTCGTGCCGCTGCGCCGACAGTACGACTGGGACACGGTCAAGGCGTTTTCGCAGGCCGTCGTGCAGCATCTGGCCAAGACGCTGCCCCAGCTGTTCGTGGCCAAGAGCGGTCCGAAGAATCGCGTCGGCAAGATCTTTGCCGACTACCTGCGCAATGGCTTCGGCGCGACCACGGTGGCGGCCTGGTCGGCCCGCGCGCGGCCGGGCATGGGCGTGTCCGTGCCGCTGGCCTGGGACGAGCTGGGCGATGTACCCGCCAGCGATAAATGGACGGTCGCCAACATCCACACCCGGCTGGACGTTGGCGATACGCCCTGGGACGACTACCGGCCACAGGCGCTGGGGGCGGCCATGAAGGCCATGGGGTTCAAGCCGGGCGCCACCTGACCGGCGCCGTCGCTGCAAAGAAATCGGGGGGAAGCCGGCGCATGCCGGCTTCCCCCCGAGGCTTTCCAGGGAAACAGTGCCTGTCGGCTTACAGGGCCTGCATCTCGGTGTTGGCGTTGCGGGCCGGCTGCGCGGCGGCCGGCGCGGCCGGCTTGGGCGCTTCGGGCGGGTTCACCGCCGGCGCGGCCGCATTGGCCGCGGCGCTGTCCGTCACTGGCACTTCCACGTACGGCAGGTGCAGCGTCTGGCTGGTCATGGCGCGAATCTGGTTGGTCAGCGCGGGGCTGTCATTCAGTTTCTGGCCATACGACGGGATGATCTCCTTCAGGCGCGTCTTCCAGCCGGCTTCCATCTGCTGCGGGAAGGCTTTGGCCAACAGGTTCAGCATGATGGGGGGCGAGGTCGATGCGCCGGGCGAAGCACCCAGCAGCGCGGCGATGGTGTTGTCCTTGTCGGTCACCACTTCGGTACCGAACTGCAGGATCGGACCCTTTTCCGGATCGCGCTTGATGACCTGCACGCGTTCGCCGGCCGTCACCAGGCGCCAGTCTTCACGCTTGGCCTGCGGGAAATACTTCAGCAACTGGGCGTGACGGTCTTCGTCGGTCAGGCGGGCCTGGTTGACCAGGTACTTCACCAGGTCCAGGTTTTCCAGCCCGACGTCGACCATGCTGGTGACGTTGTTGTGGTTCACCGACGAGAACAGGTCGAACGCCGAGCCTTCCTTCAGGAACTTGGTCGTGGCCAGCGCGAACGGGCCGAACAGCACCACCGGCTTGCCGTCGAGCTTGCGCGCGTCCAGGTGGGGCACCGACATCGGCGGGGAATCCGTGTCGGCCATGCCGTAGGCCTTGACGTCGTGGCGTCCGGCGATGGACGACGCGTCAAACGCCAGGAACTGGCCGCCCACCGGGAAGCCGGCGTAGTGCTTCGATTCGGGGATGCCCGACATCTGCAGCACCTTCAGCGATGCGCCGCCGGCGCCGATGAAGACAAAGCGCGCCTTGGTGGTGCGTTCCTGGTTGGTCTTCAGGTCCTTGACCGTGACGTTCCAGGTCTTGTCGTCGTTCTGGCGCAGGGCGGTGACTTCATGCTGCAGCTGCAGCTTGAAGTTGGGGTTGCGCTGCAGGCCCTGGGTGAGCTGGTTGGTGATGACGCCGAAGTTCACGTCGGTGCCCAGCGGCATGTAGGTGGCGGCAACCTTCTGATTGGGGTCGCGGCCCTCCATCAACAGCGGCGCCCATTGCTTGATCTGGGCGGCGTCGGTGGAATATTGCATGCCGTAGAACAGCGGGCTCTTGACCAGCGCGTCGCGGCGCTTGCGCAGGTATTCGATGCGGTCATCGCCCCACACGAAGCTCATGTGGCCCGTGGGATTGATGAAGTCCGAGGGCTGGCCCAGGCGGCCGGCCTTGACCTGATGCGCCCAGAACTGGCGCGAGATCTCGAACTGCTCGGCAATGTTGATGGCGCGCTTGATGTCGACCGAGCCATCGGGCATTTCGGGGGTGTAGTTCAGTTCGGCAAAGCCCGAGTGGCCGGTACCCGCATTGTTCCAGCCATTGGAGCTTTCCAGTGCCACGCCGTCCAGGCGTTCGAAGAGCTCGACGTGCCAGTCCGGCTGCAATTCCTGCAGATAGGTGGCCAGCGTCACGCTCATGATGCCGCCGCCGACGAGCACGGCGTCGACCGGCTTGTCGTTCTCGGCTGCCGGGACTGACCGCTGGTGCAGCGGCCAATAAAGAAACAGCGCCGCCGCAATGACCAGCAATGCAGCCAGGCTGCCCACGATTTTGAGGAACTTTCTCATGGGTTAGAGACCTTTTTGGTTCAAAGGATTATTTTTTTCTTATGGGGACTTACAGGTAGACAGGGGTGGGCACCTCCGTGGCGGTCAAGCACGCGAAAGGCCGCCCGGGCGTCTGGGAACATGCGCCGGGATCAGGCAATCGGGCAAAAGTGGATCAAACGCCGACCGGGCCGGCGTAGGGTGTCGCTGCAGCTTGGAATCAGGGCAGGCTGACCAGAGACTAGACGATTCTCGTTCCGTATAGGGGAATACCCCGATAAAGCGTGGTGGTTTCCCGGGGGCGCGATTGTATACAAGCTTGCGGTCGACCACGAACGGCGCTCAAACGCTTGACACTCTGTAGTACGATCGTACTATATTTAGAAGTACGATCGTACGGCAGATTGCCGTGCGACGAGTCGTCACTTCAGGAGTGCGGATGATGGAAAGTCAGACATTGCCGGGCAAGGCGATCGTGCTGGGTGTGGGGGCGGAACAGGGGCTGGGCGCGGCGCTGGCACGGCGCTTTGCGGCGGCGGGCCGGCATGTGCTGGTGGCCGGGCGCACCGCAGACAAGCTGGAACGAGTGGTGCAGTCGATTCGCGGCAGCGGCGGCAGCGCCCGGGCCGTCGTGATGGACGTGACGCGCGAAGACGATGTGCGCAGCGTGTTCGACCAGGCCATGGCCAACGACGCCGACGGCGGGCCAGCCGACCTGGTGGCTTACAACGCGGGCAACAACCAGCCGCTGGATCTGTTGACGATGGAGGCGGCCACGTTCGAGGCCTTCTGGCGCCTGAACTGCTTTGGCGGATTTCTGGTGGGGCGTGAGGCGGCGCGGCGCTTCGTGCCGCTGGGGCGCGGATCGATCCTGTTCAGCGGCGCGACGGGCGCGCTGCGCGGCATGCCGAAGTATGCGCACTTCGCGGCCAGCAAGGCGGGCCTGCGGATGCTGGCCCAGAGCATGGCGCGCGAATTCGGACCGCTGGGCGTGCACGTGGCGCACGTGGTGATCGACGGCGGCATCAATGGCGAACGCGTGAAGACGCGCTTTGCCGACATGGCCCGGGCGCGTGGCGAAGACGGGCTGCTCGATATCGCGGCCATTGCCGACGCCTTCTGGTATCTGCATCAGCAGGACCGGACGGCGTGGACGCACGAACTGGACCTGCGCCCCTACAAGGAGACCTTCTGATGATGAAGCTCGTTGGTCCCTGGTTCTCCGGCCCCACCCGCCGCGTGGGCATTACCCTGAAACTGCTGGGCATTCCATTCGAACACGTGCCCCTGCATGCGTACCTGCAGCGTGACGAGGTGCGTGCCTTCAGCCCGATGGGCAAGGTGCCCGCGCTGGTGCTGGACGACGGCCGTACCTTGTACGACAGTTCCAACATCATCGATTACCTGCACGAACGGGTTGGACCCGAGCGCGCCTTGCTGGCCCCGGCCGGCGCCCTGCGGCACGAAGCGTTGCACCATATCGGCATTGCCAACGCCATCTACGGCAAGCTGGGCAATCTGTACGACGAGTCGCTGCGTCCGCCGGCCGCGCAGCAAGATGACCTCAAGACGCTCTGGACCACGCAGGCCACCACCGGACTGGGCATGATCGAAGCGGCCGTGGGCAACGGTTGGCTGGTCGGCGGCGCGCTGTCTCAGGCCGATATCTTTGCTGTTATCGTCTACCAGACCGCGGCGCTGGCCGTATTGCCGGACGTCGTGAACGCCAGGGCGTACCCCGGGTTGGACGGTCTGGCGCAACGCGCCATGCGGCTGCCAGCTTTTGCCGAGACAGTGTAGGCAGGGCGGGCGCCGGCCGATGCCGCAGGCGGCCGGCGCCAATCACCTTTACGGATACATGGGACATTCACAAGCAGATAAAAAGGCCAGTCGGGACAGGATTCTCGAAGCCGCCTCGCGGCAGTTGTGCGAGCACGGGCTGGACAGCGTATCGGTGGGCGACGTCATGAAGGCCGCCGGCCTGACCAAGGGGGCGTTCTACGCGCACTTCGAGTCGCGCGACGCCTTGCTGGCCGAAGCCGCGACCCGTTCGATGCAGGCGGGGCAGTCCAAGCTGGACCGCCTGTTCGAGGGCGGGCGGGTGCCCTCGTTGCAAGTCCTGGTCGATGTGTGGCTGGACCTCGAGCATGTGCGCAACCCCAGCGCCGGCTGCGGCGTGTGTGCGCTGGCCGGCGAAGGGCGGCACGCGGGGGCGCCCGTGCAGGCGGTGATTGCGCGGCAGTTCGAGCAGAATGTGGCGCAATTTGCCGCCGCGCTGGGCGGCGAGGCGCAGGCAACCGACCGCGCCACCGCCATTTTCACGGCCATCGTGGGCGCGGTCAGCCTGGCCCGGGCGGTGGGCGACGAGGCCATCGCGGTTCGCATACTGGCCGACGTCCGCGCGCTGGTGCTGCGCTGACGCCGGGCCGGATTCAGTCGATGCGCGCGCCCGAGATCTTCACGGCCTGCGCCCACTTGGTGACTTCGTGGTCGACGAAGGCGCGGAATTGCTCGGGCGTGGACGGCGTGAACTCGCTGCCGGCGGCGTTCATTTTTTCCTTGGCCGTCGGGTCTGCCATCACCGCGCGCATGTCGGCCGAGATCTTGTCGATCAGGGGCTTGGGCGTGCCCTTGGGCGCAAAGAAGCCCGACCAGGGCGGCGCGTCATAGCCAGGAAATCCCTGCTCGGCCACCGTGGGGTAGTCGGGTGCGATCGGGAAGCGCTGCGCGGTGGTGACGGCAATCACCTTGAGCTTGCCGCTCTTGGCATACGGCTGCACGGCGGGCAGGCCCGTGATGCCGACCTGGATCTGGCCGCCCAGCAGGTCGGTGATCATCGGCGCACTGCCGCGGTAGGGCACGTGGGCCAGCGTGAAGCCGCCCTGGTTCTTCAGCAGTTCCATGCCCAGGTGCGAGGCGGTGCCATTGCCGTCGGACCCATACGAATACTGGTTGCCGTCTTTCTTGATCAAGGCGATCAGTTCGGTCAGGTTCTTGGCCGGCACGTCGTTGCCCACGACGATGGCGTTGGGGTAGAGCGTGGCCTGGGTGATGGGCTCGAAGTCCTTGCGCGGATCAAAGCGCATGTTCTTGTACAGCGACGTGTTGATGCCGTGCGAGCCCGTGACGCCGAGCACCAGGGTGTAGCCGTCGGGCTTGGCCCGCGCCACGTATTCAGAGCCCAGGTTGCCGCCCGCGCCAGGCCGGTTCTCGACGATGACGGATTGCCCCCATTTCCTGGACAGCCCTTCGGCCACGAGCCGCGCGGTGATGTCGGTGGCGCCGCCCGCCGGGAAGGGCACGATCAGGGTGACCGGGCGGCTCGGGAACTTGGCGATGTCTTCGTCGGCCATGGCGCTGGCGCCGAGCGTCAGCCCCAGTGCGCCCGCCACCAAGGGCAGGGCGCCCGCGGCCTTGAGCAGGGCGCGGCGCGTGCCCGCCACGGCCGTGTGTGTTTTCCCCGTGTTCATTTTTCAAATCCTCTGTGCTTGGTTCACTACAGAAAAATGGGCCCCGCTATATTGCGGTGTACCCGCCGTCCACGCGCACGTCCGTGCCCGTGATGAAGGAAGCGTCCTTGCCGATCAGGAACAAGGCCGTTTGCGCGACTTCGTCGACTTCGCCCAGGCGGCCGGCCGGATAGCGGCGCGCCAGGGCCGCGCTGGCGGCTTCGGCGTCGCCGTAGCGGCGCAGCACCCGGCTGGTCAGCACCGCGCCGGGCGACAGGCTGACCGAGCGGATGCCTTCGGCCGCGTGGTCGATGGCGATGGCGCGCGTCAGGGCGTGCAGGCCGGCCTTGGTGGTGCTGTAGGCGCCGCGTCCGGGCGCGGCCACGCTGCCCAGTTGCGAGGAAATGTTCAGGATGACGCCGCTGCGCGCGCGGCGCATGGGGGCCAGGGCCCACTTGCTCATCAGCCATGCGCCGGTCAGGTTGATGTCCAGCGCCTGCTGCCAGTCGGCCAGCGCCAGGTCGCCGATCTTGTCGCCGGGCGTGACGACCGCGGCGTTGTTGACCAGCACGTCCAGGCGCTGCCAGCGGGCCAGCACGGCGTCGATGGCCGCGCGGGTCTGGCCGGCATCGGCGACGTCGCAGGCCAGGGGCATCACGCGGTCGGAGGCGGCGCCCGCCCGTTCGGCCAGGGCGGCGGCGTCGCGATCGACCAGTGCCACGCAGGCGCCGGCGTCCAGGCAGCGTTGGCCGATTGCCCAGCCGATGTCGCCAGCCGCGCCGGTGATGGCCACGACCTGTCCGGCTAAATCATGGAATGGGCTCATAGTGCGGCGGCTCCCAGCGAGGCGCCGCCGCAGACGTACAGCGTCTGTCCGGTAATGGCGCCCGCTTCTTCGGACAGAAAGAAGGCGATGGCGGCGGCGGCCTCGGTGGCCATGACGAGCCGCCCCAACGGCAGGTCGACGCGCGGCGGCGCGCCGCGGGCGGGGTCATGCAGCATGGGCGTGTCCACCGCTGCCGGCGCCACTACGTTGACCGTGATGCCGCGGCCGATCAGTTCGGCGGCCAGGCTACGCGCCAGGCCCACCTGTGCCGACTTGGTGGCGGCATAGGCGGCGCGATGGCTGCGCCCCAGCATTGCGCGGCTGGCCACCAGCACGATGCGGCCCGTGCGGTCGAGCAGGCTGGCGCCCAGCCCGTTGACAAGGGCAAGCGGCGCATTGACGTGCAACTGCCACATCAGCTGGGTATCGCCCGGATGGGAGTCGAACGCGCCGCCGCTGCGCACGATGCCGGCGCAATGGACGAACGCGCGCACCCGCTGCGGCAGGCGCGGGCGCAGCGCCGCCAGCGCGGCCGTATCGGCCAGGTCGCAGCGCAGGTGGGTGTAGGCCGGGTGGGCCGCGCCGGGCCAGTCCTGGCGGTCGATGCCGCAGACGGGCCAGCCGGCGGCCAGCAGGCGTTCGGCCAGCGCCCGGCCTATGCCGGACGCCGTGCCGGTGATGATCGCAACCCCATCGGTAGCCATCGCGACACCCTATTGTTCCAGGGTCGTGAGTTGCTTTTCCAGCGCGCGCATCGACTCGTAGCCCATCAGTTCCATGATGTCGTCGATGCCGGCCAGCAGGTCGGGCCGGTCGGCGGGCACGCCGGTGGCGATCACGTCCTGCATGACGGCCAGCGCCTGGCGCATGCCGTGGATGGCGGCGGCCGGCAGCATGCGCGGCAGGCTGATGCGCTTGACGCCGATCTCTTTCAGGCGCGGCAGCGGGATCAGCGGCGTGGTGGGGCGGTTGCGGATGCCAAAGCCCATGTTGATGCTGATCGGAATGCCGGCGGCATCGACCAGGCGCTTGATGTCGTCTTCGTTGCGCACGGCATCGGGGAAGATCATGTCGGCGCCGGCGGCGGCATAGGCGCGCGCCCGCTTGACCGCGCCGTCGATGCCTTCCACGGCGATGGCATCGGTGCGCGCGATGATGACGAAGTCGTCGTCGCGGCGCGCCAGGCAGGCCGCCTCGATCTTCTTGACCATCTCGGCCTGGCTGATGACGTCCTTGCCCGGCATGTGGCCGCAGCGCTTGGGGCTGACTTGGTCTTCGAGGTTGACGCCGGCCACGCCGGCTTCTTCAAACAGTTGCACGGTGTGAAAGACGTTCACGGGGTTGCCATAGCCGGTGTCGGCGTCGGCCGTCAGCGGAATGGAGACCGAGCGTGCAAGGTGGCGGCAGTGCGTGACGTTTTCCGCCAGGCCCATCACGCCGATGTCGGGAATACCCAGCAAGGCGTTGGAAACGGCGGCGCCGCTGGTGCAGGCAGTCTTGAATCCGGCCGCTTCGGCCAGGCGGATGCTGTATCCGTCGTACACGCCAGGCGAGACGATGAAGGGTTCGTTCTTCAACAGTTGCCGAAATCTATTGCGCGGATTCATGTCTTGCTGCTCCAGGGCTGTCAGGCGGCCGGCACGGAGAATCCCGATAAGGTCGGGGCCCGTTCGGCCAGGTGTTCGAAAAGGTGTTGGGCGGCGCGTTCGATATGCGAGCGCATGAGCGATTCGGCCAGTTCGGGATCGCGTGCGCGGATGGCGCGCAGGATCTGCCAGTGTTCGGCGTAGGCGTCGTCCTTGCGTTCCAGCACGGTGCCGGAATGCCGGCGATAGACGCGCAGCAGGTGATACAGGTCGCCGCACAGGCTGTTGATGATGCGCTGGTTGCCGGAGGCCAGCACGATGCGTTCGTGGAAGTCGAAGACGCGCGGCGCCGCACCGCCTTCCTGGCGGCGGGCCACGCGGTCGTCTTCGAGTTCGCGCAGCAATTGGGCGATTTCCTCGTCGGACATGCGGCGGGTGGCCAGGTTGCACGCCACCCCTTCCAGCGCCATGCGCATCTGGAACAGTTCCAGCGCCGATTCGGCCGACAGCGTGACCACGCGCGCCTTGATGTAGGGCTCGCGGGTGATCAGCTGGATGCCCTGCAGGCGCCGCACGGCTTCGCGCACGGGGCCGCGGCTGACGCCGAATTCCTGGGCCAGCGAGACCTCGTTGATGACACTTCCCGGCGCCAGGCGGCCTTGGTAGATGGCGTCCAGCATCTTGTCGAAAACGGCGTCGGCCAGGGGGCCGGAGGCGTCTTCCTTGATGGTCTGAGCGGGGGTTGGTGTGTTCATAGTGTTAACAGATTAGAGGGTGTGATTGGAAAGTGTCAACTCTTTTTGGGCCCTGATGGCAATGAGGGTGGTCGGCAAAAAGTGAATATTTGTCGTCATTCCGGGCGGCGTTGCGCTTGGTTTATAGGGAAAACCCGGGTAATAACAGGCCTTTAGGGCAAATGTCAGGCAGTAGAGCGCAGGGGTGAAACTGTCGACTTGGCCGCGTCCGGTGCCTCGTTGATTTAGGTCGTAGTGTTGACACTATGGAAGATGTGGTCTTAAGATTATTGCAGCTTGAATTTTCT
Organism: Achromobacter sp. FW305-C-28; assembly: GCF_058783235.1. Classification (NCBI taxonomy): domain Bacteria; kingdom Pseudomonadati; phylum Pseudomonadota; class Betaproteobacteria; order Burkholderiales; family Alcaligenaceae; genus Achromobacter; species Achromobacter sp. FW305-C-28. The sequence goes on along the minus strand of NZ_JBYSYL010000008.1, from coordinate 45,522 downwards.
CATCCGCCATCATGATTCAGATTCTTTCCAGCGCCGGCCGCCCGTTGCGCTACGTGGACCTGGGCGCCGCGGCGCGTCAGGGCAACCACGATCTGCACGCGCAGCCTTATGTGATCCGCATCCTGCTGGAAAACCTGTATCGCCATCGCCATTGGGGCGACGCGGTGTCCGCCGGCGAAATCGATCGCCTCTGGCAGTGGCAAGACCACGTTGGGGCCGACCTGGCCCTGCACGTGGCCCGGGTGATCCTGCCCGATTCCAGCGGCCTGCCGGTATTGCAGGACCTGGCGGCACTGCGCGATGCGGTGGCGCGCGCCGGGGGCGATGCGGCGCGCGTCGATACGCGCGTTCCGGTGGACCTGATCGTCGACCATTCGCTGCAGGTCGATCATTGGGGCGATGCGTCTGCCGTGGGCCGCAACCTGCGCCGCGAGTTCGAGCGCAACGACGAACGCTACCGCTTCCTGAAATGGGCCCAGCAGGCCTTCAAGGGCCTGCGCGTGGTGCCGCCGGGCCTGGGCATCATCCACCAGATCAATCTGGAATACCTGGCCAGCGTGGTGGCCACGCGCCAGCGCGATGACGGCGCGTGGGCCTATCCGGACTTCGTGATCGGCGGCGACTCGCACACTCCCATGGTCAATGCGCTGGGCGTGCTGGGCTGGGGCGTGGGCGGCATCGACGCCGAAGCGGCGTTGCTGGGGCAGGCCTACACCTTTCCCATTCCCGACGTGGTCGGTGTGCGCTTGGCCGGCAAGATCGCGCCGCCCGCGCTCACCACCGACGCCGCCCTGCTCATCACGCAGCGGCTGCGCCAGGCCGGCGTCACTGGCTGCATGGTCGAATTCTTCGGCCCCGCGGTGGCGGACCTGGGCATTGCCGAACGCGCCACGATCTCGAACATGGCGCCGGAATACGGCGCAACCTGCGGCTTTTTCCCCGTCGACGCGCAAGTCCTGGCCTACGCCCGCATGACGGGCCGCGCACCCGAGCAGGTGCGGCTGATCGAAGACTACGCGCGGGCCAACCAGTTGTGGCGCGATGCCGACAGCCCGGTGCCGGCCTACCGCCGGGTCATCGAGATCGACCTGTCGCAGGCCTGCCCCAGCGTGGCGGGGCCGCGCCGCCCGCAAGACCGCCTTGCCTGGCCGGATGTACCCGCCGATTTTCGCGGCCGCCTGACGCAGCCCCTGAACGCAGGCGGCTTCGGCCTGGCGCAGGCGCCCGCCCGCGCATCGCGCGACCAGCCCGGCCATGGCTCGGTGGTGCTGGCGGCCATCACGTCGTGCACCAATACGTCCAACCCGGCCGTGATGCTGGCGGCTGGCCTGGTGGCCCAGAAGGCCTGGCAGCAGGGGCTGACCCCGCCGGCCTGGGTCAAGCGTTCGCTGGCGCCGGGCTCGCGCGCCGTCACCCGCTATCTGCAGGACGCCGGCCTGCTCGAGGCCTTGCAGGCCCAGGGCTTTGACGTGATCGGCTATGGCTGTACCACCTGCGGCGGCAAGTCCGGGCCCTTGACCGAGCAAGCCTCTGCCGCCATCACCGAGCACGGGCTGGTCACGGCCGCGGTGCTGTCCGGCAACCGCAATTTCGAAGGGCGCATCCACAAGCTGGTGCGCGCCAACTACATCGGCTCGCCTGCCATGGTGGTGCTGTACGCGCTGGCCGGACGCATCGACATCGATTTCGCGCGCGAGCCGCTGGGCACCGGCCACGATGGTTGCGAGGTCTACCTGGCCGATGTCTGGCCGACGCCGCAGGAAATCGAAGACCTGCTGCCGCATGCCGCCAATCCGCGCCTGTACGCCACGGTGTATTCGGACGAGAGCATGGACAGCGCCATCTGGCGCGAGCTGCCGGCGCCGAGCGGCCTGCGCTTTCCGTGGGACCCGGACTCGCGCTACCTGGTCGAGCCGCCGTTCTTTCAGCCGCGCGGCGGCGATGCGCTGCAGGACCTGGCGCGCGGGCTGCGGTCGGCCTACGCGCTGGCCGCGTTCGGCGATTCGCTGACCACCGACCACATCTCGCCCAGCGGCGAGATTCCCGCCGATACGCCGGCCGGCCAATACCTGGCGCAGGCAGGCATCGCACCGCGCGACTTCAATACCTATGTGGCCCGGCGCTGCAACCATCATGTGATGGTGCGGGCTACGTTCGGCAATATCCGCATCAAGAATGAACTGGTGCCTGGCGTGGAGGGCGGCCAAACCCGTCACTTTCCCGACTGTGCGCCCATGACGATCTTCGATGCGGCGCAGGCCTATCGGAATGCCGGCCATGCAGCCATCGTGCTGGGCGGCAAGGACTACGGCATGGGCAGCAGCCGCGATTGGGCAGCCAAGGGGTCGGCCCTGCTGGGCGTGAAGGCCGTGATCGCGGAATCGTTCGAACGCATTCACCGCGCCAACCTGGTCGGCATGGGCGTGCTGCCGCTGGCCTTCGAGGCCGGCCAGGGTTGGCGCGCGCTGGGGCTGGACGGCAGCGAACGCTTCGAGCTGGGCAATGTGCAGGCCGGCATCCTGGCGGGGCAAGCCATCGACGTGACGGCACACGGCGCCGACGGCCGGGTGATCTCCTTTCACGTGCGCGCCCAGGTTCTGACCGATGCGGAACGCCAACTCATCAGCGCCGGCGGCATCCCCGCCAGCGTGTTGCACCATTTCTTAAATGCGCCGGCGGCAACCGCCGGGGCCTGAGCAGGAAACGCCAACCATGCTGGATCTCGTACTTATCAACGCAAGACTGATGCTGCCGGGGCAGGGCCTGACCGACGGCGTGCTGGGCGTGCGCGACGGGCGCATCGTCCTGATCGCGGCGCCGGGCGATGCGCCGCCGGCCCGTGAAACCATCGATTGCCAGGGCCTGTGGGTGTTGCCAGGCCTGATCGACCCACACGTGCATTTCGGCTTCGGGTCGCCTGAAACCGATTTCGAGACCGAGTCGCGCTTTGCGGCGCTGGGCGGCACCACGTCGGTGCTGTCGTTTCACCGGTCGGCCGACATCCGCCAGTCGTTCGATGCCGTGCGTGATCGCGCGCTGGCGCAAAGCTGCGTGGACTTCGGCTTCCATTTCGGCATCACCAGCCACCTGCACGTGCAGACGCTGGAAGAGATCTCGCGGCGGTTCGGCGTGTCCTCGTACAAGCTCTACATGATGTACAAGGGCGCGGCGGGCCTGTCCAAGGGGTTCACCGATATCGACGACGGCCTGTTGTATTCGGCGTTGAAGGCCACCGCCGCGATTCCGGGCGCCATCATGGGCGTGCACTGCGAGAACGTGGAAGTGATCCCGGTGCTGCGCGACCCGCTGCGCGAGGCCGGCCGCGACGACCTGAAGGCCTGGAACGAGCAAAGCCCTGATTTCCTGGAGGCCGAGAACGTGCACCGCGTGTGCTATTTCGCCCACAAGCTGGGCGCCGCGGTCAACATCGTGCATCTGAGCAGCCGCGAAGCGCTGGACGAGGCCCGGCGCCACCGCCGCACGCCGGGCGCGCCGCCTATCTACGTCGAGACCTGCCCGCAATATCTGTTCCTGAACGATGAGTCGCCGGCCGGCACGTATGCCAAGGTCAACCCGCCGGTGCGTGGCCAGGCGGATGTGGAAGCCATGTGGGAAGGCGTGCTGGATGGCTCCATCACCACCATCGGCACCGACCACGTGCCGCGCAAGCGCGCCACCAAGGACACGGACATCTGGGCCGCCAGCAATGGTTTCCCGGGCACGGGGCTGATGCTGCCGATCCTGCTGCACGAAGGCTATCACCGCCGCGGCGTGCCCCTGGACACGCTGATGAAGGTCGCGGCCGAGAACAGCGCCCGCATCTATCGGCTGCCGTCCAAGGGCAGCATCGAGATCGGCAAGGACGCCGACCTGGTGGTGGTGGACCCCGACCTGGAACGGGTGGTGGACCCGGCCACGCTCGAATCGAATTCGGACTATTCGCCTTACGAGGGCATGACGCTCAAGGGCTGGCCGGTACGCACGCTGGTGCGCGGCCGTACCGTCGCCCTGGATGGACGCATCACCGACCAGGCGCGCGCCGCGCCTGGCGGCCGTTATCTCAATCGCCTTTGACCTTTGACGCAGGAATCGACATGAGTGAATCCACCAAACGCATCTGGGACGACTTTCTGACCGAGCGCGACAAGCAGGTGCTGGCGCAGGCCGGCTACGGCAAGCGCGGCGGCTTCGGCAAGCGCCCGGCGCTGTTCATCATCGATGTGCAGTACAACTTCTGCGGCGACAAGCCCGAAGACATCCTGGAAGGCCTGAAGCAGTACCGCACCCATTGCGGCCGCGAGGCCTGGGAAGCCGTGCAGCACATCGTGCCTCTGCTGGAACTGGCTCGTGACAGGAACATTCCGGTCTTCTATACCGAGAGCGGCCGCCGCGCCGACCTGCTGGACAGCGGCGTCCAGGTGGGCAAGAACCACCGCGGCGGCGAAAAGACCGTGCTGGCCGAAACCCACGCCACCCAGACGGTGGAACCCCTCGCGCCGCGGCCACAGGACATCCGCATCACCAAGCAGAAGCCGTCGTGCTTTTTCGGCACGATCTTCATGAGCCACCTGAACTTCCTGGACGTGGATACGCTGATCCTGGTGGGCTGCACCTCGTCGGGCTGCCTGCGTGCGACCACGGTGGACGCCTATTCCTACAACTTCAAGGTCATCATTCCCGAAGAGTGCGCGTTCGACCGCTTCCAAGCCAGCCATGCCATGAGCCTGTTCGACCTGAACTGCAAGTACGCCGACGTCATCCCCAGCGGCGAAGTGCAGGTTTACCTGCGCGCGCTGCCCGCGCCCGCGGCGGCTTGAGCCATGAGCCTGGCCGACACGTCCGCCTTGCCGGTGTACCTGCTGACCGGGTTTCTGGGCAGCGGCAAGACCACCTTGCTGTCGCGCCTGGTGCGCAGCGCCGCGTTCCAGGACACGGCGGTGGTCATCAACGAGTTTGGCGAGGTGGGCCTGGACCACCTGCTGGTCGGGCAGGCCAACGATAGCGACATCGTGCTGCTCGATTCCGGCTGCCTGTGCTGCGCGGGCAGCGGCTCGCTGGCCGAGACGCTGGAATCGCTGTATTACCGCCGCAAGCGCGGAGAACTGCCGGCGTTTGCGCGGGTGGTGGTGGAAACCTCGGGCCTGGCGGACCCGGGACCGGTGATCAACACGCTGGCGTCGGACACGCTGATTGCCCGGCACTACCGCTTCGGCGGCGCCGTCGCGACACTGGACGCGGTGCATGGCGTGGCGTCGGTGCAGGCCTACCGGGAGGCGGCCACGCAGATCGCCATCGCCGACCGCATTGCCCTCACCAAGACCGACATCGCCGGCCCCGCGGCGATCGACACCGCCCGGCAATTGCTCGCGTCGCGCAATCCCACGGCGCGGGTGCTGGAAACCACGCCGGCCGTGCTGGATCACCAGGCGCACGATCTGTTCGACGGACTGACGGCCGGCCACCTTGAGGCCGTGCCCGCGCAGGCGGCAGGCCTGTCCACGCCCATTGCTCATGTGCTGCGCTACGGCATTGCCTCATATCTATGGCGCCAGCAGGGCCCGCTGGGCTGGGACCGCTACGCCGCCTGGGTCCGGGCGATGCAACGGGATTTCGGCGACCGCCTGCTGCGGGCCAAGGGCCTGCTGCGCTGGGCCGACGGCACGATCCGCGCGGTGCATGGCGTGCATCACCTGTTCAATGCCCCCGAACCCCTGCGCGTCGATGAGGGCGCGCGGCAGGTGGGGGCGATGGTGATCATTGCCAGGGACGTGGCGGCCGACGATCTGACCGAGGTGATGCGGCTGCTGGATTGATGGCGGCCGCGCCGCTGCATATCGTCCCCGTGTATCGCACGCCTAGGCACTGTTCTCCGACAGCCGCGCATTACCTTCGATGTTGGCGGGTTCGTCGCTGCGCGTCCCGATGCCCCGCCACTGCGCAACAATGCCCATCGTCACGATCACCGCCGCGAGTATCGCCGTGTACAGCACCTCGTTGCGGTACGTGCCTTCCAGCACCATCGTCACCAGCGCCGCAATGATGCAGACGATGACCAGGTAGGTCAGCCACGGAAACAGCCACATCTTGAATTTCAGTTCCACGCCCTGTGCCTGCAAGCGCTGGCGCATGCGCAGCTGCGAGCAGGCGATGGCCAGGTAGACGAACAGGGCGATGGTGCCGGTGGCCTGCATCAGCACGTCGTACACGTCCATCTTGGACGTGGCCATCATCCCTACGGCGACGAAGGCGAAGACGCTGGAAATCAGCACGCCGACATACGGCGTGCCCGTGTCGCGGCCGGTGATCTGCATGATGCGGTGGGCGTCGCCGCGCCTGGACAGCGAATAGAGCATGCGCGAGGCGGTGTACAGCGCCGAGTTGAAGCAGCTGCACACCGAGGTCAGCACGATGAAGTTCACGATCAGCTGCGCATGCGGGATGCCCAATGCGTCCAGCGCGACGTTGTAGGTGCCGTGGGTGGGGTCGGTCAGGCCGGGCGCGTTATAGGGCACCAGGCATACGACGACGAAGATCGAACCGACGTAGAACAGGCAGATGCGCCAGACCACCGAGCGCGTGGTCTTGATGATTTCGCGGCCCGGGTTGGCGGATTCGGCGGCGGCGACGGTGACGATCTCGGCGCCGATGAAGGCGAACATCACGCCCAGCAGCGCCACCACCACGGCCTTGGGCCCGTTGGGCATGAAGCCCTGGCTGGTCAGGTGCGACCAGCCGTTGGCATTGCCCCATGGCCACACGTGCACCAGCGCCAGGCTGCCCATGATGAGGAAGATGACGATGGCCACCACCTTGATGAGGGCGAACCAGAATTCGAATTCGCCGTAGTTGCGCACGTTCAGGAAGTTGACGACGATGAGCGACACGGTGACCAGCAGGCCGTAGCCCCAGGCCGGCACCATGGGGAACCAGCCGTGCAGGATCTGGCCGGCGACGTAGGCTTCCCAGCCCATCAGCAGCGCCCAGAAATACCAGTAGAGCCAGCCGATGGTGAAGCCGGCCCAGCGCCCGATGGCGCGGTCGGCGTAGGTGGAAAACGAACCGGTGTCGGGCTGGGCCACGGCCATTTCGCCCAGCATGCGCATGGCCAGGATGACCAGCAGGCCGCCGCCGATGTAGGCCAGGATGACGGCCGGGCCGGCCAGCGCGATCTGCTTGCCCGAGCCCACGAACAGCGCCGCGCCGATGACACCCGCGATCGACATCATCGTGAGGTGCCGCGATTTCAGGCCGCCTTTGAGTTCCGTGTTGGGGGTATTGGCCAACGTCTTCTCCTCTCCGAATGGCAGGGGCCATGGCGTGTCCGCCATCGGAATGGAAAAGAGGCCTGTCCCCAGCCGGTTTATCGCTATTGGTTGTGCGAAAGAGGATACGTCAGCGGCTGGGCGCGCAGGCGCCCGAGCCATGCTCTGTTGCAAGTGCAAGAATTTTGTTGCCATGCCTGGTCGCGCCGGTCCGGCGTGGGGGCGTGTGTGTCACGCGCGGACCGGCCCGGGCAGACTTGCTGCGGACTCAGGGCGCGACCGGTTGCGGGTCCGGAAAGCGCCACGAGCCATTCAGGATCTCGTCACCGGGCTGATATAGCCTGACCGTGTAGTTCCAGCCCGGCATGATGGGCAGGCAGTTGGCGATCTTGCCGTCGCAGCCGCCGAACTGGATGAGGATCGAGCCGTCGCTGCCTTGCTTGGCGGTGAGGTTGTTCAACGAATAGGCGTCGTACGGATTCTTCTGGAAATAGCCTTCGGCGTTGTAGACGCTGACCGACCAGAAGCTCTTGACCGGCACCTTGTCGACCTTGAGCCGGTACACGACCTTGCCGTCGTTCTGCGCGATCTTGCCGTTCAGGTAGATGGCGTCCTTGGCGGGGTTGCCGCCCCAGCCGGCCGCGGTGCCCAGCAGATGCTGGATCGGGTCCACCGTGGCCGCGGTGCCGAAGGCGCGGTCGTAGTTCGGCATGGTGGCGGCCAGCACCAGCAGGGCGTCGCGCACCTTGTTCTGGCTGGTTGGGTCCCACTTGGGCACGGTGAAGGCGCCGGGCTGGGCCTGGCTGACCTTGATGGCGTCCTGCAGCGCGTGCACTTGCGCCAGGTCCTTCGGGTCAGCGGGGTCGACCAGGGTGCGGATGGCAACGAACACGTAGCGGGTGCCGATATCCTCTTTTTTCAGCGTGTGGGTGCCGGCGCCGTAGAACACGGCGGGCACGTAATGGTTTTCGTCGACGACCAGGGTCGACATGAAGCGCTTGCCGGCTTCGGGCAGCGTGATCGTGACGGGGCCGGCGTCCAGGTCGAAGACGGCCTGCGAATACAGCGTGTCGCGATTCATGCGGATGACGTTCTGGGCATCGATGGCGACCATGGCGCGGCTGTGCACGAATTTGCCCAGACCGCCGTCGGCCACCATCTTGCCCAGGTACAGGTCGGACTCGGCGCGGGCGAAGTTGTCGACCGTGACCAGGGTGGCCGCGTCGGGCGCGGGCTGCGCGTGGGCGCTGGCGATGGCGGCCAGCGTCAGGGCGATGATGCGGGGCGCGAAGGAATACGACATGGGAAGGCCTCTGGAATGGGAAATCGCCGCGAATGTACCCTGCGGGTCTGGGCGAAAACCGAGGAAAATGCATGGGCGAGACAGATCGCCATGAACAATGAGACGTTGCTGAGGGAGGCCCATGAAATACGGCAGCAGGATGCTTGCGGGATGGCTGGGCGGCATGTTGACCGTCATCGGCCTGTCTGGCGGCGGGGCGGCGCAGGCGGTCACGCAGAACACGGCGTTGATGCAGGCGATCGCTCGCGAGATCGCCCAGAGCGACGCGCTGGCCGGCATCGACTGGGTGGAAGTGACCGCGGTATTCGGCGTGGACGGCGACGGCGACGTGAACGAAAGCTATGGCTACGCCTACGACCGCGCGGGCCAGCCCCACGCCGTGGCCTTTCTGGAAGACCCCATCGAGCGCGAAGTGCAGCGCTACCGCGAGTGGCTGCGGCCGCAGGCGGACAAGGGCTTCACCAAGATGCTGTTCCAGTTCAACCGGGACACCCGCCGCGCCAACGCCGATTTCGAATACGACGATCCGCGCCGGTGGCAGGTCACGCCCGCCAACATCGATACCATTACCGAAACGCTACGGCCGTCGTTGGGCAACTGAAGACGCGGGCAAGGGCTGTCAGCGTAGCGGGACATCGAAATCCACGGGCACCGTCTCGACCGGGCCGGGCAAGGTGGCGTCCAGCCGCGCGATTTTCCCCTGGAAGAAAACCGCCATGACAGGCGGGCCGTCGGTATTGTCCAGGGCCATGGCACCGATCTGGCGCAGCGCGCGGCCGGTGGCATCGGCGGCGGTCAGCACCATGGGCGACTGCACGTAGGGCAGCCTGGCCGGGTCCAGCAGCACCAGGTTGTCGCGGACGGTGACGCCTGCCACGGAACCGTCCACAGGCAGCGCATGGCGTTCGAACGAGATCATGCGGGTGACGGACAGCCGGCCCTTGGCGCGCACAGGCGCCACGGGAAATTGTCGCGGGTCGAAACGGATGCCGTCTTCGACGCGATCATAGGCCTGGCCTTCGCGCACGTTGATCGGCTTGCCCCCCGCGTCCAGGAAGGTGACGGATACCGCGCGGTCCAGCCCGAAGCGCGTGGCCGGGGCAATGAAGCGGTCGCTCAGCACGTCGGGATAGCCGAAGCGGATGACGGGTTGGCCTTCGCGCTCGATACGCGCGGTGGTGAGGCGGGCGGCAACGTCCTGGCGCAGCAGTTCCTGCGGGCGGTCGGGGGCCACGTGGTCGTAGACGGAGCCGGCCAGCGCCAACGGCGTCAGGTCCACGTTGCGCAGGGTGTGGCCCAGCGGCAGCACCGAGGTCGCCAGTGGCCGCGTCAACGTGTCGCCGCCTGGCACCATCAGCGTGATGCGCACCCGGGCCACCTGGCCCTGGAAGGCGTAGCGCGCCCACAGTTGGCCGCCGGTTTCGCGGAAACCCGCCCGGTCCAATAGCGTGGCGGTGTCGGGCACGGTGAGCGTGCCGGCGGCGGCCTGCGCGCTCAGGCGGTCGAATGCCTGCACGCGGGCATCGAGCGGGGTGGCGCTGCCCCACAGGCGCACGTGATTGAACAGAGTCTGCCCACCCGCATCCAGCGCCTCGATCAGCACCGCATTGCTGTTGAAGCCCTGCGGGCTGACGCCGTCGGCCTGGGTGACGCCGATCTCGACGCGGTGGCCGTCAATGGACCGCAGCGTGAAGGCAAAGCCGCCCAGCGTGCGCGGCTTGCCGAGGTCGGCGGGCGTGAAATCGGCATGCGGCGTGGACTTGGGCAGCGCGATGGTGAGTTCGCCGTCCAGCGATTCGGGCGTGCGCAGCGTGCCGGCCGGCTGCGTCAGCGTCAGCGCCTGGCCTTGCTGGCCGACCGAGATGGTCACGCCGCTGCGTGCGGGGGCGTCCAGGGGGATGTCGCCGCCATCCAGGAAACGGACGCGGCGCCAAGAGTAGGTGTGCGGATAAGGCAGTGCAAAGGGTTCCACCACGCCGATGTCGCCGCGCTCGTTCAGCGCGCCGACCACGCCGGCCGCGAAGACATCGGCCATGCGGCCGGTGTCGGGATAGTCGTTGACCGCCTGAAAGGGCGACCCAGTATGCAGGGTCTGCGCCGGCGGCTGGCGCAGCATGTCTTCGCTGCGCCATTGCTGGTGCAGGATGAACAGCATTTCGGTCAGCGCCTGGCGGGTGGGGGCGTCGGCGACCTGCGCTATGCGGGCCTGGCGCGCCTCGGTGACCACGGGCGGGGGCGTGGCAGGCACCGCGTGGGCGGGCAGGGCCAGGCCCAGGCTGGCGGTCAGGAGCAGACGGGCAAGCGTGGGGCAAAGGCGGGTCACGGTGTGCGGTCCTGGCGGCTTCCGATCAGGGATGCCTATTGTATTGATTCGAGCCTGAGCGTCCGGTACGCCCCGCGCGTCACGGGGAAACCCGATATAAAACTTTGCATAGCCTCCATGATCCAGCGTTATGCGTGATACCCGGGAGGGTCGTCTTGATGATTAATAATAGTTAGTGAAATCAATGTGTTAAGCCGTCGCGGGAAGCGCCATGGGTAACGTGGCATAAGGGCTTTGGAGCCATTTCGGATTTACGCCGACGCATGCATGATGGGGCCTTCCGCCAGGCGCGCCGCAGTGCGCCTGCCCATGCGTTGGAACTTCTGATGACCTTCGATCTGACCCTGCACAACGGCCGCATCGTGACGGCCGAGGCCGACTTTGTCGGCGACATCGGTATCGTCGATGGCGCCATTGCCGCCATCGCGGCGACGCTGCCGCCGGGCCGGCGCGCCATCGATGCGACCGGCCGGCTGGTCATGCCGGGCGGCATCGACAGCCATTGCCACGTGGAGCAGCTGTCCAGCATGGGCGTGCTGTGTGCCGACGACTGGTACACCGCGTCCGTGTCGGCGGCGCATGGCGGCAACACCACCATCGTGCCGTTCGCCGCGCAGCATCGCGGCCAGTCGCTGCGCCAGGTTGCCGATGCCTATGCCGCGTCGGCCGCCGAGAAGTCGGTGATCGACTACAGCTACCACCTGATCATTTCGGACCCCACGCCCGAGACTCTGAACCGCGACCTGCCCGAGCTGATCCGCGCGGGCATCACGTCGTTCAAGGTCTTCATGACCTACGACAAGCTCAAGCTGGACGACCGTCAATTGCTGGACGTGTTCGCCATCGCCGCGCGCGAAGGCGCGCTGCCGATGGTGCATGCCGAGAACAACGACGTGATCAGCTGGATCGCGCGCCACTTGCTGGCGGCCGGTCACACCGCGCCCAAGTACCACGCCGTCAGCCATGACCCGATCGCCGAAAGCGAAGCCACGCAGCGCGCCATCAGCCTGGCCGCGGTGCTGGAAGTGCCGGTGCTGATCGTGCACGTGTCGACCCAGGGCGGCGCGCAGGCGATCCACGCCGCCCAGACGCTGGGCGCGCCGGTGTACGGCGAGACCTGCCCGCACTACCTGCTGCTGACCGCCGAGGACATCGACATCCCCGGCGTCGAAGGCGCGAAGTTCTGCTGCAGCCCGCCGCCGCGCGACCCGGTGTCGCAACATGCGCTGTGGCAAAGCCTGGACAGCGGCACGCTGGCCCTGTTGTCGTCCGATCACGCGCCGTACCGCTACGACGAATCGGGCAAGCTGCCGGCCGGCGACGCCACCACGTTCAAGCAGATCGCCAACGGCCTGCCGGGCCTGGAAGTGCGCATGCCGCTGCTGTTCTCCGAAGGCGTGCGCAGCGGCCGCCTGACGCTGCAGCAGTTCGTGGCGCTGACCTCGACCAACCATGCTCGCATGTATGGCCTGTACCCCAGGAAGGGCACGCTGGCCGTCGGCGCCGACGCCGACATCGCGATCTGGGACCCGGAAAAGACCGTGACCCTGCGCGCCGACGACCTGCATGACGCGGTGGGCTACACCCCCTACGAAGGCCGCCAGGTCACCGGCTGGCCCACCACCGTCATCAGCCGCGGCGAGGTGATCGTGGACGACGGCGTGCTGCAGGCCGCGCGCGGCCGCGGCCACTTCATTGCCCGCGGCCTGCCCGCGCCGCTGCAGAAAGCGCGCGAGATCAGCCCGCGTGCCGCGCTGCTGCGCAAGATTTTTCCGGCCGAGATCACGTCCTGAAGGACGGCGCACGGCCCTTGAACCCCAGCGATAGCCCCCCGGAGACTGATATCGTGAGCAACACCCCCCCCGCGCGAAAAATGGACCTTGCGGTCGCCCAGATGGGCGCCGTCAATCTGGCGGACAGCCGTGCGGTCGTCGTGCGCCGCCTGGTCGACATGATGCGCGAGGCCGCCGCCCGCAAGGCCGAGTTCGTGGTCTTTCCAGAACTGGCGTTGACGACCTTCTTTCCGCGCTACTGGATGGAAGACGCCGAGGCGGTCGAGCGCTATTTCGAAAAGACCATGCCCAACGCCGACGTGCAGCCGCTGTTCGACACGGCGCGCGAATTGGGCATCGGCTTTTACCTGGGCTATGCCGAACTGACGCCGGAAGGCCGCCAGTTCAATACCGCCATCCTGGTGGACCGCCAGGCCAAGATCATCGGCAAGTACCGCAAGATTCACCTGCCGGGCCATTCCGACCACAAGCCGGATGCGCCGTTCCAGCATCTGGAAAAGAAGTTCTTCGAAGTCGGCGACCTGGGCTTTGGCGTGTGGGACACCAACGACGTCAAGATCGGCATGTGCCTGTGCAATGACCGCCGCTGGCCGGAAACGTACCGCGTGATGTCGCTGCAAAGCGCCGAGCTGATCGTGCTGGGCTACAACACGCCGTCGCTGAACATCCATTGGAACGAACCCGCGCACCTGCGCACCACTACGCACGAAATCGTGCTGCAGGCCAGCGCCTACCAGAATGCGGTGTGGGTGGCTGCCGCCGCCAAGTGCGGCTTTGAAGACGGCCACCACATGATCGGCAGCTCGATGATCGTGGCGCCGTCGGGCGAGATCGTGGCGCGTTCCAGCGGCGAGGAAGACGAAGTCATCACCGCGCGCATCGACCTGGCCATGGGCCAGACGTTCCGCGACCACGTCTTCAACTTCGCCAAGCACCGCAGCCCGCAGCACTACAAGCTGATCGTCGAACGCACGGGCGCCGGCGACCCGTTGCCCGTGGCGGAAATCAGCTAGGCCGGCGCCAGGTTTCGTGCCGTGTCACCCCACGCCCTAGGCCCGCTGAAGAATGGCCTGCGTCATCGCAGGCAGTTCTTTTTTGACGATCTGCGAAAACTGCGTCAGGAAGGCCTTGGCAATCGAGGGCGGCGGTTCGATGCGGGAATGCGACACGTGCACGAACAGCGGTATGGCCGGTTCGATGCGGCGCACCACCAGGCCATGCATCAGGGCGTCGGTCAGGCCGTAGGAGTCCACCAGGGCGATGCCCACGCCCTGGCGCACGAACGAGCAGGCCGTTTGCGACGAGCGCACCTCGATCGCCGGCGTCAGGATGTGGCCCAGCGGGTCCAGGTGCTCGAACAGGGTTTCGCCCAGCGGCGTGTCGCGGCTGTAGCCCACCAGCATTTCGCCGGCCAGCATCGCCGGGGCAATCACGCTTTCGCGGGCCAGCCGATGCCCTGCCGGCAGGACGCAGACGATTTCGCCGTGCGCCAGTTCGGTGGTGATCAGGTTGGGGTGTTCGGGCTTGAAGATCGAAATGGCGATGTCGGCATAGCCCAGCAGCAGCTGGGGCAGCAGGGCATCCATGCCCAGCGGCCGGTAGCGGATGCGCACGCCGGGATTGCGGGCGCAGAACTTCGCCGTGGCCGCGGGAATCAACCATTCGCCGAAGCTGGGGCTGGACACCACGCTGACCAGGCCGCCGCCGTGGCCGGCCAGGCCGGCGGCCATGTCGTTCAGGCGGTTGACGCCGGCCTGAATGGATTCGACTTCCTGGAACAGCTTGCGCGCTTCCTTGGTGGGGTGCAGGCGGCCCTTGAAGCGCTCGAACAGCGCATAGCCCAGCCGCAGCTCGATCGAGGCCAGCACGCGGCTGATGGCCGGTTGCGTTACATGCAACAGCCGGCCGGCCGCGCTCAGCGAGCCCGTGATCATGATGGCGTGGAAAACCTCGATCTGGCGCAAATTCAACGGCGCAGACCGGACCTTTCCGGGTAATTGAGACATGCTGCGTGATTTCCTCTTGACCTGGGCGCTACTCGGAATTCATCCGGCTCGCCTCGAATTGCAAGGATTCTACTCAATGGCGACGAATGCTCGCATCACCCTGGTAAACCCGAACTCCCTGGTCAAGGTCACCGAGGCCATTGGCCGCGCCGTCCTGCCATTCGGCCATCTGCCGCTGGATTTCCGCTGCCTGACGTCCGCGGATGGCCCGGCCGGCATCCAGACCCAGGCCGAAGCCGACGCCAGCATCGCGCCGATGGCGCGGCTGGTGCGGCAGGAAGCCGCCGCCACCGATGCCTTTATCGTGGCCTGCTTCAGCGACCCGGGCTTGCACGGCTTGCGCGACCTGGTGCCGGTACCCGTGCTGGGCATCGGTGAATGCTCGGTGCTGACGGCCATGAGCATCGGCACCCGCGTCGGCGTGATCGCCATCGCCAGCGCCGCGGTGCCGCGCCACCTGCGCTATTTCCGCGCCATGGGCGTGGCCGATCGCATCTGCGGGGAACTGGCGCTGGACATGCAGGTGAGCCAGCTGGCCGACGCCGACCTGGCGTTCCAGCGCATGGCGGCGGTGGGCAAGACCCTGCGCGATGGCCATGGCGCCGACGTGCTGATCATGGGCTGCGCCGGCATGGCGGACCTGCGCGCCCGGCTGGAAGACGCTTGCGGCCTGCCGGTGGTGGAGCCGACCCAGGCGGCGGTGGCGATGGCGGTCGGCCGGGTGGCCGGCCGCGCCTGATTCGTTGGCCCGCCGCGGCGGGCCTTGATGACCGCCATGGCTGGCCGTCTTGGCAGCCCCTGTGTTGACAGCTCCTAGGCCGCCTGCTGCACGTAGTGGCCGGCGGCCACCTGCACCAACTGCGTCACCACCGGGTTGTCGCCCACCTTGCGGATCGGGCTGGGAATGTCGCGCGCCGCGCGCACGCTGCGCTGGTGGCGCCGCGCCGGATCGGGCACCGGCACCGCGGACAGCAGGCGCTGGGTATACGGATGGCGCGGCCGGTGCAGCACTTCCTGGGTGGGGCCGATCTCGACGATCTGGCCCATGACCATGACGGCCACGCGGTGGCTGACCTTTTCCACCACCGCGATGTCGTGCGAGATGAACAGGTACGACAGGCCCATTTCGGCCTGCAGTTCCTTCATCAGCTCGATGACGCGCGCCTGCACCGACACGTCCAGCGCCGACACCGGTTCGTCTGCCACGATGATCTTGGGGTTCACGCTCAGCGCGCGGGCGATGCACAACCGCTGGCGCTGGCCGCCCGAGAACTGGTGCGCATAGCGGTCCAGGAACTCGCGCGGCAGGCTCACGCGTTCCAGCAATTGGGCGGCGCGTTCACGGCGCTGTTCGCGGGTATGGCCGCCATGCACCTTGAGCGGTTCGCTGACCAGGTCCCAGGCTTGCAGGCGCGGGTTCAGCGAAGCGTACGGGTCCTGGAAGATCATCTGGATGTGGCGCCGCATGGCCCGCATCTGGTCGGGCGACATATGCGTGACGTCCTGGCCGTCCAGGCGGATCGAGCCTTCGGTGGGCTGCACCAGCTTCATCAACAGGCGCCCGGTGGTGGACTTGCCCGAGCCGGACTCGCCCACCAGCGCCAGGGTTTCCCCGGCGCGCAGGTCGAACGACACGCCTTCGACCGCATGCACGTTGGCTACCACCTTGCCGAACGCGCCGGCCTTGACCGGAAAGCGCTTGGCCAGGCCGGCCACTTGCAGCACCGGCGGGCGCTCGCGCACCGCGGCCTCGTCGGGGGAACCGCCGCCCAGCCGCGGCACGGCGGCCAGCAGGTCGCGCGTGTAGGGCTGGGTGGGTGCATCGAACAGCGTGGCGGTGGCGCTTTCCTCG
The DNA here is from genome assembly GCF_058783235.1 of Achromobacter sp. FW305-C-28. Classification (NCBI taxonomy): domain Bacteria; kingdom Pseudomonadati; phylum Pseudomonadota; class Betaproteobacteria; order Burkholderiales; family Alcaligenaceae; genus Achromobacter; species Achromobacter sp. FW305-C-28. Next base: position 28,983 of record NZ_JBYSYL010000008.1, on the reverse strand, counting down.
ACCTTGTCGCCATGGCGCATGACCACCACGCGGTCCGCGATTTCGGCCACCACGCCCATGTCGTGGGTGATGAACAGCACCGCCATGCCGACCTCGCGCTGCAATTCGCGGATCAGGTCGATGATCTCGGCCTGCACCGTGACGTCCAGCGCAGTGGTCGGTTCGTCGGCAATCAAGAGCTGCGGCCGGCAGGCCAGCGCCATGGCGATCATCACGCGCTGGCGCATGCCGCCGGACAGGTCGCCCGGGTATTGCGTCATGCGGCGTTCGGGTTCAGACATCTTCACGGCGGTCAGCATGGCCTGGGCGCGCTGCCAGGCCTCGGCCCGCGAGATGTCCTGGTGCAGCAGATAGACTTCCGCCAGTTGATCGCCCACCGTCATGACCGGGTTCAGCGAGGTCATGGGCTCCTGGAAGATCATGGAGATCTCGTTGCCGCGAATGCGGCGCAGCGCCACTTCTTCCAGGGCGAACAGGTCCAACTCGCGGCCGTCGCGCGGCACGAAGCGGGCGCTGCCGCGGGCGATGCGGCCGCCGGCGCGCTCGATCAGGCGCAGGATGGACAGGGCTGTCACCGACTTGCCCGAGCCGGACTCGCCCACCAGGGCCACCGTTTCACCGCGGCCGATGGTGAAGTCCAGCGACTTCACCGCCCGGTACGGCTGGGCGCGCGCGCCGAATTCCACGCACAGGTCCTGCACCGCCAGCAAGGTCTCGGTCTTGGGGCTCTCCGTCATGGGGCTCTCCGTTATGCTCGGCTGGGAAACACGCGCGGCGACATGGCGTCGATGTCGCGGCCGGCATAGTCGCGCTGCGCGACGGTGGCAATCGTCTGCGTCTGGGCGCGCTCGACTTCCTGCATGGCGCGTTCGATGTCGATGGTCAGCAGCTGGCCGTCCTTGACGACCTGGGCGCCGTCCACGTAGACGTCGCGGATGGCCCGGTCGCCCGCCGAATAGATCAGGCTGCGCAGCGGCTCGCGGCCGGGGCGCATGTAGGGGTGCGACAGGTCGACCAGCGAAAAATCGGCCTTGCCGCCCACGGCGATGCGGCCGATGTCGTCGCGGCCCAGCATGCGTGCGCCGTTGACCGTGGCGGCGTTGAACACTTCTTCAGTGGACGCCGCGCGGAAGTGGCCGGCCTGCAAACGGGCCACATAGCAGGCCAGCCGCATTTCATCCAGCATGTTGTGGGGGAAGGTGTCGGTGCCGATGCCGACGTTGATGCCGGCGCGCAGGTAGCGGCCCAGGTAGCTGAGCGCGATGCCGCGCCGCACGAACACGGTGGGGCAGTGCGCCACGTGCGCGCCCGAGCGTTGCAACAGGCCGAAGTCGTCCGCGTGCGGCCAGTACAGCGCGCGGTGGTCGTTCAGGAAAATGCCGTGGCCGATGATCAGGTCCTCATCGAGCAGGCCCTGGTCGTCGAGCCATTCGATGGGCGTGCGGCCGTGGCGGCGCGTCATTTCGCCGAACTCGACCACGCTTTGCGCGGCGTGGATCTGCATCGGGATGTCCAGGCGGCGGGCCGCCGCCTGCGCTTCCTTCAGCAGTTCGGGCGAGCAGGTATCGACCTGCGACGGGCACAGCATGGCGCCCAGGCGGCCGCTGGGATGGTTGATGGCGCTGTCGGCCACCGCCAGCGCCGCTTCGAAGGACTTGAGCGCGGCAGCTTCGTCCCAGGTGTATTCCACCGAATGGCCGTCGGTGGTGCGCCAGGCGGCCGAGCGGAACATGGGCCCCAGCACCCCGCGGATGCCGGCGGCTGCCACCACGTCGGCCCAGCCGGGGCGCGGCAACGACATGTCGACGAAGGTAGTGACGCCGCTGAGCAGCATTTCGGCCATGGCCACCTGGTTGGCGTACTGCGCGGTTTCGATGCCCATGCGGAACACCGGCATGTATTCGTACAGCGAGCTCTGGCCCAGCTTGTCGCTGCCCAGCTCTTCGAGCAGGCCGCGGTTGCCCGGCTCGGACGAGGGGTGGCTGTGCACGTTCACCAGGCCCGGCATCGCCATCAGGCCGGCGCCCGGCACGACGCGGTCGGCCGGGCCGCTGTAGCCGGTACCGGCGTGGATGACGGTGTTGCCGCGCATCACCAGGTCGGCGTTTTCGATGTAGACGTGCGAACCCAGCGCCTCGTCCCAGGCCACCAGGGTGGAAAGCTGCTTGAAATGGGTGATGCTGGCTTGATTGGTGTCGCTCACGACTGGCTCTCTGTGCTGCGGATTCATGAAAAAGCGGCGGCGCGGCTCGTGCCGCGCCGCCGGATGCGGCTTACTTGAACTCGATGTCCAGGCCCTTGTAGGCGGCGGCGCCGAAGATGCCGTGCGCGCGCATGGGCTTGAGGCGCGGCCCGCCCACCAGGTACAGCGAGTCGTGGTAAAGCGGAATCCACGCCACGCCGTCGGAGATCTTGGTCAGCGCCTTGGACAGGATGGCGTCGCCCGTCTTGGCGTCCAGCGCCTCGCTGCCTTCGGCCAGCCAGCGGTCGGTGTCGGCATCCTTCCAGTTCATGCGGTTGGGGGTGGGGATGCTGTTGGACAGGAAGTAGCTGTTCAGCGCTTCGCCGGTGCTCATGTAGCCAAAGCTCATGCTGAATTCATCGAATTCCTGCGTGGCCAGCTTGCCCCAGGCCGAGGTCGAATCGAACAGTTGCACGCGCAGGTCGGCGCCCACTTTCTTCATGTCGCCTTGCACGGCTTCCATGATGTCTTTCCAGTAGCCGGTGATGCCGTAGTGCAGGATCGACAGTTTCTGGCCATCTTTGTAGCGGTAGCCATCGGACTGCATCTTCCAGCCGGCCTCGTCCAGCAACTTGTTGGCGGCGGCGGGGTCGTAGCGGTAGGCGTCGTTGCTGCCTGCGGGCGTGGCGGTGGCCAGCATGCTGGTGGCCGGCACGGCTTCGCCGAAGGTGATGGCCTCGGTCAGCGCGCGGCGGTTGATGGCCAGGTTCAGGGCGCGGCGCACGTTCACGTCGGTCAGCATGGGCTTGTCGATCTTGAAGCCCAGGAAGAACGTCCAGTAGAACGGGTCGGCCTTGCTGACGAACAGGCGCTTGTCGGCCTTCAGGTCCTTGATGGCCCATTGCGGCAGGTAGCGCGACAGGTCGGCCTGGCCGCTTTGCAGGGCGGTCAGGCGCGTGCTCTCTTCGGGCACGATCTTCCAGATGATCTTGTCGACCTTGGGCGTGGGGTCCTTGTAGATGGACGGGCCCCACTTGTAGCCGGCGTGGCGGGTCAGCACCACTTCGTTGCGCGGCGACCAGCTCTGGAAGCAGTACGGGCCGGTGCCGTCGAAGGCCTTCACGCCGTAGTCCTGCCCCAGCGCCCTGACCTGGTCGATGTTGATGACCGAGTGCATGTAGTGCGCCATCTGCTGCAAGAGCTCGTTGTAGGGCTTTTTCAGCTTGTAGACCACGGTGACGTCGTCGGGCGCGGTGATGCTGTCCACCGGGCCGGCGCGCCAGCGTTCCAGGCCCTTGGTTTCGGGGTTCAGCCAGCGCTCGTAGCTGGCCACCACGTCCTTGGCGGTCATCTTGCGGCCGCTGCAGAACGTCACGTCGTCGCGCAGGCTGAAGGTGTAGGTCAGGCCGTCGGGCGAAATGGTCCAGCTCTTGGCCAGCGCCGGCACCGGCGTCTTCATGTCGTAGTCCAGCCCGACCATGGTGTCGGCTGCCATGAACAGCACCTCGGCCGCGCCGCGCGCGGTGGTGCGGTGCGGGTCGTACTTGTCGGTATCCAGCTCGCGCAGGATCAGCACGGTCTTGTCGGCCTGCGCCAGCGCGGCGGCGGGCGTGGACAGAAGGCAGGCCAATGCCAGCGGCGCGAGGGCCAGTCCCTGGGTGATCTTCATGTTGCGGTTTCCCCTGTGTGTTGGTGTGTGGTGTGGTCGGTCTTGCCGCGGTTCAGAACCGCAGCTTGGGATCGAGCGCGTCGCGCAGGCTGTCGCCCAGCAGGTTGAAGGCGAGCACGATGAAGAAAATGGTCATCGTGGGGATGGTCGAGATGTGCGGGAAGATCTGCAGGAACTTGCGGCCGTCGGCGGCCATGCTGCCCAGTTCGGCGAAGGGCGGCTGCGGACCCAGCCCCAGGAACGACAGCACCGAGCCCAGCAGGATGGTGTGGCCCAGTTGCAGCGTGGCGTAGATCATCAGCATCGACGAGCAATTGGGCAGCAGGTAGCGCGTGATCAGGTAGAAGTTGCCAAAGCCCATGGCGTGGCCGGCTTCCATGTATTCCTGCTTCATCACCACCATGGCCGAACCGCGGGCGATGCGCGCCATGCCGGGAATGGCCGAGATGCCCAGCGCCAGCACCATGCTGGTGGTGCCCGGACCCATCAGCGCCGACAGGCTCAGGCCGAACAGGATCGCCGGGAACGACAGCAGCACGTCCACGACGCGCATGATCACGCCTTCCAGCGGCCGGTAGTAGGCGGCCAGGATGCCCAGCAGGGCGCCCAGGCCCGAACCGCCGATCACCGCCAGCACGCTCAGGCTCAGCGTGGCGCGGATGCCGTAGATGATGCGCGACAGGATGTCGCGGCCCTGCACGTCGGTGCCCAGCAGGTAGCGGATGCCGTCGGCCGAGATCCAGCCCGGCGCCTTGCGGGCGATGGCCATGTTGGTGGAATAGGGGTCGTGCGGCGCCAGCCAGGGCGCCAGCAGCGCCACCAGCACGATGGCGATCACCGCCAGCAGCGACAGCAGCAGGATGGGATCGCGGCGCAGGCGCGTCGCAATGCGCGCCAGCGGCGTGGCCATGGCCTGGGGCGGCAGCCCGCCCAATGAGGAAGTGGTGCCTGCGCTCATGATTTGTTGCCTCGGGGATCCAGGTAGCCGTAGAGCAGATCCACGATCAGGTTGATGAGGATGAAACCCAGCGCCGTCACCAGGATGGCGCCCTGGGCCAGCGGGAAATCGCCGGCGAAGATGGCGCCCACGGCCATGCGGCCCACGCCGGGCCAGGAATAGATCTGTTCGGTGACCACCGCGCCGCCCAGCAGGTTGCCCACCTGCAGGCCCACCAGCGTCACGATGGGCAGCAGCGCATTGCGCAAGGCGTGGCGCAGCAGCACCCGGCCTTCGCCCGCGCCTTTGGCGCGCGCCGTGCGCACGTAATCGCCGCTGAGCGTTTCGATGACGGCGGTGCGGGTGATGCGCGCGACCGGCCCGATCAGCACCGAACCCAGCGTCAGCGCGGGCAGCGCCAGCGATTGCAGCCCGGCCAGCGTCCAGATCGGGCCGTTGCGGCCGATGTACGGCAACAGGCCCGCGCCGCCCACGTGCTGCACCAGCAGCAGGCCGACCCAGAAGACCGGCAGCGACACGCCCACCACCGACAGTGTCATGACGAAGCGGTCGGTCAGCTTGCCGCGGCGGTAGGCGGCCAGCGTGCCCAGCAGGATCGCCAGCGGAATCGACCAGATCACGCTGGCCAGCATCAGCTCGGCCGTGGCGCCGATGGTGCTGCCGATTTCATCGATGACCGGCACGTTCGAGATCATCGAGCGGCCCAGGTCCAGGTGCAGCAGGCGCCAGACATAGCGCGACAGCTGCTGGACGATGGACTTGTCCAGGCCCAGTTCCTGGCGAACCTGCGCCAGTTCGTCCGCCGTGGCGGTGGGGCCGGCGATCACCGCGGCGGGGTCGGCCGGCGCGACTTGCAGCAGCACGAAGCACACCACCACCACGCCCAGCAGGACGGGCAGCGAGATCGTGAAACGGTTGAGAATCTGCCGGATCATGCGTGGCCCGCGCCGGTGATGCGGAGGGTGGCGGCGGACGGCCCGAAGGGCGCGCGCCGTGCGGGGCAGGGGGGAACTGGTCTGGGCATGACTCAACCTCGTCTCTGTAGCGTCCAGGTGCTGGGGTGGGGCAAGAATGCCAGCGCGGTCCGGCGCCGGGGACCCAGGGAAATCCACTATGGGAGGGCGTGCTCGGGCGGGCTGCCGAGGTTTTCAAGTCGTTGAATTGAAAAGGGTATTTCTGCCTTTTTGCGCGCCGGGGCCGGGGCTGCAATAACGGGGTGTTATGACGCCTGCCTAAAGATTGATAGACGATGGACGGCCCGGCTGCGGCCCGGCCGACAGCGGATCGACAGGCGCGGCGGTCTGCGGCGGCGCATATCCATAGTTGGAAACCTTCGTTGGCCCGCACGGGGCGCGCGCCGTAGCCTGTCTGCTGTGTCATGCGGGGCGTCGCGACACCGCGATGGATGATCGAGGCCGGCGCCCCGCGGTTCTGTGGAGCGTGTGGGGTGAAGTTCTCTCGATTCTGGACCCGGGTGCAACGCCTGGTGGTGGTTCTGATGCTGGGCATGGCCGGGTCCGCCCAGGCGGCCTATCCCGACAAACCGGTACGGCTGGTGCTGCCGCTGGCGCCGGGCGGGGCGATGGACGTATTGGGGCGGGGCCTGGCCGAGCGCCTGGGGGCGCTGTGGAAAGTGCCGGTCATCGTCGAGAACCGGGCCGGGGCCGGCGGCAATATCGCCGCCGACCAGGTGGCGCGGGCCGCGCCCGATGGCTATACCCTGCTGCTGACCGGCGACATGCTGGTGGCCAACCAGACCCTGTTCCAGGGCACCATCAATTACGACCCGATCAAGAGCTTTGCGCCCATCAGCATCGTGGCGGCCACGCCGCCGGTGATCGTGGTGCGGGCGGACTCGCCCATCCACGACATTGCCGGCCTGCGCCAGGCGGCCAGCCAGCAGGTCGTCAATATCGGCACCCCGGGCTACGGCAACAGCAACCACCGCGCGCTGACCCGCCTGCAGCAGCAGGTGCCGGGCACCGTGCAGCACGTGCCCTACAAGGGCGCGGGGCCGGCGGTCGTGGCGCTGCTGGGCGGCGAGATCGATGCGGCCATCGTGGCCTTGCCGGCGGTGTCCAGCCTGATCGCCAACGGCCAGGTCCGCGCGCTGGCGGTGTTGCAGGACAACCGCAGCGACACGGTGCCGCAGGTGCCGACGGCGGCGCAGGTCGGGCTGCGGATGGACGGCGATACCGGCTGGTTCGGCCTGTTGGCGCCAGCCGGCACGTCGCCCGACGTGGTCAACGACGTCTGGCGCGCCGTGCGCGAGGCGGTCACCGAACCTGATTTCCGGGCCCGCCTGCAGGCCATCGGCTTTGATCCGATCGCCGACCAGCCCCGGGCCTTCGCCGACCGCATCGCCAGCGATGCTGACAAATTCCCGGCGCTGCTGCGCGAAAGCGGCGTGGCGTTGCAATGACACGATCGAGGCCGACATGCCCATTCTGAACATCGGCGATGCCGAACTCCACGTCGACATCCAGGGCCAGGGCGACGCCGTGCTGGCCCTGGCCCCGGGCGGCATGCTATCGCATCGTGAACTGTGGCGCGTAACGCGTGACGGCCGGCCGCGCGAGTATCCGGACCCCGTGGCGGCGCTGGCCAGTCAGTACCGCGTCATTGCCCCGGACCAGCGCAACGCCGGCCGCTCGCGGGCGCCGGTGCGGGCCAGCGACGGCTGGACGACCTACGCGCTCGATCACCTGGGCCTGCTGGATGCGCTGGGCGTGCAGCGGTTTCATGTGATCGGTTCGTGCATCGGTTCGTCGTTCGCACTCAAACTGTGCGAACTGGCGCCGCAGCGCGTCGTGTCGGCCATCTTGCAGCAGCCCATCGGCATCGCCGGGCAGGACGGCAAGCGCGGCGAGTCGTTCGACCAATGGGCCGACACCGTCCGGGCGCGCGACCCAGGCGTGGACGATCGGGCGCTGGACGGCCTGCGGCACAACCTGTTCGGCGGCGATTTCGTCTTCAGCGTCAGCCGCGACTTCGTGCGGCGCAATCCGATTCCGCTGCTCATCCTGGGCGGCAACGACGCGCTGCACCCGCGCGCCGTCTCGCTGGAACTGGCACAGTTGGCGCCGGCGGCCACGCTGGTCGAAGACTGGAAGGGCCAGCCGCAGCGCTACCTGGATGCGATCCAGGGGTTTCTGGCCGCTACAAGGCCGCCACGGCCTGCCTGGCCTGCCGCGTGACGCGTTCCAGCAGGCCGCTGGCCACGCTGCCCGCCACGGCAAACCCCACCGCCGCCCACAGCGCCCAGGTCGTACCCAGTCGGGCGTTCACGGCAAAGCATGCGGCCACGAAGGCCGCGCCCATCGTCTGCCCCAGCAGCCGGGCCAGGCCCGACAAGCCGCTGGCCACGCTGGCGCGGTGCGCGGGCACGCTGAACATGATGAAGCGCTGATTGGGCGACAGGAACAGGCCAAAGCCGGTGCCGCACAGCGCCATGGGCAGCATCACCGCCCACATCGGCGCGCCGGCCGGCAGCGCGCTCACGCACCCCAGGCCTGCGGCCAGCAAGGCCAGGCCGATCAGGCCCAGCAGACCGGCGGAAATCCGGTCCGACCACTTGCCGGAGAACGGCGCCAGGCAGGCCCCCATCACGGGCCACGGCGCGATCAGCAGGCCGACCTCGGCAATGTCGCGGCCCAGCGTCTGGTTCAAGAGAAAGGGCAGCGCCACCATGGCCGCTCCCTGGGCGGCGAAGGCCAGCACGCAGATCAGCACCGACGTCGAAAATGGCGGCAGGCGCAGCAGGTCCAGCGGCACGATGGCGTGGGCATTGGCGCGTTCGCGCCGCAGCAGCAGCGCCCAGCACGCCAGGCCCAGGCCCCAGACCAGCGCGGCGCCCCAGTCCGGCGTTGCCACGCGTTCCAGGCCCAATACCGCCAGACCGAACGCCAGCGCGCAGAGCACGGCCGCACCGGCGTCCAGCGCCTTGCCGTCGCCGGGCCTGCGGGGCAGGTGGCCGCCGGCCAGGGCCAGCGCCACCAGGCAGAACGGCACGTTGACGTAGAACAGCCAGTGCCAGCTCAGCACCGTCAGCATGGCCGAGGCCAGCACCGGCCCGCCGGCCAGCGAGGCCGCGGCGATCATGGCGTTCAGGCCCATGCCCCGGCCCAGCTGTTCCTTCGGATAGATGGCGGTGACCAGCGCCATGTTGCAACCCATCAGCGCCGCGGCGGCCAGGCCTTGCACCGCCCGCGCGGCTTCCAGCGACCACAGCGACGGCGCCGCGCCGCACCACACCGAGGCCACCAGGAACAGCCACAGTGCCGGCATGAACACCCGCCGGTGGCCGATCTTGCCGGCCAGCGCCGCCAGCGGCAGCATCGTCGCCACCATGACCAGCTGATAGATCGTGACCACGCCGATCACGTCCGCCGCGCTGACGCCCAATTGCGTGGCAATCGACGGCAGCGCCGTGTTGGTCATGGACGTGTCCAGCGTTGCCATCGAGATGGACAGGGAGACGGCCAGCATCGCGTAGCGGCGAGCGGCGGGCGTCAGGGAGGCAGGGGAAAGGGGGGAGGCAGACATGGGGAGATCTGGAAAACGGGGCTGGAGATCGGGCTGAAAAACGGGCCGTAAAAAGACGCGCAAAACTGAAGCGCAAGTGCAGCCGGCAAGCGCTGCACGGGAAAGTTCGGGCCTCAGTATGGAAGTCCCCAGCCTTGCAGGGAATAGCAAAATCTGTAAAGCAGCCTTGCAAATATGAAATACTGAAGGCGCATGAAACCGCGACGGAAGACGTGAAAGGCAGGCGTATGGTGAACAGATCGGAAGGCATGGCGCTGCTGGTGGCGGCGGTGGAGCAGGGCAGTCTCAGCGGCGCGTCGCGCGTCAGCGGAATTTCACTGGCGTCGGTCAGCCGCCACCTGAGCGCACTGGAAGAACGCCTGGGCACGCGGTTGCTGGTGCGTTCGACCCGGGCCTTGCGCCTGACCGAAGCCGGCCAACGCTATTACGCCGAGGCCAAGCGCCTGTTGGCCGACATCGACGAACTGGAAAGCAGCATGCAGACCGAGGCCGCCGAACCCTCGGGCCGGCTGCGCGTCACCGCGCCGACGCTGTACGGCCGGGTGCATTTGCAGCCTTTGCTGGCCAAGTTCCTGATGCGCCATCCCAACGTGACGCTGGACCTGCACTTGATCGACCGACCGGTCAATCTGCTGGAAGAAGGCATCGACCTGGCCGTGCTGGTGGGTGACCAGCCCAGTTCCAGCCTGGTCGCGCGGCGGCTGGGGTCGATCCGCTGGGTGCTGAGCGCCTCGCCCGACTACCTGGCGCGGCGCGGCACGCCCGCCAACCTGCACGATCTGGCGCAGCACGACGGCCTGGTCTACAGCCACCTGGCGAACGAAGAGATGTGGACGCTGATGCAAGGCGGCCAGCCTGTCACGCTGCGGGTGCCCACGCGGATGCGCTCGAACACGGTGGACGGCGTGGTGACCGCGGCAGCGGCGGGCGCCGGCATTGTCTTTGCCCCGGCCTGGGCCATCGCAGACCACGTCGCGGCGGGGCGGCTGGTGCCCTTGCTGCCGCAAGCGGAACCGCCGCCCCGGCCCGTGTTCGCGCTGATGACCCATCAACGCCTGATGGCCAGCAAGGTGCGGTCGCTGGTGGAGTACCTGGCCGGACACCTGCGGGAAAAGGCGTTGAACGATCTGTAGGGCGGGGGCCGGCGGACAGCCGGCCACGATGGGCCGCCATGCCAGGTATGGCGCTTGCTAGATGACGCCGATCCAGCCGTTCACGGCGGGCACCGGATGATCCGGTGCGTACAAGGAGATCTCCATGGCAAGCAAGAAACCCAGCAAGGCCAAGTCGCAGGGGCCGGTCGACACCGCGTTCAACAACACCGACAGCGGGCCCGCCACGGCGCCTGCCGCACAGGGCGGTTCGGCGGCGATGCAGCGGGCCGCGGCGGTCGCCGCCACCGTGCAGGCGATGCCGCATCACCCGTCCAAGGCGCAGGAATATGGGGACGAGGGCGCCCGCTGCCCTTATCGGGGCGCAGCGGTCCCGGCGCCGGATGCGTCGGTCGGGGCCAGTACCCTGTCCGAGTCGCAGCAGAATGCCAAGACCGGCGAGGCCGCCGAGGCAGGTGTCAATGCGGTCGACGGGCCGCTTGCGCGGGTGCGCGCCGATGCCCAGGGCCAGGCGCTGACGACGAATCAGGGCGTACCGGTCAGCGACAACCAGCATTCGTTGAAGGCGGGCTTGCGCGGGCCGGCACTGCTAAAGGATTTCATCCTGCGTGAAAAAATCACTCACTTCGACCATGAACGCATCCCCGAGCGCATCGTGCATGCACGCGGCTCGGCCGCGCATGGGTATTTCGAATGCTACGAATCCCTGTCCGACCTGACGCGCGCCTCGATCTTTGCCAGGAAAGGCAAGCGCACGCCGGTATTCGTGCGCTTTTCGACGGTGGCCGGCGAACGCGGTTCGAAAGACACGGCGCGCGACGTGCGCGGCTTTGCCGTCAAGTTCTATACCGATGAAGGCAACTGGGACCTGGTGGGCAACAACATGCCCGTGTTCTTCATCCAGGACGCCATGAAATTCCCGGACCTGGTGCATGCGGTCAAGCCCGAACCGCACCATGGCATGCCCCAGGCGGCATCCGCGCACGATACGTTCTGGGACTTCGTGTCGCTGATGCCGGAATCGACCCACATGCTGATGTGGCTGATGTCGGACCGCGCCATTCCCCGCAGCTATCGCATGATGCAGGGCTTTGGCGTGCATACCTTTCGCTTCGTCAACGACCAGGGCGAGTCGCGGCTGGTGAAATTCCATTGGAATCCCGTGGCCGGCACCCATTCGCAGGTCTGGGACGAGGCCGTGAAGGTGTCGGGCGCCGACCCCGACTTCCATCGCCGCGACCTGTGGGAAGCGATCGACGCGGGCCACGGTCCGGAATGGGAACTGGGCGTGCAGATATTCACCGAGGAAGAGGCCGAGCGCTTCAGTTTCGACGTGCTCGATGCCACCAAGATCGTGCCGGAAGAACTGGTGCCGGTTCGCCCCATCGGCCGCATGGTGCTGGACCGCAATCCGGACAATTTCTTTGCCGAGACCGAACAGGTGGCGTTCTGTGCGGCGCACGTGGTGCCGGGCGTGGATTTCACCAACGATCCCCTCTTGGCCGGCCGCATCCATTCCTATGTGGATACACAGATTTCCCGGCTGGGCGGCCCCAATTTCCACGAGATTCCGATCAACGCGCCGCTGGCGCCCGTGCACAACAACCAGCGCGATGGCATGCATCGGCAGGCCGTGCATCATGGCCGGGTGGCCTACGAACCCAATTCGCTGGGCGGGGGCTGTCCGTTCCAGGCGGGCATGGAAGGCTATGTGTCGTTCCCCGAGCCTGTCAGCGGCGACGAATTGCGCGGCCATCCGGAACGGTTTGCGGAACACTACAACCAGGCGGCCCTGTTCCTGAACAGCCAGACGGACTGGGAACGGCGCCATATCGTGAACGCCTTTGCCTTCGAGCTGAGCAAGGTGACGGTCGCCGCCATCCGGCAACGCATGGTGGCGTCGCTGCGCAATGTGTCCGACGACCTGGCGCAGGCGGTGGCCGACAAGCTGGGCATGGCGCTGCCCGATGCCCTGCCGCGGGCCCTGCGCGAGGTGCCCCGACCGGAAGTGGAACAGTCGCCCACGTTGTCGCTGACTGCGCGGCCCGGCGATATGGGGGTGGCCACGCGCAAGGTGGCGATCCTGGTCGCCGAAGGCGTGGACGGCGCCGCGGTGTCAGCCGTGGCGCAAGCCCTGATCAAGGCCGGGGTGGTGGTGCGCCTGGTGGGGCAGCGCATCGGCCCGGTGGCCACGGACGACGGCGGATCGCTGGATGCGGATGCGTCGCTGGACAATCATCCCAGCGGCCTGTTCGACGGCGCGGTCGTGCCCGCCGGCGCCGCGGCGGTGCAGCGCTGGCGCGAGGACGGCCGGGCATTGGAATTCATTCGCGACGGCTACCGCCACGGCAAGACCTTGCTGGCGGTGGGCGAGGGCGCGGACGTGCTGCAAGCCGCGGGCATCGACCTGTCGCTGGATGACGACGGCCTCATCACCGGGGATGCGCCGGCCAAGACGGCGGCTGCCTTCATCGCCTCGTTGGCGCGCCACCGGCATCCGCAGCGGGAGACCGATCCGGCGCGAATCTAGCGTCCACGGCAGGCGGCGGATCCGGCATGGCCGCGGGATCTGCCGTACGCAGCGCGGTGGCAAAGCCGCCTTCGACGCGGGAATAGGGCCGCGCACTGGTGGTGACACGCGGCAGCGCCGTCCAGGCGATCGTGCAACCGGCCTGCGCCATCCGGTCCACCAGGGTCTGGTCTTCGCTGCACGTCAGCGGCGCAAAGCCGCCCACCCGGCGGTAGGCCTGGGCTGCCACGCCCAGGTTGGCGCCGTGCACGTGGCGGTGTCCATCCCTGTCCTGGTAATGCGCCGCAAAATGGCGTTGCAGGGCCTGTGCCCGGGGGCCATGGGCGGCCCAACCGGCGACGCCCACCGTGCCGCACACCACATCGGCCGCCAGCGACAGCTGGTCCACCAACCAGCGCGGGGACACGATGGTGTCGGCGTCCGTATGGGAAAGCCAGCGCGCCCCGGCGTCCAGCAAAAGCTGCGACCCGGTCGCCCGGGCCACGCCGACATTGCGGGCGCGAATGGCCAGGCACTGCACCGGCCAGGCGGCGGCCAGCCTGGCGGTGCCGTCGCGGCAGTAATCCAGCACGACCACGATGCGCACGGGCTCGGCCTGCAGCAGGGGATGCCGCGCCGCCTGGGTGACGGCCCGCAGGCAGGCGGCGATATGGCGTTCTTCGTCGTGGGCGGGAATGCAGATACCGATCATGGGGCGGTTATCCGTTGGCAGGGCCCAGCGTCCAGGCGTCGAGACGGAACCTGGGTTCGTGATGCGCCAGCAGCGCCGTCATGCCCGGCAAGGCGGCAAGCGCGTCGTGCAGCGCATCCGTGGGTTGCAGCCTGTCGCTGAACGGCCCGCGCCAGTGGCATGCGATCAGTTCCGCGCCGGGCCGCAGGCTGGCGCCGATGCGCGCCAGAAAGCGCGCCAGCGCGGCGTCGTCCAGGTAATAGGCCATTTCCGAGATCACCATCAGGTCGAAGCCGCCGGGCGGCACGGCGGGCCATTCGTCCGGAAGCCGCAGGACCAGCGCTTGCACGCCAAGGGCTTGGTGCGCCTGCGCCTGTTCACGGCACAGGCTGACGGCGGTCGTGGACAGGTCCACGGCGGTGACCTGGCGGCAGCGGCCGGCCAGCCGCAAGGTCATGTCGCCGCTGCCGCATCCGGCCTCCAGCGCATGGTCGTAGCGGGTCTGGCCCAGGCAGGCCAGCAGCAGCTCGCGCTTGCGGCGTTCGTACCAGGCGCTGCGCACCTGCCAAGGGTCGTCGCTGGCGCGATACAGGGCTTCGAAATGGCGCGCTACAGCATCCATGCCGGCTCCTCGGTCCGGGCCACGGCCGCGCCGTGGGCGGCCTGGTCTCGTTCGGCGTGGCTTTGGCGGATGTACAGGGGCAAGTCGGCCATGGCCTGGGCAATGGTTGCGTCCTTGCACAACGGGCCGGCGCCCAGCGCGCGGGCGGTGCGCACGAGGATGTCCTGGGCCGCGGCTTCGACCGCCAGCCTGGCGCGTGCCGTTTCCAGCGCGCAGCTGTCTTGCGGCGTGGCGTCGATGGCGGCGGCAGCCGCCAGCAGGGCCCAGCGCGCCTGGCATAGCGCCACGTCCACCGCGCCAAGATGGGCCAGGCGGAACGGGTCGGCGGGGGACGCCCCTGCGCGCAGGCGCCCGGCAATGCGGGTCAATCCGCCGTACCAGCAGGCCGCGACGCCGGCGCCGCCATGCAGGAATCCCGGCCGGTCCACATATTGTCCGGGCGCCCCGAGCGGCGTCGCCAAGACGCCCTGGAACGACACGCTGACCGTGGCGGCATCGCGCATGGCGGGGGCAAGCCAGGCATCATCGGGCAGAATTTTCACTCCCGGCTGGGACAGGGCAACCGTGGCCAGGCACGGCGCACCCGCCGGCGTCCAGCCGCTGACCACCGCGTGGGTCGATCCGGCCGCCCCGGAACACCATGCCTTGATGCCGTTCAACGCGACCTGCCCCGATGCGACGGGCGTGATGGCCAGCCGTTGCCGGGGAGGTTCCGCGCACCATACGCCCCAGCGGCTGCCAGGAGGCGGCTGGGCAGCGCCAAGCTCGGCCAGGATCGCCAATGCATCGGTGTGGCCCTCGAAGCGCTTGGCCAGCGACAGGTCGGCGGCCGCCACGGCCGCCAACGCCCGCCACCGTGTCAGCGTATTGCCGCTGCCGGGCAGGGGCAGGCGGTCGCAGCCCGTCTCCACCAGCCTGCGCAGCAGCGCATCGGACGCCACGGGCTGGCCGGCGGTGGCCAGCACGGCGTGCAGCGCATCCTGGCGGAACAGAGGGCGGGCAAGGGTAGCGATCGTAGGCATGGGGGGGGCGGGCAGCGCAAGCGGGAACCTGCTTCAGCAAACGGCATGCCCGGCCGCCAGCCCCCGCCGAATGGGCCAATTGCCACCCGGCCATGGCTGGGCACGCCACTTGCTACGGTGCGTCCGCCATGCCTGAATGGCGCTTGCCGGAGTGCAACCCATGACTACCCCTATGTTTGGAACCCTGACCGCCACGCCACCCGTGCCGACCGAAGCCGAACGATGCGCCCGCCGCACCCTGGAAGCCGCCCAACGGCTTCTGCATCCCGATCAGCCCGCCGTCACCACGACCTCGACGATCGAGCTCGAACTGGCGCGGTACGTGAAATCGGCTTACGTGCTCCGCAAATCCGTCTGGGCGGACGGCTGAGCGGGCGCAGCGCCACATACGCGCTCGCAAGGGAACGCGGCAGCGGACCAAGGGGCATGCCCCTTGGTCCGTCGACTCATGACGTGGCCAGCAGGCGGGACGCCAGGTTGAGCAGCGTCAGCAAGCCCGTTCCGATCAGCCACAGCATCACGGCAGGCCACAAGCGCATCAACTGCGTGCGGGCGCGTGCCCGTGGCGGGGGCGCGGCCGTGGGCGCTGCGGCTACCTGAAGAGAGTCGGCGTTGGCGGCGGCAAGCGGACGCCGCGGCGTCCCTGGCTGGGGCGACACCAGCGTATTGCCGATCAGGGAAGAGGACGAAGCAATTTCCGGGGAGATCACGGTAAATCCTGCCTTCGGCGCCGGTGCTGGCCCGCTGAGATGGGTGAAGGGGGATTGCCGGGGAGCAAGCACCGTGCCGTGAACGGTGCGGCGTTGCGGATTGTCACCAAGTCGAAGGCCGCCGCGACGCATTGCGCCGCGGCGGCCTGTCACTGGATAGCGCTGTTCTTCTGCTGAAAAAGCCGCTCAGGCCGCCTTGCGGTTGGTGATGAAGCCTTCCTGCTTGCCCAGCACGGCGGCGGGATGGTGCAGGTCTTCCTGCCAGAGCAACGATTCCATGAAGATGTTCAAGGGCTGATCCTGCACGGTCAGCTCGTACACGTAGTCATCGTAGGATGCATGGTTGTGCACGGCCCAGCCCGGCGCCGACAGCATCAGGTCGCCGGCCTTCCACTCGTAGCGATTGCCCGCCACGCTGCTGTAGCCACTGCCCGAGAAGTAGTAGTTGATCGCGGCCGAGACGTGCCGATGCGGGCGGTCGATGATCTTCGGCGGCCGGATCGTCATGGTCGCGAAGAAGTTGGGGGTGATGCCGTTGAAGCGGCCGGTGGCGGGGTTGTAATACATATACAGGCGCCGGCCCACGTATTCCTTGCCCAGCGCTTCCAGCTTGTCCAGCTGCGGCTTGACCTGGTCCCACGCGAAATGCAGGGTGCGTGAATCCACCGCGGTCGGGTTGATCAGGGTTTCGTAGGGCATCAGCAGTCCGCCGTCGTCGTTGATCGGGAAGATGCCGTAGGGGTTGCGGCGGCGCGGGTCGTCGGACGCTTCGCGCTGGCCCGTGCCGGCGCGCGCATTCATGTCCGGCTGTCCGTCGGTCACGTATACGTCCATGAACTGCAGCAGCGGCACGTTGGAATAGGTCAGGCGCACCTGCAGGTCCCGGCCGTCGTTGTAATGGCTGTACGGCGTGTAGCTGGGATGGTTCCAGACGTCATATTGCTTAAAAGCCACCTGCTTGCCGCCCACGTCGGTCACGCCCTGGCCGCGGATGCAGAAATTGACTTCCGTGGCGTTGTGGCGAAAGGGCAGGGTGCGCTCGCCGGGCTTGAGCACCGACAGGCGCACCTGGATGCCCGGCGCCATGCCGGGCGCGAATTCGCGCGCGTTCGGATGCGCGATCAACGATTCGCGGCGTCCCGAGGCCGGCAGCGGCGAGGCGGCCAGGCGCTCGACTTCGGCGTCGATCTCTTCCTTGGTCACCACGATGGGGGCCCACTGCGTGTTGGACGAAACGGGCGGTTCGCCGTTGCAATCAAGGAAGCGGCCGTTGAGTCGCTCGAATTCGCGGGTGTATTCGTTCATGGTTCGATCTCCGGGTGGGATGTTCGTAGCGGATCTGTGTATCGAGAGTCGGGCTGTCGGGGCCCGCCAGCGGTATGGCGTTGAGATTGCCGTGGTTGTCTGGCGGGCTCAGGCGCGTTGCGCCAGCGGCGTCGCGAAAAAGCGTGGCTTGCTCTTGACCGGCGCGGCAATGGCGCGGCCGGCGCCTTGGTCGCGGGCGCGTTGCAGGATTTCCACCCCCAGCGCCAGGTCGGACAGGCCCATGCCCATGGCTTTGAACAGCGTCAGGTCGGCGTCGGGCGGACGCCGCGCACCGTCGTGGATGCGCTGCGACAGGGTCTGCACCCCCTGCCAGTCTTCGCCGTAGCGGGTACGGAATTCGCGCGACAGCCGCTGTGTGCTGGACAGGTCGTCGACGGCCACGACGTCGGCGCGGTCGAATACGTCCTGGCAGAATTCTTCGCGGTCGGGGGCGATGGCGCCGATGGCGTTCAGATGCGCGCCGCGTGCAAGCATGGCGGCGTCCACGAAGGGGGCGCTGGCGCGGGTCGCCACCGTGACCACGTCGGCGCCGTCGCAGGCGGCGGCCATGCTGCCGACGGCCGTGGCGCGCAGTCCGCACTCGGGAAAGGCCTCCTGGATGCGGGCGGCGAAGGCCTCGCGCGAGGCCGGCGTCGGACTGTAGACGCGTACCTCGTCAATGTTGCGCACGGCCAGCACGGCGGCAACTTGCGACAGGGCCTGCTTGCCGGTGCCGGCCATGGCCAGCACGCGCGCATCCGGCCGGGCCAGCCAATCGGTGGCGACGCCCGTGGTGCCGCCGGTGCGCAGGTTGCCCAGCGCGAAGGCCTCGATGATGGCGGCCAATTGCCCGTCGTCGGCATTCCACAGCAACAGCAGCGGGCAGGTGCCGCCCTCGGTGTGGGCCCACGTCTTGGTGCCCACGTAGTTCCCCAGCCGCGCGCCCAGCGCATGCAGGTTGTTGTGGCCGAACTGCAGCATGGTTTTTGGCATGCTGGCTGCCAGGCCCTGGGCCTGCAGGCTAAGGCCGGTGCTCAGCGCGGGGATGGCCTCGGCCAGCGTCAGCAGCGAGGTGACCTGGGCTTCGGTGATCCACACGGGGTCCGTATTCGTCATCATTGATTTCCTTGCTTGGGGGGCGCGGGGGCGGCCGGCGAGGCGCCTGCCGGGGTGTCGGCGCCAAAGCCGTCTTCCCAGATCGAGGGAACCGGCGGGCGCAGACCGAAGGTATTGACCACCAGCGCGTGGGTGACATAGCGGCCGATCAGCATGGCGATGGCGACGGCCTGGCTGGCGGGCAGCAGCGCCGCCAGCGACTTGAAATCGTCCTGCGCCTGCAGGCCGCGGGTGCGTACCGCGGCCATGACGTAGCGCTGCACGGCGCGTTCCGGTTCGGACAGCAGCGCCGCCGTGTCGGGGAGCAGGCGCTCGACTTCCCGCACCCACTCGCGGCCCAGGCCCAGCCGCACGCACAGGCGTTCGTGCTGGTGGCGTTCGTAGGCGTTTTCCATCAGCGTGGCCGTGGTCAGCACCGCGGTCTCGGCCAGGTTGTCGGGCAGCGCGTCTTTCAGCGACTCGGTAAAGCGCATGAAGTCCAGCAGCACGTCAGGCGCATGCGCACTGACCTGGAACAGCTCGCCCAGGTAGCCCAGGCGGCGCACGCGCGGCGTCAGGTAGTCGGCCAGGTCGGGCCGCATGTCTTCGAGTTGCAAGCGGGCAATGGCGTGGCTCATGATCGTCAGTCGATGGTGATGTGATATTGGTCGGCCATCTGCTTCCACTTCACCAGTTCTTCGGCGATCTGTTTCTGCAGTTCAGGGCCGGTCAGGGTCTTGGGCACGAACAGGCGATCGGACAGCGCGGTCTGCGTGGCCTTGTCCTGCGCCAGCGCCATGAACTCCTTGCGCAGCTCGTCGACGATGGGTTGCGGGGTCTTCGCGGTCACGAAAAACCCCAGCCAGACGGCGAAGTCGTAGTCCTGAAAGCCGGGCAGCTCGGCCAGGGCCGGCACGTCGGGATGGAAGGGCACGCGATTCTTGGTGGCCACGGCCAGCAGGCGGATCTTGCCGGTCTTCAACTGCGGGCTGATGTTCGAGATGGCATTGAATATCACGGGCACCTGGCCGCCGATGCCGTCCGTCAGCGCGGGCGCGCAGCCCTTGTAGGGCACGTGGACCATGTCGATGCCGGCGCGATGCGCGAACTCCACGCCGGCGAAGTGCTGCGCCGTGCCGGTGCCGCAGGACGAAAAGCTGAGCGTGCCGGGATGGGCGCGGCCATAGGCGATCAGTTCCTGCACCGAATTGACCGGCAGCTTGGTGCTGACGGCCAGCGCCACCGGCGTTTCGGCGATGGCGATGATGGGCGTCAGGTCCTTTTGCAGATCGAACTTCTGCGCCACGCCCAGGGCGGCGTTCACCGTCATGGTGTTGTTGCCGATCAGGATGGTCTCGCCATTGGGGGCCGAGCGCGCCACGTAGTCGCTGGCGATGTTGCCCGATGCGCCCGCGCGGTTTTCCACCAGGAAAGTCTGCTTGAAGATATCGCCCAGCCGCGGCGACAGCATGCGGCCGATCACGTCCGTGCTGCCGCCGGGCGGGAAAGCCGAGATCATCGTCACCGGGTGTTCGGGATACCCGGCGTGGGCGGCGCTGGCCAGCATCAAGGTCAGGCCAAGTCGCGCGGCCCAGTGGATGGCGCGGCGACGCGGGGATGGCTGCAGGCGGCTGGGGCGTTCCGTCATGGTTTGTCTCCTTGGGGGTGTGGGTTTTTGTTGCCCACTTCGTGTTGTGATTGCTGACCTCATCGTAGAATCGCAATCAACCTATGTATAGATTGATTTACAATCAATCAACTACCATGGTGATCGAACGCCGAAGAACCGCTACCGCCGGGCGCGCCGCGCTGCCGGCCAGGAAAAGCCGAAGTATGGAAAACCGACGCAAGAAGACGGCCACGCGGACGGCCGACGACAACGACCCGGCCGGCGGCACGCTGGTCGATGCGCGCACCGCCATCGAGCGCCTGGGGATCAAGATGCAGACCCTGTACGCCTACGTCAGCCGCGGCTGGGTGCGCGTCGTGCCCGCCGTGGGCGGCAAGGGCAACCTGTACTACGTGGAAGACCTGGACGCTTTGGCGGCGCGCGGGCGGGGCCGTTCCATGACCGGCGCGGGCGCCGAACGCATGATCCGCTGGGGCGGCAACGCCGTCATGCAGACCTCGATCACCGCCATCGGCCCCGATGGCCCGCGCTATCGCGGCAAGCCCGCGGCCGAACTGGTGCTGCACCATCGCACCTTCGAGGATTGCACCGAACTGCTCTGGAACGGCATGCTGCCCGACACCTCGGTGGCGTGGCAGCCGGCCCGGCCCGGCGCCGGCTTCCAGGCCCTGGCCGACGGCATCGTGCAGGTGGCGGCGCGCAATCACTCGCGCCGTCTGCTGTCGGTGGCGGTCGAGGCCTATGCGGCCAGCCTGGGCCGCAATCCCGAACTGGCGCTGGGCGCGCCCACCCTGGCCGCGCGCCAGCTGATCCAGGCCATGGCCGCGGCCACCGGGCTGTTGACCTCCCGGCCCACCTATGCGCTGAACGAGGCGCCGCAATCGATCGCGCAGATCCTGGCCATCAACCTGCGCGTGGGCGACTCGCCCGAACACCTGCGCCTGCTGGATGCGGCCTTGATCCTGAGCGCCGACAACGAACTGGCGCCCGCCACGTTTGCCGCGCGCATCGCCGCGTCGGCAGCGGCCGACCTGTTCTCTTGCGTGACGACGGCGCTGGGCGCCTTCGAGGGCATGCTCACGGGGCTGGGTTGCGAACAGGCCGAGTCGGCGCTGGGCCAGGCGCGGTCGCGCGACGCCTATCTCGATCATCTGAAGAGCCTGCTGGCGCGCAAGAGCCCCGTGCCGGGGTTCGGGCATCCCATCTATCCCGACGGCGATCCGCGCGCCATCCTGCTCCTGGACCTGGTGCGAGAGGTCGCACCGGCCGGCCCGCGAGGCGAGCTTGCCTTGCAGGGGGTGGACCAGGCCAGCAATGAACTGGGCCTGAAGCCCAATTTGCCGCTGGCCCTGGCGGTCCTGGCGGCGGTGCTGGACGCGCCCGCGGGCGCGGCCGGCGCGCTGATGTCGGTGGGGCGCGCGGCAGGTTGGGTGGCGCATGCGCTGGAGCAGCGCCTGGCCGGTTTCCTGGTGCGGCCGCGCGCGCGGTACATCGGGCCGTCGTAGGCGGGGGCGGGACTTTGCGCGTGGCGCGTGCCAAGGCCCGCGCCGTCCGGTCCGCGTCAGTGGCCGCGCCCCAGCGCCTTGGTCATGGTCTTGGCGTATTCACGCGCCACGCGCGCATCGATCACGGCGACGTTGCCCGCCTTCACCGCGGCAATGGCCTCATCCAGCGCTCGGGCCAGCTCCTCGGCGGTCTGTACCGGCCCCCAGCCCAGCGCCCCTTGCGCGCGCGCCATGCCGGCCAGATCGATCTCGGGTCCTTCGATGCGCTGGCCGATCCATTTGTTCTCGACCGGACGCGCGCGCATCTGCGCCACCTTTTCCTGGTGCACTTCGTCGTTGAAGAACGACCGGTTGTTGGCCACGATGACGAGCAGGGCAATGCCATAGCTGACAGCGGTCCACAGCGCCGTTGCGCCCATCAGAAAGTCGCCGTCGCCCAGCACCGCGACCGGCAATCGCGGCGTGCCGCGCAGACCCAGGGCCGCGCCGACCGCCATGCCCGGGCCCGAGCCGATGCCCCCGCCCCCGTCATAGCCCAGGTAATCAAGGGGATGCGCCAGCGGATGCGCATCGCCGGGCCAGCCCAGGTTGGCGCGGATCAGGCAGGCCGGCGCATGATGGCGCAGGCGCTGGCTGATCGTGCCAGCGAAGACGGCCAGCGACATGTCCTGGGCGGCGTCACCGGATTGCGCGGGCAGCGTGTCGGGCTCGGCGGGCAGGTCGGCCGCGGCCAGGCGCGGATCGCCCAGGTCGCGCAGCGCGTCCAGCGTCTGTGCCACGAATTCGTCGGGGTCGCACAACAGATAGGTGTCTGCGCTGACCAGCGCCTGATGCTCGCCGCCAAAGCCGTTGTGCAGCACCTGGTCCAGCGATACCTGCATGACATGGGCCGGCACGTGTTCCGCACCCCAGGCCGAGCGTAGCGTGCCGGCCAGGTCCACCCAATCCAGGCTGAGCACCACGTCGGCCTCGCGCAGGGCCTGCAGGCCTTCGTCGGCCATGAAGAACGAAGGCGTGGTCCCGTGCAGCGGATGGCGCGTCGGAAACGCCGCGCCGACCTTGAAGTCGGTCAGCACCGTGGCGGCGCAGTGTTCGGCCAGTGCGACGCGGCGCTGCCAGTCGGCTTCGTCGCGCGACACCCGGCCCATCAGAATGACCGGCCGTCTGGCCGAATACAGCCGCTGCGCCGCGTCGCGTGCCAGACGGTCGGCGACGCCCGGGCGCGCGGGCGGCGCGTGGCGCGACAGCGGCAGCAGGGGCGGAGCTTGCGTGCAGGGCGCTTCCTGCAGCGCGCTGTCAAAGCACACGTAGACCGGGCCTTGCGGCTGCATCGTGGCAATCTGGCGCGCGCGCAGCACCGCGTCGCGCGCGCCTTCCAGCGAAGAGGGCTCTGCATCCCATTTGACGAACGAGCGCACCAGCGCACCCTGGTCTTTCGAGGTGTGCAACCAGTCGATCCACGGACGGCGGCGCGCGGAGTCGACCGGCCCCGTGGCGCCGAACACCAGCACGGGCACACGGTCGCAATAGGCGTCGAAGATGGCCATCGAGCCGTGCATCAGCCCCACGTTGGCATGCAGGATCGCGCCCATGGGCCGGCCCGTCACCTTGGCATAGCCGTGCGCGATGGCGACGGCGTGTTCTTCGTGCAGCACCGTCAGCATCTTGGGAGATTCGTCGCCCAGGTAATTGACCAGGCTGTCGTGCAGGCCGCGGTAGCTGGCGCCCGGATTGAGCGCCACGTACTCCAGGCCGAGGTGCCTCATCAGCGCGGCCAGGTAATCGCTGCCCCACTGGGGCGGGGGAGTGTCCGGGTGAGACGTGGCGTGCGTGGGAGTAGACATCGAAGGTTCAATCCAGGGTGACGTTGACGTTCTTGATCTGCGTGAATTCCAGCAGTTCTTCCTTGCATTCCTCGCGGCCGACGCCCGACTGCTTGTAGCCGCCGAATGGCGCGCCGAGGAAGTGCGCCGAAGATCCATTGATCCATACGTAGCCGGCCTGCACGCGCGCCGCGGCGCGATGCGCGGTGCGCAGGTCGGTGGTCCAGATCGATGCCGTGAGGCCGTATTCCACGCCGTTGACCGCGGCGTACAGGGCTTCCTCGTTCGACCACTTCAGCACCGACAGCACCGGGCCGAAGATCTCCTCGCGCGCCACGCGCATGGTCGGCGTGACGTCGGCCAGAATGGTCGGCTCGACGAAGTAGCCCTGGGCCAGGACGGGATCCTGGCTGCGCTGGCCGCCATGCGCCACCCGCGCGCCTTCGGCGACCGCCGAGTCCACATAGGACAGCGTCTTGTCCAGTTGCTGGCTCGACACCAGCGCGCCCATGGTCGTGCGCATGTCGGTGGGCAGGCCCGGGGTATGCAGTTCCCCGGTCAGCCTGACGATGCGCGCCAGCACGTCGTCGTGGATGGACTCGTGCAGGAACAGCCGGCTGGTCGAGCCACACGACTGGCCGCACCAGGTGAAATTCATGCCACGCACCGCGCCCAGCGCCATCTTGTCCAGGTCGGCGTCAGGGTAGACGACCATCGCGTTCTTGCCGCCCAGTTCCAGCAGCACCTTCTTCAGGTCGTCCGCCGCTGTGCGCATCACCGCCTTGCCCGCGTTGACGCTGCCGATCAGCGCCACCGCGGCCACGTCCGGATGCGCCGACAACGCGGCGCCCGTGTCGCGGTCGCCGGTCAGGCAGTTCAGCACGCCGGGCGGAAAGAGGTCGGCAATCAGTTCGAACAGCCGCAGCGTCGACAAGGGGGCCTGCTCGGGCGGTTTGACGATGACGGTGTTGCCCGCGGCCAGCGGGGCTGCGATCTTGCCGGCTGCGAACATGAACGGGTGGTTGAACGGAATGATGCGCGCCACCACGCCCAGCGGCTCGCGCAGTGTGTAGTCCAGCGAGCCGTTCAGGGTGGGGATGGTCTCGCCCTTCAACTCCATGACCAGGCCGGCGAAATACTCCAGCTGCATGGCGGCGAACACCGCGTCGTCCTGCATCTGCTTGACCGGATTGCCGCAATCGACGGCATCGATCAAGGCCAGTTCCAGGCCATGCGCACGGATGACCGCCGCGGCCTGGCGCAGCAGCGCGGCGCGGGTCAGCGGCGGCGTCTCGCGCCATGATGCGAAGGCCTGCCTGGCTGCCGCCACCGCGGCATCGACGTCGGCGGCGTCGGCCACTGCATAGCGGCCCAGGTCGGCCTGCGTGCCAGGGCTGTGGCTACGCGCGTAGTTGCCGCTGCCGGGCGGCTGCCACGCGCCGCCGTAATACAGGTCGCGATGGGTGGGCAGGGCGTGGGGCACCTGCGCGGACAGGTCGGGACCCAGGTCGGTAGTGATCATCGATGTGCTCGCTGACAGGCCGGCTTGCGCGCAGGAATGCGGAGTGCGCGCGGACGGCGGGGGGGACGAAGAACGGATAGGCTATTTCAGTGGATTGATAGCGGTCAATCTTGATTTGAAATCAATGTATAGCGGGAAAGCGGCGGACGGCATGGCGCGGCCGGTCGGCCTGATGGCGCGACAACGGGGCGGGGTGTTCCGAAGAGAGGGGGAGGGGGGCGATAGCGGTGCAGCGGGCTGCTGAGGGAATCCGCAGGGACATCGCTGGGCGTCGTCCAAGGGGGAAAGCGCAGGGCAGACGACGAAAGTTGATTGTAAATCAAGCTATTCGCACATTGATTTGAATTCTAGGATGGCGGCAAACTTTCCTGGAGAAAAACCCATGCCCGCAGACACTTCAGCGCGCGACTTTGCGCCCATCGTCAACACCGCCCAGGAATGGCGAGACGCGATGGCCGAGATGGCGACACGCAAGACGCCAAGCTTCTTTCACATTCGCGCCAGGCTGCCGCGGCAGGGACGAACCAATCAGGTGCTGGGCGCGTCGCCCTGCATGAACGTCGTGGTGAAGACCTACGCCGGCGGCGGAGAGAACGAGATTCACGCCCATACCAACGAGGATCACGTCTTCGTCGTGTTGCAAGGCGGCGCGGTCTTCCACGGCCCCCGGGGTGAGACGCGGCGAGTGGGGCGCAACGACTGTGTGCTGATACCCGCCGGTGCGTTCTATTCGTTCCAGGCCGACGAGACGGAACCGCTGGTGATGCTGCGCGTGGGCGCGGCCAGGGATCCGGGCGCGGACGTGCTGGCCCGGGTCGACGACCAAGGCCAGCCGTTCGACGGCTATTCCGAGCGAAACAGGGAAGTGCCCGTCGTTTTGGACGAGACCCGGGTTTTCGAATGACGCCCGAGTATTCGCGAGATCCCTCTGCCGAGGCCACTTTCCCGCTGTTCAGGGTATGAGCAGCAGGAATAGAGTTCGCCTTTTGGATCATAGGAGACGCGGCGATTTTTTTGAGAGCTGGAAGTTCGCCTTTTTGATTAGAGGCACTCTTGGACTGCTGATTTTTGTGTCAAAGTTCGCCTTTTTGACGGTGCCGTCCGATCCATGCGGCATGTCGGCCGGCGACTTGCTCGGCCTAGACTATGTCCGTTCTCGGCCATGAGCGGCCGCTGGCCCCAGATGAAAACAGACGCTCAACGAACAAGGTAAGCCGCCCGCCGCAGGCAGGTCGGCTTGACCGCAAGGTTAGCTGCCCGTGCATTCATAGACGAGATATGGGACAGCAATAAAATCATCCGTATAGTTTTTTGCAGCCAAAACTCGAACCAGGGTTCGCACTGGAATTGTCAGGTCGCGCAGTAAGCGGCGTCGGCTTGAATGAATTGTTAGGTTCCATCCAGCTCGAGCTGGATAGATGCGATCGCCTCTGCATTGAGAGATGTGACGCAGGAGAAGGCCTTGGTTTGTTTAGAAGAAAGCTCTTTGTATAGCTCATCGCAACGGCCAATGTTATCCGCAGCATACTTGCGACCTTTGAGCGTTTTGATGTTTAAGTTTGCTATGAAGATAGCTGACATCACTCCGGCTATGGCTGCGCTCAAAGCAGCGCCAGAGTCGCCGCGAACGGCGTGCCATCCTGACTCGAATACGACCACGCCGTGGTCAATGAGCTTCATGCAGAGCTCGATGATATGAAAGGCATTCTCAGTGGCTGTTTCCAGCAGCTCCTGAGATTGGCGGGAAAGCTTTGACTTTTCCTGAGCTGATTCGGCGATGTCTCGAGCGATGCGGAGCGCTACAACCTCGTCAAACTCTCTTGCATCCTTCTCAAAGAACTCTATTAGTCTCGGTTCAATCGCTAGAACTTGCTCCTTGATATAGATGAGTACGTTCTCATTCTTCTTGCACTCAGGCTTGGTCGCGCTTTTGTCGCAAACTGTTATAAGCAGCTTGGCAGCAAGAAGCCCCATCAGAGCTGCAGCACTCCCAGACCCTGGGGAGGCTTTCCCGGCGCCAAAATCATTGAGTAGCTGCCCTGTCGAGCGATCGAGAAGCGCCACCTGTCTGTTGTCTTGCTGGTTCTCTGTCACGAATGCCCCATATGAAACCTAACGGCCCAGGTAAGCCGCACGCCGTAGGCGGGTCGGCTTGAATGAATTGTTAGAAAACAATCAGTCGAACTTCAAGCCACTCTTGATCTTGGCTAGATTCTCACGCTCTGCGGCCTCGGCGGCGGCTTTCTGCACAGCCTCATGCTGCTTCTGTGCGCAGTATTGAGCATATGCAGTATTCGTCTCGGCAATGATCTTGTTGAATTCCACGATGAGATTCTGAAGTTCATTCGGAACGCAGTAAGTCTCCAGTCGGTCGCCTGAGACGTAAGCGTTGCGCTTCATCATGTAAAAATGCTGCTCCCAGCGCTGATTGAAGTAATCCGCCCATTCTGCTGGAGCTGATGAGGAAAGATTCAGTACTGCATTGACCAAAGCTAAGCTTGGGTCAGTTTTGTAGGTCGCCTTGTCGTCAAAGGCGACGATCTTGATGGGTTGAAAGTCAGTTGTCATGGAACTCCCCTTGTTTTCTAACGTAATGTAGACCGCACCAAGCCGCAGGCCATATCTGGCGCTTGCGGTCTAAATTGGCACGAAAAAAACGCGGGAAGGGGCTTGTAGCCTAGCTTGACGGAGCATATGCTGTATGAAAGAACAGTGCCAAATTCAGCCATGAAACCCGCCTCCCCTCCTGTGTTGCACGTCACACGGTTGCCGGATCAGGTCCGTGAGCGAATTCGTTACAAGCACTATAGCCTGCGCACGGAGCAGGCCCATGCGCATGATCGTGAAATGGCACGGTTTGTGGCACCCGCGAGACATGGGGCCAGTGGAAATCGAGCGTTTTCTTGGCATGTTGTCCCGGCACTTGCAGCCCGGATGAATGACGGCTTTTGAGCGTTCATCTGGAGCACTGCTGAGGGTCGGAAGCCGTCTATCATCGACGTCCACTCCCGGCCGAAGCGGTCGTTCACAACGCCTAAGTTAACTCGACCCGCGAAGCGGTGTCGATTAGGACGGATTGCTAGGATTTAGCTGCCGAAAGACTGGACAACCATGTTGATATCTGGTCCTTTGCCAAGATGAAGATGACGACCAGCAGTAACGAGTAGACGATGTTTCCGACTACCCCAGAAACAATCGACATACCGAAAGACTTGGTTCCTAACTCCTTCCGAATTCTTTTAACCTCATTTTCGACCTGTGCGGAAAGCGCGTCTTCGGCGGATCGGACATGCGCCAGCAGGTTCGCATTGGTGAGAAGTATCGTTTGAATTGCCGCGGGAGTAAGCGATGGATCTTGAGAGAGCAGATCGCTCTGCTGCATATAGATGCTGTAGGCAAGGTCACGAACGCAGTTGTTCTTTTTGTTCTGCTTGCAGTACGCGTCGATGGTTTCGTAGGGCGTAGGCACCGTTAGAGCCCCCCGAAAGATTTGGGCGACTGTTCCCGCCAGTCTCTGGCTAGGCGCTCGAGTTGCACGTATAAACTAGGCGCGCCTCCTTCACTCCGCGAGAGGTAAATGTCTTTCGCTACCGCGAAATAAAATCTAGGTAGGGCATCCCCTAGTCGGTCAAACGCTAGCCGCTCGTCGTAGACTCCCGCGCGTATTCCGATTGACCCTAACCCCGTATTAGTCCGGATCAGAAGTAGAGATTTCCGGCTCATTGAGGTTGGTACTTTGGCCGCTGGCCAAGTGCTGGCGCGCGTATTCAGCAGGTGCCTGCCACTTCAGCGCGGAGTGGGGACGAACCTCGTTATAGTACGTCCGCCAGGCGTCAATTTTCTCCTTGGCATCAGCAAATGACAAGAACCAGTGGCTGTTCAGGCATTCCTGACGGAAGCGGCCGTTGAAGGATTCGCACTGCGCATTGTCCGTCGGCTTGCCAGGCCGGCTGAAGTCGATTTCCACCCCATTTTCGTATGCCCATTTGTCCATGGCTTTGGAGATGAACTCGCTGCCGTTATCGGTTTTGATGACGCGCGGCAAGCCGCGCAGTGCGCATACGCGACCGAGCGTCGCCACCA